>NZ_CAXBDD010000116.1:0-10603 GCF_963974515.1 uncultured Sunxiuqinia sp. | reverse complement strand
CGAAAAGCTATCCGATTAGGATTGAAGTGGACGGGAAGCAGGTGCTTGAAGGGAGCACGCCTTTAGGTCTTGGCTACGTCACCTTGAAATTCCCTCCGACCAAAGGTCGAATAGTAAAAATACAACTGACAGGCGGTGCTTCGGATCAGGATAGCAAAAGTAAAGAAGTTGACGGGACAAAACTGGATGACGGAGTTAACCGAAATGATGCCGGTCAGAAAGGACGATTGAGCATCATTGAGACGGAGATTTATCAAGTACCGAACCAATGAAAGCAGCTAGTCCCGCGGAGAGAATTCAATCTGGGATTGCCCTTTGCCGGAGCGGTTATGAGTTTGTTCTCGTTAATTTGGGTGGAGGCGAAAGGGAAGTTTTACACGCATTTAAGCTAAAAAAAACAGTTTGTCATAGGTAATGTGTACAAAATTACAGACCGCTTAATATTGCTACCTATACATTTGTTGGCGAAGAAATCGAGATATTAAAATGAATTGCCTATGATGAAACATGATTAAGAATTTTTGTCAAAAGAAATAGCCTGATTTTTTACATGCAGGTTCCCCTGAGTTATGATTTTGACTCGCAAAGCCTTCACAAAAGTTGAAGGAAATAACTGAACGAACTACATAAAACAAACTTAACTATGAAAAACAAATTGACGCACATCCTTGTGCCCAAGGAATTTTTGTGTTCTTTCTCTGAAACCCCACTATCCCTAGCGGGTTACTCGAAAAATAAGCTTACCGGCTTTTTTCAATCGTATTCAATACCATTTTTTTACAGTCGTTTGAATCAAATTTCTGCCAGCGGAATCTGCCGGCCGGAAGTTGAGTTTAAAAATTAATCTTAAAACAGCATTACGTATGAATAAAATGAAATTCATAAAAACATTCGCTTGGGTTTTCATTTTCGTTTTTGCGCTGATCTCGTGCAAAGACCAAATGGAAGAGCATTATGCTGCCCCGGACTGGCTAAAAGGAAACGCTTGGGAAGCACTTGAAGAAAGAGGAAATTATTCTATCTTTTTAAAGGGTGCTGAGCTGGCTGGTTTCGAGCCAATCATGAAAGGGAAGAGCTTGGTTACGGTGATGGCTCCCGATGACGAGGTATTCTCCGGTTATCTTTCTGAAAACGGCAAATCTTCAATCGAAGATTATTCTGCTGAAGAACTCCAGAAACTGATTGGGTTTCACATTATGTATTATTCTTACGACAAGAATAAGCTCGTGAATTTCAGGCCGGAGCAGGGAGATGGCGCGACCGAGGATGAAAAAGAGTTTGCTGCCGGATTGTATTACAAGCACCGGACCCGTAGTTTGGAAGCACCTACGGCGGGAAAAGATACTTCGGGGAATGACATCCTGATCTATCACAATGAGGCCTTGTTGCCCGTGTTCTCGCATCGGATGTTCAGTACGAAGAATATCGATGCCAAGTATAACTACGAGTATTTTTACTCTGGTTCGAACTGGACCGGCGATAATGGCTTTAATGTCTCCAACGCGTCGGTTGATGAGTACGAGATCATCGCCAACAACGGTTATCTGTACCTGGTTGATCAGGTGGTTAATCCTCTGAATACCATTCATGCCGAGCTGGAAAGCCGTCCGGACTATTCTACTTACCTGGACTTGTATGATTTTTATTCCTACTATGAATTGGACGAAGAGCTGACCGTGAACTTTGGTAATGGCAGTGACTTGTATCGCCACCGGCATGAAGCCCCGTTGGCCGACATTGCTTTAGAATGGCCGCTTTCAAACTACCGGGCAATTGGTACAAATTCATCCTTGGCTTACAGCACATTTGCCCCTTCCAATTCGGCGTTCCAAAATTTTATGGAGGAGTATTGGACTCCGGGAGGATATAGTGATTTAAGTGAAGTGAACAATGTGGCTATTCGCTACCTGATCCGAAACAGTTACTATTCTGATGCCATTGTATTTCCGGAAGAAATCTCAAGTGGGCGGGTGGTGAATGACTTCGATGCTGTGATTAATTTCGACGTCGATGCCGTTCCCGCTGAAAATCGTGTGGTATGCCAAAATGGTGTATTCTATGGTTTGGAAGACCTGACTCCGCCGGGAATGTTTTACTCGGTCACCGGCCCTGCATTCAAACAGAAGGATCTATCCTGGTACCTGTATATGCTTGATCCGACAGATTTGTTGGTCAGTTTGTCTAGTGCTGAGTCCAACTTCACGCTGCTTATCCCGAGCAATACCCAAATGGAAGAAGGGGGTATTGGTTTGGAAGGAGACGAACTGTGGTCTTCGGATGGGGGTGATTATGGTCCAATGAACAGTTCGACCATGATTCAAACGGTAAATTTACATACGGTTACTGGAGGCATTGGCATTAGCTCTTCCGGAATCCAGGTTCTTCGTACCAATATTCCATACACCTATTGGTTTGTAAAAGATGGACAAATTACAACCAGTGTTTTGTTCAACAATTACTTTGAGCTTCCGACTTCGACCGTGAATTTCTACGATATTACAGAAACAACCAATAGTGGAGCGGACTGGTCAAATGGGAAAGCGTATACGTATGACAGCCCGGAGATCTTCAGGCCAATTATTTCGACACAATCCATGCAGTATCGTTTAGCCATTACGCAAGATGCAACTTATCCCTATTATAAGTTTTCGCAATTGTTGCGCGATGCCGGTGTGGTCGATGCTGCCAGAGGTTCCATCACTTTCCTGAATGGTGTACGTTGTGTGGCGTTTGTTCCTACCAATGACGCGATTGATGTAGCTGTCGCTGCCGGTGAAATTCCGGGTGTAGCCACGGACGGTACGATAACTGACCAGGGCCTGTTGGCAAATTACCTGAGATGCTATTTTGTTCCAACAGAGGATAACGGTATGTCAACCTATCCCTATATCGGTTCCGGTGTGAATGGTGATTATGAAACCAGACGAGCCTTTTTTGATGGCACTGGCACTGCTTATACGCAGCTATCAATCTTCGATGATGGTCAAAAATTGAGCGTTCAGCTGAAGGAGGCCGGATTTGGAACCGGGGCAAAGGTAGATGTCGTTCCTGATTTCTACTATTTCCCATTCTCCTATAATGATGGTGGGGCACACTACATTGACGGGGTACTTTAATCAAACAAATGAAACCGATTCATTATGAATAAAACAAAATATATAATCATTGTCTTTTTACTCCTGTTTGCAGGAATTCTCCAGGCGCAGAATACAAAGGTTTTGTCTGGACGGGTTTTTGAAATGGTTGACGGAGAAAAGCAACCTATTCCCGGGGCAAATGTGGTGGTGGCTAACAGCCAAAACCGTTTCCTTACCGGGGTGGCTACCGGGGGTACCGGCGAATATAATTTCCGGGTTCCTGCTAATGAAGAAAATCTAAGCATTATCTTCTCATTTATTGGCCTAAAAAGCCAGCGAGTCCCTTACACCGGCCAGGCTACTATTGACGTGGTATTGGAATCGGAAGACCGGACAGTAGCGGAAGTTACTGTACAAGGACGTCATATTGACCGGGTGACGGGAATTACGGAGAAACAGCAGACTTCTGCGACCCAGCGCGTTGAAATGGACGAGATTATGGCTGTTTCGCCTGTGACTTCGCTCGAAGAGGCTCTTCAGGGACAATTGGGTGGCGTAGACATTATCTCAGGTGGTGACCCGGGTGCCCGAAGCTCCATTCGTATTCGTGGTACAAGTACCTTAAATGCCTCGGCCGACCCTTTAATCGTCATTGATGGGATTCCTTATTCAACTGACATTAATGATGATTTCAATTTTGCAACCGCCAATGCCGAAGATTTTGGTCAGTTAATCAACATCGCACCGACCGATATCGAATCCATCGAAGTATTAAAAGATGCTGCAGCAACAGCCATTTGGGGGACCAAAGGTGGTAATGGCGTTTTGATGATCAACACCAAAAAGGGAGCCCGTGGTAAAACGCGGTTTACATACTCTTCAAAGTTCACTACCCGTTTCGAACCAGATCCAATACCGATGCTGGATGGTAACGAATACGTGGCCTTGATGCAGGATGCGATTTGGAACACGGCCAATGCGAAAGGATTAGCCAACTCGCAAACCGAACTTGGTTTGTTATTTGATACACCTGAAATTAATTACAGCCCCAGCTGGCGGTATTTTGACGAATATAATGTCAATACCGATTGGTTGGACGAAGTTCGCCGTACGGCATTTGTTACCGACAACAATTTTTCGATGATGGGTGGGGGCGACAAAGCCACTTACCGTTTTTCGGTTGGGTACTTGAACGACCAGGGAACCACCATTGGTACCTCGCTCGATCGTCTGACCTCTTTGTTGAATGTAAACTACAACTTCTCTGAAAAGCTCCGGGTGGATGTGGACTACAGTTTTACACAAACGGAGAAAGAAGGAAACTATGAGGGGGGAAGTGGTTGGCGAAATGCCCGTTCCGAAGCAATGGCTAAAATGCCGAACAAAAGTCCTTTCTGGATTGATGACGCAACGGGTCTGCGAATGGACGAGTATTTTTCGCGCCAAAACATCGATGAATTTCAGGGAGCATTTAACGGAAGAAGGAATTATAACCCGGTAGCGTTGGTGCACGAGGGGTTTAATAAATCTTCCATTCGGGAGTCCCGGATTACCTTCCGTATGAACTACTATATGACCAAGGATTTGACCTACACCGGCTGGGCAAGCATGAAATTAAATTCGAACCGGAATGAGAAATTTTTGCCGCAGGTTGCTACAGGTGTTACCGGGGTGAGTGTGTATGCCAATCAAAGCGCCGATGCTGTTTCCGATGGGTTCAACCTTCAAACCGAAAACAAGTTGTTGTACCGGAAGAATTGGAATGAGCAGCACAACCTGGTTGCTATGGCTCTCTATCGGACCAACCAAAGCCAAGGATCGAACTACTACAGTCAGATATCGGGTGCTGCTTCTGCAGGCCTGGCCGATCCTACTACGGGCGGTGCTGTTTCAGGATATGGCTCGGGATCGTCTGAAACCCGCTCAATGTCTGGGATCATGAATGCGCACTATACGTTTTTGGATCGCTACATGCTGAATGCCACCGTAAACTTTGAAGGTAACTCGAGCTTAGGAAAATCAGAACGCTGGGGCATGTTCCCTGCTGTTGGGCTTGCATGGCAGGCGCAAGAAGAGGAATTTATTAAAGCCCTTGGATGGGTGAATGAGGCTAAGTTCCGAGCGAGCTATGGTGCTTCGGGCCGGTCGCCAAGTGGCGCCTCTCCCTACATCGGCTCATTCCAGGCCTTGGGTGATAATTATATGGATATGACGGCTATTGCTCCGATAAAAATCCAATTGGATAACCTAAAGTGGGAAACGTCAAGGGAACTCAACCTGGGTTCCGACATTATTTTGTTGGATAACAAGTTTACCTTTTCGTTTGACTGGTATAAAAAGAGAACCGACGATTTGCTGCAGAAAGATGTGAAGATTCCGGCTTCGACTGGTTTTACCACGATTAAGTGGTATAATTCAGGAGAGATTACTAATACCGGAGTTGAGTTCCGGGTGGATTACGAGGTGTTCCGAAGCTCGGATTGGCGGATTTCTGTCAATGGTAACATCAACCGCAACGTCAACAAAATTGTGTCTTTACCGGATAACCTGACACAGGAAGCCTATACGTTTGAAAACGGGAACTATGCGCAACGTTTGGAAACTGGTGTTCCGATCGGTTCGTTCTATGGTTACAAATACCTGGGTGTTTACCAGAATGTGGAAGAAACTTATGCCCGCGATGCCGATGGCGGTATCATGAATGACATGGAAGGAAACCCAATTGTCACTCAAAATGGTAACCTTCAGGTATTTCCTGGCGATGCCAAATACGAAGACACGAATAACGACGGGGTGATTAACCAGTACGACATTGTTTACCTGGGCAACAGCATGCCGGTATTTACTGGCGGTGGTGGTTTCCAGGTCAAATACAAAGCCTTTACCGTAACCACTTTCTTTCATGGCCGTGCTGGACAGAAAGTGATCAATCAGGGCCGCATGAGCAGTGAATCCATGTACGGACGCGACAACCAAAGTACGGCCACCTTGAGAAGATGGCGAAGTGAAGGTGACCAAACCGATATTCCAAGAGCCTTATATAACTATGGGTACAACTACCTTGGTTCTGACCGCTTTGTGGAAGACGCTTCGTATATCCGTTTGAAATCATTGTCGTTGAGCTACAATATGCCCCGTGAGCTGATTCAAAATTTGGGAATCTCAAACCTGAATATTTTTGTGACGGGTTATGATTTGTTTACCTGGACAAAATACGCCGGACAAGATCCGGAAGTTAGAATGCCAAGTGCAACAAACGCTTTGGTAAAAGATGAAGCCAATACGCCTATTTCAAGACGTTTTGCCATGGGTGTGAATATTAACTTCTAATTGGAGGATTCGAAATGATAAAAAAGATTAAATATTTACTGTTATTAGTAATTCTGTCCTTTCAGTTTACCGCCTGCAGCGACTGGCTGTCGGTACTGCCTGAAAACGAGCAGGTCAGTGATGAGTACTGGACCTCTAAGGAAGAAGTAGAATCGGTACTGGCTTCCGGATACGTGTACTTGCGCGATGCTGTGCCTAACCTGGTTCAATGGGGCGAACTGCGTGGAGGAGCCATTTATTCCATTAACGGAAATGACTTGCAGACCTTTCAGGTGACGCCTGATGATGGTTCGCTATGTTCATGGGCTCCGCTCTACAAAGTAATCAACATGTCCAACTCGGTTATTGCCAATGCGGAAGCTGTTTTGCAGCGCGACGAAACTTTTGACGAGGCGGTCATGACTTCATACCTGACCGAAGCTTATTACCTGCGGGCCTTAAGCTACTTCTACATCGTACGGAACTGGCGTGATGCTCCTTTGATTTTGGAGCCTTATGAAACCGATAAGATCAGTTACGAAAAGGAGAAAGCATCTGAAGCCGAAATTATCGCTCAAATCAAGGAAGATATTACGATAGCGCTGGGCAGCGGTGCAGCAAAGGAGAAATACGAAGAAGATTGGGCAACGAAAGGACGAGGCACCAAATGGTCCCTCCATGCCTTGATGGCCGATGTGTGTCTTTGGAATGAAGAATATCAGACGGCGATTATGCATTGCAACGAAATACTGGATGCTTCTTCAGCATTCCGCCCGGTATTTGTAACCGACCCAACGAAATGGTATGAATTGTTCTATCCTGGAAACAGCAACGGATCAATTTTCGAAATCAATTGGGATCACGGAGCCTTTAACCAAACGAATAATTTGGCGAGCCAGTTTGGTAACGGAGCTCCCACTTATATCTATTCGGAACAAATGCTGTTTGACTGGATTGCTGAGACAAACCTGACGGGTCCGAATCAAGCTGTTCGGAGCCTGTATGGCGGGTTTGTACCTGATGTTGCAGGCGACAATTATCCGAATGCGAACTTAGGATATGTCTGGAAATACAGTGGTATCGGCATGCAAACCCAGGTGCGAAACACCGTGAATGAGCAAGATCCGAACTACATGGTTTACCGCGTAGCCGATGTGATGTTGATGAAAGCCGAAGCAATGATCCTGTCCTCGGCGGACATTCAAGGCTGGACGGTTGCTATCGACCTGATCAACGAAGTGAGGGTTCGTGCGAATCTGCCCGCCAGGAATTTGGTGCTGGAAGAACTTAGCGAAGCCGATATGCTGGAGCTGGTGCTTTACGAGAGAAACATGGAACTGGCTGGCGAAGGAAAACGCTGGTACGATCTGCTTCGATTTGGAAAACGCGACGGGTTTAAATACCGCGGCCAGTTTCTTGTCGATAGGGTCATTGACTACAACAATACCGCAAACCCTGCTTGGATCCGGTCAGTGTTGAACAACGATGACGCGCTATACCTGCCTATTGAAACGAGTGAATTGGAAAACAACCGCTTACTCGTGCAGAATCCCTATTATCAAGCAACAAATTAAAAAGAGATCCGGATTATGAAAAAATATTTGCTAATCAGTATGGTGTTTGTCCTCCTCTTTTCGTGCGAGGACCCATACGAAAATGAAAATTTTGTGGTGTACGATCTGTACCCCGCTGCCACCTACCTGGAAAATCGCGAGGATGAGTTCTCGAAATGGATTGAGATCTTGAAATATGCCGATCTGTATAATGCGGTGAACCAGGCAAGTAAGACCTTTACTTTGTTCGTTCCCGACAACAATGCGGTAGATGCGTTTTTTGCTGAAAAGGGAGTGGCCAATATTGCTGAGCTCGGTGTTACTTATGCCAAAGCACTGGTTCAGTACCATATCATTGAAGGTGAAGTTCCTCAAAAAGAGTTCTTAATTGGTGGAAAGCTGACCAAGGCAACCATATCGGGTGATTACCTGTCGGTTTCATTCGATGACGACGAAACATCAGAAGGAGGACTGAATTCAGTTTACCTGAATGATGAAGCACTTGTCAGTGAATTGGCCAATGAAGTGACCAACGGATTTGTGTACACCTTGGATGATGTTCTAACACCGCTGGTTGAAACTGTTTACGATCGGTTGACTGAAAATAGTGAGTATTCTATTTTCAAGGAAGCAGTTGAGGCCACAGGTTGGGATGAAATCCTGAGTACGGTAACAGACACGGTTCAAAATGAATTTGGTGGTAAAATCGCTGTGAAGCGCAATTACACCACTTTTGTCGTTTCCAACACAACTTTCGGAAGTGAGGGTGTAACCAGCTTAAGTGATTTGGCCGGAAAAGTAGGCGCTTCCACTGACTATCAGAATTCGGAGAATGCCCTTAACCAATACATTGCCTATCACGTGCTTTCTTCAACAAGATATATTGAAGACCTGTACGCGTTTTCTGATGGCGATTCGACAGCCATCTGGAGTACACTGGCTTCAAAGCAGGTTATTTCTACCCACAACTTCTGGGGGACATACTATGTGAATTATGATGAAGCGACTTCATCCGGAATTGAACTGGTAGCAGGAAAAACCGATATGCTGGCAAAAAATGGAATTCTGCATGAGGTGAGTGAGTATATGCCCGTTTTCGCACCAAATCCAATGACCATTATTTGGGATGTTTGTGATTATGACGATGTGGCCGCTGCTGTCAACGCATACGGGGCCGAGCAGAACCTGGGAGATATTTACCAGACGGCTCAAAGCGGCGAACACTGGATTGAATTTTCTTCTGATGCTGTAAAAAGCTATACCTGGAAGGAAAACAGCACGGCCGGATGGTACCCATCCCTGGGATATCTTGTTACCAAATCAAGTGATGGCGGGAAAACCAATTCTTACAAAGCGTATAAGCATGATATGCTTGTTGTGAATCTGGGGTACCTGGGGAATGTCAGTATGCAAACGCCTGTGCTGCTGAAGGGCAGGTATAAAGTCGAATTATTTTACGCCAGTGCAGGTTCGCTCGCTCCTTTCGTTTCGGGTGGTAGTTTGTGTAAAGTATCGCTTGATGCAACGGAAAACGAAGTTTATGTATATGACGGCGCAAAAGCTTCGGTCGGTATCTACGGAATGACACTATTCAATGAGATTGAATTTGATTCAACAGATTCACATGAGTTTAAAGTGGTGTTGTTGGATTCGCGGGCAACTACGCACTCAGCGTATCGCCTGCAATTAGACTACATCAAGTTTACTCCTATTAACGAATAATCTATCGATCATGAAAAGACAATATTTATACGCCATAGCCGCAGTGATGATGCTGTTTTCCTTTGCTTGCACCGACAAGTGGGACCAGCATTATACACCCGGCGAAAAAGAAGTAGGCAGCGGCATCGTCGAAGTGGTGGACATGTCGGCTGAAGCTTACATCCAGTCTGAATCAGACTTAAGCGCGATTGCAGCCTTATTTACTGACCAGGATGTTTTCACCAAAATGGGGGAGAAAGATCAATTGTTCACTGTTTTGGTTTATTCGAACGCGGTGATGGGCGCGGCTCAAATTGAAGAGCCCGATTTCTTTGCCAACACCTGTGTCAGCAATTTGGCCTTTACGCCAACCAAACTGGTCGATGGCTTGGCCATTCAAATGTGGAATGGCAAATACCTTGAAGTTTCGGTTCAGGCGAATGCCAGTACAACCGATTATTTCATTGCCGGATCTCAAATCGTGAAAATTATTCAGGTAGACAATGGTTTTGTTTACTTGATGGGTGAACCGATTTACGCACCAAAATCAATGTACGAATTCTTGAAAGCCTTGAACGATGATAATTTCGGCCTGTTCAAAGAATTGGTATTCAAATATGAAGAACGTGCTTTCGACCGTGACAACAGCGTTCCTGTGGGAGTGGATAATACGGGTAATACCGTTTATGATTCGGTATTTGTTACCAAAAACCTGTTGATGGATCGCTTCAATTCGGGCGGCTCTGAAACCTGGAACATGCGCTCTGAGTTTTTTACTTCGACGCTGTTGGTTCCTAACAACACCTTGGTTGAAGGCGCTTTGACGAAAGCCTATCAGGATGTTCGCGATGCCTTGAACCGTGACCCGAATGGCAACGATACGCTCAAATTTGAACAGTACATTATTAAGTCAGCATTTTATGACAGGGCCTTGACTGCGGAAGAGTTGGAAGGAACAGAAGA
>NZ_CAXBDD010000115.1:0-10854 GCF_963974515.1 uncultured Sunxiuqinia sp. | reverse complement strand
CGAAATAGGGTGAAAGTAGGGGGCAATTCTTTCTCAGAGAATGTAGAAAAGGAAATCACCTTAACTAAGGATCTATTTGCTTTGTCGAGGCTGTCAATGATTGTCATTTATGGTCATTTTCTGTTCATTGATTGTTTTAAAACAACGTCATGACTACCCAGTGACAATTGAATGACTTTTTTGATCACACGGGCTCATCTTGTAGATATTCATTTTGCTTTTTTTCGATACTATTCTGGTCTGTTTTTTCCTTCTTCAACAGAAGTTTTATACATTTGGGAATTACTAAATCTCATAAACCAATTACTATGAATCGTAAACTTCGAATGGGAATGGTTGGTGGAGGATCAGATGCTTTCATTGGTGCTATTCACCGCCTTGCCGCCTTTATGGATAATCAGATCGAATTGGTCTGCGGCTGTTTTAGCGTTAATCCGGAAGTTTCCTTGTCTTCCGGGCAGTCGTATTTCTTGCCTGATAATCGCATTTATAAAACCTACCAGGAAATGTTTGAACAGGAAGCCCGGCTTCCGGAAGGCGAGCGCATGGACTTTGTGACGATCGTCACCCCCAACTTTGTGCATTTCGACCCGGCCATGATGGCCTTAAGCAATGGCTTTCATGTAGTGATCGACAAACCCATCACGTTCACGCTGGACGAGGCCTTGCGGCTTCAAAAGAAATTGGACGAAACGGGACTTACCTTGGCCCTGACCCATACTTACTCGGGCTATCCGGCTGTGAAAGATGCCCGCGCTCGTGTTGCACGGGGTGATTTTGGTAAGATCCGGCGGATTTTTGTGGAGTATCCGCAGGGGTGGCTCGCTTCGAAATTGGAAGATACCGGTAATCAGCAAGCCAGTTGGCGTACCGATCCTAAACGGTCTGGAAAGGCAGGCTGCATGGGCGATATCGGTACACATGCGCATCATTTGGCTGAGTACATCTCCGGTTTAAAAGTGACCGAATTGTGTGCCGAGCTGAATGTGTTTGTCCCCGGTCGCATGTTGGATGACGATGGAGCCGCTTTTCTGCGCTTTGACAATGGTGCGCGCGGGGTGCTGGTTGCCACACAAATCGCTGCTGGCGAAGAGAATGCATTGAAAATTCGGATGTATGGCGAAAAAGGCGGCCTGGAGTGGAGCCAGATGGAGCCCAACACCCTTTGGCTGAAATGGACCGATCGACCCACCGAGATGGTGCGCGTTGGAACTGGGCAAATGGGCGATGTAGCCCAACACAACACCCGCACCCCCGGCGGTCATCCCGAAGGTTATCTGGAAGCTTTTGCCAACATTTACCGGAACTTTTCATTGACGGTTCGTGCTAAAATGAATGGTGAACAACCCACTGACGCCATGCTCGACTTTCCGGGTATTGAAGACGGGATCCGCGGCATGCGATTTATTGACACCGTTGTCGAAGCCGGCTACAACGACTCGGTGAAATGGGTGAAGTTTGGGGAGTGAGTGGATGGTTATCAGTTGACAATAATTGATAGCTATGACAGAACACACAGGTACGTAAGTGGACAATCTAAAAAGATGATATTATGAGTAGACCAGTAACACTATTTACAGGACAATGGGCCGATTTGCCAATTGAGACGATATGCCAGAAAGCCAAAGATTTTGGCTACGACGGTTTAGAACTCTGTTGTTGGGGCGATCATATGGAGGTTGATCAAGCCGACCAGGCCTATTGCGACGAACGAAAGGCATTGCTGAAAAAATACGACTTGCAACTCTTTGCTATCTCCAATCACCTGGTAGGGCAATGTGTTTGCGACAACATTGACGAGCGGCATAAGAATATTTTGCCCCCTCATGTATGGGGCGATGGCGACCCGGAAGGTGTCCGGCAGCGTGCTGCCCAGGAAATGATCCAAACCGGCAAAGTAGCGAAACAACTCGGGTTAGATACCGTCGTCGGATTTACCGGCAGTTCGATTTGGCATTTGCTCTACGCGTTTCCTCCGCTGCCACAATCCATGATTGACAAGGGTTTTGAGGACTTTGCAAAGCGCTGGAAGCCCATTCTGGATGAATACCAGAAAATGGGTGTGAAGTTTGCTTTGGAAGTGCATCCAACCGAAATCGCTTTCGATATTGAATCGGCCAAGCGGGCCTTGGAAGCGCTGGATTACCATCCGGCATTTGGTTTCAATTACGATCCCAGCCATCTTGGCTACCAGCATGTCGATTACGTCCGTTTCATCTACGACTTTGCCGACCGCATTTTCCATGTGCACATGAAAGATGTTCACTGGAGCGATGTGCCAACGACGGTTGGTGTGTTTGGGGGACATGTGCCTTTTGGCGATCATCGGCGTTATTGGGATTTCAGAAGCATAGGACGAGGAAAAATCGATTTTGAAAATATTATTCGCGCCTTAAATACGATCAAATACAACGGACCGCTTTCCGTTGAATGGGAAGACAGCGGTATGGACCGTGAGGCCGGAGCTGCTGAATCGTGCGAATTTGTTCGATATAGCGATTTTGCCCCTTCGGATATCGCTTTTGATGACGCGATGCAAAAAGAATAGCCTTTTACCAACTAAATTATAGAATGACAACAAGACGATCTTTTATTAAAAGTACCACAGCGGCAACAGCGGCTGTGGGTTTGGCCGCCACCATACCGGCCGCCATGAGTGCCTGTTCCCCCGACAAAGTGATTCGCTGCGGACTGATTGGAGCTAAAGGTATGGGTTTTGCCGATTTAAGGGCTTTCCTGGGGCAGCCCAATACCGAGTGTGTGGCCATTTGTGACGTCGATCAGCGCGTACTGGATGCGCGGATTACAGATACCGAAAAGTTGCAGGGTAAAAAACCAAGAGCTTACAACGATTACCGCCAGGTGATTGAAGATCCTGAGGTGGATGTAGTGATCATCGGAACACCCGACCATTGGCATTGTCTGCCATTTGTTGAGGCTTGCGAGGCAGGGAAAGATATCTACTGCGAAAAGCCATTGGGTAATTCCATCGAAGAAATTAACCTCATGGAAGCGGCTGCCAACAAGTATAAAACGGTGGTTCAAGTAGGACAATGGCAGCGCAGTGATCCGCATTGGCGCGATGCGGTTGACTATGTAGCCTCAGGGAAACTGGGCAAGATCCGCACGGTACGCACCTGGGCCTACCAGGGCTGGATGGAACCGGTGCCTGTAAAACCAGATGGTACCGCTCCTGAAGGTGTTGATTACGATTTTTGGCTGGGGCCGGCACCTGAACGTGCGTTTAATCCCAATCGATTTCACTTTAACTTCCGCTGGTTTTGGGATTACGCAGGTGGTTTGATGACCGACTGGGGGGTTCACATCATCGATTACGGTTTATTTGGAATGCAAGCAAAAGCTCCCAAGTCGGTGATGGCGATGGGTGGCAAATATGCCTACCCGGATGACGCTGCAGAAACACCCGACAGCTTGCAGGCGCTCTACGAGTTTGATGGTTTCACCATGCTTTGGGATCACGGAACGGGCATTAACGGCGGACACTTTGGTCGTAATCACGGGGTTGGTTTTGTAGGAAACAACGGAACGCTGGTGGTTGACAGAGATGGATGGGAAGTGATTCCGGAACGCAAGAATGACCAAGACCTGGTGGAGCGTGTTGAGCTTCAAAAAGGAACCGGAAAGGGGCTGGAATTACATATGGCCGACTTTCTGGACGGGGTTCGGAACCGGCGTCGCGACCTAAACTGTAGCATCGACATTGCTGCCAACACGGCCCGAGTGGCGCATTTGGGAAACATCGCCCTGAAAACCGGGCGTCGTCTGTATTGGGACGCTGAGAAAAGCTTGTTCATTGATGATGAAGAGGCCAACAAATACCTGGTTCCAACTTACCGGAGTCCGTGGGCTTTACCGAAAGTATGAACGAACAAATAATTTTAAAATCCGAAGGCAATTTTCCTTCGGATTTTTTGTTTGTAATTCTGGCTTCCAATGATCAAATTTGAGCTCACAAATTAATCAGTCCATAAATGAAACGACAAATCTATTTAACGCTTATCCTGGTAGGCTCGCTGCTATTGGCTTGTCAACCCAAAGAAACGATATTAATGACTACCACTGAATTGAATGAAGGCTGGCAGTTCTCTGAACACGGCAAAAATGAATGGCTGACTGCAGGTGTTCCCGGATGTGTGCATACGGATTTATTGGCCAACGGGAAGATTGAAGATCCATTTTATCGACTGAATGAGCATGATCTGCAATGGATCGACAAACTGGACTGGGATTATCAAACTACCTTTTCGGTAGCCAACGATTGGTTGAACCGAGACCGGGTGGCGCTCGACTTTAAAGGGCTGGATACCTATGCACAGGTGTTTGTCAACGACCAGCATGTGATTACCACCGACAACATGTTCCGCGAATACCTGGTGGATATCAAGCCGCACCTGAAGGCCGGCGAGAACACACTTCGAATCACCTTTTTGTCGCCAATTAAGGAAGGATTGAAAAAGTATGATGCCCACCCGTATGAAATTCCGGTCTCTGACAATGATTTAGCGGTTATTGGCGAGGTTGAGGGTGGTAAAAAGGTGAGCGTTTACACACGGAAAGCCGGCTATCATTTCGGATGGGACTGGGGCCCGCGTTTGGTGCCTAGCGGAATCTGGCGTCCGGTGTACCTCAAAGCCTGGGACGAGGCCCGCATCGAAAATCTGCAAATCGTTCAACGCGAAGTGCAGGATGATGTGGCCAGATTTTCAGCAATTCTGGAGGTTGAAGCTGAAAGTGATCTTCCGGCAAGCTACCGAGTTGAAGTGGATGGCCAAACGGTGAACTCCAGCGAAATCAAGCTTGAAAAAGGAGCGCAGACCTATGCGATTGATTTCGAGATTAAAAACCCGAAACTGTGGTGGACCAATGGACTGGGAGAGCAGCCGCTTTACACGGTTACAGCCAAACTGACAGTTGACGGCGGGACCATCCAAAAGGAAGACCGGATCGGGATTCGCACACTGGAGTTGGTGCGCGAAAAAGATGAAGCGGGAACTTCATTCTACTTCAAACTAAATGGTGTTCCGGTGTTTATGAAAGGAGCCAACTACATTCCCAACGATGTTTTTCCCGCACGGGTAACCGACGAAAAATACCGCCGGGTGATTGAAACGACCAAAGAATCGAACATGAACATGTTGCGTGTGTGGGGAGGTGGTATTTATGAAAACGATATTTTTTACGATTTGTGCGATGAAGCCGGCATCCTGGTTTGGCAGGATTTCATGTTTGCCTGTGCTATGTTTCCTGGAGATAAAGCGTTTTTAAACAACGTGAAGGAAGAAGCGATTGACAATGTGAAGCGCTTGCGGAACCACCCCAGTATTGCCTTGTGGTGTGGGAATAATGAGATTTTAGCGGCTTGGTATGGTTGGGGTTGGAAAAACGCCGAAGAAGCCAAGAGCCAGGAAAATGCTGACAAGATCTGGAAATCGTACCAGGATATTTTCCACAAGGTACTGCCCGAAGTCGTTTCTGAGCTCGATCCTTCTCGTTCCTATTGGGCGTCGAGCCCGTCGTCGGGAATGGGTGTTCCGGCCGATTTAGTGAATGGCGACGAGCATTACTGGGGCGTATGGTGGGGGAAAGAGCCTTTTCAGAATTATGCGACTCATATTGCGCGTTTTATGAGCGAATACGGCTTCCAGTCATTCCCCGAGTTTAAGAGTGTGAAGCAATACGCCGAGCCCGAAGATTATGACATTGTTTCGGAAGTGATGAATTCGCACCAGCGATCATCAATCGGCAACAAAACCATTGAATACTACATGTTGCAGGATTATCAACAACCCAAGGACTTTGAATCGTTCTTGTATGTCAACCATGTGCTGCAGGCCGAAGGGATCAAATTTGCGGTGGAAGGACATCGGCGGGCGATGCCATACTGCATGGGAAGTTTGTACTGGCAAATTAACGATGTGTGGCCGGTGGCTTCGTGGAGTTCCACTGATTATTACCAGCGTTGGAAAGCTTTGCAGTACTACGTGAAAAAGGGTTTTGAACCCGTTTTGGTTTCTCCATACATTGATGGGAACTTCTTGAAAATTGGCATAGTGAATGATGAACTTCGGAAAATTGGTGGGCAACTGAATTTGAGGATGGTTGATTTTGGTGGTCAGGTTGTGTGGGAGAAATCCGTTTTGGCAGATATTCCGGCAAATTCAAGCGCTTCTTATTTCGATGTGAACCGATATGATTTTCTTCGCGAAAAAGACAGTTATCGGCAGGTGCTGGTTGCTGAAGTTGTAGAAAACGGGACAGTGATTGCTGATAATGTGTTCTATTTTAGACCGGTCAAGGAAATGAAATTGCCTACTCCTGAAGTGAACTACCAGATTGAATCAGCGGACGAGGGTTTTCAGATTGTGCTAAAAAGCGATCAGCTGGCCAAGAACCTGTTCATGACCATTGGTGATGAAAACGGCTTTTTCTCGGATAACTATTTTGATTTATTGCCAGGTAAAACGGTCAGGGTTTCATTGAAAACAAAGCTTTCGGCAGAAAAATTAGCGGAAGTCCTTAAGATACAAACGCTGGATTCCGCATTTTAGGGTTATGTTATTGATTAATTTGGGCTAAAGCCCGGTTGTTTTATGTTGTGCTCTATCCTCCTGTAAATCCGGGAGTTATTGACGGATTTCATTAGCTTTCTTCAGCCAACTGTGCGGATCGCATCAGTCAATAACCTGACCCTTCAGGATCGCCGCGATAATTTCTAGCCGGGCTTTAGCCCAAAATCCTTAAAAAATAAAATCTCCAAAGTACGTTACTTTGGAGATTTTTTTTCTGGTCTTACTAAACTAATGCTCTCTGTTTAATTGTTTCCACTCGGTGGCGGAATATATGTTGTTTTGTGGCTGATTTGTTATAAACAAATCCTGTGCCATAGATTGAAAAACGGATGATTAATTCAAGCGAATTTTCATTGCGCTTCAAGAGAGAATTAATTTTGCCAGCTCGACAGAGATGTGACTGATGTCTTCGAATAAAAATTTGGCAAAGGAGTCGTGTGCGTCCTCATCCGCTTTGTCCGAGATCACCCGAATGACGGTGCATGGAACCTGATAGTCGGCTCCAATCTGGGCAATGGCCGCACCCTCCATCTCAGTGCATAGCACTTGCGGAAAACGCTCATTAATGCGTACTTTCCCTTCTTTCGATGCAATAAACTGGTCTCCGGTACCAATGGCTCCCACGTGAACCGTTGGACTGTAGCCGGGGTGGATGTTAGGATAGTCGCCTTTTCTCAAATTGAGAAGGAATTTATCAACCGCTTGGATGGCGTTTT
Organism: uncultured Sunxiuqinia sp.; assembly: GCF_963974515.1. GTDB lineage: Bacteria > Bacteroidota > Bacteroidia > Bacteroidales > Prolixibacteraceae > Sunxiuqinia. The sequence goes on along the minus strand of NZ_CAXBDD010000115.1, from coordinate 3,548 downwards.
TCCCCGAATCCGGAAAAACGTCAAACTCAAAGGTCTTCCAGAAGGGCGATTCCACAGTAGGAAAACCATCCAGTCTAGACAAGTCCACATCATGTTGAATGAGTTGGTTGGCCACCACAATATCGCCAATGTTGAGGTGAGGCTGAACCGAACCGGCCAGCCCAATGAAAACCAGTTGGTCAACCTGGTAATGATTGATGAGCGTGGTGGCGGTGGAGGCGGCAGCCACTTTCCCCCAGCCCGAAAGACACATCACCAGCTCGTGCTTGTTGATGGTGCCCGAGTGAAACTCTCGGGAACCAAGACGCTCGGTTTTCAAATTCTGAATGTCTTCTTTCAGCAGAAGAATCTCTTCCCGCATGGCACCAATAAGTCCGGTTTTCATCGTATTTAATTCAAAGGGTTTTGGCAAAAATACTGCTCTGGAATGATTTTGAAAGATATCATCGCAAAAAAATCGTTTTTAACTATATTTGCTTCATGCGCTTGAACCGGGTCCGATATGTTTGTCTCATTGCTCTGCTTGTTGTCCCTTCCTTGGTGGTTGGTCAGCTGAAGAATGTTGGCGTACCCGATATTAAGAATTTTCCAAAACAGGAATACCAGGGCAGTGCTCAAAACTGGCAGATCGCCGGTAGTAGCGAAAACCTCATGTATTTTGCCAACAACAACGGCCTGCTCGAGTTTGATGGCAACCACTGGCGGCTATATAACCTGCCGAATCAATCCATTGTTCGTTCGGTTAGAATCGATGAAAAAGGCCGGATTTTCGTGGGGCAGCAAAATGGTTTTGGCTATCTCGAACCCGATGAAAAAGGACGGCTTCAATACCGCTCGCTCGTTGATTTGGTGTCGATGGAGGACCGTAACTTTGAGGAGATCTGGCGAATTCATCTCACCGACTTTGGTGTGGTGTTTCAGTCATACACCCACTTGTTTATTTATCGCAACAACCAGATCTCCAGTATTCCGCTAAAGAATAAACTGAAATTCTCGTTTTATGTGAACGGCCATTTGTGGGTTCAGGACGAAAAAGGAGGACTTCTGGAGTATCGTCATGGCCATTTTTTTGAGCTCCGGGGGGTGGAAGCTTTGACGGATAAAGAAGTATGGGCCGTTTTGCCGCTATATAGCAATCGGGTTTTAATCGGAACGGCAAATCATGGTGTATTTGTTTATGATGGAGAACAGTTAACGGCCTGGGAAGGTGTGGGAAATGATTTCTTAGTTGAGAATCAAATCTTTTCAGCTGCTAAGTTTCAAGAGGCTTACTATGCGTTTGGAACCATTCAAAACGGCATTCTGATAACCGATGAAGCGGGCAATATCATTCAACACATCAACAAGAAAAAAGGACTGCAAAACAATACCGTTCTGAGTATTGGTACCGATCGGGATGACAACCTTTGGCTGGGTTTGGATAATGGCATAGATTACATTGATATTGGTTCACCGTTTACTTTTATGTTTGACCCAGAGGGCTTGGGGGCAACTTATACTTCGCTTGTTCACAAGGGGAAGTTGTATGTGGGCACCAATCACGGCTTGTTTGTAAAAGACTGGCCCGAACAAGTGACTGTTGACGCCAAAGGGTTTCGGCTCATTCCAAACACCGTTGGACAGGTATGGTCGCTGGGTGTTTACGATGATGTTGTTTTGTGTGGGCATGACAATGGAGCCTATGTCGTTGTAGAGGAAGAAGTTGAGTTGATATCGGAGGTTAGCGGAGCCTGGACATTTATTGAGTTGATACAAGACGAAGAGCATCTGTTGGGTGGGAATTACAGTGGGTTGACTTTGTTTAGAAAAACAGCAGACGAAATGTCCTGGGAACTTGTTGGTCCTGTGAAAGGGTTTCAGGAATCCTCCAAGCTCATGGCACAGGATGAGTCAGGCGATGTGTGGATGAGCCATGGGTATAAAGGGGTCTTTCGAATCCGCCTGAACGAGGAATTGGACAGCGTGGTTCACTACGATTATTTTAATTCGAATGATGGATTACCCTCTGATATCTACATCAACCTGACAACCATTGGAGCGGATATTGTTTATACCACGCCTGATGGAATTTATGTTTATAAGCCTGAGATCAACCGCTTTGAGCGATCAGAGGTTTACAACGCCATTTTTGAAAACCAGAATGACATTGACTATATCTATGAGGATCAATATAATAATCTTTGGTTTGCCGCGGGAAATGTACCAGGAGTCATTCGGTATCTGGAGGATGGGACCTTTACGAAAGTAGTAGCTCCATTCGAGAAGCTTTCGGGTCGGCTGATTTCTGGGTTTCAGCATGTGCACGTGGTTGACATACAAAATACGTTTATCTCGCTTGAAGACGGACTAGCACACTATTCACCAAGCTACCAGACAAAGAGCACTTTACCCCTGCATGTTCACATCCGTGAGGTGGTTAACCTTCAGGATGGAAGGGATTTTTATCCCAATTACATGAACGAGACCCTGTCGGAAGATTCCTTGACCTTCAAGTATCAGGGAAATAATCTGAGATTTGTCTATTCCAGCTCTGACTATAAAAGTTTGGGCAAGATCAAATTCAGTTATTACTTGGAGAACTACAACACCGAATGGTCGGAATGGTCAGCGGAATCGACGACCGAATTTATGAATTTGCGCGAAGGTGACTATGTTTTTAAGGTGAAAGCCCGTGACCCCTTCCAAAACGAAAGCGAAGTAGCCAGCTTTTCATTCTATATTGACCCGCCCTGGTATCGTTCAGTTGTGGCTTTGCTTGCGTACACGCTTGCCGTATTCATCCTAGTTGCGATCCTGGTTTGGTGGGTATATTATCGCATGCGGATTTCGAAGCGCAAGGAACGGCTTAAGAACCTGCAGGAACACCGGAAACGGGTCCACCAATACCAGCGTGAAGTGCTGGTGTCGGAAAAAGAAATTATTAAACTCCGGAACGAGCAATTGCGGGGTAAGATGATTCATTTGGATAAAGAGTTGGCTAATCAAACCATGCACTTGGTTCAGAAAAACAAGTTTATGGGCAAGTTGAAAAATGAGCTTAAAAGCCTTCAGAGCTTGGTTGACGATAGTACTGCAAAATCGAAGATCAGCTTAATTATCAATCGAATTGATAAAGAATTTGACAATGAAAAGCAGAAGGAGCTCTTTGAAACCTATTTTGACGAAGTACATGAAGACTTTTTTAAACGCCTCGCGGATCGTTTTCCAGCATTAACCCCACGCGAGCAAAAGCTTTGTGCCTATATAAAAATGAATATTTCTACTAAAGAAATAGCCACCCTGCAAAACATATCTTCACGTGGGGTTGAAATCAGCCGCTACCGCCTGCGTAAAAAATTGGGTCTGGACCGCGATACCAATTTAAGCACCTTCATCACAAGTATTTGAATCATGCTGTAAAGCATGTTTTTGTTTGATGTATACGTTTCTAATCGTTAAAAAATGTTAAACAAGTGATATGCAGTTAGTTGTAATACTGTTGTAGTGTTGCTGTAGGGGCATTGTGAATAGCATAGTAGCAATAATGATGTAGAGTAATATTTGAGTGT
>NZ_CAXBDD010000114.1:0-10898 GCF_963974515.1 uncultured Sunxiuqinia sp. | reverse complement strand
ACTGCCATTAAGCTCAATGGGGCTGAAAAAGATTTCAACATCGCGTAGGGAGCCGTCAGCCAACCGTTTTTTGAGATCAACCTGTTTCAGCTCGTTTTTTTCGGCCTGTTCCAGCCATTTCTTGATTTTTTCCGGTGAATCAGGAGTCAGATCTTGTATGCTCATTTCCTTGAGTCGGTCCTTGGACGATCTGTAAAAATCGGCTGCGGCCCGGTTGGCATCGATAATCCGGCCTGTCTCCGGATCAATTATCAGTTGAATGGCTGTGTGAAACTCAAATAGATTTCGAAACAATTCATCGTGTTTTTTCTCTTGTCCTCGGGCATCGTCTTCCTTTTTCATAAATCAGAGCAATTTGAGATTGGCAGTCTTGGTGCAATAAGCTCCGGGAAAAGTCATCGAACATTGAGCGGTGTTGTTCGCCAAAAGGGGAGGATCCGGCATGGCTTGTTCTCGTTTCAATCATCACAGTCAGGAAATCCAGGTTTATATTTAGCTAGCTTGAGTAACAAAGATATCATTTTTTCTTTCTCATTCTGAACAAGGGTTATTTTTGTTGCATGGACTTTCCGGGAGGGCTGCCGCTTCGTTTTCCCCTCATACCTGGGCCCGTTTTTTTGACGTAACTTTGAATCTGAATTCTTTTATACAGAAAAAAAATGAACCATATAACCAACCGTCTTTTTTTGGAAGAAATCAGCTGGGATGACTTGCCGTTGGTGCATGTCCTGCATTCCATTCCCGAGCTGGATGAGTATAATACCTTGGGTATTCCGAAGGATTTGGAGGAAACCAAAAAGGTGATTCAACCCGCTATTGACGATCAGCAAAAGAATCCGCGATCGCAGTTTTGCTGGAAAATTGAATTGAAATCAAGTGGGCAGGTGATTGGCCTGGCAGGGATGTTTCCATCAAACGATCGCTTCCGGTTGGGAGAGATTTATTACAAGATCCATCCTGATTTTTGGGGAAACGGTTATGCTACCGAAGTAGCCAAGGCGTTGGTTCGTTTTGGGTTCGATGAGCTGAAACTGCACAAAGTGGAAGCTGGCGTGGCAACTGAAAATATCCGGTCAGTAAGGGTTTTGGAAAAAATTGGCATGACCCGCGAAGGACTGCGTCGCAAGATTTTGCCCATCCGCGGAGCGTGGAAGGACAACTACCATTACGCCATTCTGGAAGATGATCCGAGGGATTATTGACAGCAGGATTCCGGATTCAACCCCCTGTGTAAGCATACACTTATGAGCTCAGAGCTTTCGGTTTATTCTTTCACCAACGCTTTGGTCGACAACAGTCCGCAGGCGGCATAAATATCCTGCCCACGCGAAGCACGAATGGTTGTTGTGATGCCTTTTTTCTCCAACCCTTCCTTGAACTCAACCAGCGTGGCTTCATCTGTTCCTTTCAGTGGGGTGTCTGGAATAGGGTGAAAGCGGATGAGGTTAATGCGGCACTTGATTCCATCGAGCAGTCGGGCCATTTCCTTCACATGCGCGGGCGTGTCATTCAGGCCGTGAAACACAATGTATTCGAACGAAACCCGGCGCTGCCGTCCAAAGTCCCAGTTGCGGATTTCCTCCAAAACATCGTCCAGCGGATAGGCTATTTCTACGGGCATCAGTTTTTGGCGTTCCTCGTGAAACGGCGTGTGCATGCTGATGGCCAGATGGGCCTCGCTTTCATTTAAAAAGCGCACCAGTCCCGGGACAATGCCGATCGACGATACGGTAATCCGTCGCGGACTCATGGAAAAACCCCAATCGGCAGTCTGAATTTCGATGCTCTTCAGTACTTCGTCCAAATTGTCGAATGGCTCGCCCATGCCCATGTACACGATGTTGCTCACTTCCTCCCACTCCGGGATGTTGCGAATTTGGTTCACAATTTCGCCGGCCGTTAGCTGTCCCTGAAAACCCTGTTTGCCGGTCATGCAAAACAGGCAGCCCATTTTGCAGCCCACCTGCGAAGACACACAAACGGTCTTGCGGTCTTTGTCCGGAATCATGGCTGTTTCAATAAACTTACCGTTGCCGGTTGGAAACAGGTACTTTTTCGTTCCGTCCACACTCTCCTGAACTTTGGTTGAATTCACCAAGCCGAAGGAATATCTTTCGGCGAGGATGTCGCGCGCTTTTTTTGACAGATTGGTCATTTCCTCAATCGACGAAATATCTTTTTTATACAGCCAATCGGCAATCTGTTTGGCTGTGAATTTTGGAAAGCCCAGTTCCACGACCAACTCTTGCAGTTCGCCCAATGTTTTCCCAAAAAGTGCTTCTTTGACCATCGTGTAAATTTTCTGCAAAGTTATAAAAGAGAATCAGATGCGAAAACAGTTGTAAGTATTTGAGAATGGCTGAAGACGTTTGTATCTCTTTGTTTTTAGCCGTTTTCTCTGCTTTCTTTTCAACTAAAAATAGATCTCAGCCAGGATGTTTTCGTACGGAATGCCCCGCCCAATCAGCAAGTCGCGTACTTCAACAACCATCAGCGCTTTTCCGCATAAGTAATAGAGCTGGTCTTTGGGCAGGTCGTCTAACGTGTTCAGATAGTCGGTTACCCGGCCTGGAAACACATCGCATGATTCTTCCTGCGAGCAGCAACGGATATAGTTGCGCCCCATGGCCCAATCCAGTTCATCTTCAAAATAAAATTGGTTTAAATGGCGCGCACCGTGAATCAGCTTTTTATTTTCAGACTGCCCTGATTGAAACATGCTGTAGAATGGGGCAATGCCGGTTCCGGAGGCAATCCACCAGGCAGGTTTTGGGCTTCCCAAAAAGCCGCCGTAAGGTTTCGATACCAACAGCTTATCCCCTGGAATCATGGTTGCCAGTCTGGGAGTGAGATAACCTTCTTCCTTGATGTTGAAAAGTACGCGAATTTCCTTTTCATGATTCCCGCTGCAGATGCTGTAAATACGTGGGGGTTGGATTCGGTCGACGGCGATTCGTACAACCTGACCCGGAATGAAATCATCCGTCCGTTTGTAGGACAGCAGGAAAACCCCGGGCGAAATTTCTTCATTCTGAAGAATGGTTTCTTCGTATAACTGAACTTCCTTTGAAGATTGCGCTTTTGTTTTAGGCATTTTTTGTTGCTTCGTTCAACCCATTAACGCAACCAAAAGGTTTTGGTTTTCGACTGAAAAGGAAAAATGAAGAAATGATTCTTAATGATCGTGATACTTTTAGTCTCCTTCTTTGTTTCGTGTGACAAGGACGATGAATCATTGGAAGAAATTCCGGCATGGCTGCAGGAAGAAATTGATGAGGTTATGATCGGCTCCAGTGTGAATAGTTGCGAGGTGTGCACGGTAACCGTATCGAAGTACAATGGGGTGAAATATGATGACCTTGATTGTTGATATTGGTACTGCCGGTATTGTCATTTTTTTTGATCGGAACGGCGATCGGCCGGGTTGGGAGCCAGACGATTGGGGTGCCTGTGAAGCCGGGAAAAAACAGCTTGCAGTGGTTCCTGCCTGTCGCAAATAAGTGGCGAGTCTCAGTGATTTGATTCTTCATCCTTCTTTATTTTCATTAATTTTGTGCCATCCATTGGAGGGGAAAGAATGATGCAATGTGTGGCAAAAATGATATTGAAAGGACTGGGTTGGCTGTTGTTACTGCCGGTTTACTTTTACAAGTATGCCATTTCGCCTTTTACACCTGCTTCGTGCCGTCATGTGCCCAGCTGTTCGCAGTATGCCGTTGAAGCTGTCAAAATTCACGGTCCTTTCAAAGGGTTTTGGCTGGCCACCCGGCGCATATCCAAATGCCATCCCTGGGGAACACATGGGTATGATCCGGTGCCCGAAAAGGGTCAGGTCAAGGTGAAAAAAATCACCTTGAAGTAATTCATTTTATTAAAGAGGTTGGTGACCTTAAGTTTAACTATCTTTGAAAAAACAAGCATGAAACATATGAAACGACTGTTGTTATTGGCCCTGCTTTTTGCGATGGCCTGCAGCTCATCAAAAGAAGATGAACGTAATTTTGTTACGGTGACCATTCTGCCGCAAAAATATTTTGTTGAAAAAATAGCCGGAGACCTGCTCCAGGTGCAGGTTTTGGTACCGCCGGGTGCTGGTCCGGAAACCTATTCGCTGGTACCCTCGCAAATGAAGGAACTGTCGGGCTCTCTGGCCTGGCTGCGCATTGGTAAAATTGGTTTTGAAGATGCCTGGTCGGAAAAAATTGTGCAAGCCAATCCTGATTTGAAGGTCTTTGATACCTCGCAGCAAGCCGATTGGATTGCTGATGAAGTCGTTCAACATGGTGATCATGTGCATGCGCATGGCGTTGATCCACACATCTGGATGTCGCCTGCTGAAGTTCAAAAGATTGTGACACTGACTTACCAGGCTTTGGTGAGTCTGTTTCCCGACAGGGCAGAGCTTTTTAAGCAGAACTATGATGCTTTTAGTACGGAGATCGAGCTGCTGGATAACGAACTTTTTAGCCAGTTTGAAGGTTTGGAGAACCGGGAGTTTTTGATTTTCCATCCCGCGTTGAGCTACCTGGCCCGCGAATACGATCTGGAGCAGATTTCGCTTGAAGTGGATGGCAAAGAGCCGTCGCCAAAGTACATGAGTGAAATGGTGCGGCATGCCCGCGAAATGGGAATCCGGGTGGTTCTTATTCAGAAGGAGTTTGACAAGGAGAACGCGCAGCAGTTGGCAAAAGAGCTGGAAGGTGAAGTCGTTCAGATTGATCCTTTGTCTGAAAACTGGGCAGACGGACTGCGCGATATCGCCAATAAAATTGTGGAAGCATCAAAATGAAAGAAAAGCTGGTTGAAATAAAGAACCTGTCGGTCAGTTATGACCAGCAAAGGGTGTTGGAACAGGCCAACCTGGATATTCAGCCGATGGACTTTTTAGGCATTATCGGGCCAAACGGAGGAGGAAAAACCACCCTGATAAAAGCCTTGCTGGGCTTGGTGAAACCGGATGGCGGCTCCATCAAATTTCATATTCCATTGAACAAAGTTGGTTATCTGCCGCAAATCAACCAGGTGGATAAACGCTTTCCCATCACCGTGCTGGACGTGGTTCAGTCGGGCAGGGCGGGGACGAGGTTTCTGAATGTTTTCAGAAAAAATCATACTGATCGGCTTTATGCGGAGCAGTTAATTGAAGAAATGGGGATTTCATCGATCAGGCATAAAGCGATTGGTGAGCTTTCGGGTGGGCAGATGCAGCGTGTTTTCCTATGCCGTTCGTTGATGAACCAGCCTGAATTGCTGATTTTGGACGAGCCCGATACCTTTGTCGATAACCAGTTTGAAAGTGAATTGTACGAGAAGCTCAAGGAGCTGAATAAGCGGATGGCGATTTTGCTGGTTTCACACGATGTCGGCACCATTTCGTACTATGTAAAAACCATTGCCTGCGTAAACCGGCAGGTGAATTACCATCCCAGCAACGTCATCAGTACCGAACAACTGGCTTCCTATAATTGTCCGCTACAGATCATTACTCACGGACACATTCCGCATACCGTTTTAAGTATGCACGAAAACCACGATCACCATGGACACCATCATTGATTTGTTTTCCTACGACTTTTTTATGAATGCCTTTTGGGCATCATTTTTTGCCGCGGTAAGTTGCGGAATTGTGGGTACTTACATCGTTTCGCGCCGCATTGTGTTTGTAAGCGGCGGCATTACGCATGCTTCGTTTGGCGGCATTGGGATTGGTTACTTCCTGGGGTGGAGCCCTTTGCTGGGGGCCGCTATTTTTGCGATTTTGTCGGGTTGGGGCATCCAGCTTTTTACCCAGAAAGGAAAAGTCCGCGAAGATTCGTCCATCGCCATTTGGTGGTCGCTGGGCATGGCTATCGGCATTATTTTCATCTATCTCAGTCCGGGGTACGCGCCTAACCTAATGAGCTACCTGTTTGGAAGTGTGCTGACGGTTTCGACTACCGAGCTTTACCTGATGGGAGCCCTTTCGCTGGTTTTGGTGTTGTTTTTTACCTTGTTTTACCGCTTGGTGTTGTACGTGGCATTCGACGAGGAATTTGCCAAAACAACGGGCCTTCCGGTCAACCTGATTAATTATTTGCTGATTAGCCTGATTGCCATTACCATTGTGCTGAACATCCGGGTGGTGGGCATTATTCTGATTCTTTCGCTGCTCACTTTGCCGCAGGCCACGGCTAACCTGTTTACCAAAGATTTTAAAAAGATGATGATGATTTCTGTGTTGTTCGCTTTCATCGGTTCGTTTGCAGGTTTGTTGTTTTCGTTTTATGTTGATATTCCTTCCGGCGCCTCCATCATCTTTACCCTGGTGCTGGTCTTTGGCTTGATGAAGCTGGCTTTCTATATCCGTCAGAATTTGATTTCCCGTGACTGACCAAGATCGGATATTAATCTGCAAGAATTGCGGGGGATCTTTTCCGAAGGATTCACTCCGGCGCGACTGCGGAAACTGTTTTGCCTGCACCGGTTGCGAGATCTACATTTGTCCCAATTGCCGGGGCGAAATTGTGGTGAAACCCATGAAGCGACCGGAGGTTAAGAAACAATGAAAATCTCCTGCGGGGAATGTTTATGCAGGTTAATGGCTTCTTATCAAGTCCTCAGCCGGGGAAATCCGGCCGGTTCGTTTTAAGGAAACCACCAGTTAATATGGATGAATGTGTGTGGTCCAACGACGCTCAGATTGGCTCACACACATTGCCGGGTTATTGATTTACAACGTTTTAATTTTCAGGTTTCGGAACCAGACTTTGGTACCGTGGTTTTGCAGCGAAATGTGACCTTCGTCGTATTTGCCATAGTCGGGAAAATCGGACCATTTGCCGCTGTTGCGTAATTCGTTCCATTCATCCGAGTATTTTTCGTAGGTCGCCGTCACTTGGCCGTTCAGGATGTAGGTAACCTGGTTGCCGTTCACCACTATCATGCCTCGGTTCCACTCGCCCACCGGCTTGTAGGCTTTGGCCAGGGGAGGATGCATGGCATAGTTGGCGCCGCTCACCTGCCAGTCTTCCAGTTTTCCAGGCCACCCTTCATCATCGATGATCTGAAACTCGGGGCCGGTTTCATAGGGGAACTGGTACTTCGGATCTTCCTTGATTTGGAAGATAATGCCGCTGTTGGCCCCCGGTGTAATTTTATACTCGAAGTTAAAAGCAAAATTCCGGTAAGTTTTGTCGGTAATGACATCCTGGCTTTCGTGTCCTCCCACGGTGGTCATCGTGAGCGCCCGGTCTTCAACAATCCAGGAGTCGGGCGCTTCATCCATGTTGTATCCACGCCAGCCGTCAAAGCTTTCTCCATCGAAAAGTAATTGCCAGTCCTTGTTTTCTTCCTCTTCTGTCAAACTGTTGGGTTGGGCATTTTGATTCAGTTCATTCCAAAGGGCCATGGGGTCGTTGTTTTGTGCCTGATCGCACGAAATAAAAACGATTGCGGCCAGGACAAAAAGTGTGGCGTAAATCGGGTTTCTCATCTGGTCATTTTTTAAGCGTTTGAAATCTTCCATGATCGAATATAAATGAGTCAATTGGTATTTTTTGATTGGGAGAAGGCATCAATGACAAGCGACGACGCGCCCAACACAGCGCTGTTACTGAGTTCTGATACTTCGATGGTCAGTGCCTTGTATAACCGCTGGTAGGGAAACTCGCTGTCCAGCACCGAGCGCATTCCGCCTTCAAACAAATGATAGGATTGGCTGACTGAGCCGCCGAGGATAATGGCTTCGGGTGCCAGCGCAAAAAGTACATTGCCAATGGCCCGTCCAATGTGCTCGCCCAGCTCGAAAAATAACTGCCTGGCTTGCTGATCACCTTGTTCTGCTTTTTCGGCCAACACTTTCCCTGACAGGTTTTGATCTTTGAAAAACTGCCCGCTGGCATAAGCTTCCACGGTTTTGTCGCGATAGTATATGGTTCCGAATTCACCGGCCCCGCAAAACCGTCCTGAGTAAAGGTGCGAATTCAGGATGATTCCGCCCCCTAAACCCGTTCCGAGCGTCAGGCCAACGAAATTCTTAAAGTTCTGGCCTTTGCCAAAATACTTTTCGCCTACCGCAAAGCAGTTGGCATCGTTGTTCACAAAGACTGGTGTTTGGAAACGCTCTTCGAGCATCTGCTTTAGCCGGACCCGGTCCCACGAAGGAATGTTAACCACATCGAGCACTTCGTCGGTCTCGAGGTCGACCAAACCCGGCACGCCAATTCCAATTCCCGAGACTTTGGCTGAAAATACCTGTTGAATGGCATCGCCAACAGCTTTTACTACCATCTCTTTTGTTTCTTCGGAAGGTGTAGGGCAGTCGTATTCCTGAACAATTTGCTTTTCACGGATTCGTGCGGAACTGATTTTTGTGCCGCCAATGTCAACGCCAATAATTTCCATGATCTCGGTTTTCTGTTTAAGTATTGTTCAGGTAAAGATAAGGGTTCATTTTTATAATTTGAGAACAAACAACGATTCTTTAACCGAGTCAATGCAATCAAACCAAAGGTTTTATATAACTTGCGGCAAAATTTTGAACCATGAATGACCTTAGACCACACTTGACGCTTTCAGTATTCTTTTTTTTCATAACGACTTTTTTATGTTCGGCGCAAAGTCGGATCGAAGTTAAAATTCCGGATATTCCGGGCTACCAAACCCTGAAGTGCGACTTCCATATGCATACTGTCTTTTCAGATGGTGACGTGTGGCCAACCGTACGGGTTCAGGAAGCCTGGTTGGAGGGCTTGGATGCCATTGCGATTACCGATCACATTGAATATTTACCCCATTCGCAGGATATGGAGACTGACCATAACCGATCGTTCGAAATCGCCGAGCCACTGGCCGAGCAAATGGGAATCATTTTAATTCGGGGGACGGAGATAACCCGCAAGATGCCCCCCGGCCATCTGAATGCGCTATTTATAATGAATGCCAATTTACTGGAACGTGAGAACTGGTGGGATGCCTGCGTGGAAGCCAGGGAGCAGGGCGCCTTCATTTTCTGGAATCATCCGGGGTGGAAAGCACAGCAGCCGGATACAACGCGCTGGTGGGATGAGCACACCCGTTTGCTGAATGCCGGGATGCTCAACGGCATTGAAGTGTATAATCACCAGGAGTTTTATCCTGAAGCGCTGGATTGGGCCCGGCAAAAAAAATTGACGGTTCTGGCCAATTCGGATATACATTCGCCTGTACACATGACTTATGGCAAAAAGCACCGACCCATGACACTGGTTTTTGCGACCGAAAAGTCACAGGGGGCGATCAGGCAAGCTTTGAAAGACAATCGTACAGTCGCTTATTTCGATGGCCAGTTGGTGGGGGACCGCCAGTATCTTACGCCCTTGTTTTTTGGGGCGATCAAGATAAAATCCAAGGGGGTGGAACTGGAAAACCATCAAATCCGGAAAGTGCAAATCCATAATTCGAGTGACCTCGATTTTCATTTGAAATTGCGTCAGCCAGCCATTGGCTTTTCATGTCCGGAGGAAATCACGTTGGAAGCCCATCGTACCGTCTTTATCGACCTGAGCGGCACGTCTGATGAGGTAAGAATGATGGATCGCCTGAAACTGTTGTACGAAGTGACTAATCTGAGGATGTTGTCCGGCAGTCCTTTACCTGTTAATCTTGATATTGCCAACCGATAAAAAGAAAGAGCGGTGAACCAAGTTCACCGCTCTTTCTCTAAACAAACAACTAAAATTACCTTTGCACCTTACAATCACTAAACCAATCAACCCCTAAAAAAATAGATAAGACAAAGAAAGAAATTGTGATTGCAAAGCATGTTTTGATACGGATTGAGAACCGGTTTTGTTTCGTTGGTCGAACTATGATTTTTGATAATTGGCACGGACTTTTTCCAAAAGCTTCTTTGTTGCTAAAATTCCTTCCTTCTCGCCAAGCTCACTTCCTTCATATTCAATACCAATGTATCCTCGGTAACCGGCATCTAAAACGATACCAATCATTCTTTCGTAATCCGTACCCGTTTCGTTGCCCTCGTCGTCAAAGTCATGCGACTTAGCGCTCACCGCCTTCGCGAAAGGCATCAGCTCTTCAACACCCTGGTAACGATCGTACCATATTTCGGGCTCAGTGCTCACCCGGAAATTGGCGAAGTCGGGTAAGGTTCCCACGCGGGGGTGGTCGGTCATGTTCATCACATCAGCCAGCCAGCTTGCATCGCTAGAATAACCGCCATGATTTTCAACCAAGATGTTGATATTGGCCAGGTCTCCGTAGTCGCAAAGCAGCCGAAGTCCGTCAGCAGCCAGTTTTTTCTGTTCTTCATAAGTTCCCTGGCTTCCGGCATTGACCCGAACGGAGTGACATCCCAGGAACGCGGCGGCATCAATCCATTTTTTATGATTTTCCAATGTCTGCAAGCGCTCTTCCTGTGTAGGAGCGCCAACCATCCCTTCGGCGTCGCACATAATGAGCAAGGATTTCACACCGGCATCATCGCAGGCTTTGTTCAAATCGATCAGGTAGGCCTGGTTTTTGGCTTTGTCGAAAAAGCAGGTGTTAACATATTCGACTGCATCAATTCCTAAACTTCTGGCATAAGCCGGAAATTCAATGTTTTTCATGGTGGCACTTTTTTCGATACTGGCAAAATCATGCTGTAGCATGTCATTAAACTTCTCCCAGCCAGCTTCCCGTGCCTTGCCAAAAATCTGATTGTTGACCGACCATTCGGCCAGCGAAATTTTGAATAGCTCTTCCTTACAGCTATTCAGGCCGATGGGAAGAGTGCCAAGCATTGCGCCTGAGGTAAGAATTGCTGATTGTTGCAGGAAGGAACGTCGGTTTAGTTTCGTTTTCATTGGATTATACGTTTAGAGTTGAAAGTAAATTTAGGAAGAAACTTTCACCCGACAAATTAATTCTACTTTGACAGA
>NZ_CAXBDD010000113.1:0-11257 GCF_963974515.1 uncultured Sunxiuqinia sp. | reverse complement strand
GGTAGGGATCAGTGAAGAATTACTGAACACCCGAAACCATCTGGCTAAACAGTATCTAAAAAAAGATCCATATAAATTCTAAAAAAGCATTCTGATGAAAGCACTACTTGTTGTCGATCTTCAAAACGACTTTTTACCTGGCGAGGCCTTACCAGCTCCCGATGGAAAGCAAATTATCCCTGTAGTAAACAAACTTATTAGCCATTTTGACCTTGTGGTTGCCTCCAAAGACTGGCATCCGGAAGACTCGGTGCATTTTAAAAAATGGCCTGTGCACTGCGTGGCAAATTCTGAAGGAGCTGCCTTCCCTGATGAACTGGATCAATCGAAAATAAAAACAGTTGTTCTGAAAGGAACTCGAAACAGCGATGACGGCTATTCGGCCTTTGAAGCAACCAACATTCCGCTCAACAACTACTTGCAGGAGAACAAAGTGAACGAACTATACATTTGTGGCTTAACCACGGAGTACTGCGTTAAGAATACCGTACTCGATGCCTTAAATGCCAATTACAAAACGTTTGTTTTTCGAGATGCCGTGGCAGCCGTGAAAGCCCGGCCTGGCGACGAAGAAAAGGCCTGGCAGGAAATGCAGGAGGCAGGCGCCAAAATCGTCTATTCTGGCAAAATTGGCGAGAATAACTAAAGCACAAAAAACGGAAATCGAAGACTAAAAGAAAACCCTTCGCCAGTTGACGAAGGGTTCAAATTGATTGAGTATTTGATGCTTAAAAATGAGCCGAAAATTGAATGCCGATGGACGGAGCTAAACGATATCCGTGGCTGTAACGCTCAAAATACATGTCTCCATACCGGTAATAAACGTGAGGCCCTACCCTGACAAGTTCGCATTGAAATGGCAAATGAGTAAAAACCATGTGCCGGGGAATCTCAATTCGAACGTAGCCAATTCCGTGCTGATGACGGTAGTAATGCCCTCCGTAAAAATAATAGTCGCCATGAGCATGATGGTGAATTCTCACCGGATTGACATGGAATTGCCTGTAAACGTTTCCGTATTTTGGATGGTGATAAGCGTACTTCCTGTCATGCTTGTAATAGTTGTTCCACTGCTGTTTGCTGTAATGATGCTTCTTACTGTGCTTGGCTGACTTATTCCAATGCGCATTTCCCTTCGGCTTATAATCGCGATTGGAATAATACTCCCGGTTATTACGATCTGCATTTGAAGTTCTGTTTGAACCGCGATACTCACGGCTGCTACTTTTTAGCTGTCTGTTTCGATCATCATGCTGATAAGCCCGCTGGTCGTTGAAACGCTTGCTTTCTTTTACCTGACGAACTTCTTTTTTCGACGTATTCCGCTGTGTACTTGTTTCCCTGCGTTGTGCTTCCGCGTTAACTCCTGTCATCACTGCTGCAAGTGTAATCGTCCATGCAATCAGCTTTATTCTTATTGTTTTCATGGCTTCCAGTTTTAAAGTTTAACAATCATTGTGCTGGTGCCTGTATTTACCGGTAATCAGTTGCTTGCTTCATTACAAAGCCCATGCCAATCACACAAAACCCTAAACAATAAGCACTTACAAACATTTCAGCAAACAATCTTTTTTGAGAAACCGCTTTTTTTCTGACAAGAGAATATTAATTTTGCACAAAATTATAATGTAGTGGCGCGAATATTGGCAATAGATTATGGAAAAAAAAGGGTTGGACTGGCAGTGACCGACCCATTGCAGATTATTGCTACCAAGTTAACCACAGTACGCAGTCACGACATCTTTGATTTTTTGAAAGCCTATTTTCAAAAAGAAGACGTAGAAAAAGTGATCATTGGCTACCCCCTTCAAATGAACAATGAGGCCTCTGAAGCCGTTTTGTATATCAATCCGTTTTTGAGACGTTTTCAGAAGCTCTATCCGGAGATGCCCATTGAACAAGTTGACGAACGGTTTACCTCAAAAATGGCTTTTCAAACCATGATTGATGCAGGCCTGAAAAAAAAAGACAGACAAGATAAAGGAACGGTTGACGCAGTTAGTGCTACAATTATCCTGCAATCGTATATGGAACAACAAAAGTACAGATTATGATTTACCCCATTACAGTTTACGGCGATCCGCTTTTACGAAAAGTAGCAGCGCCAATTGACAATAATCTTAAAGATCTAAAAGAACTGATTGATAACATGTTTGAAACCATGTATCATTCAGAAGGGGTTGGATTGGCCGCACCGCAAGTGGGTAAATCGCTACGAATTTTTGTTGTTGATGCCAGTTCGGCTGCCGATGAAGAGGAGCCGGAACTTGAAGGTTTTAAAAAAGCGTTTATCAATCCTGAAATACTGGAACGTACGGGCGACAACTGGGTGATGAACGAAGGATGTTTAAGTCTTCCGGAAATCCGCGAAGATATTAGCCGCCCGGAACATGTAAAAATTAAATACCTCGACGAAAACCTGCAAGAACACATTGAAGAATATGGCGGTTTTGCAGCCCGTGTCATTCAGCATGAGTACGATCACCTGGATGGAGTGCTGCTGATTGACTACCTTAGCCCCTTGCGAAAACGTATTTTAAAAAGCAAGTTGACTGCCATTTCGAAGGGTAAAGTGAATACTGTTTACCGCATTGTTTTACCGGGAAAAAGTAAACTCGCCTGAGTTTCGAGTTTTTTATCCGATTTTGTATCATTCATGAAATAATTAGGGAGATTATAAACTCAAAAACAGCCTTATCGTAAACCGTCAGAAAAAATTACTGATAGAGACATTTTTTTCGCATAACCCCTTTACTAAAATTTTAAGTTTTTTGTTTATTGGAATATTAGCTGGAACCTTTTTGCCCAGGGCCGGATCGATATTTTTGGTCCTGCTCATCAGATTCGGCATACTCGTCACAATCGAACTCAAAACCAAGAGCTATCCATTCTACTGATATCTGTCTGTTTTTTTAAGCTTGAGTTTTATCCTCATGGCGTATCATGCCATTCCTCAATCAAAAATCACAGGTGAAGATCAGCAAGAAGAATATGTTGCCCCCCTATTGGAATAACCTACTGAAAAGCCAAATTCCTATCAAGCACTTGTTCAAATCAACTGGGCTGACACGGCGTCTTTCAACAATCAAAAAATACTGGCCTACTTTGAAAAGTCAGATTCGACCTTCAATCTACAACCCGGCGATCAGCTCGCGGGAAGCAGCCGCCTGCAACGCATTCGGAACCAGGATGATCCTTTTACCTTCAACGATCAACAATTCATGGTTAACCGGGGAGTTTATTACAGTACTTACCTGTGCTTCCGGAAACTATCGCGTGATTGCAAACGAAGAGAATCTTTCAATTTGGTTCCGACTTGGAAAATTCAGGACATCGCTGATTACCATACTCAAAAGAACACATCAGAAACGAAGAATCGCTTCAGGTGATACCGGCTCTGACTTCAGGCCACCGGAAAGAGCTGTCGCCGGAAACACGTTCGCACTTCGCATCGACAGGAGCCATGCATGTTCTTGCCGTTTTCCAGACGACATGTGGGCATGTGCTTACCCTTTCCGGACTCCATGTGGGCATGATCTGCCTTTTCCTAACCACCCTGTTTGGCTTGCTGAAACGATCGCCCAACGGGCGGATTTGTTTTGTGCTTATTATCGGCACCTTGCTTTTACGCGCTTCTGACCGGCCTTTCTCCTTCTTTGCTTCGGAGAACTGTGATGGTTTCTTTTATTTTGATTGGTGCCAGTTAAAAAAACGACCAGCGGCAATTTACAATGCCATTGCAGCCTTGGCCTTCTTTCTGTTGCTCCTGAATCCAAGGCTACTCTCTGAAGTTGGCTTTCAGCTTTCCTACGCTGCGTTCATCAGCATTGTCTTTTTCTATCCACGGTTTGTCAGAAACAGACACACAGCCTCCCAACCTCTATTCTAGATGCAGTTCGTAAGTTAAAGTTGGAAGCACCAATGATCGTTTACCTGGACTCCTGCGAGCAATCTACCAATGACGATCTACTCATCGACAAACAAGTCATATTGTTTTTGGATCAAACTTTTCAAACCACCAAACGTAAAAGAGAACCAACAAAAAAAAGCGGAGGAATTAACAAGAGCAGTTCACACAGAACCTGCAACTTTGACCCATTTTTAATGACAAAAATAGATTCGGCCATGAAAAAGGGAGTATTTTTCAACTCGTCGAGCCAGCCAGTTCGACAATCGATTATTGCTGATTTATAGCGAAATATCTGACAAGCGACTTGCAACAGCCAAACGACACAATCGAAAAACAAGTTCAAAGACGTGGAAATTGTTGTTTTTATACTTTACTTTATCGGGTTGAATTTTTGAAAAAGGAGTGACAAAATATGAAGGTTGTTATTGTAGGTGCCGGCGAAGTTGGAACACACCTTGCCAAGATGCTGAGCAAGGAGAACCATGACATTGTTTTGATGGACGAAGATGCGGATAAACTGTATCAGATATCCAGCCAGGTAGATTTGCTAACGGTTACGGGCATGGCCAATTCATTTCGCGATTTGAAAGAAACCGGACTATCAAAAGCAGATCTGTTCATTGCGGTAACCCCTTATGAAGAACGAAATATTTTTGCTTGTGTTCAGGCAAAAGATATGGGCGTTCAGCGGACGGTTGCCCGAATTAACAACAGCGAATACTTAACCGACAAATACAAGGAAAAACTTCGCACCCTGGGCGTTGATGAATTGATTTATCCTGAAAGTCTCGCAGCCAAAGAGATCGCATCTTCGATTAAACAAGTAGGAACCAGGCAGATGATTGAATTTTCTCAAGGAAAACTGACGCTAATGGGAGTAAAGATCCGAGAGAATGCCCCAATTCTTAACAAATCACTCGAAGAATTATCTTATATCAACTCCGATATCAGAGCAGTAGCAATTAACCGGGAAAGCGAGACAATCATTCCAAACGGACAAGATTCCATACACAATGGAGACATTGTCTTTTTCATCACCACACGAGCCAATCAGAACCGCGTGTTTGAACTGGCCGGAAAAGAAATTTTTGCTGTTCGCAACGTCATGATTTTGGGGGGCAGCCGGATTGCCCAGAAAACAGTTGAACGCCTCGGAGACAGCTACAACATTAAAGTAATTGAGAGTGATAAGATCCGCAGCCAGCAAGTTGCCGACCGTTTTGAAAACATCCTGGTGATTCAGGGAGATGGCAGAAACTTGGAACTTCTGAAAGAAGAACGTATCGAACGTATGGATGCGTTTATCGCGGTCACCGGAAACTCAGAAACCAATATCTTATCCTGCCACCTGGCTAAGAGTTTGGGTGTGAAACGGACGGTTGCCGAAGTGGAAAATATCGACTTCATGGGGATTGCAGAAAATATGGATATTGGCAGCCTGATTAATAAAAAACTGATTGCCGCCAGTTATATCTACAAATATACGCTGGGAGCCAAAGTAGCTCAGGCAAAATGCTTAACAGCGTCTGACGCAGAGGTTTTTGAATTTATCGCCAAAGAGGGTTCGCGCATAACGGAGTACCCCATTAAAGATCTTGAATTTCCGGAGGATGCCAAAATCGGCGGGTTTATCCGTGGTTCAAAGGGATTCGTTGCCAAGGGTGATACCCACATTCAGGCAAATGACAAAGTAGTTGTTTTTGCGCTGCCTTCCGCCATCAAAAAACTGGATAAATATTTTAAGTAATTTAGCAGACCATGCTCAACTTCAAGATAATCTTCCGGGTATTGGGTTTTTTGTTGGTTGTTGAAGGGGCATCCATGCTAGTTGCCATGGGGGTATCGGCCATTTATCAGGATGCAGGACTGACGGCTTTGCTCAACGCGGCCCTGATTTGCCTTGGAGTTGGATCATTCGCCTTGCTGGCTACCAAAGGTGCAGATAAAAAAATTGGGAAACACGAAGGTTTTGTTATTGTAAGTTTGGTGTGGGTGGTTTTTTCCTTCTTCGGAAGTCTGCCCTACCTCTTCAGCCACTCCATTCCATCGCTGACCAACGCATTTTTCGAAACCATGTCAGGTTTTACAACCACAGGCTCGTCTATTTTAAATGACATTGAGTCGCTTCCAAACGGAATCCTGTTTTGGCGCAGTATGACCCAGTGGCTGGGGGGGATGGGAATCATCGTTTTATCGCTCGCTATTTTGCCCATTTTTGGAATCGGTGGTATGCAGCTATTTGCAGCCGAAGTTCCAGGCCCCACTCCGGACAAAATCAGCCCCCGAATCAGCCAAACCGCAAAAAGCCTATGGATCATCTACTTCGGATTCACCGTAGCTGAAGCGCTTTTGCTTTGGGCCGGCGGCATGACCCTGTTCGACGCGGTAAACCATTCGCTCACGACAATGGCGACCGGCGGTTACTCCACCAAGCAGGCATCAATTGCCTATTGGTCATCCCCTTTCATTCAGTATGTCATTATCTTTTTCATGTTTTTAGCTGGAACCAACTTTACCCTCTCCTACCTGGCAATCCACGGAAAGTTTGATAAAGTCTTCAAAAATGAGGAATTCAAATACTACATCTTGTTCATTGTTGGCTTTACGGCAATCATCTTCAGCGGACTGCTCATTTCAACCCAGCTGGGTTTCGAGTTGGCCTTTCGCGATGCTTTGTTTCAGGTTGTTTCCATCATCACCACCACCGGATATGCAACCGCGGATTACCTAACCTGGACTCCTTTTCTGACCATCATCATGTTTGCCCTCTTCTTTTTTGGAGGAAGTGCCGGATCAACGGGTGGTGGGATCAAAATCATGCGGGTTGTTTTGTTGCTGAAAAACAGTTATTACGAGTTGCGACGGCTGCTGCATCCCAATGCGATCATTCCTGTTCGGTTTAACAAACGAGCCGTATCCGAACAAATCATCACCAATGTGTTGGCTTTTTTCATGTTCTATTTTATCATCTTTTTCCTGAGCACCATCCTGTACACCTTAATTGAACCGGATTTGGAATCGGCGATGGGGGCAGTTGCTACTTCGCTGGGGAATATTGGACCTGGACTGGGAAATGTTGGCCCGGCAGAAAATTTTCATCATGTGCACCCGGCCGGAAAATGGTTTCTGTCTTTTTTGATGTTACTTGGACGTTTGGAATTATTTACTGTATTGGTTCTGTTCTCTCCGGCTTTCTGGCGAAAATAAGGCAGATGGGGTTGCTGAGATTTATCGCAGTCGATCAAAAACATTATTCCTGAACAACACCTTTTCCCTGGCGAATAATCACCGGCAGATCAACCGTACAATCGATCACGGTTGAAGCCATGTTATCGCCATAGCCACCATCAATAACCAAATCCGCGAAATCCGCGAACTTTTCGTGAATCAGCTCGGGGTCTGTGGTATATTCAATCACAGTATCTTCATCGTAAACCGAAGTAGAGAGAATGGGATTGCCCAGTTGTCGCACAATTTCACGGATGATATTGTTGTCAGGAACACGAATCCCAACCGTTTTCTTTTTACCTTTGAAATATTTGGGGACATTGGAGTTAGCCTCCAAAATAAATGTAAACGGACCAGGCAAATTTCGTTTCAACAACTTAAAAACCGTATTCGAAATGGGCTTTGTATAATCCGACAGATGGCTCAAGTCACTACATATGAATGACATATTTGATTTTTCAACTTGTACTTTTTTATATTGTGCTATTTTCTCAACAGCTTTCACATTGGTAATGTCACAACCAATTCCATAAACGGTGTCGGTGGGATAAATAATAATACCGCCATCCCGAAGGACTTCCAACACTTTCTCTATGTCGCGCTGATTCGGATTTTCTTCGTACAGTTTTATAAGCATAACAATCGGATAAAGTAAGCCAAATTTAGAACAAAAATATGGAAGCAAACAAGAAAATGCCGAAATTCGCCAAATCTGAAAACCGGACCTTTGCTTGATATCGGCGAACGAAAGCTGAGAAATGGGAGAATGAAGCTGTTAATTGATCGTTCTTTTCATGGCTCAACTTTGCAGCCTGGAATTTAGAACTGCAACTAAAAAGAGTCCCGATCGCTCGGGAGAATTTGAAACCAATTTGATCGTATGAAACGAATAATTGAACTGACCGAAGACGGCTCGCACACGCTGTATCTGCCCGAACTGGATGAGCATTTTCATTCCGTTCACGGGGCTGTTCAGGAATCGATGCATGTGTTTATCAACAATGGCGTGAACCGGTGTCAGCAAACCGAAATCCACCTGCTTGAAGTTGGTTTCGGAACCGGCCTCAACGCCCTGCTCACCTTGCTGCATCGGAAGGAAAAAGTCATTCACTACTATTCGCTGGAAAAATACCCACTGACGGAGGAAGAATTCTGCCAACTGAATTATGCTCAAAACTATTCGAGCGAAACACAAGCACTCTTTTTGCTGATGCATAAAAGCCGTTGGGAACAGCAGATAGAAATTACACCCGGGTTTGAACTCACGAAGCTAAATTGCGATTTACGCACCTTCGATTTATCAGACTTACCTGCATTTGATCTGGTTTATTTTGATGCCTTCGCCCCCGGCAAACAAGCCGATATGTGGACCGATGCCATTTTTCAGAAAATTAGCCGGCAGTGTAAACCAGGAGCAATCATTACAACTTATTGTGCCAAAGGCGATATCAGGCGATTGCTTCAAAAAAATGGCTTCGCAATGCAGCGACTGCCGGGGCCTCCGGGAAAACGGGAAATGTTGTACGGTGAGAAAGACCATTGATCATCAGGGATAATGCAAAAATTCCTTTATCTTCGTAGCTCTTTAAAAATTTAGAATTTTATGTCAGAACACAAGTTTAACGGAGAATTGGAAGAATTTAGTTATGCACTGGGATTGAGCATTTCGAGCAATCTCATACAATCAGGAGTAAAAACTATTGAACCCGGCAATTTCATGCTGGCTCTCGAAGATATCTTTACCGGGCAAGAGCCCAAACTGACACCCGACGAGGCCAATAAAATCTTGCAGGACTTTATGGAAAAACAACAAAGTGGACAGGGAAAAGAGAACCTGGAGCAAGGATTACAATTTTTGGCTGAAAACCGGGAGAAAAAAGGCATTGTTGAAACAGCCAGCGGACTTCAATACCAAGTTTTGGTTGAAGGTGACGGGGAAAAACCAAGCCCGGCCGACGAGGTCAAATGTCACTATCACGGAACATTGATTGACGGAACTGTTTTTGACAGCTCCGTACAACGCGGCGAACCGGCGACTTTCCCGGTGAATGGCGTTATTCAGGGATGGGTTGAAGCCTTGCAAATGATGACAACCGGCTCAAAGTGGCGCTTGTTTGTTCCGTCTGACTTAGCCTATGGCGATCGCGGAGCAGGTGGCGCTATCGGACCACACGCCACCCTTATTTTCGATGTTGAATTACTTGAAATCGTTTAATTTATATCTACAAAACAAACAAATGAAATTTAAATCAATTCTATTTGCACTTGCTGCCGTAATGGTACTGGCAGCTTGTCAACCTCAAGGTTCTTCACGCAATGAAAACCTTGCAACTGCAGCAGATTCTGCAAGCTACGCCATTGGTGTTTTAGTTGGCGATCAAAACAAACAACAGCTGGAATCATCCGGTGCTGACGATTTCAATACGGAGTTGTTGGTGACTGCTTTTGAAAAGCAACTGAATGGCGAAGAAACAAAAATGACCATTGAGGACGCACGGACTTACATTCAGTCTTATTTCCAAAAAATGGCCGAAGCAGAAGGCGTAAACAACCGGACAGAAGGTGAAGCATTTTTAGCCTCGAATAAAGAAAAGGACGGAATTGTTGTCACAGAAAGTGGACTTCAGTACGAAATTCTTGAAGTAGGCGACGGACCAAAACCAACAGCCGATCAGCAAGTAAAAGTACACTATACCGGTACTTTGCTCGACGGAACTGTTTTCGACAGCTCGGTTGAACGTGGCGAACCAGCTACTTTTGGAGTTGGACAAGTGATTCCGGGATGGACAGAAGCATTGCAATTAATGCCCGAAGGATCAAAATGGAAAGTTTATATTCCTGGCGATTTAGCATATGGCGAACGTGGTGCCGGAGCCGATATTGGTCCAAACGCAACCTTGATTTTCGAAGTCGAGTTGCTGGAAGTAATCGAATAGATCATTCTTGAAAACTTTTTATAAACCCCTGGTTAATTTTTCCCAGGGGTATTTTTTTCTCCTTATTTTTGGAACCAGAAAAAAAATATTGAACCATGAGTTTAGAATTAAAAGGTAAGATAAACCAAGTCTTAAATGTTGCATCCGGAGTAAGCAAAGCCGGAAAAGAATGGAAAAAGCAGGAATTTGTAATTGAAACTGCTGATGACCAGTTTCCAAAACAAGTGTGCTTTACCCTGTTCAACGATAAAATTTCCTTATTGGAAGGATTGAACGCCGGCGAAGAGGTGAATGTTTCATTTTCAGTTGAATCGCGCGAATTCAACGGTCGTTGGTACCACAACATCAACGCCTGGCGAATTGACCGGTTGGCAGCCGGAGAACCCCAGGGTGACTTTCCTCCGGGATTTACGCCAGATGACATTCCCCCGGAGGCAGCAGACAAGGATGACCTTCCATTTTAAGTAAGATACAGCAGGCGGGGTTTTCACACTCCGCCTTTTTTGGCTCATAAAACTCCACCACACCCGTTCTCCAGCAAGCCAACCCACTGATATCCGGCGAATATCACGCCACTAGTCAGCCATCTCGTCCGGCGCTCTGTGGTCTGTTTTTTTCAACTTCACGATTAACGACCGGACTTCTTTCAACTGGTCAACCGACAATTCCTGCAATTGCTCGCATGTATTCAGGGGGACTTGCTCACGAACCAGCGATTGCAGCGGGTGGATTTCGGGCAAGGCCGCATCGTGGTCTTCCACCCTCTTCAACAAATCGTTGGGCATACAGTACAAAGAGCGGCATAGCGCGCAGATGTGATTTGGCTTTAGGTGCGCCACTTTTCAGTTAACCAAGCACGTGGCCAGATTGGGCGACAAGCCTGGCTTGATTAAGAAATTGAAGGGACTGCCAATTTATTTGATTTCGAGCAGGCAGCGAATGGTAAATTGTAACATGATCGATAAACGATTTAGTACACAACAATCGTTTCCCTATAATTACTAGCACCTGCTCCTCTAAAATTCATACCTATCTTCGGAAAACTCGTATGTCCTCTGATAAAATAATACCCATTCTATCAAAACTACTTATTCATCTAACAGAACTAGTTCTTTATTTATCAATACTCGATTCAACTTTTTTCAAAACCAGAAGTTATTTTTACCATGCGAATACTCCTTTT
>NZ_CAXBDD010000112.1:0-11990 GCF_963974515.1 uncultured Sunxiuqinia sp. | reverse complement strand
GGAGAAGGAAAATGGCGGAAAGCAGTTCGAAGCCATCGAAGTAGATGGAACCAAAGGATATGCTGTCCGGCAGGTATTTGAATCGTCTGAAGACGAAGCGCTCTACGGGCTTGGACAGCACCAGGCCCACGAATTCAACTACAAGGGAAAAAACGAAGAGCTCTTTCAGTACAACACCAAAGTGTCGGTGCCCTTTGTCATTTCAACCAAAAATTACGGTTTGCTGTGGGACAACTATTCCTTTTCGCGCTTTGGCGATGAGCGTCCGTACGGGCAGATCGACCAGTTCGTCCTCTATAACCAAGATGGAGAAGAAGGCAGTTTGACCGCTACGTATGTTGATGATACCGACGAGAACCACGTTTTCACGGTGCGGCAGGAAAGCACAATAGACTACGAAAACCTGGAAACTATTGAGAACTTTCCCGAAGGGTTCATCTTCAACAAAGCCAAAATTACCTGGGAAGGTGAGGTTTCGCCAAAGGAAAGTGGCTTGTTTCACTTCCTGCTTTACTACGCCGGCTACACGAAGATCTGGATCGACGGCCAACTGAATGTCGATCAGTGGCGCACAGCCTGGAACCCTTCGGTAGCCAAATTTCAATACCAGATGAGTGAGGGCGAAAAATACCACTTGAAGCTGGAGTGGATTCCCGATGGCGGCGTGTCCTACATTGGCCTGAAAGCACTTTCGCCAGTGGCTCCCGAAGCGCAGGATGACATCGCATTTTGGTCGGAAATGGGCGACCAGATTGATTACTATTTCATGAAAGGCGACAACATGGACGGGGTAATTAAAAACTACCGCCAGCTAACCGGAAAAGCCCAGGTAATGCCCAAGTGGGCCATGGGATTCTGGCAAAGCCGCGAACGCTACAAAACACAGGACGAATTATTGAATACCCTGAAAGAGTTTCGCAAGCGAAACATTCCAATCGACAACATTGTACAGGACTGGTCGTACTGGGAAGTGGACCAATGGGGAAGCCACGAGTTTGATACGAGCCGTTTCCCGGATCCGGAAGACATGATCCAGGAAGTGCACGACAACCACGCGCGGATTATGCTTTCAGTCTGGCCCAAATTTTACCTTGGAACCGAGCATTACAACGAATTTGATAAAAATGGCTGGATGTATCAGCAAGCTATTAAAGACAGCATTCGCGACTGGATCCATCCGGGTTACATCGGTTCGTATTACGATGCCTACCATCCGGAAGCGCGCCAGCTTTTCTGGGAACAAATTGACGAGCACCTGTATGAAAAAGGAATTGACGCTTGGTGGCTGGATGCTACCGAACCGGACATTCTGTCAAATGCCAGTGTGGAATACCGCAAACAGCTGATGAATCCAACCGCCTTCGGGCCTTCAACCAAATACTTCAATGCCTTTGCCCTGATGAATGCCAAAGGAATTTACGAAGGCCAACGGGCCAAAAATCCGGATAACCGGGTCTTCATCCTGACCCGTTCGGGCTTCACGGGTATGCAGCGTTTCGGAACTGTGACCTGGAGTGGCGACATTGGCACTTGCTGGGAAGACATGGAAGCTCAAATTCCGGCAGGCATCAACTTTTCCATGTCGGGCTTGCCCTACTGGACCATGGATATTGGTGGTTTCAGTGTTCAGAAGCAGTTTGAGCGAGCCAAAGAGGGCAGTCCCGAAATGGAAGAATGGCGCGAACTGAACACCCGCTGGTACCAGTTTGGCGCTTTTGTTCCGCTGTTCCGGGTTCATGGGCAATACCCCAACCGCGAAATTTACAACCTGGCGCCCGAAAGTCACCCGGCTTACCAGTCGATGCTGTACTACAACAAATTGCGCTACCGCCTCATGCCATACATCTACAGCTTGACCGGCGATGTATATCACAAGGATTACACCCTCATGCGCGGTTTGGCAATGGATTTCCCCCACGACCGGCGAGTTCACAACATTGGCGACCAATACCTGTTTGGACCATCGCTAATGGTTTGCCCGGTATACAACTACCAGGTCCGCAAGCGCGACGTGTATTTCCCCAACAACGGCGGGTGGTACAACCTTTACTCCGGCGAGTACATAGCCGGTGGTCAAAAGTTGAAAGTGAGTGCACCTTACGAGCGGATGCCACTGTTTGTTCGCGCCGGATCCATATTGCCTGTTGGGCCCGAAATTGAATACACCTCGCAAAAGAAAGCCGATCACATCAAGTTATATGTGTACACGGGGGCTGACGCGCAGTTTAGTTTATACGAAGACGAAGGAACCAACTACAACTACGAAAAAGGCGCGTTTGCCAATATTCCGATGACTTACGATGAAGCGTCGAAAAAGCTGACTATCAGGGCACGTGAAGGCGAATTTGAAGGCATGTTGAAGGAGCGGAAGTTTGAAGTCATTTTTGTGTCGAAGTTACGGGCTCAGACATTTAATCCTGAAAGTGACAAGGGCGTTGTGATCAATTACAATGGGGCAGCCGTAGAGCTAGACAATAATTAACTATTGGAAGTTGGGTTCTGCCCGACCTCTAACAGTGAAAATGCGCTTCACACGGTTGTATTAAAATCGAAAGAAGCTGAATACGATGAACGATCGTTGGAAAAGGTCAAACGCAATTGTTTTCCATCGTAGTCAAGGTTCTTTAAAAACTTTTTAGAATCCAAAGGTTTCGGGATACATGATAGCAATGGCGATAATGGTAATGATAGCCAGCGATAAGACGATGAAAAATAATACGACCCCAGTTTTATAGCGCTTGTTGCTTTTTTCAAGCTGACTCACCGATAGAATTCTGTTTATTTTATTGACCATCTTTTTCAGCGCCATCTGGTCCTTTACAATGTAGTCGTAGGCCCCATACTTCATCGTATTAATGGCGATATCAATGCTGTCCTGGCCCGAAAGGAAGATAAATTCTACATCCGGAGCAATTTGCTTCGCCTTCTTCAGCACTTCGATGCCATTCATCCCATCCAGTAAGTAGTCCTGTATAACAATTTTGGGTTGTCGCTCCATTGCTTTCAACACTTCCTCCCCCGATGAAAATGCTTCGGTATTGGTAAACTTATTGGTTTTTAGATAACTTACAACAAGCTTGCTGTATACCGGATTGTCTTCAACAACAAAAATTAAAGGACTTTTATTATTTTGCATGATTTAAAAATAATAAGTTAAGTATGCTCTTGTGTAGAATAATTGCGCTTTTAATTTTGTTAAAATTAGTAAAATTTTAAACACAACAACTTTGAAACGAAATTTATGACGATAAATGTATAAAAAACAGTTTGATAATAAGCCATTTGATCACATCTCTTTTTCAGGTCTTTTTTTTGTTTCTTTGTTCCATAAATGATTCTTATGCAGTTAATCATCGACATTGGGAATACCAACATTGTATTTGGGATCAACCTAAATGGAGTGTGGAAAAATATCTGGCGAATTCGGACCGATACAAAAAAAACGGCAGACGAGTATGAAGTTATTTTCCGTTCGCTGTTTGCCAGTGGCAAGGTCTGCAAAAATGAGATCTCAAAGGTTGTTCTAAGCAGCGTGGTGCCTTCGCTCAACGATGACTTTAAAGAGTTGATCGAACGGTTCCTGAATCAAAAGGTGTTGCTGATTAAACCAGACATCTATCATCGCTTGCCGATCAAAATACTGAATCCTTATCAAATCGGCACGGACTTGGTGGCGAATGCAATGGCCGCATTCACCAAATTTGAAAAGCCATGCATGGTGATTGATTTTGGAACCGCACTCACGTTTATTACAGTGTCAGGGTCGGGAGAAATTTTGGGTGTCGCTATTGCCCCTGGCTTAGGCACTGCGGTACGTTCACTGGCGGGTGATACGGCCCAGCTGCCACACGTCCAATTGGCTCAGCCACCTTCTGTTCTGGGAAAGAACACCGTGCATGCCATTCAGTCGGGCGTCATCATAGGCTATGCCGGCTTGATTGACCGGATGGTTG
The DNA here is from genome assembly GCF_963974515.1 of uncultured Sunxiuqinia sp. GTDB lineage: Bacteria > Bacteroidota > Bacteroidia > Bacteroidales > Prolixibacteraceae > Sunxiuqinia. Next base: position 8,037 of record NZ_CAXBDD010000112.1, on the reverse strand, counting down.
AACGAACCGAAGCTGAATTGCAGCAGAAACTGCATGTAATTGCTACCGGTGGCTTGTCCGAAGTTTTGAATGGGGGAACCTCCCGGATTACCCATTTCGAAGCCAACCTTACCCTTGATGGATTGAAAATCATTGGTGACTTGATTGGATAAGACCATACCGTTTTCCCTTCGTTACAACTTCTAATTTTGGCAACCAACTTGAGCATTCGATTGGGCTTTTGATTAAGGATTCACCTTATCGCTCCATTTCTTTTTAAAATCTTTCAGGCTTTACCGACAATTTTCACCGGTTCGACGAAATAAAACAGCCAGTCTGCAACAAGCTTCCTAACTTGTGTAACGAAAATTGAAATTCTGCGTCAATCCATTAAATGCTACATCGTATGAAAAAGCAACTCATTCTATTCTCGATCATTTTAGTTTGTTCATTCTCTCTGGCTTCATGTTTCTTTCTGGGACCGTCAATCAAAGGAAATGGCAACGTGACAACCGAATATCGTGATGTTGGCGAGTTTGACAAAGTGAAGGTTTCCACCGGCTTAAAAGTGCTGCTAATTCAATCCGATAAAAATTTGCTAACTGTTGAGGCCGATGAAAACCTGCATGAGGTGATCCGCACCGAAGTAAAACGTGGTGAGCTGAATATCTTTACCGAAGGACGCATCAAGCGATCACGTAAATTGTTAATTACGGTGGAATTGATTGATTTGGAAGAGTTGCAGTCGAGCTCCGGATCGCAAGTCAGCTCCAGTGGCATGCTCCGGCTGAAGCACTTCTCAACCCAGGCGAGCTCGGGAAGCCAGCAAAATCTGAGCCTGAACACTCAGCAGCTGGAAGCCAAAACTTCATCAGGCGCACAAATAACGCTGGATGGCAAGACGAGCGATGCGGACTACAGCGCTTCATCGGGGTCGCACCTTAAAGCAGGCGGATTAGTTGCCAAAAGCGGAAAGGCTGATGTATCGAGTGGAGCGCACATTTATTTGGAGGCAACCAGCGATTTTGAAGGAGAAGCTTCCAGTGGCGGACACATCTACTACTCCGGAAACCCATCGTCGGTCGATATTAAAACATCGTCAGGCGGGAATATCATCAAACAATAATCAAAAACTTAAAAACCCAGACAAATGAAGACCAAACAAAAACAGGCTCGCGGAATCGTGATTTTTCTACTTGCCCTGCTGATTACCGCTCCGGCTTACGCTACGCAAGAGAAAACAGGAGAACAAAATCGCAACACCGCCCCATTTCATGGAATTTCGGTGAGTAGTGGCATCGATTTGTATCTCACTCAGGGAAGCTCGGAAAAAGTCGTGGTCGAAGCTGATCCTGATGTGATTGACGCCATTTTGACTGAAGTGAATGACGGGGTCCTGCATATTTATATGAAAAAGACTTTCGGTTTCCAATGGAATCGAAGCTCCCGGGTTCATGTCACTTTTGATGACCTCACCAGCCTGTCTGTTTCTGCCGGAGCCGATGTCGAAGCCCAAAATCCGTTCAAACTAAATGAGCTCAGAATTTCCGTCAGCGCAGGTGCCGATATCCAAATTGAAGAACTGTTTGCAGAGTCCGTTTGGCTGGATACCAGCAGCGGTTCCGATGCCAGCTTAAGCGGAAGGGTCGTGAATTTCGAAGCGTCTTCGTCGAGTGGAGCTGACATTTCCTGTAGCGGCTTGGTGGCCGAGCATTGCGTCGTCAGTGTGTCCAGCGGTTCCGATGCCGAAGTGCATGCAACCAAAAGCCTAAAAGCCAGCGCCAGCAGTGGCGGCGACATCCGGTACAAAGGCAATCCCACCCAAAAGAACATCAACGAGTCCAGCGGCGGCGATGTTTACAGTGACTAAAAGCGAGCTCTTCTCAAAGCCGTGAAGCCATCAGCAGATGGCTTTTTTTTTGAGTTGTTTAGCGAATACTATCTGTGATGACTATTCGGATACCCATTTACTGCTAACTGAAAAGCAAGCCTGTTCACCGGAAGAAAAGCCTGAAGTATAATCGAAAACCAGCGAAAGACTCCCCTTCAGCCGTTAAAAATCATTACATTTGCTATTCCGATGTCTTTAAAGAAACAGAACTCACTATAAATCAATAAAATAATCAACCGATGAAATTCAATGAATCTTCAAGACGCTCGTTTCTGAAAAATGCGTTGGCGTTAACGGCAGCAGTTGCCGTTCCCACAATCATCACCCAATCCGTTAGTGGAGCTGTTCGTCCCGCTTCAAAACTGGCCAATGCCGGTGAGCGGGTCAACCTGGCTTGCTGTGGAATTGGTAACCGGGGTGGCGAAATCATCCGGGCTTTGTACGACACCGGTTTATGCAACATTGTGGCCCTCTGCGATGTGGATATGGGCGCTCCACATACCGACCGAATTTTGAAAATGTTTCCCGATGCTCCGCGCTTTCAAGACTTCCGTGAGATGTTCGATCAAATGGGGAATCAAATTGAGGCGGTGAGCGTGGGCGTTCCTGATCATTCGCATTTTCCGATTACAATGCTGGCCATGAGTCTGGGCAAGCATGTATATGTCGAAAAGCCGATGGCCCGAACGTTCAACGAGGTACAGCTGATGATGGATGGTGCAAAAAAGTACCAGGTCGTTACCCAGATGGGAAACCAGGGACACTCCGAAGCCAATTATTTTCAGTTTAAAGCCTGGAAAGAAGCTGGCATTATTAAGGATGTTACGGCGATAACCGCCCACATGAACAGCCCTCGGCGTTGGCATGGCTGGGATACGGGAATCAAAAATTTTCCCGCAGCCGAACCCATTCCCGAAACCTTGGATTGGGACCTCTGGCTTGCAGCCGCGCAACACCACGACTACAACCACGATTACATCAACGGGCAGTGGCGCTGCTGGTACGACTTCGGCATGGGTGCTCTCGGAGATTGGGGTGCACACATCATGGATACGGCACACGAGTTTTTAGATCTGGGATTACCTTACGAGGTTGATCCGGTTATGCTGGAAGGGCGCAACAAATTTTTCTTCCCCATGTCGTCCACACTTTCCTTCAAATTTCCTGAGCGCGGCGATATGCCTCCGGTTGAGATTACCTGGTACGACGGGGTAAATAACGTTCCGCAAGTTCCCGACGGCTACGGTGTTTCCGAACTTGATCCCAATATTCCGCCAGCCAGCAACGGTAAAATTCAACCTGCCAAGCTAAATCCCGGCAAGATTATTTACAGTAAAGATCTGACGTTTAAAGGCGGTTCCCACGGCAGTACCCTTTCCATTATTCCCGAAGAAAAGGCCAGAGAAATGAAGTCGCAATTACCGGAGGTTCCCAAAAGTCCGTCGAACCACTTTGCCAACTTCTTGCTGGCGTGCAAAGGACAAGAGACAACGCGTTCGCCATTCGAGGTGGCTGGTCCATTGAGCCAGGTGTTTAACCTGGGGGTGCTGGCACAGCAGTTGAATACCAAACTGGTATTCGATCGCGAAACCAAGCAAATTACCAACAACAAGCTGGCCAACGAGCTGCTTACTGGAACGAAACCCCGCCAGGAATGGAAGGAATTCTATAAACTTTAAACGCTGTTGGATTTATTACTAAACACAAATAATCATGATTAGAAAGACTTTTTTCTCTGTCGCATTCGGGCTACTCATTTTATTTGCCGCTACCGCACAGCCGGAGCGTCCGGGACAGCAACCGGCTCCCGAGGCAGGTGAGTCCTTTAAGGTAGGCATGGCGGGCTACACCTTTGTTAAGTTCGACCTTGATAAAACCCTGGAAACGATGCAACGTACTGATGTGCATTACTTGTGCATCAAGGATTTTCATTTGCCGACGAATAGCACCGACGAACAGATCGCGGCATTTCATGCCAAACTCAAGGAGAAGGACGTAACAGGATATGCTGTTGGACCGATTTACATGAAAACCGAAGCCGAAGTAGACCGGGCTTTCGAGTATGCCAAGCGCGTTGGTGTGAAGCTGATCGTCGGGGTTCCCAATTACGAGTTGCTGCCCTACATCGATCAAAAAGTGAAAGCCTATGATTTTCATTTTGCCATTCATCTCCACGGGCCCGACATCGCCCTTTATCCGGATGCCGATGATGTGTGGGAGAATGTGAAAGAGCTGGATGTAAGAATAGGCATGTGCCTGGATATTGGACATGACACCCGAAACGGCAAAGATCCGGTAGCCGATCTGAAAAAATACCACTCTCGTGTTTTCGATATCCACATCAAAGATGTGACTGGAGCAACCAAGCAGGGGTATTCGCTCGAAATTGGCCGCGGGATCATCGACTTTCCGGCTTTTGTGAACATGCTGCGCGAAGTAAATTATAGCGGCGTGTGCAGCCTGGAACACGAAAAAGACATGGGCGATCCGTTTATGGGAATAGCCGAATCCATTGGATTTTTCAGAGGGGTCATCGCAACAACGAAGAAGCAATAGACCAACTCTAGCAGCAATGAGGTGAGCTTGGCGGACTGCTGTGCCAGGCTCGCTTGCCCTTATCGCATGGCCTGCCCGATGACCATCAGCTGCGGGGCAGTTTGGAAGCCATGTTTGGCCAAACGTTCCCTGAAAAGTGGAAGCTGGTCTTTGGTTTGTTCAAACTCCGGTCTCCCTTGCAACTCTTCCAACAAACTCGCCATCTGACGATACTTGTCGTCAAGAAAAAGTTCCTCCCGGTTCACGGTCTTCATTTTTAGGTGAAGAAATGAATCAATCACGGCAACCTTGTTTTGAATCACAATTTCGAGGATTTCATCAGACCTCCAGGTAGGGCGGTGGGTGATGCCATGCAATCGGTCGACAAACGATTTGAAATGATGCAGCATGCGTTGGTTTTCCTGCGCCGGTGTCAGCTCGCCATTCGAAATTTCATTGATCAACAACCAGCCACCGGGTTTCACCACCCGTTTCATTTCGTTAAAGGTTTGCTCAATGTTTTCGAGGTGGTGCAAGGCATTAGACAGGGCCACAACATCAAAGGTGTTGTCCTGAAACTGGAGTTGCTCGCCACTCATACGAATAAACTCTATATGTTCCTGCGGAAAACGGGTAAGGCCTTCTTTCAACCATTGTTCTCCCGGGTCAATGCCGGTTATTCGGACTTTTCCTTCAAAGGTGGTGTCGAGCAATTTGACAAAGTCACCCGACCCACTGCCCACATCCAAAATGCGGGTAACAGGCTTGTTGCTGAAAAAATGCTGTAGTCGTTTCATAGTTATATCAATAATAAAAAAGCCGAAATGGCGGTAATCACGATGACGGCGGTGCGATAGGCCTTTTCGGGAATTTTTCGCACCAGCAAAATCCCCAGAAAGGCGCCCAGCGCGATGGCTGGCAATACCATCAAATCCATCTTCAGGCTGGGCCAAGTGATGGTTTCCCATACAAAAATATGGAGAGGGAACTTCGAGAAATTCAGGATCAGGAAAAACCAGGCCGAGGTGCCGATAAAACTATTTTTGGGCAGGTGCATGGCCAACAGGTATATGGCGAAAATGGGGCCCGCTACGTTGCCAATCATGGTGGCAAATCCACCCAGCACACCCATTGATGCCGCAAACCACCAGCTATCGGGGAAAAACGTTTTGTCTTTCCGGCGATCTCGCCAAAGCATCAAGCCAATACAGACAAACACCAAAATGGCAATGAGGTCTTTAAACTGCTCGTCGTTCACCACTTCGCCTACCCACAACGCCAATCCAACACCGAGAAACGCCCAGGGCAAAATCTTAACCAGGTAGCTCCATTGAGCGTGCCGGCGGTAGTAGCCCACGCCAAACAAGTCGGCCATCATTAAAATAGGCAGCAATACCCCGGTAGATTGTTTTCCTCCAAAAATGAAGGCCAATACAGGAACCACGATCATGGACACACCGGGTACACCAACCTTAGACATACCAATGAGCATGCCGCTTACCGCCATTAAAACCCATTGCAGGGGAGTTAAATCAAAGGGTGAAAGCACTTCCATGGTGTTTGTTTAGAAGCACAAATGTAATAAAGTTGCCCCGAAACAGGCAGGAAGTACATTAAAAAAAGAGGCCAGAACAATCCGACCTCTAATCCAAAAACACTTAACAAACACGTATACAAAAACACGGTATTCACGAATCGATTAAATCTAGTTTCAATTGTTTTTCATCTCAGCGCATTGAATTACTCTTCGTTTATTCTATCAGAAGAAGAAAAACCGTTTCTTTTCAATTTTTTCCCATTTGCCGGGAATCCACTTCCAGCCTTTGGCCTGCTTTTCCCAATGTCCGGGACTCCATTGCTTGTTTTCCTTTTTAGGAGCCCAGTGCGGACCCACCCAAACATACATTTTCGATTGTCGGTGCCAAATCCAGTGTCCCGGAATGAGCTGGTAGTCGGGGCCAGGCTTTTCGGGCACTGGCAGCTTAACTTCGGGTGGGCTGGGTTTCTGCTCCACCGTTACCTGAGCTTGCAGCATTTCGGGATACAGAAAGAAAGAAACAAGTCCAAAAAGTACAATTAGCGTGGTTCGTTTCATGGCTTCAAGGCTTTGAATTGTTTTCGGGGTGTTGAATTTCAAAAACAGTGCCAAGAAACAAAAAAGGATCGTCAAAATATTTTGGAATGAATTTCGTCCAGTTTGGCTTCGTCAAAATCTTTAAACCAGGCTCGCAGTTGCGTTTTGGCTTTTTCCTGAACAGCGGGTGTGATGTTGCCGCTTATTTGTGACAGGGCAAAAATCAGGACGCCTAAATCGTCGCTAAAGCCAACGATAGGCAACAGATCGGGGATGGCATCGGTTGGCAAAATAAAGTAGCCCAAAGCGGCCGCAATGGTCACTTTCGCTTTCAACGGAACAGTAGGTTCCTTCATTAAATGAAACAGCAATAAAGCCGAATAGGCCACCTGAACGCCGGCTGTTTTGCCAAACTTTTGCAGTTTCTGCCGGAACGATTGTTCATCGTAAAATTGCTTGTAATCGTTCGAATTCATTTTAAACTCACATTTGTATAATCAACCCGCAGGTGTCCGTAGTGTTCAATAATCTCATCGAGGATTTGCTGCACATCATGCAGCTCAATGGCCTGCAACAATTTAATGCGGTGCATACGAAAATCAGGCACACCAGGAAAGTATTTGGCGAAGTGGCGTCGCATCATTAAAATAGCCGACCGCTCGTTGGCTTTCCAGTCGATGGATTGTTGAAGCTGTTCGAGCAGGCGGTGAACCACTTCAGCAACGGTTGGTGGCGGAAGCAACTCGCCTGTTTTCAGGTAGTGCTTGATCTCCGTGAAGATCCAGGGGCGGCCAATGGATCCACGTCCAATCATCAATCCGTCGACCCCACTTTGTTTCAGACAAGCCAACGCTTTTTCAGGCCCGTTGATGTCGCCGTTTCCTATGATGGGAATTCTGATGCGGGGATTGTTCTTGACTTCAGCAATCCGGCTCCAATCAGCTTCGCCGGTGTAGAGCTGTTTGCGTGTGCGCCCATGAATAGCCAACGCGGCTATGCCAACATCCTGCAGGCGTTCGGCCACTTCCTGGATAACCAGTGAGTCTTCATCCCATCCCAGGCGCGTTTTGGCTGTTACGGGCAGCGAGACGGCCTTGATAATCTCCGCAGTCATTCGCTGCATCTTGTCCAAATCCTGCAACATGCCGGATCCAGCTCCCTTGTTAACGATCTTTTTCATAGGGCAGCCGTAGTTGATGTCGATAAAATCGGGCTGAAATTCTTCGGCAGCAATCGCGGCCCGCACCATTGAATCAATGTTGGAGCCATACACCTGGATGGCAATGGGCCGGTCGGCTTCAAACAGCTGCATCTTCTGCTTGGTTTTGTCTACCTCCCGGATCAGCGCCTCGGATGAAACAAATTCGGTGTACATCACATCGGCGCCATGTTGTTTGCAAATGTGGCGGAACGGCTTGTAGGTAACATCTTCCATCGGCGACAAAAACAAAGGGGTTTCGCCTAACTCAATTGATCCAATCTTCACGTTTCTAAAATTTTAGTGGCAAAGATATAAAACAAACTCCCCCTGGAGATCGTTTCTCCAAGATATTCATCC
>NZ_CAXBDD010000111.1:0-12072 GCF_963974515.1 uncultured Sunxiuqinia sp. | reverse complement strand
TCGCCATCCAAATCATCGGCCTGCGAAGGAATAAGCTCGCCTGCTTTTTTTAGCACAGGCGCCATTCCGGACTCAATGTCACCCAACTTGCTTTCCAAGTCCGTCCGCTGCAAGATGATTGTTTCATCCCGACGTTCAATATCCAGGGTATTTTCAAAGGTAATTTGCTTTGATTCCGAACACGAAAACAATCCGGCAGCCACAAAAAATAACGGGTAGATTAGCTTTCTCATAAGGCTAGTCGATATCGTTTTCACCTTTCACATACCCAAAGTTGGCCAAAATGCCCCCATCAACATACAACACGTGGCCATTCACAAAATCACTGGCTTTCGAAGCCAGGAACAAGGCTGCATTACCAACATCTTCGGGTTCGCCCCAGCGGCCGGCTGGCGTACGGGTCATCACCAAATCGTTGAAAGGATGACCTCCTTCACGGATTGGGGCTGTTTGCGCAGTGGCAATATAGCCGGGGCCAATACCATTAATTTGCAGGTTGTATTTGGCCCATTCACATGTCATATTCGCTGTCAATAATTTCAGACCACCTTTTGCCGAGGCATAGGCCGAAACCGAGTTGCGCCCATAAACGCTCATCATCGAGCACATGTTGATGATTTTTCCGCTACGTTTGGCAATCATTTTCGGAGCCACACGCTTGGAAACAATCAGCGGAGCAACCAAATCCACATCGATCACCTGTTTATAATCTGCAATGGGCATATCCAAAATCGGGATTCGCTTAATGATCCCGGCATTGTTCACCAGGATATCAACCTCCCCCACTTCTTTTTCAATTTCTGAAATGCCGCGATCAACGTCGGCTTCATCGGTCACGTCAAATTTCAGGGCAAACACATCGATGCCTTCTTTTTTATATTCTTCACGACAGGCATCCAGCTTATCGCCCGACAAATCGTTCACGCAAATTTTCGCTCCGGCTTTTCCCAACACTTTACCAATTGCCATTCCAATTCCGTGTGTTCCACCGGTAATCAGGGCAACTTTTCCTGTTAAATCAAATAATTCGTTCATGGTATTTTTTTAATGTAATTGTTCGTTTTGTAAGGGATCCTGCGGAATGCTTATTTCAATTGATTTGGTTGAACAATGTCCATGTCGGTATAATCCAGGTTTTCGCCTGCCATACCCCAAATGAAAATGTAGTTGCTGGTTCCGGCAGCGGAATGAATGGACCAACTCGGCGAAATCACCGCTTGCTCATTGTGCATCCACAAATGGCGGGTTTCGTGTGGCTGCCCCATAAAGTGACACACGGCCTGCCCTTCGGGAACATTGAAGTAGAAATAAACTTCGTTCCTGCGACTATGGGTATGCGCCGGCATGGTATTCCAAACACTTCCGGGTTTCAATTCTGTCATTCCCATTTGCAACTGGCAGGTGTCCACAACCTTATTGATGAGCAGCTGGTTGATGTCGCGTTCATTAGATGACTCCAGGGATCCCATATGCAAAACGTTGGCATCTTTCAAGGTCACATGTTTAGTTGGAAACTCCTTGTGCGCCGGAGCTGAGTTGAAATAAAAGCGGGCCGGTTTTGCCGAATCAGCCGATTGAAAGACCACTTCCTTATTTCCTTTTCCTACATACAAGGCATCCTTAAAATCAAGCACATACTCCGTTCCATCAACCACAACGCTGCCTTTTCCGCCGACGTTGATAATTCCAACTTCGCGACGTTCGCAAAAATAGTTGGCTTTCAGGGCCTCGACCGTTCCGAGCGTCAATGATTTGGTAGCGGGAACCGCTCCACCAACAATGTAGCGCTCAATATGCGAATACACCAGGTTGATGGCATCGTTTTCCATCACTTTTTCAACCAGAAACTCTTTTCTGATTTTTTCGGTATCATACTTTTTAAAATCTTCCGGATGATACGAATACCTTTCTTCAAAATTTATCGTCATAATTCATTTAATTTTTAAGTTCTTTTTGTCTTTTAATGGCTTCCAAATAATAATAGTCAGCATAATTCAGCGGCACATCCACTTCCGAATTTTTCGGCATGTGCCCTACGCTGTGTTTTAGCAGAAATCCGCCATTGGTGCCAACTTCGGCTAAATAGTCATCGGATGACAAGCTTGCTACAATTTTATCAGCCAGATCGAAGTATGCTTGCCCGTCTTCAACATAGCCTCCCAGTTCGTAAAAAGCAGAAGCAATCAAGGCACCGGCTGACGCATCTTTTTTAGTCTCCGGAATTTTCGGATCATCATAATCCCAAAAAGGAATCCCATCTTCCGGTAATCTCGGAACAATGAAATCGGCAATTTTTACTGCCGTTTCAAGGTAAACCGGGTCTTTGGTCGCGCGGTAGCAAAGAACATACCCGTACAATCCCCACGACTGACCACGTGCCCAGGCCGTTTCATCACCAAGTCCCTGGTGCGTTTGCTTGCCTTTCACTTCGCCGGTAATGGTGTCGTAATCCACGACATGGTAGGAACTCATGTCCTGGCGAAAGTGATGCTCCAAGGTCGTGTTGGCATGCGTAATGGCGATGTCGCGATATTTTGGATCACCGGTTTGTTCGGATGCCCAGAACAACATCTCCAAATTCATCATGTTGTCAATGATCACAGGAAATTCCCAGGAACCATGATCCCATGATTTGATACAACCGGTCACCGAATCAAAGCGGGTAATCAAACTCTCCGAGGCTTCAATAATCACCGCTTTGTATTTTTCATCACCGGTTAATCGGTATGCATTCCCGTAACTGCAAAACACCATAAAGCCAAGATCGTGCGTGCCTGTGTAATACTGAACGCCGTCCAACTTCTCAGTATTTTCAACAGCCCAATTTTTCCATTGTTCATCATTGGTCAACTCATACATGTACCAATACGATCCCGCCGGAAAACCACTACACCAATCGCGCTCGCCAATCATCTTGTAGCCATCTTCTGCGTTCCATGATCTGGGAACCTTTTCTGACTGGTTGGTAGCTTCCACCAGAACTTTCAACTGGTTTGAAAGTCTATCTACTAAACTAATTTCGTTGGCTTCCTGCTGCGTACAAGCGGCAAGCATTGACATCACAAATACGGTAAAAAGGAGTTGCTTCATTTTCATTGTTCTATTTTTAGTCGGTTTAGATCTACAAATCTATGACAAACAAAACAAAAATGCAATCGATTGCACGATATTTTCACTTGAATTGAAAAATAATTGTCATCTTTGTAGATTAGTAACCGGGCACCTTCGATTGCGGCGCCGGTCATCATCCGATTTGAACAAAAAAAATGGATCGAAAAACATCAGTCACCATTCACGATATTGCACGCGAATTGAAGATTTCTGCTTCAACCGTATCGCGGGCTTTAAATGACAACCCGCGGATTAGCAAGTCAACCAAAGATAAAATTAAATCCCTGGCGCTAAAGTTAGGCTATCAGCCGAACACCATTGCATCGAACCTGCGGACGCAAAAAACCCACACGATCGGAATTGTCGTTCCCCTGATCAATCGTCATTTCTTCTCCACCTTTATTAGTGGTGTGGAAGATGTTGCTTTTGAAGCCGGCTACAACGTCATTATCTCACAATCGAAAGATTTACTGCAAAAGGAAAAACAAATTGTGCATTCCATGTTTTCGAACCGGGTAGACGGGCTAATTACATCGCTCAGTATGCAAACCAGTGATTTTGGACATTTCCAGATGTTTGCTGACAAAAATATTCCCTTGATATTTTTCGACCGGATTGCCCCCCAGCTAAATGCCAACAAAATCATTGTTGACGACTTTGCCTGCGGTTATAAAGCCACCCAACATCTGATCGATCAAGGCTACCAGCGCATTGCTCATTTGGCAGGGCCAACCGTTCTGAACACCTATCACGACCGCATGGAAGGATACAAATCGGCTTTGAAAAAGAATCAGATGCCGATCGAAAACGAGCTGATCATTTGTAACCGGCTGACCCGAATGGACGGCCAACAAGCGATTAAACAATTGCTGGACCTGAAAAACCCGCCCGATGCTGTTTTTTGCGGAAACGACACCTCAGCTCTAAGTATGATTGTTTATCTCAAATCGCAGGGAATACGAATTCCCGAAGACTTTGGCATTGTCGGCTTTAGCAACGAGCCTTTCTCTGAAGTTGTCACCCCCTCCATTTCGACCCTTAAACAACCCGCTCAGGAAATGGGACAAAAAGCCGCTGAGCTCATCATAAACGAAATTGAGAACAAGGCACTTCCGCGAACCTACCAAACCATCACAATGCCCACCGAACTGATTATTAGAGCCTCATCATCGCGAAAACCAACTGAAATGCCCCTGTAGCAGCCAGGCCCGGATCCGCATAAAAGCAACAGCAATTCACAAACCGCAGCGTTCAGCTAACGATTTGGTAACGATTCAATAATCCATTTTTTTTATCCCCTGCAAAACATATTCATCTATTTTGCGTTTATTTGAATAATTTCTAAACCCATTTTAATCGTTCAAACCTTCAGCTGAATTGCCTTGTCAATTTGCAGCTCGTATGAGAGATAGCGGCAAAAAGCGCTTGAAAGGGGCAGTTCATGAAATAAATCAAAAAGATTGATGTTTATAAAATAATATGTTTTAACTTGTATAACCGATTTGCATTGCAAACTATGGTCAGGTAAAAACCAACAAAAACTAATAATCAATAAAAACGATTAGAAACGATTAAAATGGACTATTCCTCAGATCAAAATATAAGTCAAATTATCAGCTCCTTATCGCATGAGTTAAGGACTCCTCTGACCATTCTAAGCTCGAATTTACAATTGCTGAAGAGCAATAACCTAGATCTGGAGGCCACAATTCGCGCCGAAACCTTTCAGCTATGCGAGGAAGCCCTACACTCAGTTACGAAATTTTTGGATGGAATCCACTTTTTAAATCTGGCCAACAAGCAAGAACTTCGAAAAAATGCGACGGTCTTCCAGTTGGATGAACTGGTTGAAAACGTTTTGAACAAACGTAACACCTCGTTCTATCAATCGGACCGGATTAAAATCGACCCCGGATTCAAACAAAAGCAAGTTTGTACAGACCGGGACTTGTTAACCAAGGTTTTAATACACCTTTTGGACAATGCTTACAAATTTTCAGCCAAAGAGGTTCTTGTAAAAATGACTGTCGAGAATCGACACCTGACGATTGAGATTGAAGATCAAGGCGTTGGGATTCCCCCTGAAGAAACATCACTAATTTTCATGCCCTTTTACCGATGCAACAATGTAAAAATGCTAAGTGGCACGGGACTGGGCCTTTCGATCGCCCAAAAGGCAATCAAGTGCCTGGATGGCGAAATTGAAATCACCAGTGAAATAAAAAAAGGTACTAAAGTCAAACTAAAAATTCTTTTGGATGAGTGCTAAGAAAATATTGATTATAGAAGATGATTTAGCTTTGAGTAAGACTTTAAAGAACGTTTTATCCATAAACAACTACGAAGCTGATATTGCCAGTACGGGTGCCGAAGGCATCCAGAAAGCTTATGAATATTGCCCCGATTTAATTTTGTGCGACATCAACATGAAGCCAATTGACGGCTACCAGGTTTATAATATCCTTAAGGACAGTTCACTGACCAGTCGGATTCCCTTTATTTTCATTACCGGAAGATCACAACTGAACGACATTCGTTTTGGCCTGGAACTTGGCGTTGATGACTACATTGTGAAACCATTTGAAAATGCAGACCTGCTGAAATCAATCAAAGTCAGACTTGACAAATATGAGAAATTGGTCAATATTGGTAAGAATGATTATAAAACGCTGTTGAATCTATCGCCCAACGGGGTTTTTGTGTTTGATGGAGAGACCATTTATGAAACCAACCAGGCCTTTATGGAGATTACCGGCTTGACTGAATCGGAGATCAAAAAAATTACCTTCGACCAATTAGTCACCCCAAAGCAATACAAAAAAATTGAGAGTAAGATCATGAAATGTGCCAACGGATTGAGTGGCAACTTTCAGCAGGAAATTGAAATCAAAACGGCGTCAGGCTCCAAAGAGACATTTATTCTGCATGTTTCGCCAAGTCAAAAGTACAGCGGATTCACCCTGCTGATCGGCTTGCTGGCTCACATCGAGCAGCCAAGTGACTCGGCACAGCTTGAATACCAAAAGCTTGTAGACATACTCGAAGAAGAAAAAGTTTATATTTCAGGGAATTTGGCCCACAAACTCCACAAAGCCTTTGACAGTGCAAACGGAGGCAGCCAACAATACGGAACGTCAACCCTGGTGGCCAAGTCGGTCTTTTCCAAAAGAGAGCAGGAAGTGCTTAATTTATCCTGCAAAGGACTGCCGATTAAAATCATCGCTGACCAGCTTTCAATTTCAGACCGGACGGTGGAAAAACACCGTGCCAGTCTCATGGAGAAGACCAATGCCAAAAACATTGTCGAAGTCATTATTTATGCCCTGAAAAATGACTTGGTAGAGATCTAAACAACAATAGACAATAAAAAAAGGAAGTGATTTTCACTTCCTTTTTTTATTGTGATCATTATGATTGCCTTCGATTTATTTCGCGTAATTAACGGCCCGCAACTCGCGAATAACCGTAATTTTGATCTGTCCCGGGTAGGTCATCTCATCCTGGATATGCTTGGCAATATCGTAGGACAACTGCTCTGATTCTTTATCGGAAATTTTATCACTGCCCACAATGACCCGGAGCTCACGTCCGGCCTGGATGGCATAGGTTTTCAGAACTCCCGGATACGAAAGGGCTAAATCTTCGAGTGCCTTCAATCGCTTAATGTACGACTCCACAACCTCGCGGCGCGCACCAGGACGAGCCCCGGAAATCGCATCGCAAACCTGAACGATCGGGGCCAGCAACGATTGCATCTCCACCTCATCGTGGTGAGCTCCAATGGCATTGCAAATCTCCGGCTTTTCCTTAAACTTTTCAGCCAGTTTCATCCCCAACACGGCGTGTGGCAATTCCGGCTCATCGTCGGGCACCTTACCAATATCATGCAACAAGCCTGCCCGCTTGGCCCATTTGGTGTTCAAGCCCAACTCCGAAGCCATGATGGCACAAAGGTTGGCCACCTCACGCGAGTGTTGCAACAGGTTTTGACCGTACGAGGAACGGTACTTCATTTTACCAATCATACGAACCAATTCCGGATGCAAGCCATGAACGCCCAAATCAATGGCAGTTCGCTTACCCGTTTCTATGATTTCTTCTTCCACCTGCTTTTTCACCTTCGAAACCACTTCTTCGATCCGTGCCGGATGAATGCGACCATCCGTGACCAATTGATGCAAGGCCAATCGGGCAATTTCGCGGCGTACCGGGTCAAAACCCGAAAGAACAATGGCTTCCGGTGTGTCGTCTACAATAATCTCAACGCCGGTTGCTGCCTCCAATGCCCGGATGTTACGTCCTTCACGACCAATAATCCGTCCTTTAATTTCATCGCTTTCGATGTGGAAAATCGTCACTGAATTTTCGATCGCCGTTTCGGTAGCTACGCGCTGAATGGTTTTTACAACCACCTTTTTAGCTTCTTTGTTGGCTGTAAGCTTCGCTTCTTCCATGATCTCATTGATAAAAGACATGGCTTCCGTCTGGGCCTCCCCTTTCAATGATTCGACCAATTGGTTCTTGGCCTCTTCGGCAGACAAACCTGAAATAGCCTCCAACTGCTCCACCTGCTGGCGGTGCATTTTTCCCAACTCCTCTTCTTTTTGCTGAACCATGTTCAACTGGTTGGTCAGGTTTTCCCGAATGGTGTCCGTTTCTTTCTTCGTCTGCTCAAATTCCTTCACCTTCCGCTGCAGCTCATCGCGCCGTTGTAAAAAGGCACCTTCCTTTTGCTTCAGTTTACTCTCCAGCAATCCCACTTTATTATTCTTCTCGTTGATGAACATTTCGTGCTCCGTTTTCAACTGCAAGAACTTTTCCTTTGCCTGTAGGATTTTATCCTTCTTAATGACTTCGCCTTCAGCTTCGGCCTCCTTTATAATTTTCCTCTTCTTGCTTTTCAGTGCCCGATCCCATAGAAAATAGGAAAGCACACTTCCAAGCAGAAATCCAGAAATAGCGTATATAATTTCCATTTCAAATAAGTATTACGTTATATATAATTAAACAAAAAAAGCCTGCCTGAAAATCCACTCCCAAGATATAATTCTTTTGGGACTGAATCAAAAGCGGGCTTCAACGATTCGATCTGTTTTATTCGTTTATCGACAAATAATCCCCTAACACTTCGTTAAGTTCTTTAACTTCTTCAATAAAAGGAGACTCATCCACTCGTTCCTCCAACTCCAGATTCTTCAATACAAACTGAAAAGCAGCCATCGCAAGAAAATCCTTCTGATCGTGGTCAGCATATTTTTTTTTGTACTGAAGAAGTATTTCATTGAGTATTTTCGCAGCTTTCCTGTACTTCTCCTCGTCTTCCCTTACAATGGTCAACGGATAAATCCGACCATCGATGTTGATATTTATTGAAAGCTTATTCGTCATCTCGTTCTGTATCTGCTACACATTCAGTTGAGCAATACACTTATCAATTTCCCGCACTATTTTTGTTATCGTTTGCTTCGCATTCTGTTTTTCGTCTTCCGAAGCAATAAAAACTTTTGCTACCTTTAGATTTTCGTATTTTTCGACCAGCAACGCATGATCTTTTCGAACTTTAGACAATTCCTCCTGAAGGCTTCTTACCTGATCAAGCAGGTGTTTGTTTTCATTTTTTATGCTGTTTTGCTTACTAATTAGCAGCCTGAGTCTTGTCTTAAATTCATCAATTAAATATTGATCCTGCTCTGTCATTTCTGCATGCTTTCTTCGACAAAATTAATATTTTTGCCCGATAGTTAATACGAAGATAGTTTTATTTTGCTGATTACAACCTGCCATACAACAATTCGTCCCTTACTCAGTTTTAGACTCAAAACACTAATTAATTTCTTTATGCGTATTCGTTTTCTGATTTCATTTCTTCTGATTTCTCTTGCAGCTTCCAGTCAAGCTCCTGATCGTGAATACTTTCGTTCGCCGGTTGATATTCCGATCCTGCTATCAGGTAGTTTTGGCGAATTGCGCTCCAATCATTTTCATTCCGGGATTGATATTAAAACGCAGGGGAAAACCGGATTACCGGTTTATGCTGCCGCTGCCGGAGAAGTCTCCCGCATCTACATTTCTCCATCGGGCTTTGGATTGGCCCTGTACCTGGATCATCCGAACGGGAAAACAACCGTTTACGGACATCTGTTAAGCTTCCGCGAAGATATTCAGGCCTATGCCCGCAAAATCCAATATGAGCAGGAATCATTCGCTGTTGACCTGCCGGTTCCAAAAGGAACGTTTTGGTTTGAAAAAGGCGAACAAATCGGGCTCAGCGGTAATAGCGGAAGCTCAGGCGGTCCGCACCTCCACTTTGAGATTCGCAATACCGAAAGTCAGAATCCGCTCAATCCATTACGATTCCAATTTCCGGTCATCGACAAGATGAGTCCCAAAATTTTGTCTGCGGCCATTTATCCCCTGTCTGATGATGCCCACGTAGCCGGAGCGACCAGCGAGCGGCTCCTGGAGACGGTCTATTACGACGGCGCCTATCATTTGAAAGGAAATCCAACCCTTTCGGTTTATGGCGACATTGGATTTGGCCTGCAGGCGCTGGATTACCTGGACGGAAGCTGGAGCAAATGCGGCATTTATGAAATTAAACTGGCTGTTGACGGAGAGCCGGTTTACACCTTCTTGATGAATGAACTGAGTTTTGCTGAAACCCGTTTTCTAAACAGTCACATCGACTACAACCATTACCGGCAACACCACCGCCGCCTGCAAAAAAGCTGGGTTGATCCGGGAAACCGGCTAAATAACTATCCCTTGTTGGTGAACCGCGGCGTTGTGAGCCTGTCCGACGGACAAATGCACCAAATCAGCTACGAAATCAACGATGTTTATGGCAACACCAGCACCCTGTCATTTCGTGTGCAATCAAAAAAGATGGCCCTTAGCCCGAAGGAAAAACCAGGCCGATTGATCCGCCATGATCAGAAAGAAGCGTTTGAAACAGCCAATCTTCAAGCTTCCTTTATGCCCGGCACCTTCTACGCTGATTTCAAGCTGGACTACGACACCAAACCAGCGAACAATCTGTATTATTCTCCGCTTTACCAGCTGCACAACGATCGCACGCCGGTCCACAACGCCTATCTGCTGAAGTTAAAGGCCGATGGCGTGCCCGAAGGGTTAAAGAGCAAATCGCTCATTGCCGTAATTGATGATAAAAGTGGAAAGAAATGGTCGATGGGTGGAGATTATGAAAATGGCTGGGTCATGGCACGGGTACGACAACTGGGAACCTTTGCCATTAGTGTCGATACCATCCCGCCGACCGTTCAGCCACTGAGCATCGCGAATAAGAACCAGCTGACCGAACAAAACAGGATCCGCTTCAAGATTGATGATGACTTCTCGGGGATCGATACCTTCCGGGGAGAAATTGACGGGCAATGGGTTTTGTTTGAATACGACGCGAAAAGCAAGTTGATTGCCTACCATTTTGATCAGGAGCGTTTTCAATTCGGAAAAAATCACAGCCTGAAGCTGATCGTCACGGACAACAAAGGCAATGAAACAAACTACCAGGCCTCGTTTTATCGCTGATGGACAAACTATTGAACATTCAATTTCAATAGTCGATGGCAAGTGTTAAAAAGTCAAGCGATTTCAGTTCAATCATTTCAAATGCTTTTCACACCACGAAAATCATTTTAACTTTGCCGCGATTTTAACTTAAATGTGTTTATTATGAAAGCATATGTATTTCCAGGGCAAGGCGCCCAGTTTCCCGGAATGGGAAAAGACCTGTACGAAAACTCGCCGCTCGCCAAAGAATTGTTTGACAAAGCCAATGAAATACTTGGGTTCAACATCACCGATATCATGTTTGAAGGTACTGCCGACGACCTCAAGCAAACCAAAGTAACGCAACCAGCCATTTTCCTGCATTCCGTAATTTTAGCCAAAACGCTGACCGACTTTAAACCGGAAATGGTTGCCGGACACTCGTTGGGCGAATTTTCAGCTTTGGTGGCCAACGGCACATTGAACTTTGAAGATGGCCTCCGCCTGGTGTCGCAACGGGCACTGGCCATGCAGAAAGCCTGCGAACTGGAACCTTCTACCATGGCTGCCATTGTTGGACTGGAAGATGAAGTGGTTGAAGAAGTTTGCGCATCAATTGATGAAGTCGTTGTTCCGGCCAACTACAATTGTCCCGGACAGCTGGTTATTTCCGGCTCGATTGCAGGGATCGACAAAGCCTGCGAAATTCTGACCGAAAAAGGAGCGAAACGTGCATTGAAGCTTCCTGTTGGAGGTGCATTCCACTCTCCGCTGATGGAGCCCGCCCGCGAAGAATTGGCTGCGGCGATTCAGGCGACCACATTCAGCACGCCGCTTTGCCCGGTTTACCAAAACGTGAACGCGAAACCGGTAAGCGACGCTGAAACCATCAAGGAAAACCTGATTGCTCAATTAACAGCACCGGTAAAATGGACTCAAACGGCCCAAAATATGCTGGCCGACGGCGCCACTTTATTTACGGAGATTGGCCCTGGAAAAGTACTCCAAGGCTTGATTAAAAAGGTTGACCGCTCGGCTGAAACGGCAGGCGTAAGCACCTACGAAGCCTAATTCCAAGGGTACCACCATATTCTGAGGGTGTTGGTTTTAACCGACACCCTTTTTTATTTTCTTCTTCTTCCGCAAAAAAGCTGGTCAATCGGATGGCTCACCGATGCTAATGAGCGCCTGACGGTTTCGTCCGTCCATCAGGATGCTTAGATCGTGTTCGAAACGAACGTGTTTCACAAAGTTTAGTTCCTCAACGATCGGTTGCTCACTCAAGATCTCCATGTTGATTTTCTCGTCTTGCGAGCCATGTTTAACGGAGAAATAGCCCACATTCATGGATGTGACGTTGTGAAAGAAGTGTGAGCCCAACGAACCATCCAAAGGAAAATCGGGCAAGCCCATTTCAACGATAATGCGGGCACGCGAAATTTGTGACCAAAT
>NZ_CAXBDD010000110.1:0-12228 GCF_963974515.1 uncultured Sunxiuqinia sp. | reverse complement strand
TTTAGTTCAACAAAGTGCATACAGGACAGCAGGTTTGGTAAATGCAAACTTGAAAAACATGCTACAGGTATGAAACTCTCAGAAGAACAAATAGAGGAAATTACCGACAACCTGGACTCCGGGATAACATGTTTTTACAGCCATAAAACGGGCGGGATTAAAACATTACTCAATTTTGACAGCTGGATTGGAGCTGACCAGGAGCCATGGGAAGAAGAAGCTAAAGAGATTGATGAAAACCTGAATGGTTATTTTGAATTTGAAGGCTTGGGGCCCCAAGCATCTTTTCAGATAAAGGCCGAATTTGCGCAGCGTATTGATGACCCAAAACTACAGGGTCAATTGACAAATGCGTTAAACAGACCAAAGCCGTTTAGGAACTCTAAATGGCAAATTGATAATTCCATACAGTTCAGGCAACAATGGTTTGATTATAAAAAAATGCGCTACATACAATGGGTTAAAGGACAAATTGATATAAACGGGAAAGATTTTTGATGAATAATACAGATTTAGAAAAAGAGGTTAAAAGACTGGTTCATTCAAATCGTTACGAGAAAGGATATGTTTGTGCGGTAGATGTGCTCTTGCAACTGGGCTATCTTACCAAAGTTGATTATGAATCCTGGCGGTTTGGACGTGTTGACTACCTTGAGAGAGTATGCAAAACCAACTTGAAGAAGCTGACTTTCATTAGCAAGCTGATCAGAAAGTACTCGGCCGAATTGGCTTTAAAAAGTTCCTGGACTGCCTACAACCAATTCGGTGGAGGGATAAAACGTCGGTTGCGGTTTAGTAAATCTGGAAATAAATCAATTGAGAATAAATATGCTACTCATTATATTGATACAAAAAGGATCAATGAATTAAGAGAGATGAAAGCAAGCTTGTAATAATAAGTTTTGTCAATCATACATACAGACAATGACCAGTTGTTGATATTTAGAAGTTACCAATAATTATAAAAAGAGCATTCTCAACACAGAATTTGATAAAAATAATTTAACAAGTGTATCTAATTAATATCATTCGGTTACATGCCGGCTAGTCAAGACTAAGAGAGGCCAAATAATTAAACTTTCACAGAAGATTAACTGTTGTTCAAAAAGTCACATCGCAACAAATACGAAGTAGGACAAAAAATAATACTTTTGCATCTGTGAGACAGAGATTGTATTCCATATTATTGCTTTCATCGTTTCTGATGATTTTAATTCATACGATGATCCCACATCATCATCATGAGCTGATGGGGAATGAAATTTCTGAAGTTCAAAGCAGTACAAAACACCATTCTCATCATCATGATTCGGATCTGGATCATCACCATAAAAATGAAGATCGTGACCACGAACCAAAGGATGCATCAAAAGCGCACAATCACCCCTTCCCTTTTCACCATCATTTAAATGCGGCCACCGATCTCGATTATGCCAGGCTGAATTTGGGAGAAAAATCTTCGGTCAGCGTAAAGACAATTTCGATCCTATACGCGCTCAACTCTTTCACTGTATCAACGGAAGCTAAAGGAGAATGCCTTGCCCGCCTGAAGGACAAGCCGTTTCTCAGAAAATCCATCTTCGACCCCGGAGCCACAGGTTTACGGGCTCCTCCGTCTATTGCCTAATTTTTAGGACAACAATCATACTATTTTTTAATCTGTCCACCTCGGGTGGATACTAATATCAATCAATTATGAAGCGATTCATGTATTTATTGATGTTCTCTCTTTATTTGGTTTTTATGGCTGCATCCTGTCGTCCGAAAACGGAAAAAAAGAACGACCACAGTCATGAGCATGACACTGAAACACATGACCATGATCACGAGCACGACCATGAACATGCCGGTCAGGAGGAGTTTGTTGTTGGCGACAGCACAGCCACTTCGACCACAGAAGAACATCACGACCATGACCATGAGCATGGTCATGAACATTAAAAATGGTATTCCGGAGCTTTTGGCTCCGGAATTTTTAAAAACTTAAAAATGAAGACAAAATTATATCTATCACTCCTAGTAATAACCAGCTTTTTTGTGGCCTGTAACAGCAATCAAAACTCTGGTGGTCACACGCATGATACCGTTGGAGGACATCAGGAACAAGATGAGCATGGGCACGAAGCGGGGGCATTAAGCTACACCCTGTTTTCGAACGACTATGAACTATTTGTTGAGTTTCCTGCATTAACTGTTGGGCAGACAAGCACTTTTGCTGCTCATTTTACCCAATTAAGCACCTATAAACCTGTTTCGGAAGGAAAGCTCACAGTAAGCATTGTCAAAGGAGACAAAGGTATTCGACATCGCGTTGAAGCTCCGGCGTCACCCGGCATTTTTCGGCCAGCTTTGCAGCCAAAAGAAGCAGGTACTTACAAAATGCTCTTTGAACTGGAAAGCCCGTCTGGAAATGTACAATTTGAAATTCCGGAAATACAAGTCTTTGTAAATGCAGAAGAAGCTGCCCATGCCAGTCTGGAAGAAGGCAACGGAGACGAGATTTCCTATTTAAAAGAACAGGCATGGAAAACAGAATTTGCCACGCTGGCAGTATCCTTGCAGCCATTCTATTCCGTCATACACACTTCTGCCAAAGTAAAAGGACAACCGCAATCAACTGTTGCATTAAACGCACAAACCGAGGGGCAGGTCAATCTGATTGCCATGCCTGGACAATCGGTAAGAAAAGGCGAACTTCTTGCGGTGATTGCAAGCTCTGGTATTGAGAACAACTTGAATACCAAATTGAAAGAATCAAAAATAACGTTTGAGAAAAGTAAGGCGGATTTTCACAGAACCAGACCATTGGCTGATAAACAGGTCGTCTCACGAAAGGATTTCTTGCCAATCGAGTCTCAATACAAGCAGGATTCATTGAGATACTACCAGTTGGCTAATCAAGTTTCACAAAATGGGCTGAAAGTGACATCACCAATTGAAGGGTTTGTTAGCAGCGTTCATGTGAGCAACGGACAGTTTGTGGATAAGAGTTCGGTGATCATGCAAATTGGCACTCAAAATCAACTGCTTATTGAAGCATTTGTAAATCAGGCCGACTTTCAGAAAGTCTCAGGAATCTTTGACGCCAACTTTTCGTTTGCAGATGGAAAGGTATCGATCACGTTATCGGAACTTAGTGGCAAGGTAAGCTCAAACAATGCCTTTGTAAATGAAAATAATACCCGTATTCCAGTCACATTCTCAGTCCTTAACAATGGGAAACTGATGCCGGGAATGTTTCTCGAAGCTTTCCTGAAAACAGGAATGAAGGAACAAGCTTTGGTTGTTCCGCTATCCTCGATTATTGAAGAACAAGGGCAGTACTTTGTGTTTGTGCAGGCCGGGGGCGAATCCTTTATAAAGCGACCGGTTGAATTGGCCAACAGCGACGGCATCCGTACTGAAATCGCTTCAGGGTTGGAGCTTGGAGAACGAATTGTAACAAAAGGAGCCTACCAGATAAAGCTGGCGGCTATGGCGGGTGATTTACCACTTCATGGTCATACCCATTAAAAGTAAGAAGCTATGTTGAACAAGATAATAGATTTTTCTTTAAAGAACAGGCTTCTGGTGTTGTTTATGGCTTTCATCCTGTTAGTTGGAGGAAGTTATGTGGCCACACAAATGGAAGTGGATGTTTTTCCCGACCTTACTGCCCCATCGGTAGTGGTGTTGACAGAGGCACATGGTATGGCAACCGAGGAAGTCGAACGTTTGGTTACCTTTCCCATCGAGACCGCAGTCAACGGGGCAACCAACGTTCGCAGGGTTCGTTCCTCATCGGCCACAGGCATATCCATTGTTTGGGTCGATTTTGAATGGAACACCGACATCTTCAAAGCTCGGCAGATTGTGAGCGAGAAACTGGCAACAGTAGCCGAACGCTTACCGGAAAATGCCGGAAATCCCACACTCGCACCGCAATCTTCCATCATTGGAGAAATCATGGTCATTACCGTTTCGTCCGATTCGATTTCACCAATGGATTTGAGGACGATTTCGGACTGGCAAATCCGCAACCGCTTGTTATCAATCGCCGGTGTATCACAGGTAGTGGTGATGGGTGGTGATTACAAGCAATACATCGTGGAAGCCGACCCCGAAAAGATGGATTATTATGGGGTGTCGTTTATGGAGCTTTTCAAAGCCTGCGACCACCTGAACCAGAACGCAACCGGAAGTTTCCTGAACGATTTTGGGAACGAATATGTCATCCGTGGTATTATTCGTACCAATAATCTTGAAGACATCGGCAATTCGGTGATTAAAGTGAAAAACGGCCAGCCCATTTCAGTAAACGATGTGGCCACCGTTAAAACAGGAGCAGCACCCAAGATTGGTGCCGGGTATTTGAACGGCGAGCCAGCCGTGGTGATGACGGTATTGAAACAGCCCAATACCAACACCCTGGTTTTAACAGAAAAAATTGATGAAGCCATAGCCAGTTTGCAGAAAACGCTGCCTTCTCATGTCAAAGTCAGAACCGACATCTTCCGTCAATCCGATTTCATTATCCGAGCGGTAGATAATGTTACCCGAGCCCTGATTGAGGGTGGATTGTTTGTGATGATCGTCCTGTTTTTGTTTTTGTTGAATTTCCGCACCACGATAATTTCGTTGGTGGCCATTCCGCTTTCGCTTTTGGTGTCGGTCATCGCCCTGAAATGGTTGGGATTAACCATCAACACCATGTCGTTGGGAGGTATGGCCATTGCCATCGGCTCACTGGTTGACGACGCGATTATCGATGTGGATAATGTATTGAAACGGCTCAAAGAAAATGCCCGTTTGCCCAAGGCCGAACAGGAAAATAAGATCACAGTTATTTTCAACGCGTCCAAGGAAATACGGGCATCCATACTGAATGCCACACTGATTATCATTGTGGCCTTTATCCCCCTCTTTTTCCTGTCGGGAATGGAAGGCAGGATGCTAAAACCGCTGGGGATCTCATTTATCGTTTCCCTTTTTGCCTCACTGATTGTAGCCATTACCCTTACCCCCGTCATGTGTAGTTTTTTGTTGACCAGCGACAAGCAGTTGACAAAACATGAAACCGGAAGCCGATGGGTACGGTGGCTCAATAATAAATATGGCAAGGCCCTGGAGCGTTCGTTGAACTTCAAAAAGTCTATGATTGGGGCTGCCGGGGTTCTCTTTATCGCTTCCATGTTTGTACTATTCAGTTTGGGACGAACTTTCCTGCCTGAGTTCAATGAAGGAATGCTGACGCTGAGCACGGTGAGTTTGCCGGGTATTTCGCTGGAAGAAAGCAATAAAATGAATCGAATGCTGGAAAAGGAAATGCTCGAAATGGACGAAATCAACACCATCGTGCGACGCACCGGGCGAGCAGAATTGGACGAACACGCACAAGGTGTCTTTTCTTCGGAAGTAGATGTTCCGTTTACCCTCGGGGACAGGTCAAAAAATGAATTTTTGGAGGAACTGCGCAGCCGTTTGGGAACCATCCGCGGCATAAATATCACGATCGGTCAGCCCTTGTCGCACCGCATCGACCACATGCTATCGGGAACAAGGGCAAATCTGGCCATAAAAGTATTTGGAACCGATTTGCAAAAAATGTTTTCACTCGCTACACAAATCAAAAATGATATATCCGGCATAGAAGGCTTGGTTGACGTGAATGTGGAGCAACAGGTTGAAATTCCGCAGTTGCAAATAATACCCAAACGGGAAATGCTCAAACAATACGGCATCCCGATGAATGAATTTGCCGAATTTATTGACGTGGCATTTGCCGGAGAAAAGGTTTCAGAGGTCTACGAAGGTAATATGAGCTTCGATCTGGTACTTCGTTACGGCGACCGCTACCGACAGTCCATCGAAGCTGTAAAAAATATCCTTATCGACACTCATGATGGCAAGAAGGTTGCCTTAAAAGAGGTCGCAGATGTTATATCAGCATCGGGGCCAAACACCATTAGCCGTGAAAATGTGCAGCGCAAGGTGGTGGTATCGGCCAACGTATCGGGTCGTGACCTGCACAGCGTGGTAACCGATGTGCAGAACAGCATTAACGCAAACATCAATCTGCCCGAAAACTACTATATCGAATATGGCGGTCAGTTCGAAAGCGAGGAAAAAGCAGCCGGATTATTATTTTACACGTCGCTAATAGCCATTCTGATCATCTTCATGCTTCTATACATGGAGTTTCGTAACCTCACCGTATCGGCGGTCATCTTGCTGAACCTTCCGCTTGCATTGATTGGCGGGGTGGTAAGCATCTGGGCAACTTCGGGTATGCTCAGTATCCCCGCCATCATTGGGTTTATTACCCTGTTCGGTATTGCCACGCGTAACGGCATTCTTTTGGTTTCACGCTACAATGCACTGCTTGATGAAGGAGAACCCTTACACAAAGCCATTATTCATGGCTCGCTCGACCGTTTGAACCCCATTTTGATGACTGCCTTAACGGCAGCATTGGCCTTAATTCCTTTGGCTCTCACGGGAGACAAGCCGGGCAACGAGATTCAAAGCCCGATGGCGGTAGTCATTTTGGGTGGCTTATTCAGTTCAACACTGTTGAATGTTTTTATCGTGCCGGCAGTATATTATTTGGTTAAAAGAAAGGACGAAAAGAGATGAAAAGCTTAATCTATACAATACTTTTTCTTGCGGTGACATTTTCAGGATTCACTCAAAGTTTTGAGGGTTTCATGCAAAGTGTGGAACAAAACAATCCACGACTCATGGCCTTGGATAAATGGCTCGAAGCCGAGGCAACCTTGGCAAAGACAGGGATTTACCCTGATAATCCTGAAGTAAGCTACAATTATCTTTTCGGAAGCCCGGAAGCTATCGGCGATCAAAAAGAATTGGAGATTACGCAATCATTCAGGTTACCGGGATACTATACGTCAAAATCGGCCCTTCAAAAACTCGATTATCAGCAAAAACAAGCCTTGGCTGAAAAAGAAAAGCAGGAGGTTTTACATGCTGCGCGGAGGACTTACTTCTCGTTGGTTTGGCTTCAAAAAAAAGAAGCATTGCTGGAAAATCGAAAAGAAAATGCTGATAAGTTGCTTAAGCTGATGAAAGCAGGATTTGATAGAGGCGAAATTTCTAAACCTGTTTACGACAAGGCCCGAATCTACGCCATTGGAGTGCAGACCGACTATCAAAGGTTGCAATCAGAAATGAAGGCTCAGCACCAGTATTTGCAACAGCTCAACGGAGGAAAACCTATTGAAGGCCTCTCCTTTAGCTATCCTCTGGACTGGGAACTTCCAGAACTGGATACTTTATTAACGAACCTTTCGGCGAAAAATCCTAACTTAATACGAGCAGGTCTAAACATTCAACAGGCTGAAAAGGAAATCGAACACCAACGCATAAAGAGCTTGCCTTCATTTGAAGCCGGATATGTATCGGAAACCATTCTCAACCAAAAATTGAGAGGCATCCATGCAGGAATCAGCATCCCCTTGTGGCAAAACAAGAACACCGTAAAATATGCCAAACTTCAAACCGAAGCATCGAAGGCCGACTTTTCGCAAAAAGAAAGCGAACTGAAAGCCGAAGTTTCGGCTTTGTTCTTTGAGGCAAAAGCATTGAAGGACAGCTATGAGCAAATGAAGTTGATTATGGAAGAGGAAGCCATCTCCGACAGTAGTTTGGAATTATTACAAGCAGGACAGATTTCATTTACTGAATATTTGGTAGAAATTGAAATGATTAACAGCAATCGGATGCGGTATATCGACTACCAGAAGGATCTCTTCACCAGACTATCTGCATTAAAAGCGATGGTTAATTAGGAATCAGCCCGGGGTTCCTAAAAAAAGAACCTCGGGCTCGTTTTACAAGCAAATAAACATTCCAGAGCTAAATGTCTGCCATCCACAGCCTAATGCAGACAAAAGGAACCATTGTCTGCAATGCTGTTATAAGAACGAAGAGAACTGGAAGGGAGCTTCCACTATCGATAACTTCACGAAACCCCTCATTCACGGCGGGAGCGGAATACACATCATTGACTTTGAAAAATTTGAGGTCAAGCCCAACCAATTATTTGTTTTAAGTACAAACCATTTTCATTTTTGGAAAGTAAGTGCCAACACTAGAAACTCACAAAAGGCATTCGCATTTTGCAAAACATCATTTACCCGAGCGCTTATACATATTCCTTATTATTTCCTCCATATCCTCTAAATAAAGGGCTACCATAATTTGTTTTCATCCCTTTCCACCCTCTTAAATATCTATTTACTTCCCCCAGTTCACCCCAAAATCCGCCAACCCGCCCCACCATCGCAATTTTCACTTGACAGCATTTATTATGTTTGTTAATTGGCCATCTCCCGTTTTTAGTTTTCAAAATTCAGTAAAAGACTCAACTGTCCTTCATTAGGAGCTGGATCTGATCGAGGAATGAAAGCCCTTCGTATCATATTGCCCGCAATACTTTTATTATCGTGCTGATTTTGTAATGGATAAATTTGTGTAGTTCGTACAACCGTTCTTTGTTTAGTGTTTTTACCCCACTTTCGAGCAACAGCCTTGTGTGCAGGGATGAAAGCGATGAGTATATGATGCGCATGGCTATTGTCAGTATAGCCGGCATGCTTCGTAAGCCTTCGAATGTTTTGATTTGTATGTCTTCCAGGTTGTAGCATTCCTATTGTATCAGGATAAGCGGGACATTTTTGCATCATTTGTCCTTGACATGTAAATGACAGACCAATTAAGAAAATAAAGGCCAGGCATTCAGCTACGAATATGCACAAAATGAAGCCATAAACTTAAAAAACAACAAACTTAAGAACATCGTCAAAGCGTTGAAAAAGTACAATATTTCAAAGACCGAATTGGATTTAGCTATGGCTTAATCGTTCTAAATCCAAATTATATATCGCTGCATCTATACTGGAAAACATCCAGTAAAAATGTTTTGTCCCACCCCAAATAACTTAGTTGTCGTGGGTTATATGTGAGTTAGTGATTCGTTATCATCGTTTGTAATTCATCGAATAAGGCTTCTTAGGTCTTTTATTTCTCGGATTACTCCCCCGGACTGGTGATTTCCCGGGTGTTCCAGATCAAAAAGTCAAAGGCGCAAAGGGCTGGCTTGTATTTTTTATAGATAAAGGTTGGCACCAGCATATCCACTACGGTTGCAAAGGCATTCGTCCGGTTGATTATTGATATCTTATTGAACGGACTATTGTATAATTACACCGGGAATATTACGCAAGATCAAAAGCATCTGGACTCCGCCGGTTTTATTTTTACGCCTGTTATCTGCACCATGTTCCACGGAAGAATATCGATCGTCGTACAAGACTACTCAGCTACCAGCGTAATTGAATGCTGCAGCCGCTTCCTGTTGTTTTGCTATCACCTATTTTATTTTTCCTTGAAAATTAGGACAGCACCCATAGCTACTTCTACGGTTTCAATTTATTCTAATATCTTTGGGAGAAATTAGAATAATTTCAAGCAGTTTTTAATGGAATCTTATAACAATCCATAATACTGCACTAAAAAAATAGCCCATTGATATTCATCCCTCAAAATTTTTAACACCAATGAACATACAGGAAATTATCCCGGAACAAAAAGAAAAACTAGAAGGCCAGTTAAAAAAGGAAGAGTTGGCCCTTGGGGAAATCATTTTTAACAATGGTCAATGTCAGGTATTGTCGCAATCGGTTTCACGTTACGAATTGATCATTAGCGATGAGGCTAAAAATGAAATAGCAGCGTGCCGCCTTGACATCGAAGACGATGGAAATATCATTCCCTTTATAAAAGACAAAGCTTCTGGCTGGGACAAAAACTCATATGCATGCTTGCTGCAAATCGAAAGTGAAATACACTTGGCCGGTCCGAAACAACATCTGGAACATAAAAAATATAGCCGAGAAGGAATGATCAAACGGGTTTTGGCAGAACGCCAACAAAAAGCAGAAAAGGCTGCATATCGAATCCAATGGGCTGATAATATTTACGGCGACCATATCCTGACCAACGAAAAGGGGGTGAAATACAGAGTCTTTTTGCGCAATTTTAAGAATGAAACCGGCTATAGCGACAGCATGGACGCCCGCCTGAACAAACTGGGAACGACCAAACACATCATGCACGCATTCAAAGCTTTGAAAGAAGACAAACAACTTTTTAACAATCTGGACAAAACCTACCCGTTTATCGAAGTTTATTGTGACCCGCTGAACGATTATAAAGTTACCTGGCATTATCCGAGCAGCTTACCCGTGGAGGTTCAGCTATTGATTTCACGCTACTTCAAAAAATCTACTTTTATTGAAGATGATAAAATAACGGAGCTGCTGGGTTTTCTTGATAAAGCGGGCAAAAATCCGTCCATTTGCATTCGCCCCGAGGTGATCGAAAAAGTTGAATTGGCTTTTGAAATAAACATGCTCCAAAGCCTTCGAGAAAAATACACTCCTGATTTTAGCCTGATAAAAGCCGATTTATATGGATACCAGAAAGAAGGCATTCAGTTTGCCCTCTTCCGCAAAAACGCGATAATAGCCGATGAAATGGGGCTTGGAAAAACCGTTCAGGCGATTGGTACGGCCATTCTGAAAAAAGAAACCTTCGGCTTTACCAAAACACTAGTCGTTTGCCCCGCTTCGTTGAAGGAACAATGGAAAAAAGAAGTGGAGAAATTTTCGGGAGAAAAGGCATTGGTCGTTCAAGGGACGCCCGCCGAACGGGCGCAACAATACAAAGATCAGAGGCATTTTTTCTTTATCGTGAATTATGAAACCGTCCTGCGAGACCAAGTGTCCATTAATCGTACCGGTATTGATTTTCTGATTCTTGACGAGGCACAACGGGCGAAAAATTACGAAACAAAAACAGCTTCTTCTTTAAAAAGGATTGAAGCCAAACATAAGTTGGTCATTACAGGGACACCGATTGAAAACCGTTTGATCGATATTTTCTCCATCATGGGGATTCTTAGCCCGGAATTTTTTGGTCCCTTGTGGGAATTTTCATATCAACATTGCTTATTCGATCCCGAAAAACACAACAAGATCAACGGCTATTACGACCTTCAAAAACTGAATAAAAAATTGGAAGAAGTGCTGATCAGGCGGGAAAAAAGGAAAGTGATCGACCAACTACCAAACCTGCAACAGATCAACATTCCGGTTGAATTGTCGCCCCTGCAAGCTGATTATCACGGATCATACGCGCGGGGATTGGCACAGATTATCCGGAAAAAGTTTCTAACACCTTACGACCTTCAAAAGATGCAACTGCTTTTGGCAAGCATGCGCATGGTGTGCGATTCTACCTACTTGATTGACGACCAGACCAATGAATCGCCCAAGCTGGAAGAACTCAAACATATTTTATTAGATGAATTGGATGTCCCGAATAAGGCCACGAAGATTATTATCTTTTCTGAATGGATAAAAGTACACAAGCTTATTGGGAAACTGCTGCGGGAAAACAACATCGGTTTTGTTGAACTGAACGGGAAAATTCCTGTCTCTGCAAGGGGTGATCTAATCCGCAAGTTTGAATCCAACCCGCAATACAAAATATTTCTGTCGACCGAAGCTGGTGGGTCGGGTTTAAACCTGCAAGTGGCTGATACCCTAATCAACTTTGAACTTCCATGGAACCCGGCAAAAAAGAACCAGCGCATCGGCCGCATCGACAGGCTTGGCCAAAAAAGTAACAAGCTGACCATCTTTAACTTCATTACGCGCAATTCGATTGAGCAACAAATTGCCTCGGGTTTACTCGTAAAACAAAGCCTTTTTGATGGTGTTCTTGGAGACAATGCCAACACAAACTTCGTGGATTTCAGCACCAAAGGACGCTCTCAATTCATCCAGCAGCTGGAAGAATTTATTTCCGAAACCGAACGAAGGGAACAAGAAGAATTGGTTGCCGAATCTCAGGTACAGGAAATTCCACAAGAGAGTTTCACTGAACAACTCCCGGCCGATGAAATTGACTTTGCAGGTGAGGAAGCGGAACAACAGGAAGAACTTGCAAAAGCATCAACCAGCAGTGGCAACGGTGCAACTTCCATCAACACTGAAGAATTGGAGAAAGTGATGAATAACGGGCTGCAATTTCTTTCCGGTTTGTTTAAAATGTCAACAGGAAAAGAAATGGGCATGACAGACCAAAAAATTGAAGTAAACAAAGAAACCGGTGAAGTGACAATGAAATTTAAGTTACCAGGTTAGTACGGCTCTGATACACGTT
>NZ_CAXBDD010000109.1:0-12277 GCF_963974515.1 uncultured Sunxiuqinia sp. | reverse complement strand
TCATGATATAGCTGGCGCAAAGAAACCAGGCTGTGCGGTACTGGCCCAAATGGCAACATAAAGGCGATCTTCGGTACATTTACACCGTCTTTTTGAGCCTGATCCCAGGTTTTCAACAAGGCTTCATAAGACTCCTTCCAGGTAAGGCTACCATTGGTACAGTCAAAAAATACGACATCGACTCCTGCATCTGCCAACCATTCTGCATGTTTGCGCAACACCCATGGATCCGTTGTTTTGTAATATCCCAGCAAAGGTTGTTCCCAGTAAAAAAGGCCTGGCTTTTTTTCGCCCCATGCCGGATGATTGTAATCCTTCAGGGCTTCAGGATACTCCCTGATAATTTCTGTAATGTTTTTTACTGCATAAGTTGTATCATTACTTTGTTGATGCCAGGTCCAATAAAACATGGCAATGGTTTTATCCTTCTTTTTTTGCCCGGCTGTACTATAATCAGCAACTTTCCTGCCCAATGCATCTGTTGCTACCCAGTGGTCACTATTGACCCTCTGCTCCTGTGCCTTTATAGCAGTTATCGACAAAATGACAATCAAGCTGAGCAGAGAAAACTTAATGAGTCTAGCGTTCATAATTAACTGATTTTATTGCTACCGGTCCAAACAAACCCGAAGGCTGCAAAGGACTTTCAGCGTTATATGGAAGATGCGGAGCCCATGTCGGGCGTTTTTCCAAAGGAAGTTTCATATCACCGATTATTCTGTTCACCCAGGTATTTACGACCTCAATTTTGAGCTGGTTTTCACCTTCTTTCACAAAATCGGTTATATCCAAACGATAGGGGGTTGTCCACACGCCTCCGGCATATTGACCGTTTACAGTAACTTTAGCCATGGCGGTTAAAGCACCCAAATCGATGGTAATCCTTTCATTTTCAGGTAATTTTTCAACATTGAAAGAATTGTTGTAAAAAGCTGTTCCTGAGTAGTATTTAATGCGTTCATCATCAGAACCTGTCCAATCTGTTAACGTTTCAAAAACCACGGCTTCTTCAGGGCCTCTTTGGGCAACATCGAAGTTGACTGTCCAAGGGCCTTCTAAATCAGCAATAAGTTCAGCTTCTGGGTAATTTGCTTCAATTCTGTTTACTTTTGCTCCACCTGCCGGCTTGCTGAAAACTACAAACACACTTTCGAAAGGCTCAAGTTTTAAGGGAACTGCTGTAGCTTGTTCTTTTTGCTCATAGGCAGGAAGGTCACGCAAGTATCCTGTTGTTGCCTCCCAGAGTTCAGGCTGCAAGCCTGTAACCCTGAATTCCGGGGTAATAATTTGCTCTTTATCGGTTTGGTTGCTCACAAAATAGATTTCACCATTACCTAAAGTTCTGTGCCCGTAATGAATGGAATTATCTTCAGGTACTTTGCAATCAGGCACACAGTTTATGAAGGCAAACGCCTCTTTCATATCCATGCCATTCAAAATCATCCCTTGACCGAACTTTCGCGATTTTAAGTTTACGCCATCTACATCGCCCCACAACTCAGCGGCCATAGCCTGCACCTGTTGATCGGCTTCGGGCTGGTTTTGTAAACTGGGTGAACGGCTTGGTGAGGGTCCTAAAATAATAGCACCATCGTTGACCAATTGTTTTATTTTTGCCAATAATTCAGGACGCATGGTTTCCAGTTGAGGCAGTACCATTATGCGGTATTGTGTCCCGTGTGGCAAAGTAATCAGACCATCTTCAACAGTCATGTATTTCTCTATTACCTCGGCGTTCATATAGTCGAACTGATAACCCACAGGAAGAGCGGGATCGGTAATACCCGTCATTTTTGGGGTATCTTCGCCAATAAAGTAACATACATCGGCTACGTTTAATCCCTGCTGAAGCATGTAGTTGGTGCGCTTCAGGTATTGTGTATATACGTCCATCTGTGAAAACCAGGTGTTTTTGCGGTTGAAAGGATTACCGAAACCGGCATTTATTCCCGGATTTTTATCCTCGTAGGGCTGGTGTATATAAACATGCAATAAGGTGGCGTTGATCCCTTCGGCAAAGAAACGGTCGCCCCGCTGTTTGATCGATGACGGATAACGACTAAATGCTTTTCCCCCGCAGGTGTTTGATTCCGCCCAAATTTTTGATTTCCCATAAATATGTCCGCATGAAGTTGCAGCACGGTTTTCTATGTCGCCCAAAGAACCTTCGCTCCAGAATTCACCGCCAATTTCGTCCGACTGTCCGCCGTACATCAAAAATTCGCCTGGGAATCCCCAGTGCCCGTAATTCTCCAGCCAGGTTGTCAGGCCGTGTTCGTGACTTATATCTCGTAAACCACCCACATAATCGTAAGCAATCTTGTCTGCAACCAGGCGACGCATATCCCACAAAAAACGATCGGAAGCCTGCTGACTCGCTACCACCATGCCCTGATAAACCGGCAGATATGGAAGTGGATCGTATCCATATACTTTTTCAAATTCCTCTAAAAAGCCATCTGTAAAGTTCTGTCCGCCCTGTTCGTAGCTGTCCTGCACCACCACTTTAAAGCATTTTCTGTCGGCCTCTGGTATTCGTTTCAGTATTTCGCCCATGTGACCATCGAAATGCAAAGCAGCATGTTCCTTACTCATTTTATCCACCTCGTAACCCGTTGCTTCCGGCGAAGCCGGAGAGTTCTTAGTTCCTGTCGGTGTCATCCCTGTTCGGAGAATAATCCAATCACCTTCGGGAACATCCCAATTTAGCATTCCATCAACCACCATGTGTTCAGATATATCCAACACTTTTGAGGGGTCGATTAGTAAATCCGGGTTTTCAACTTCGGCTTGTTGCTTCCATTGATAATCTGACCAGGAAGGTAGTGGCGTATGGTACATTTTTGCAAAGGTCTTTTGTGCATAGTTCTCCACCCTCGGAGCAGAAGAAAGTTTTACTTCAACGATTCCTTCATTGGTGTTTGCCTGTGGGAAAGACCATCCTGTTGGGATTTCATCTTTAAACACCAGACGAAAATTTTTGGCTGTTACGGCAGGAAAAGAAATTAGTACCGGAGCATAGGGATCAAATCCAACATTGATCATGTCATTCACCCGGTTTAAGGTAAATTCTTTCACGTTCCAATATTCGCTCTGCTCATCCTTAACCTGCAAAAGCACATGAGAATAGACTGAATTTTCTGTGCTTTGAATAGAAAGGCTGCGCGCTGTAAATGGTTTATCGGCTTCAAAATTCAGGGTAAATGTATCCCCTTCCGGAAAGGTAATCCCGGTTTTTGTATCGCTATCAGTAATATTTTTCAGGTTATTAACTCGTGGAAAAGAGGAGATTCGTGCCTTATCGTGTGTTAGTACCAGTTCATGGTCTTTCGGTGCCGGATAGGCAATCACCTTGACATCCTGAAACAAGTCTATCGGCTTATCCAGTTTTTGAGAGAATTTTGCCGGCCCTTTTACTTTTGTTTCCGATGCCGTGAGATAACGCATCGCATTTTCGGCTTTCACCCATGGACCGCCCGACTGGCTCCAACCTGGAGAGTTGAAAATTCCAATTTCGATGTTTAGTTCGGTTGCTGTTTTCAGTGCTAGATGTAGAATTTCCCACCACTCTTCACTGAGCATTTTTACCTTTCCATAAGGCACATCGTCCAGACCAATATTGCCTATAAAAGCCCGGTTAATTCCAACTTCCTTCATGGCATGAAGATCCTTAACGACACCATCTTTAGAGATGTTATCCGAAATCCAGTACCAGTAAACAGCAGTTTGCATCGTATCGGCGGGAGTGATAAATCCTTCAGCCAATTGTTCCCTGGATTCATGAAGTTTCTGCTTGTCTATTTGAGAAGTGCAGCCAAAAATGATACTTGCTAAAATTGCTATAGACGCAACAATAATTATTTCCCTTTGTATATTCATAATATTTTCCCTTGTATTTTCTATATTGATATAAACAAAACGACTGATTCATAATTATAACTCCTTGCAAAGTCAGCTATCACCCTCTTTATTTGCCTTTGGCAAGTTTTTTTATGTCCTATTTCAAGCTGACAACTAGTCATAACGCTCTTTTTCTACTAAATCTTCCGGAAAATCACCATGAGACTTATAAGCATCGATATAGGTTTTCATAAACTGATAATACAAATCTCCATGGCCACCTTTCATAGGTTCAATATCACGACTGGCTTCCCTGGAGTAGTCGTCAACAAACCGGGTTGCTCCATTTTCATCTACAAATCTTTGCGCCATCCATTCGTTCCACCACGTAATCGTGACAACTTTTGGTCTTATGGAAAATACTCTTCGCCATTGTTCCTGAAAAGTTTTGCCTCCTCTTCTTGTTGTTGCTGTTTCATAGCTCATATAAGTTTCCTGATGAGCAATGGACACAGAGATCTGCTCAGCTCTGCTTCCGTTCATCGCCACGTTTTGAGGTTCATCCTGAAGAAATGACCATTCCCTGGGAGCTAAAGTATTCTGCAAACCCCACATTTTCCGGCACGTAAAGTTATTTGAAAGCGACTGGTCGTTAGCATCAATGGGATCTTCTGTTGTTATTAAAAAAGGCTTACCCGACCAATAAACAAACAGCTCATCGTATTTTGACGATTTATAAAACAGATCATAGATCTTTAAACCGTTAGACGACCTGTCATCAGCACTATTCTGACACCAAAAAACAATAGCTGGCGTATCCTCTCCTGCTTGTCGTAATTCCAATGCCGTATTACACAACACCTCTGCATCTTCCAAAAGCATGGAAGCCAGTCCATTCGTAAAATCAAGAATAATAAAATCAACTTTTGCTCTCTGAAGTTGACGTAAGTGTGTTCTTATGACATCAACATTGTCAGAATTATAATACCCCAAAGCAGGCTCAGCCCAATAATGAAAAGCATGAACCGGCCCCCATTGAGGATCATTCGGATTTTCCTTCCGTATTTCAGTGATATTATAGATTGATGGTCGGTAAACATTATTAAACCAGACGCTGTAACAGATACTTACGACATCATTCATCTGAGTTATATCAAGGCCCTTAACTTTTTCTTGCCTTGTATCCGGATTGCCGGGAACATCAGACACGTCAGATAATTTTCGATCTGATGAGTTGCAGCTGCAAATTGACACACATAAAAGAGCGATAGCAAACCTGATTCTCCATGTTGGAAACGAGCTTAAGGAATTCGTCTTGCAAGCGTATATTCGGCAACTTGACTGGAAGATTGTAATCGCTATCATAGTTATTTATTCAAAAATTTATCCGTGAATATTCAGTTTTCAAAGCGATCTATTCAACAATTACAACCTCGACCTCCTCTGGAGCTCGATAGGTCGTTTTAACTCTCCCACCATCCGTTTTCTGATGCTCTATTTCTATGATCCCGTATGGTGTAGGGAAAGTTCCTCTTACCCACTGAAGATCGCCTAAGTGAGGATTGAGCATCACTTTTTTACAGCCAGGCTCCAGTACCTTGACGCCCAACACATGTTGCGACAACCAAGCTGTAGGACCTGATGCCCAACCATGGCAAAAACTATGACGTAATCCTACGTAGCAATAATCGCCGTATGTTTTGTGGATATCCACCTTGTCGGCATTGGGAAGTTCATCAATTCGTCCGGCATTAATAGTCCAGTCGATGTTAAAATCTTCCCAAAAAGAAGTCGCTCCCATATCGAGCATGGCTCCCCAGTATTCACGAATAAACGACATGGCATCCATATAATTCCCTGCCTTCGCCATGGCATTCAGCACATAGTAACCGTAAAAAGTTGATATGTCTTTTACGCCGTCAACGGTCAATAATTCATCATTCACCGTTTTTGCGTCTGCCAAACCGGCAAGTACCATTAAAGCGCCAGGCGATTTCCTGGTTGGCAGTTCCGGGGTATGCTTGTTTAATTTTTTGATTGTGTTTTGATAATGAACTACTTTCTCGTTTTCACCAAGAATTTTAGCCATTTCTTTTCCGGCTTCAAAAGTCATTACCATCATGGATTGTAATCCGGCATGAATAGCCATTGAGTCTTCACTGGTTGGCCAATCTAAAAAACGATTGCCATCCAGCATCTCTTTCCCTTTTTTATCAATTTTACTCTCCAGTTTCGAAAGCAATTCAAAAATATAGTTCTGATGTTTTTTCAAATAATTCAAATCGCCCGTGTTCAAATAGTATTGGTGCTGTATCAATAACCACCACATTGAATACGAACTAATTCCATTCATCCACTCATCTGACGGTGTTATTTCGGCAATAAAATCCAGTGATTTTGTGATCACCTCATTCGCTCCAAATACGGATAAAATTGTCATCACTTCAGGATGCATATCCCCTACCCATACCAAACGGTCTCGCTTAATTCCATCCCACAAGTAATCTTGCATATTCAGATGAACCGTGTAGGCACCCGTTTCCCAGATTTTATTTAAGCGTTCATCATTTGACTTAAAAGAACCCAGATATTCTAAATCACGCATAACCGAAATAGCACTTACTTCCCTTAAGTGGAGGGTAACATCATGATCCACCAGATCGATTCTTACAAAGCGAAACCCGGTATTGCCAATTTCAATTTTACCACACCAGGGTAATTTTATATTCCAATCACGAATGGCATGATCGTTGGTGGCACTTGTTGAATCATTAATTTCAGCCATGGCTTCAGAAACCGATTCTCCAAACCTAACACGCACGTTTACAGGTGTAGTACCAGGCCACATCCCCGTAACAATTTCCAATCCACCGTGCAACTCTTTTCCAAAATCAAGCAATATGGAAGCTTGTTCTTCAGAATTTGTCATCAGGCATAAATCGGTATTTACCGTTGATGCCTGGTGTTTGCCTTCTTTCAACAAACGTTCAGCATTGATAATCTCATCATCATTGGATTGCCATACAATTTTTTTAGGGGCAACATAAGTGCGCTCAATCTCTCCGGTATATTTTTCGATTTGTTGCTGCCCCAAACAACTGAATCCAATTGTCAGAAAGGCAACAAAGTATATTCCTCTATCTATTTTCATTTATGTATATCTTTTGCCAATAACGTTTATTAAAATCTCTTTACCATTTTCGCAGCATTGTCAAGTTTTATGAAGCAATCTTGATCTGACGATTATTTGACATTCAATTTCATTGTTGAGAATTGTTCTTCTGATGCAATGCTTCAATTGTCTTTCGGATTTCGGAAAGGGAACCAACAATGATAAAATATTCATATTCGTACACACTATTTTTATTCAGTATTGCCTTTGTCACAGGGGCGATGTAAGAGGTCGAGCTGTCCGTGGATTCACCCCCGGGATGCCCTGCCATTCCGGCCAGGAAGTTTGTGCAACTGGGTGAATAGACGGCCATTCCCCATTTATTTTTGTCCACAAAGGCCATCCAGTTTTCTGTTACCTTGTTGTCATCGTATCGTCCCCAAAAACCGTCTTCAAGATGTTCGACAGTAGGATTAGCCATCGGGGCTCCAGTAAATGGAGCATCACCAAAATAAGAATACAAATTATCAAGAGCAGAAATTGGATAAACTGCAGGTAATTCCTGATCATTTAAAACGCCTTCGCCATATATTGTATCGGTGCGGTGACAACTCAGCTTATTTCTAACTTTCAATACATTTCCGTTCAGGGTCGTCCACTGTTCCATCTCGGCCTCAGCCGGATGGTTATTCATATCCCACTGCATCGGAATACACTTAACATACATCTCATTTTCAGATTTTTGAAAGTCAAGAATTTCTGCTCGGTTTCGAAAAGCATCTCCCACCTGTATGGGATTCCAACTCCACGGTGACCAGTCTGGTGATTGACCTTCTTCCTGTCGATTTACGCTTTTCCCAGCGTAGTATGATTGCTGGATATAACGCCCTTCATCATAAATATTAACAATACTTCGATCTTTCCCCGATAACGACAAGTATGATATGGCACCACCTCTTGTTAAATCGAGCTTAAGCGTCAGAATTCCGTTATCAATTACCGGGCTACTACTCTCAACATGCACCAAAGGTTGCTGATCATTCTGGCACTGGGCAAACACGAACATTTGAAAGCTCAGGAAAATAATGCCCATGCAACTTTTCAAACTGGAAACAAGCCCCTTTTGATTCTCTGAAATTAGATTACTCATTACCTACTTCGTTCATGATAACTTTCCACATCATCGATTATCGACGCTCTCTGGAGAATTACCTCATTATTTATGTTTTTTAATTTATTTTATGCAAACTACGATTAAAAGAATTACTCGCAGCAAATCGAGATTGTTTTTTCGTTTCAACAATAAACTGAAATGGAAGAAAAGCAGCCCTGAAGGCTGCCTTTCCTCACTCTCAATGATATTATGAACTTACCAACCAGGATTTTGCCAATTATTATCGGTAAAATTCTCCATCTTAGAAACTTCCAGCTGGTTAATCGGGTACAGAAGGTATTTATCAGCATTGGTTCCCCGTTCCTTTAACTTGATTCGATTGTAGTTGTAACCACTATCAGTTTTAGTAATTTTCATACCTGTTACAAAACCATCTGTCTGACTCAGGATTTTCCAACGGCGAACATCAAAGAAACGATGTTCTTCAAAAGCCAACTCCACCTGACGTTCATTACGATAACGTACTTCAAAATCTTCTTTAGATAAACCCGTTGGTAATGCCGGCATACCCACCCGTTCACGTATTGTATTGACTGCATCACGAGCGGACATCGTTCCAACCAAAGCATCTGGTCCTG
This sequence comes from uncultured Sunxiuqinia sp., assembly GCF_963974515.1. Lineage (GTDB taxonomy): Bacteria > Bacteroidota > Bacteroidia > Bacteroidales > Prolixibacteraceae > Sunxiuqinia. The sequence continues at coordinate 3,573 of NZ_CAXBDD010000109.1, read as the reverse complement.
CCGACTCATAAGCAGCCTCCGCAAAATTCAAGTAAAGCTCCCCAAGACGGAAGATCTTCATTAGTCCGTCAGCATCAACATTTGGTCCTGATTTATAGTTATTAAACTTACGCAGATAATAGCCGGTACGTGTATTTCTTGTTTCTGAAATACGATCAGATATTTCGCAATTTCCACCGACAAAGGTTTCCACTGGTGTTGGTGCTGGCGGGGGAGTAAAGCTCTCTATTCTAAAATTTCTAATTGTAATTTCATAATCCGGCCCGCCTGTGATATCAAACCTCAAGAAGTGATCTTGAGGTTGAGCACCGCCATTAGCATTAACACCAAATCCCCAGGTATTAATTGCCATGGTAAGATCGTATTCAAAACGTGTCCATTCAGACGCTTGTTCTATTACTATATTCGGTCCTGTTTCAACACCTCCTTGTGGGCCACCGGCCACGCAAAAGAAAAATTCTGAGTCAGTAATTGTTTTATTGCTTTTATATTCGAAGGAAATAACCCGGCTTGCACCAGGACTTAAAGGTCGGGTCAAAGTTGACGTATGGATCCATGGGTCCCCACCTGTTGTAGTAAGCGTGACTTCTTCTCCATTTTCCGTCATCGAAACGTTGTTAACCACTGACGGTAAAAAACTAAGTGGAAACAAATCTTTCTCGACGATACCAGTGGTAAGAGAACGAGGAGCGTCATTGTAATAAATAGACGCATAAAAGCGTGGATCTCTTCCTTCATAAGGATTCGCTGGGTCGTAACCGGATTCTGAATTTAAAATCGGCTGTAAATGACTGGCATCAGAATATCCCAAGACCGGCATCTCACCCGTCGCTTTCATTCCATATGCATCAACCAGTTCCTGAGATGGACCTGCTCCTGCTTTTTCCATACCTTCCGTGATCGGTGTGCCAGCCCACTTCCATACATTAGTTCTCGCTGCTGTAGTTTCGAAAATCGTTTCTTTATCAACCGATCGACTGGGATCAGAACGATTAATGAAATAGAAAGCATACGCATTTTGGGCAACGTCGGCCGCTGGAGTAATGTCGAAAAGCTGAAATCCGTGTGCAAGACACTCATCAAGTGCTGTTTTGGTAATTTCAGTTGCTTTTGCCCAAGTATATTTGCTGCCGTCAGTAAACCAAAGAGGACTGGCCGCATATAAGGCAGCCTGCGACATGACCGCATGAGCAAATGCACGGGTTACATGACCACGCTCATTATCGCTAATATTCCAACGAAATCCAACGGTAGATTTTCCACTTTCAGGAATGGCCAATGCTGTATTACAATCTTCAAGGATAAGATCGACACATTCTTCGAAACTGGCACGAGTGTCTTGCGAAAAATCATGGGTGACTTCGTAGGGGGATTTAATAATCGGGACTCCACCATAACGTTTTATCAATTGAAGGTAATAAAAAGCCCTTAAAACAAGGACTTCTCCTATCCAACCATTTTTTTCATCTTCATCAATACTCGCTGTTGCCAGGGCGGGATCGTTAATCGTTTCCAGAAAAGTATTGCACTTACGTATTCCGGTGAAGTAATGAGCCCAGACGTTCAAATCCCGGGTAAGCGGGTTGTTCGACGAAGATGTGCTGTTATTATACCAATCATTCACAACACCACTTACGCCGCCACTCGCATCATGCGCCTCATCACTGAATGAAGCCAGTGGAGTATTTCCATAGGTAAAACCTACTTGAGGAATATAATCACGACATCTGTCAAAATAATTTCTGGTCGTATTGTATTCACTGAAAATATCTTCCAGCGTCAATCGTCCGTCTGAAGTCAGGTCAAGATCAGCGCATGATGCAAGACCAACTATCACAACAACAATCACAAATATTTTATAAATATATTTTTTCATGTTATAGCTGTTTAAAAAGTTAGATTAAGACTAATATTGTATACACGGTAAGGTTGGAAAGTATCCATGCGACCAATTTCAGGATCAATATATTTACTTTTCACCTTATCGATTGTAAACAAATTCTGAACATTTAATGCCATTCGAATACGTTCCGACGTGGTTTTAGAAGAAAGATTTACCGGGAATTTATAAGCCAGCTCCAGGTTCCGCAAACGCAAGAATGAACGGTCCATCAAGAAAAAATCACTGTTCACATGGTTCGTCGAAGGAGACATTGACAGAGCCGGGAACGATATGTTTTCACCAGCCGCATAGCGCTCCGGAGTCCATGCATTCAAATGAATATCGTTGAATTGACCTTGGCTCCCATTTTCATAGGCTCCAACACCACTCAAAAATTGAGACGTGTTTGTTACGCCATGAAAAAGATAAGATAGTTCCAGATTTTTCCAATTAAAACCACCGTTCAGAGTATATTCCTGCTCTGGAATATGGGAATATCCCATCGGTGCGTGATCCTTTTCATCAATAACCTGATCATTGTTTAGGTCCTGATAGATAAAGTCTCCCACACGCGGTGTCCCAAAAGAATAAGTTAGACCTGAGTTGGCCAATTCGGCAGCAGAATTAAACATCCCTGTACCATTACTCCTATCAATCATATAGCCCCATAATTGACCAACATGATATCCTTCAGTTCGATACTGATAAGCATATTCTTCCGAGAAAGGCGATTCGCCTATGTCAATGACTTTATTCTCGGCCTGCATAAAACTAAAATTGGCATAGGCAGAAAAATCTTCTGAGAAGTGTTTGTTAAAACCTAAGGAAATCTCATAGCCTTTGTTTTCCATTTGTCCGGTATTCAACTTCGGGTAGTACCCAAGCGGAACACCTTGATATTCAGGAATTGTATAAGAACTATTAACCAACATATTATCTACATTGTCGGCAAAATACTCCAGTCCAAGGGTGAACATTTTTAACAAGCCAAGATCAACGCCAAAATTTAGCTTCTCTATCTCTTCCGCTGATAGTTTGGGATTACCTTTTTCCAATTCCTGACCACTGGAACGAATATTGTCTAAATAGAGCAGACGGGCACCACCGATTTGATCATTTGCAGTGATACCATAGGAAGCTCGAAATTTAAGCAAACTAATAAAATCAACATCGAAAAAATCTTCTTTCGATGCAATCCAGGCAGCTGAAATTGCAGGAGTGGTGATATAGCGATAGTCCTCGTGAAATTGTTCTGACCCTGAAAAAGCAATATCTCCCTTCAAAAAATAGCGATCTTTATACCCGTAAAGGACGCTCGCTCCGAAATTTTGACGTTTGTACGGTAGAATACCATTACTGCTTCCCGTATTCTCCTTCTCCTGAATTAAATAATAGGTTCGCGCTATGGCATCGACACTGTGATCTCCAAACCTTCTTTTGTATTTTATATTGGCCAATACATTAAAATTGTAAAAGAATACAGAGCCCTTACTATATACTAAGGGAGTATTTTCCCACGTTTTGTATTTTGTAAAATTATCCAGCACTGAAAAATCATTCCCCCGAATTACTCTTTGGAAGTCCTGATGCGTGTTGGTTTGATTTCGGATGTAGGTTTGATAAGCCATCGATGCACTCATCGATAATCCTTTGGCAAAGAAACTCAAGTTGACATTCAGACCTGCCTGCGC
>NZ_CAXBDD010000108.1:0-12468 GCF_963974515.1 uncultured Sunxiuqinia sp. | reverse complement strand
TAAATAAAAAAGGGCCCCCTCTCCCAAAAAAGAAAAGAATGCCCATCAAACTAAAGGATCTATTTTTATACTGATTTCAGAACTTCCCAAACAAAGGCCCGGACACCAACTTCCTTATTGACTTCATCCAATTTTTTGACTTTTTCCAGAAGTTCGTCCACCGTTTCATCGGGAACAATGGTCAGAACGGCCGAATTGATTTCGGGCCAGGTGTGGGTTCCCATACGTGGTTCGCCATCGACTGAGCCACGGCCGAGGACATCATTCCACCATGTATAACCCCGAATACCCAATCGATCAAGCATATACTCTACCCGTTCGGTGTTGGCCTGGTTAAATACAATAAATACTGCTTTCATCGTATACTATTTTACTTGTCCATAAATACAAATTGCTGCCTTACTTTTTCCTTTTTGCGGCGTTCGCCTTTACTGGCCAGCACCGCATACATCACCGGGACGATAATCATGGTCACCAGTGTAGAAAAAACCAAACCCCCGATCACCGTGATTCCCATCGGACGCCAAATTTCAGCCCCTTCACCAGTACTCATGGCCAAAGGGAGCATCCCCAGGATCGTAGTCGCGGCAGTCATCAACACCGGACGCAAACGGGATTTCCCGGAAATAGCAATTGCCTCATATAGTTCCACGCCCCGGTCTCGCATCAGGTTGATAAAATCAACCAAAACAATACCGTTTTTCACCACAATTCCCACCAGCAAGACTGCTCCCAAGGCAGCTACAACACTTAGGGTTGTTCCAGTGAGAACCAAAGCCAAGATGACCCCCGTGAATGCAAATGGAATAGAAACCATTATGATAATCGGCATCCGTAATGACTCAAACTGAGCAGCCATCACAATAAACACCAAAATCAGGCTTAAACCAAGCAACATGGCCAGGTCGAGAAAGGACTCTTGCTGATCTTCATATGCTCCACCAACAGAAGTGACAATTTCGGCAGGTGGTTCCAGATCGGCAACTTCGGTTTTGATACGGCTGGCCAATTCACCCAAGGAAATGCTGTTTGGTGATGCCGAAATGGTCACCAAACGTTCACGGCGTTTGTGCTGGATGCTTGGAGGCGACCAATACTCCACTATTTTCCCCAACTCCTTCAATTTAATCTTGTTTCCGACCGGAGTCATGATGGTCATCTCTTCCATATCGGATATGGAGTTCCGATAATCCTCCTCCAACCGGATCTTGATATCGTACTCCTCTCCTTCTTCTTTAAAATACGATGGAATCAAACCGTTCACCCTGTTTCGAACCAAAGTGGAAACCTGCGCTGTGGTCAGTCCGTGTTCCGAAAGTTTATTCCGATCGAGTACAATCTGCAGTTCAGGCTTATCGTTTTTTCGGCTGATGGAAACATCCTGTGCGCCATCCATAGCTTTGATCCGATCAAACACCTGTTCCGCATAAGCATTGGTTACATCAAAACTATAGCCGTAAATTTCGTAGTCCACCACATTGCCCGAGCCGCCAAGCCCTTGCGATGCTGTTGATATAGTTGAATTGACCACTTCGGGAAGCAAAGCAATCTGGGCCCTGAAGTCATCAGCAATCTCCCAAACCGTGCGGTCGCGTTCATTCAAACCCGACAAGCGCAGGGTGAAGTTGATGATGTTTGAACCGGTCGTGCTGAACATGGAGATAAAACCACCTTCATCATCTGAACCGGATGAAGAAGCGATTAGCTCAACCTCCGGATATCTTTCCCGAATCACTTGCTCCAACTGGCGGGTAACCTTTACCGTTTCTTCTACACGTAACCCGGTTTGCAACTCAATGTTTGCCGTAATTTGGCTTTCATCCGACTCGGGCATGAAATCTGTCCCTACGAGCTTCATCAGAAATAGTGAGCCAAAGAAAATAAGGAAAGTAGCAAGCACCACGACTGTTTTGTAGTGCATCAGTTTCCGAAGCAAGATTTCATAGAAATGATCCAACTTGCCAAGCCATTTTTCAATTGTATTTTCATATTCGTACTTCCGTGTTTTTTGACGTTTCTTCAGTTTCAAGAATTTCGAAGCCAACATGGGAGTCAGCGAAATAGCAGCAAACGTTGAGGTTACAACAGTAATGGTTACAATCCAGCCCAACTGGTTGAACAACACACCTGTCATTCCGGAAACCAGGGTCAACGGGAAGAAAACAGCTACGACAACAAGTGTAGTAACAACCACCGACAACCAAACTTCGTTGGTCGCATAAATAGCAGCTTCACGCGGACTCGCACCCCGCTCCACGTGCCGCGTGATATTCTCCAGAACCACAATGGCATCATCCACTACCATCCCAATCGCGATCGATAGCGAAGTCAGGGAAATAACGTTCATTGAGTTACCCGTAATATAGAGGTAAATAAATGCGACAATGAGCGAAATCGGAATCGTTAAAACGATGATGAAAGTTGCCCGCCATCGTCCGAGGAAAAACATCACAACCAAAACCACAAAGATCATCGCATACATCAAGGTTGAAGCGAGGTTATTGATTGATCCCTTGATAAATGTTGATGAATCAAAAATCTCCTGAATCTGGATATCAGGAGGCAAAGTTGGTTTCAGCTCTTCGAGCCGCTCCTTGATCTGTCGTGACACTTTCACCGTATTTGCTCCGGATTGTTTCATCACAAACATCCGCACACCGGTCTGTCCATTGATCTTTTCTTCCAGTGTCACATCTTTTAGCGTATCGCGCACCGTAGCCACGTCGCGCAGGTACACTTGTTTTCCATTGTAGTTGGCAACAACCAAGCTCTTGATCCGTTCGCTCTCTGAAAACTCACCTTGCACCCGGATCTGGTAATCCAGCTTACCCATTTTCACATTCCCCAAGGGCATGTTCAGATTTTCGCCGGCAATGGAGGAACCAAGCTGCTCCAGTGTTAGATTGTAAGCATCCAGCCTCTTCGGATCTACATCAACATAAACCATCCGTTGGGGCGTACCAACCATAGCCACCGAGCCCACACCATCAACGCGATTCAATGGGTTGATCACCTTTTCATCGATAATCTTCTCCAGTCCCTGGTAGCTTTCGTCGGCCGTAATCGCGTAAAAAAGAATGGGAAACATGCTGGTATTGAACTTAAAAATGGTAGGTCGGTCAACCGCTTCCGGCAGGTTATCGTAGATCCTGTCAATTACGTCGCGGATATCATTAGTCGCCTCATCCAGATTTGCGTCCCACTCAAACTCCAGCGAAATTACCGAAAGATTGTCCGAAGAAGTGGAAGTCATCTCCTTCAGCTTGTCCACTGAATTTAGGGCATCCTCCAGCACTTTGGTCACATTAGTCTCAATATCCGAAGCGTTGGCTCCGGCATAAGTCGTCATGACTGAAACATAAGGCGGCTCCATTTCCGGATACAGGTCCACCGGAATATTAATGAGTGAGAAAATGCCCATCACCACCACCGCAATAAAGATCATGAAAGTCGTAATGGGCTTATCAACTGCACTTTTATATATACTCATAATTCAATTGCTTTATTTTAAAATGTTCGGGCAAACCTCTAGTTCACCACCTCCACCTCTGCACCATCAAGCAAGCGGGCCTGCCCTTCAACAATAATCTGATCGCCCGGCTGCAATTCACTCGAAATTACCTCCACCTTGTCGTCAAACCGATTGCGAAGTGCTACTTCCACTCGTTTGGCTTTACCGTTCCGCTCAACAAACAGGTAGCGCACGTTTGATCCCTGCATTTTCAGGATGGCTAATGCCGGAAGCACCGTTGCCTCAGTATTTTCGAGGCCAATGGTTACGCGCCCAAACATTCCGGGACGTAGCTTCCCTACTGGGTTATCCATACTGACTTCCACCTCGAACGAACGACTTTGCGGGTTAATAGCTGGAGCAATTCTGAAGACTTCTCCGTTAAACGTTTCTCCAGGATATACATCAAAAGCCACAGAAACAGACATGCCTTTCTTGATGTTTGGAAAGTATTTTTCAGAAATACTGACAATGGCTTTCAGCCTGTCAACCTGAATGATGGTCAAAATGGCGGCTTTGCCAATTTCCGCAATCGGCGAGCCGGAGTACATTTCACCAGCTTCGTGGTACTTGCCCGAAATCAGCCCATTAAACGGAGCGACCAGCAGTGTATTCTCTTCCAGAAAGTCTACATTCTCTTTCGCCGCCTCGTATTGGGCCTGAAGTTGTTCGTACTGCTGCTCTGCAATGCTCCCCAGCTTTTTCAGGGTATCTAGCCTGGCATAGTCCGCTTTCAAGTTATTTAACTGAATCCGGGCCTGATTCAACTGGGCGTCATTCATCTCGACCAATTCCTGTCCTTTGCTAACGCGGTCGCCCAGCTCTACGCGGATCGCTTCAATTCGTCCGGGCGAAGCAGGAACCATGTGAACCGTATTGAACGGCTCCAGGCTTGCTGAATATTCAATGGTGCGCGTAATTTCCTCTTTGGCAAGTGTTGTAACGCGTACACGTTCAACAACCCGTTTGGCTTCAGAATTTGTTCCGCTTTCCTCCTTTGGTGCCGAACAAGACGAAATAGCCAAAACGGCAAGCAGTCCTATAAATGTGCTTAATTGTTTCATTTTCAACTCTATTTAATTGTTTATTTTACTTCTCCCAATAGTGTTTTTAACTCGATGCGTGCTTGCAACACCTCAAGTGCTGCCTGTAAATATTCTGATTCCGCTTTCAGGTAATTATTGTCAGCACTGGTCAACTCTAAACTCGAAATAAGCCCCTGGTTGAATTTGCGTTGCAGGTTTTCATATACCTCACGCGACACCTCAACATTCCGGCTTTGATTTTCGAAATTATCAAGCGCACTTCGCAGGTTAAAACTGAGCTGTTTATATTGAATGTCCAGTTGATCCTCAAGCAGTGCCCGTTCGTTCTGCACCGTTTCCAGTTCAATTTTCGCCTGTCGCACTTTCGATCGCCGTTCGCCACTCGAAAAAATCGGAATATTCATTTGCAAGCCAATCATGTGGCTGGGCGTCATGTCGAAGGCCGGCTTTAGCAGTTTCTGTGTGAATGAATAATAACCGGAAACAGTCGGCAAATAGTTGGCTTTCTGCATATCAAGCTGTTTCTCTTGCATTTGTGCCTGAACACTCATCAACTGGAAATCAATATTCTGATCCACAGTGAAGGGATCTGTCAAGGCTGCGTCCAATTCATTCGAACGGAGGATCTGGCTCAGTGATTCTGTCAGTTCGAGTTCAGTCTCAGCCGCGACCCCCAACTGAAGGCGAAGCATGTTTTGAGCCATCTCATACTGACGTGCAGCAGACTTAACCGCATTTTTCAAGGAATTTACCTGGACAGATAGCTGGTCAAGTTCGACTTTTTCGGTCATTCCAAAATCAACCATTGGCTTCGTTTTCTCATAAACCGCCTCCAGGTTCTTCACATTACTTTCCAGGATTTTAAGAGATTCGCCGGCAACCAATACTAAATAGTAACTGTTCACCACCTGACTAACAACATCGCGCTCTGTTCTCTCCAGGCTTTTCTCCGACATGGCGTGATACAACTTCGCGGATCGAATACCAATCCAATAGTTGGCACTAAAAATCAATTGTCCCACTTGCAGGTTAAAACTGCTGGTCGGATCAATCGGAATTTGCGATGCTGGCATGCTTTCATCAAATTGAATAGAAATTTCGGCACCCAACGAGTTATTATAATCCGCCGTGGCATTGACTTGGGGCAAACCAGCCGCAATGGCCTGTTTCAATTGTTCCTGCGATTGCCAGACCGAAAGCTCCGAACTTCGCAAACTTCTATTGTACTGTAAGGCATGCTCTTTCGCCTCCTGCAGATCGATCGACAAACGGTCCTGAGCCACAGCTCCCTGCAACAGGAAGAGCATGGTCAGAACTGCCATTGTCATCTGTTTTCTGATTTTCATTCTGAACGTGTTTTAATTATTCTGTTTTGTTTTCTGTAAAATCGATTGGTCACATTCCTTTATCAACAGCAGCATCTCTTCGTATTGTCTTTCAATTACCTGGTGTCCTTTCAAGCTTGTCATTCCAATCAAATCATTTATAATCAGCTTGTAAATTGAGTCACTAAACAGAGCCTGGTTGTATTCCGGCGATCCTTTTAAAATTCCGCCATCAATCTTCGAAATCTGATGGAGATAAGCCAATTTTATGTCGAGATCGGGCCGAAAAAGCTCCTGCCTAATCCCCTCTTCAACAATGGGTCTGACGATATTGAAAAGCTTGTCGTTCCTGAATTCCTGAATCGTGCGAAAATGCATTACATTCACTTTTTTCAGGTCAGGAAGAAACGAAGGATTGACTTTCCGGTTGATCTTAATAATATAGCTGTAGAAAAGTCCCAACTTTCGAAACACATGCTGCTCAGGCTTCAATAGCTTATGCAAGCCGCTCATAAACTGAGTGAGGCTGTAGTCAATTACCAATTGCAACAACTCATCCCGGCTCCGAATGTGGAGATAGAGTGTCTTTTTTGAAATGCCAAGCATCGCGGCAATCTCATCAACGCTGACACTTTTAATTCCATACTTTGTGTAAAGCAAGTAAGTCTTTTCTACTATTGTGCGATCATCAATCATGAACGTTAAAAACTATTTCGTTTTTTTGAGTTTTTTGAAGATCAAAAAAATTTAGTCCAGCATCTTATCCACCAGGTCAATTCCTTTTTGAGTTGAAATACCACGGACAAAATTAATCATGAGATTCTTGAACAAATCAGTCAGCTCGTACTGCTCACGCGGAAAGATAGACTCATCTGAAATCAGATTCATCTGTTCGTGGAACAATTTCGAAACAATACCAATGTGAATGTCCTTTCGAAACAAACCTTCGTTTACCCCTTTGCGTAGTTGCGTGCAGGTGAGGTTGTAATGTTTTTCTTTATTCTCTTCATACAACGTCTTCCAAATCACAGGATAGTATCGTTTCAAATCATGAAAAAACAGCGGATTGATTGTGTTTATCGCTTTGATACCATCTTGCATAGAAGTAAAAATGGCGTCGATGACATTAGCCGAAGAAGAAATCACCTCCTGTCTGCGTTCATCCCGCCGCCGGATCAAATCTCTCAGGCAGGTATGAATCAATTCGGTTTTATCCTTAAAGGTTTCGTAGACCGTACGTTTCGATATCCCAAGCGACACAGCAATTTCATCCATTGTAATACTGCGAATGCCGTATTGGAAGAACAATCGGGTTGCTTCTTCTATAATTCGTGCTCGTACTTCCATCTTCTTAAATTTGACGTCAAAAATACAAAAACTTTTAAAACCCTTTAAGTTTTCCAGTTTTCTTTACAGAAATTTAACGTGACAGCAATGAAACGTCGCAAAGCCTATTCTCGATGTGACCTACTTCATACTAATAACGAAAACTGCTTCCACCCAGAAACTCGCGGATGAGTGAAGTTGGCGGAATCTCTGCGTCATCAATACTTTTGATATAGCTGAAAAATTTCAGCAGCCGGTTAGCTTCGCAGAACTCCACCTGGTTTTCGGGTACGTTTTTCAGCAGTGGTTCGGCATATTTTTTCAACACAGCCAACTCATACACCATAGCTGAGTTGAACATGACATCGGCATTCTCCTGGTAGGGAAAGATGTTTTTCTCTTCACCATTCTTCACACTTGGCCATCGCCTGATGGTATCGGCAGCCGAATAGCCGCGGTACATACTATCGCGAATCATCCTTCTTATCAGCCGATTATCGGTTGTTGAAATGTGGTTGTGGTCGTCGAATGAAATTTGAGTCAAAGCCGAAAGGAAAATCTTAAAACTTTGTCGTTCACTCACATGTGGCGTTAGTCCGGGATTGTTCCCATGAATACCTTCGACCAGCAGCAGGTGTCCATCACCCAAACGCAGTTTTTCGCCCGAGCTAAGCCGTTTACCCAGTGCAAAATTAAATTTGGGCAGTTCGACCTCTTCACCATTAAAAAGCTGAAGTAATTGTTCGTTAAAAAAGTTAATATCAATGGCTTCGAGCGCCTCAAAATCGTACTCGCCGTTTTCGTCGAGTGGCGTTTTCTCCCGGTCAACAAAATAATCATCCAGCGAAATCATGTGCGGTACCAGTCCGTTTACGGCTAACTGAACAGCCAGCCGCTTGGTAAAGGTTGTTTTACCCGACGCTGATGGCCCGGCTATCAGAACCACTTTTATTTCATCGCGACGCTCATCAATCTGGTTGGCAATTTCAGCAATCTTTTTTTCATGCAGCGCTTCCGATATCTTGATGATATCGCCACTTTTTCCCATATCTGTATATTCGTTCAATTTCCCCAAATCGGGAACGTCCAGAATTTGAGCACGCTTTTTATGTTCTTTAAATACACCAAAAAGCTTTTCCTGTTTGATGACCGGGAAAAGCTTGTCAAAATTATCGGGTTGCGGAATTTGCAGCAAGATCCCGTCAAAATAAGTTGCCAAACCAAAATTGCTCAGGTAACCTGTTGATGGGACATGATGCCCGTAGAAATAGTTGGCCAATCCGTTGATGAAATAGAGGTAGGAAAACAAAGTACCTTGCTGTTCAAATAAGCGTGCTTTTTCTTCCAACCCCTGTTGAATTAATATTTCTACCGCTTCGTTCGTTGGTATCCCTTTCTTTAACATTGGTACGTTCCGTTCCACCCAGAGGCGCATTTCGTTTTTCAACTCAAAAATGTCGGAGTCGGTAATGGGCCGTTTCAGTCCAACAAGTTCGCAATAATAGCCCTGGGAAATACCATTCATGATTTTCAGCTTCACCTGCGGAAAGGTTTCCTTAACCCCCACATAAAGCAAAAAAAGCAAGGAACGTGTGTACAAGCGTCGCCCGTCTGGATGCGAGTAATCAATAAACTGAATCCGTTTGGATTTGACCACGGAAAAGGACAACTCTTTAACTTTGTGGTTCACCAAAGCACCACAAACCGGGTTCTGCAGCTTAATCTGCATGTCATCTTTGATTTCTTCAAGCGAAGTACCTAATGGATAAGCTTTTGTTGTATTGTTATTTTCGCAGTAGATCTCAATCGTTTTCATAATTCTTTTGTCTCAAAAAATCAGCAATCGAAACAGGGCTAAACCCGGATTGCTGATGGTTGATTTTTTATTCCTGACACTATAAAGCTAACTCTTTTTTCAGATACCTGGCAGTGTATGATTTTCTGTTTTTAACCACTTCTTCCGGTGTGCCCGCGCAAAGCAGCTGCCCTCCACCTTTTCCGCCTTCGGGGCCCAAGTCGATAATGTGATCAGCCACTTTGATAACATCCATATTGTGTTCAATCACAATCACTGTGTTGCCACGATCAACCAACTTGTTGAGCACCTCCAGCAGCACCCGGATATCTTCGAAGTGAAGCCCCGTGGTTGGTTCATCAAGAATGTACATGGTCATTCCGGTGTCCTTTTTAGCCAGTTCCGCAGCCAGTTTCACCCGTTGCGACTCGCCACCGGACAAGGTAGTGGATGATTGTCCGAGCGTAATATACCCCAGCCCAACCTCCTGGATCGTTTTCAGCTTATGCAGAATAGATGGCATGTTTTCAAAAAACTCAACACCTTGATTGATGGTCATGTTCAGCACATCACCAATCGATTTTCCCCGGTAGCGAACTTCCAAAGTTTCGCGGTTGTAGCGTTTCCCGTTGCAGGTATCACAATGCACATACACATCGGGCAAAAAATTCATTTCAATCAACTTCAAGCCCCCGCCCTGACAATCTTCGCAGCGGCCGCCCTTCACATTAAAGGAAAAACGGCCCGGTTTGTAGCCGCGGATTTTGGCTTCGGGCAACAAGGCGAACAAGGCCCGGATATCGGAAAAAACGCCGGTATACGTAACCGGATTGGAACGAGGCGTGCGTCCCAGTGGTGATTGGTTGACCTGAACCACTTTGTCAATATTTGTGAGGCCCTCCATCTTTTTGTAGGGAAGCGGATCCTGCACCGACTTGTAAAAATGCTGGCTCAAAATTGGCTGCAAGGTTCCGTTGATCAAACTTGATTTTCCACTACCCGACACACCTGTGATACAAATCAATTTTCCCAAGGGGAATTCCACATTCACATCTTTCAGATTATTTCCACTACAGCCTTTTAGTTTGATGGACTTTCCATTCCCGGGCCGACGTATTTCCGGCACGGCGATCTGGTGCTCCCCGGTCAGGTATTTCGACGTCAGGGTATTGGCTTCCAAAATCACCTGCGGCGTCCCGGCAGCCACCACCTCTCCCCCATGGCGACCGGCATACGGCCCCATATCTACGATGTAATCAGCCGAAAGCATCATATCCTTATCGTGTTCCACTACAATGACCGAATTACCGGTATCACGCAACTTTTGAAGCGAATGAATTAAACGCAAGTTATCGCGGTGATGCAGTCCAATGCTGGGCTCATCCAGAATATAAAGCACATTGACAAGCTGCGAACCAATTTGCGTGGCCAGCCGAATCCGTTGCGACTCGCCACCAGAGAGGGTTCGCGAGGTACGGTCGAGCGACAAATACTCCAACCCAACATCAATTAGAAAGCTCACCCGGTCGCGAATTTCCTTGATCACTTCCGTCCCAATCTGGCGCTGTCGTTTGGTCAGACGATCTTCCAAATCAGCCAGCCAATCGTTTAGCTCATTGATGTCAAGCTTGGCAACATCCGAAATGTTACGGTTGTCAATTTTAAAGTGGAGCGACTCCTTTTTCAGGCGTTGCCCGTTGCAGTCGGGACAGCTACGTTCCCGGACAAACTGGCTGGCCCACTTTTTCGCTTTTTTCGAAGGATTATCATCGCGCTGGCTGTCAATATATTTGATCACTCCTTCGTAAGTCATCATGTAATTGACCGAACTTCCAAGCGGCGAATTCTTTAGCTGAATGCGTTCATTGGTTCCATACAATACTACGTTCAATCCATCTTCCGGAATGTCGCAAACCGGCGTTTTCAGATCAAAACCATATTTCTCACCCAAGGCCTCAATTTGCCAAAAAATCAGCGTGTTTTTTTGCGGACCAAGCGGAGCTATTCCGCCTTTGGCAATGCTTTTCTCTGGCTCCGGAATAATCTTCTCCAAGTCAATTTCCGCCACCTGCCCCAGCCCGTTGCATCGCTCACAAGCACCCTGTGGCGAGTTAAACGAAAAGTTATGCGGCGCCGGTTCGGCATACGAAATCCCCGTGCTTGGGCACATTAACTGGCGACTGTAATATTTCATGTTGTCGGAGCCATGCTCCATGATCAGGATGATGCCGTGCCCCTGAGTCATGGCAGTTTGCACCGATTCTTTCAACCGCTTCAGGCTTTCCTTCTCCACTTCCAGCCGGTCGACCACCACTTCTATGAAGTGATTTTTGTATCGATCCACACGCATATTGGGAACCAATTCCTTCACTTCGCCGTCAATTCGCGCGTATAAAAATCCCTTGCGCCTAATTTGCTCAAAAAGCTCGCGGTAATGTCCCTTCCGCCCACGAACCAGGGGCGCCATCACCAAAATCCGCTGTCCCGAAAACTTTTCCTGAATCAGTGTCAGAATCTGGTCATCGGTATATTTTACCATTTTCTCACCGGTTTCATACGAAAAGGCTTCACCGGCTCGCGCATAAAGCAGGCGCAGGAAGTCATAAATTTCGGTCACCGTCCCCACTGTTGATCGGGGATTTTTGTTCGTGGTTTTCTGCTCAATCGAAATCACCGGACTTAAGCCGGTAATCTTGTCCACATCGGGGCGCTCCATGTTTCCGAGGAATGAGCGGGCGTAGGCAGAAAACGTCTCGATGTAACGTCGTTGCCCTTCGGCATAAATGGTGTCGAAAGCCAACGATGATTTTCCACTTCCACTCAGGCCAGTAATGACAGTGAGCTTGTTGCGCGGAATTTCGACATTGATATTTTGGAGGTTATGTACACGGGCGCCGTGCACCACCACTTTTTCTTCATTCTCCACAAATTCTTCTTCCAGAACTGCGGTTTCTGTTTTCTGCATGTTCATCACTTTGTTCTTGTTCGGAATCCTTCGGCCGGCAATTTGATCTCATAGGTTTTGCCACCTGCGTTTGTCAGATACGCTTCGCGCAACCAAGGATTCAGCATTTTCAGGATTTTGTAATTGGTGTTGTGCTCCTGTGCAAAATCGGCAAAACTAATAACAGGGCCTGTCACCTGGATGGTTTTTGTATTCCACTGTGGATACATTTCCTCCTCGCGGACATCAAAACCATACTCCCGCGGATCTTCCATCACCAGCTTCAAAGCCAAAATCCGGAACACATAACGTCGGGTTTCTTCTCCTAACAACAAATCATAGTAATTGGTTTCCTTTTGCCGCTCCACTTGTCGCCCGATAAAATTCCTACCCGCATTGTAAGTGGCAGCTACCATCGTCCAGTTACCATATTTACGGTACGATTCGTGCAAGTAGGCACAAGCCGCATGGGTCGATTTCTCAATATGGTAACGCTCATCCACCTCCGTGCTGACTTCCAG
>NZ_CAXBDD010000107.1:0-12513 GCF_963974515.1 uncultured Sunxiuqinia sp. | reverse complement strand
AATACCCAGGATTCTGGTCTTCCTCGTTTATCAATTCGTTCTGTTTAATTTCCGATTCCGGGATTGGATAAAGGTTGTGGAACTCCGAAATCATGCCTTCTTCTTTCGCCCATGGATTACGTTCTTTCACCAACGAAACCAATTTTCCAGTACGAATCAAGTCAATGCGTCTCCATCCTTCGAATCCAAGCTCCCGCATCCTCTCGTCCATAATTTGAGTTCGGAACTGGTCTTGAGACATCCCCGTTGACCAAGCATGTTCTGGTGGCAAGGTTCCACCAAAAGCTCTGGTTCGGACGGTTGTGTTAACCAGCTCAACTGCGGCTGATGTTTGTCCCAGTTCATTTAAACACTCTGCCTTAGAGAGTAGAATATCCGAAAGGCGAAGAAAATAAATCAAACCACCTGAATACCAGAAGTTTTGTACTCCTTGGGTACGAATGTCTTCAAACTTCTTGGTGTGAGGACCCAACTCGTCAGCTTGTCCAGTCCAGGTAATTTGCGGTTCCCTCCCATCAGGCAAGGTAAAATCATAACGGATTGAGGCATTCTTCCGAGTATCACCTGACTCCCAGATACCACCATCAGATACATTTTCCGCATAATAGTCAGTCGGCATACAAAGATCATAACCGCCGAAATAGGTGTTAGCATCAAGGTCTGCTACGGCTCTCGATCCGGCATGATGTTGAACCATGTTGTTATCAGGCCACACGTTTGTGAACTGGAAAGCGTAAATAATTTCAGAGCTATTTTGGTTTGTTGTGGTGTTAAATAACTCCCCATAATTACTCAACAGCGAATAATTTGGAATTACCATGTCAAAATAATCTTTTGCCTTTTCGAAATCACGTAGCCCTGTACTTTCGGGAGCACTCATGTAAATCTTACCAAGCAGCGCTTGCGCCGCAGCTTTTGTGGGAAGCTTCTTATCCTCCTGTGTAGTTGGCAAATTAGTGGCTGCGTTTTCAATATCCTTGATTATGAACTCGAAGACATCTGTCAGGGGCTGTCTGGATTCTCTCATGTCATCCAAATCAATAATTGGAATCGGTCCCCAATACATCGCCAATTCATAGTTAACCACTCCACGAATAAATGACGCTTCAGCTTTCAAGGTCTCAGATGTAGCATACTTGGCTGCTTTAGCTGCCGCACTCACTATTGGCCATCTCCGATTCCACTGTTCGGCTAAAACAGAATTTGAAGCATTGAGGGCCCCGTTATACTTGTCCAAGGCTGCCTGCGTGTTATTCTCTCGAATCTGCTGCCCACCTTGCTTGCCCTCGTCTGTACCCATGGTGTACATATATAGTGCCCGCCGGTCACTTCTCGTCGCCCGCCATTGCGTGTACAAGCCTGAAATTAAGAGCTCAATATTCTCCTCGTCGCCATACACCTCTTCCTCGGTTAATTGTGTCTTTGGCTCCTCTGTTAGAAAGTCTTCGCAAGAGCTAAACATTAAAGCCCCTAATAAAATGCTTAGGTAATATATTTTTTTCATTTTGTCGTATTTAATTGTTACTAATCAGAACTAGCCTAGAAACTAAAATTCAACCCTAAAACAAACATTCTTGCGGTTGGATACCAATCTCCATTTTCTGGGTCATATCCTTTATATTTTGTTAGGCAAAACAAATTACTTCCGGTCGTATATACTCTGAAATCTTTCATTCCGACCTTTTGAGCAACACTTCCTGGCAGGTCATAAGCCAAGGTCAATGTTGATAGTCTTAGGAAAGAGGCGTCTTGTAATGCCCATGAGGTTTCTCCAGTAGAAAAGCGAATCGAATTGTCGTAGGTTGCTCTTGGAATATTTGTATTTGGATTCTCTGGCGTCCAACGATCCAACATGTCTTTATGCGCCGAACTGTAACCCGTTCCATTCATCAATCCCTCATACAAGCTACCAATCGCTTTAGCACCCGAAGAGTAATTAAACACAGCATTAAGTGACAAGCTTTTATAAGCTAATCGAGTTGAAAAACCTCCATAAAACTTTGGATCACTCTTTCCAACGATCACACGGTCATCCTCGTCAATCACTCCGTGCCCCTCTTCTCCTTCTTGTTGTTGATCTTTAGGTAGGATGTCACCAGGTTCCAATGTTTTCCCAGGCAGGGTTAGAGAATTAACGTAATCCATATCTTCTTCCTGAATAATCCTGTCAAACTCCCACATGTAAATCGTATTCAAAGACTCGCCCAGAAAGAAATTCCCTGTTCGTTGTATTTCAGTTCCGGTAAAGCCTCCGAAATTATAAATGGCATCAATATCTCCATACAACTGGGTCACCTCATTTTTGTCAAACGAAATATTAGCGGCAACATCCCATTTAAAGTCTTCTTGATCGATTATGGCTGCATTTACAGAGAACTCAAAACCTTTGTTGGTCATTTCACCGATATTCTCAATCGCCGAACCATAACCTGTCAAGGTTGAAAGCGTACGACGCATTAGCAGGTTCGAGTTAACAATATTGAAATACTCTGCCGTCATTTGTATCCGGTTATCAAGAACACCTAGATCCAACCCTATATTCATTTGAGATTGCTTTTCCCAGGTCAGTGCAGAAGTTCCGCGCAATCCTGTTGAATTGAAAGATACTTTACCGTCTGAGTAGGATGGATTATAAAGGCTAAAAAAAGCGTAGTCCGGAATATTTTGATTACCCACAGAACCATAGCCAAAGCGTAGCTTTGCCAAGTCAAAAAGACTTTGTCCACGCATGAAATTTTCATTGGCCATATTCCAGGCTAGTGCGACTGATGGAAACAGTCCCCATTTGTGACCTTCGTTGAACTTGGATGAACCGTCATACCGTGCTGTTACAGTCGCATAATATCTGCCGTCGTAGCTATAGTTTAAGCGCCCCAAGTATGACATCAAAGTTGACGTAACTTGATTGGAACCTAAGTTGAAGTTTTCTTTGCCAAAAGCGGCTCCCAGGTTAAAATACCCAAAGTCGTCAACCGGATAATCTTGTGCTGTGACATTGGTATATTTAAACATATTCTTACTAAGACTGGTACTGACCAATGCAGTCAAGAAATGCTTATCAAACTTCATGTCGTACGTTGCCGAATTATCCCATTGGTAGTTAAACGCATGATCCAGATTATGAATGGCAATCCCGCGATAGGAATTTCTTAATGCCTGCTGAATATCACTCGGTGTATATTCATAGTATTCCTGGTCAATCAGGTCAACCGAAAAAGATGTCCGAACATTTAATCCTTCGATTGGATTAATATTCAAGTAATTTGATGAAAATATCCGACTCTTGTAAGTATCCTTATCCAGCGTCAATGTTTTGATTGGATTCTCGCTATTGATATCCCAGTTATTACCCCATGCCAAATACAAGTGCTCATCACTGATGGGCAACAGCGGGTTAGCCCCTCTCGCTACGCCAAAGACCTTTCCATCAACCAGGTCATTTACTGATCTTGTGTAGGAAGTATTTGTCCCTACTTTCAACCAGTTTTTTACATTTTGCTCGAGGTTTACCCGGCCAGAATATTTCTTATAGTTCGAACTTTTAACAATTCCTTCCTGGTCGGTATATCCAAAACTCAGATAGTAATTTCCCTTATCTGATCCGCCCGACATACTGAGGTTATGATTTTGCTGAAATGCAGCCCTTGTGACTTCATCAAGCCAGTTGTAACTTTCTCCATTATTATAGCTTTCAACCTCATAATCAGCAAACCACAATTTTCCATCAGCCAACAATTCCTCATCGATGAAATCTTGTCTCGTCGCATTGGGATTTAACGTATAGTAAGCGCCACCAACTGACCCTGCATTTTCAAGGGCATCAATTCTCAATTCAAACATGTCTTTGGCCCCCAGGGTGAGCGATTCGTTGGTGAACTCCTGCACGCCGAACCAGCCATCGTAAGTTACTTTTCCTTCTCCACTTTTTCCTTTTTTCGTTGTAATGATTACAACGCCATTGGCTCCCCTTGATCCATAAAGTGCCGTTGATGATGCATCTTTCAATACATTAATTGAAGCAACATCACTCAAGTTAATCATATTAAAGTCACGATCCATAACAATACCGTCCACCACATAAATTGGACTTGCACCGAAGTTCATGGAATTGTTTCCCCTGATTTTAATTGAAGCATCACTTCCCGGCTGTGGGTTTGACCTGATATACACACCGGCAGCCCGTCCTTGCAGGGCTTCGTTTACACTGGTAACCGGACGCTCCTTTAGCGTTTCTTCATTTACATTGACTATTGCACCTGTTAAATCACGTTCCTTAATAGCTGCGCCAACCACGATGACTTCGTTGATCGAAGTTATATCGGACAACAACACCACGTCAATATTTTGGCGATTAGAAACAGAAACTTCCTGTCTTTCAAATCCAATGAAACTAAAAATCAAGACCGCATCCCTGGGAACTTCCAAAGAATAATCTCCTTGAATATCAGTTATTGTTCCAATGGTTGTTCCTTTGATAACGACATTTACGCCAGGAATAGGCTGATTATCATCACTTGAGGTAACCTTACCGGTCACAGCAATCTGGTTATTTTGCTCTCCCTTTATTTCAACCTTCGACTTTTCATGCCAGCTTTTCTTAGCCACATTAATAATCTCATTCATCTGCATAAATTTCAGATCGGTTTCTGATGAAATATCAGAAAGGATGTCGTAAATACTGGCATTATTTTTATCAATGGTGATTCGCTGATTTCTATTTATCGCACGATCATCATAAACAAAGGTGTAATCCGTTTGTGATTCAATCAAATTGAAAATTTCAACGATCTTTGCTGCTTTGATATTCAGATTTATTCTGACTTCATTGATTGTATCCACCTTTTTCGAGGACTCCGCCTGTGCATACAAAGCAGAAAATGAGAATACTTGCAGCAATAGAATCGCTAAGACATAGCGAGGTCTATTTACCAATTGTCTTAATAAATAATTTTTCATAAGTTTGGAATAATTAATTGGTTCTTAATCTGATTAATAAACTAAGGCATGATGCTTTCACCTATTCATGCTTTTTTTTTAAGCCGGAGCTCCTAAACTCCGGTTTTTTGTTAGGATGTATTCATATCAGTTTTTGTGATTAACGTTCCTTAAAGCGTAACATAACCTCGTTTCCCTGGAGGGTGTAATCAATGTTCTCAGCAAAACTGATACTTTCCAACACCACGGCCAGAGACTTATTTTTAAATTTTCCGTTTACTCTCCATTCATCACCCGGTTCTCCTTCAACTTTAATTTCGACTCCGTACCAGCGCTTGATTTTTTTTACAAAATCATCGAAATCACTACCATCAAAGGTTAGCTCACCATCCTGCCAGGAAAGATCGCTGTCACTAACTTTCATTTTGATCGCATTGCCGTTTTTGGTCAGCAATTTTTCACCGGGAATCAAAGTCACATCGGACCATGCTCCCGAGGCTTCATTTTTAATTAAAACTTTTCCTGATTTTAATGCCACAGCCACAACATCCTCATCCTCATAAGCCTTCACGTTAAAAGAAGTTCCCAACACTCTGGTTGCAATTTCTCCACTTCTAACAACAAAAGGCTTTTCAGGATTTTTCGTTACCTTAAAGAAAGCCTCGCCACTAAGTGCAACTGATCGCTCAGCATGGAAGGACGAGGGATAAGACAGCGTACTGCCCGAATTCATGATCACCTGGCTACCATCGGGCAAAGTAATTGTCTGTTTTTCGCCAAATTTTGTAGAAACAACGAGCATTTCCGCTTGCTGCTGAATGAATGAATCATCCACCTTGGAACTAAAGTACCATACCAAACTGCCCACCGTGAAGAATAGTAAAAGAACGGCAGCAATCCTGGACCAATACCGGAAGAAAGGTATCGTTCTGGATTCTGGTTGCTTGTACAGTGAAGAATAGGCTCCTTTTTCAATTTTATCAAAAACACGAGTAAGTTGCTCTGCTGAAGGCGGAACGGAATGAAATTGAATGGAATCTGCTAATAAACAAGCTTGTTCAAACAATTTTCTTTTCTCAGGAAACTGGTCACCCCATGTGCTCCAAAATTGATCTAATTCAGGTGTAGGATTCTTAACCCAGCTTATAAATCGATCGTCTTCAAAAAAATCTTCAACCTGTTCAAAACTATAATCTCGTTTCTTCATACTTTTCTTGACTGCTTTTATTCTATAAGGAGCAAACCCCTGAAATGACATCAGAAAAAAGTAAGATTTTTAATGAGAAGTGATCACACAACTGATTTTGAAGGACAAACAGCAGTAATATAAGATCTTAGGCGAACACGTTGAAGCAAACGACGACCCTAAAGTTTGTTTTCAATCGATCCAGTGCCTTGTAAAAAATATTGCGAACAGAACGAACATGATCAAACCCCATGATTTCCCTTATTTCTTCATAAGAGAGTTCTGCATAAAAAAGATAGTATAAGACTTCTCGCTGCCGACTGGTAAGTTGTTGAACGGCTTCCGATAGCTTTAATAGTTGTTCTTCTTTGATTTGCTTTTCAACCAACAATGCTTCAATTGGCAACACAATCTCAAATTCTCTCTGTCCTTCAGTTGGTTCCAGAGAAACTTTCTCTATTTTTTTTCGGTATTCGATAACCCTCCTCTTAAGCGATTTAAAGAGGTAGAATTTTATGGAAGTATTTTTATCGGTGAGATTTTTTCTATTTTTTTTCAGATCAATAAAAAGATCTTGCACACAGTCTTCAACCAACTGTCCATTTCTTGTGAACTGGCTCCCATAATTAATTAAGTCGGCAAAATATTTCTGGTACATGAAAACATAAGCCGATTCGTCACCTTCTTTAAAGGCCAACCAAATCACTTGGTCAGATTGATCCTTAAATTCGTCGAAGTTATCATTCACTACTTCTGATTCAGAATTCCCAAACCTCTTCAACTTGCTTAGAGAGTTCAAACTATGGTTGCCTCCAGATCCGGACATATCGGTTGGTTAAGTTCCCGAATATAGATAAATCTTGATCCTTTCCAAAATCGTCCATAACTCTTCATTTTAGAACAACTATCGAATTATATTTATCTAGCTATGACGGCCGATACAGAATGGATTAAATACACCTATCCAGAAATCGTAGCGATTAAAAGAGTAGCTACTTCACAAACTTCTGCCTCATTCTAGCATCTGTGATTTCCACATCAGCAACATAAGTTCCGGGGTACAAATGGCCCACATTCACCTGCAACGACTTTTGATATGCGGGTATTTCTCTGGAGAAATGAAGTCGCCCCAAGAGATCAAAGATCTTAATCTTACTGATATATTCCTGCGATTGAACATTCAAAACCTCTCTGTCGGAATTGAGAAATAAATGGAGTTCACTCTTTTGTTCCAAGTCACTGGCAGATGTAGGTACAGACTTCTTTAAATACATCGCAAGCCCTCCTCCGGGGGCTAAGTTAAAATCCAAAACCGTTTGATTGGTAACCTCGATCGTTTCATAACCAATGGCCTTTGCGTCCTGTGTTGTATGCTCATTATCCCGGTAAACCTCTACTTCAAAGGTTTCATTGTTCGCCAAAAATGAAAAATCTATGGTAATGCTTCGCGACTCATTGTTTGTCATGGCACCGACATACCAATCGTCGTCCTTCTTGCGGGCTACGATCGCAAACTCACCAATCTTCCCATCTAGCGGCACTGTTTGATCCCATGTCGTTGGTACCTTCTTGAGAAAGTTCATGGCAATCATGTTTTTTCGGTATTCAACCGGGGAATCACATAAGTACCCCAGGGGTTGATCAAATAAGACGTACATCGCTAACTCGTGAGCCTTTGTCCCCATCGTCATCGGAATGCCGTGTGGGATTGGCTCAAACTCATCAACATGTACATTTCGCATTGAACCAGGCGTATAATCCAGTGGACCTGCCAGCATCCGAATGAAAGGGAATTCAGTATGATAAGTCGGATTCGGAGTCCTGTCCCATTTGGCACATTCGGCTCCCCTCACCGCTTCAAAGTTGACGATATTTGGATATGTCCGATGTAAGCCTGTCGGTTTTGGACACCCATGCAGAATGATTAACATTTCGCGTTTTGCACATTCATCAGCGAGTTGCTCCAGCCAATCAATCGCTTCCTGATCGTCCCGTTCAATCAAATCAATTTTCACTCCCGCTGCTCCAAAATTTTTAATTTGTGTCAATCGATCCGGGTTTTCGATCGGCAGATTGATAAAATCCCAAACAATTACTCCAACATCCTTTGAAGCTGCATAGCTGCAAACCTGGGCAGCATAATCCGTACTCCAACCTGCATCCATTGTAATGTACTCCATCTCAAATTCTGCAGCAAAGTCAATATAGTACTTATACAAGTCAAAACTCAAATTATTAAGACCTGATTCGATTTGATCAGTTTCCAAAATGGCGTCATGCCACCATTCCCAAACTGACTTACCCGGTCTTATCCAGGAAGTGTCCTCCAGTTTCGAAGCAGTCGCCAGCTTATAAATCAGTTCATTATTCAACAAATCCTTATCATCTTCATTGACAATGATCACTCGCCAGGGGAAAGTACGCGTTCCCTCAGTCTTTGCGAGATAATTTTCGCGCTCCAGAACCCGGTGATATGCGTAAACGTCATCGGGATCGGATACCGTTTTGGGGTAATACGCCCATTTTCCCTGCACTGTATTCTCCCCCGCTGGTTGCAAATACAATCCGGGATAGCTGAACAAATCAGACTCCGCGATTACGATATTCACTTGTTCATTCCGAAACAAAGCTGGCGTAATACAAAACTGATCCTGATTTATCTGATCCAGTGAACTGTAAGTATCATACGCTCTTTCCCAAGAGCGCATCGTTGGGTCTGCAGTTGGGAAAACACTACCTACCGGCTCCCCAAACACAAAATTCGCCTCTTCTAATTCGATAAAGATTTCATGGTCAAAAGAGGTCTTAAACCGGTAGGCTACCCCCTCATCGTATGCCCGCAGGATCAAAGCATAATTGCCTTCAAAAACAATGGTTAGTTCTTGATAAGAAGCAGCCAACTCATTGTTTTTTCCCAAAACAGGATAAAGTGTCTCGTCTAAATTCACAACGTCTGTCGTCTGCACAACAGGCTCATCCCCTAGAATGGTTCCACTGGCAAGATGCAATGCGATGGATGAGGATTTGATAATCTCCTCCCCATTATACGATACGCTATAGGTCAAATTCTCTCCAACCTCCAAACTCATGGTTAGCAACTGGTTTGGAGACTTCACGGAAAATTGTTCTGCCCTACTTATTGCAAAAGTACAAAGCAAAAGTATGGCAATGCTAAAGCTACCTAATTTCATTTCGAATCTATTCATGATTGGATTTTAATTCAAAGTGGTAACGGATTTCTTCATTGTACTCTGATCCTACCTTCAATAGCGTACTTGGAAAGTTCGGATGGTTCGGGCTATCGGGATAATGCAGGCACTCGATGCAAACTCCATCATAAGGCTGGTATTCAACCCCATGGCTACCCGGAACACGACTTTCAAGAAAATCGCCGGTATAAAATTGGACTCCGGGATAACTTGTGTAAACCTTCATCTGGCGTCCCGACTCAACATCCTCCAATAAACATGCAGGCTGACCAGCCCTTTTTTCTTCGAGCACATAGTAGCTATTTATGCCTTTAAAGCCAGGAGAATCCAAATTCATTTTCTCTACGATTCGTTGACCGCTGAAAGCCAACTCACCAGCAGGAACGATTCTTCCCGTAGGGATAAATTCATTCGTACACTGGACGATCCGGGAAGCTTCCAGTGTTAATCTTTGCTGAAGTCCGCTTTTCGACATTGCAGACAAATTAAAGTAGGCATGGTTGGTTAAGTTTAAAATGGTTTCCCTTGATGACACCGCATAAAATCGGATAATTAACTCCTGGCGATTATTCCACCGATAACAAACAGATATACTCAATGCGCCGGGAAATCCGCCTTGACCATCTGGACTATTCAGGTTAAAACGGATTTCATCAGCCAATATTTCTACCTCAAAAACCTGGATATTAAACCCTGAAAAACCGCCGTGATTAGAATGAACCCCGTCATTTTCATCAAGACAGAACTGCTCATTTCCAATATTAAAACGAGCATTTCTAATTCTGTTTGCAAAACGACCGATGGTTGATCCCACATAACAATCGTCCTTCAAATACCCATCAAGGCCAGGAAATCCAAGAACAACATTTCCCAGCTGTCCCTTGACATCAGGCACCACCACAGAAACCAAGGTTGCCCCATAATTCGTCAACTCAACGTAACTCCCTGTATCGTTCGTCATCCGATACAGCAACACCTCCTGACGCTTTAGTTCTCCTATTTTTATTTTTTCTATTCTCACACCACGTTTTTTCCTAAAGTCAATGCTTTAGGCAGCTTGCCAAAATACGCATCATTAGAATTTCGCTCCTTGAATTTCTCTTAGCACTCTCATTTTTAGATAAGGGTGAAAAACTAAAAATGACATCACTTTTTAATAGCTTTTTTGCAGAAACCGGAATGTTCAACAATAATCCAAGCGCCGCGAAAGGCTTGTTGCTCACCGAAACCTCCCACTACAGTTCACGTTTAGTGACAATCAGTCCTTTGCCGTCCCATCAATTCGGCAGGTGAATAGCCAAACTGCTTTTAAAAGGCGTATGAAAAATGTAAGAAGTTTTCAAATCCTACTTCATAGTAAACGTCGATGGGCTTCTTGTTCTTTTCGACAAACTGGTATTGGGCCAACTCCAGCCGTTTTCGGGTAAGCCATTTTTGCGGCGTTGTGTTGAACGCTTTGCCGAAGTCCTGTTTAAAGGTTGTCAGGCTGCGCCCGGTCAGAAAGCTGCGCTTTTTCAAAGGCAGATTAAACCTAAAGTTCCTTTCCATATAGTTGACCATGTCTATTTTCCCGGGTTCTTCAACGTTTGCCAACACGCTGTCAATTCCCCCGTCAATGGCCCTGAGAATACTGATCGCTTCGGTAATCTTCAGCGATGCAATAGCCTCAGGAAGGTCCTCCATTTCGAAATAAGGAATCAGCGAAGAAAGACAACTTACCAACAAGGGGTGATTGTTGTGCCAAAGAATTTTCGGCGATACCAAAGCTCTTTGCCTTTACATCCAGCCTTGAATAATAATCAATCATTCCCTCTTTTGAAAGGTGCATGACAACTGTTTTATTCGGTTGCACGTCTTTTGGATAATTAATGATGGTCGCCAACTGGTTTTTTGGGATTAGAAAAATATCGCTTTTTTTAAAGAAGTAGGTGGCATCAACCTGCACGATCTTTGTTTCACCGCAGTCGAATAGGAAGTCCGACTTAAACAAATTGTCCTCATAAAAAGAATGCTTAATTTCACTTGTTATATATTTTGCTTTATATTTGACCATCTCCCATTTTTAGTTTTCAAAATTCAGTAAGAAGCTTAACTGTCCGTCATTAATTAGGGGATGGATCTGATTGAGGAAGGAAAGCCCTTGGTGTCATATTGGGCAGCAATACTTTTATTATCATGCTGATTTTGTAATGGACAAAATTGAATAGTTCGTACATACGTCCTTTGTTTAGTGTTTTTACCCCACTTTCAAGCAACAGCTTTATGTGCAAAGATGAAAGTGATGAGTATATGATGCTCATGGCTATTGTCTGTATTGCCAGCATGCTTTGTAAGCACTCAAATGTTTTGATTTGTTTGTCTTACAGGTTGTAGCATTCCTTGTCTGATACGTCGGTGGTACTTGTGGAGAGCTCTCGATAAGGTATTCCGCGAGGCAAAGCAATTTGCGGGGCTCGAAAACTCGCAGGCACGAAGTGGAAATAAGCTTTACTTTCATTTCAATACCGCCTTGACCAAGGTGAATATTGCCAAGGTTATGCAATTGAGCAATTCCGACACCAGAGAAAACTCATTTTCAATGGTAACATATAAAGTGTCATTCCACAACAGATTAATGTTGTCCCGATTTCTTAGGCTGTTCGCCATTAACCTTTAAGCGGAACTCAATCAAAAATCATCAGCACGTCAAAGAACTATTGCTACAAGCAAACAGTTTAAAATAATGTAAGAGAGAATACGCAATCATTTCAAACCGCTTACCAACCGCCAAATAAAGTCAGGATTTGTTGTTCCCGTACAGAAAAAGAAGGAACTAGACATTGGCCTAACTCATTGTTTTTTTTTATCTTTAGGGATACCAGGATTCGTCTTGTATCCCGTAAGTGTCTTATTATCAGAACAATACCGAAATATTTCCAGAAAGAACTCACCGTTTAACTCACCTGAAATTTGACCGGTTTTCAATCAATTTGAAATGAGTTGGTTACATACTAATATACAAAATAATCCAATTTAATACTATTATTGAAGCTTAATTTTTAGAAGGGAACTCATGCTTTCAATGAAGTGTTACTGGAGTTTCCTTAAAAATCATCATATAATAAATCAAACATCAGTCCTATCAGGGCATCTAAGATATTTTGAAGTGAAAACTAAAAAAATAAAGATTCCTTAAAAAAATTG
>NZ_CAXBDD010000106.1:0-12847 GCF_963974515.1 uncultured Sunxiuqinia sp. | reverse complement strand
CTAGACCATTTTAATAAACCAGTAAAAGGGTTCAGTCCAATTCGGACTGGGCCCTTTTCATTTAGAAACTCATCGAAATGAAACTTGACAGCTGACTTTCATTTCGCCGGCTGTCGAATTACTTCAAAAGAGCTGATTTTGGGGCTTTCCCGTCGACTAAATCAATACTAATCGGAACCTTCTAAAAAGTTGGTTGATGTGCTGTCTGGCTATTATTTCAATGATCCCCGAGCGTCCGCAGCAACGAAAAACACAGCTGTTCAATTTTTGGCGATTGGGGATGAAAAGCGGAGACATTGGAAAGGATGATCACGCCATTGGCCTGGTGGGTATCAAGCACAATCGATGAGCTGTAGCCTCCAGTGCCGCCATTGTGGCAATACAGTTCAGTTTCAGAGGAGGTTTTCACAATATGCCAGCCCAAGCCCAGGGCTATCCGCTCACTCACTTCAAACGTCGGTTTGCGCGTCAGTTTCAGTTCCTGGTTCGCGTCATCAAACTGGGCCAAAGCAAATTTGGCCAGGTCTTCGGTGGTCGACAAAATGCCGCCAGCCCCTACCATCACCGAGAAATCCCAGTTCGACGTCTCCTCGCCGTTTTGATCGAGGCCACGAACCAAGCTTGAAGTCACATCCCCGCGCCTGGTGGTTGAGGCTGTCATTCCATAGGTCGAAAACAGGTATTTTTTCAACAATTGCTGATAATCCAAGCCGGTCATTTGCGCCAATGTATAAGCCAGCAGTCCTGCTCCCAGGTTGGAGTATTCACTCCGCTCTCCCGGATGGTAAGCCAGTTCCACCTGCTTGGTTAGGTATTCTTCCAGAAGATCGGGGCCATAGTTCCGGTAGGGATTGGCCGGATCGAAAGGAACACCGGCATCAAAGTTTGAAGGCATGCGCGGCAAACCCGAGGTATGATTGGCCAACTGCATAAACGTTGGCCGAATGGAATCTTTCAATGCAAAAGGAAGGTGGTCGTTCACCGGATCTTCCAGACTCAGTTTTCCCTCACCAACCATGGCAGTCAGCAAACTTGCGGTAAGCACTTTTGAAATGGAACCGATTTCAAAGACTTTATGCCGGTTGTCAACCAACCTAATCGTATCATTTTCGGAAATGACACCTGAAAAAGCAACCGCTCCGTTGTTGATAAATGCAAATGCCAATTGCGTGTGCTCCGGGAAAGCACGAACATGTTCAAAAATCAATTCTTTTTGTTGCTCCGTCCAAACAGCGGTCTGCTCCGCAAAGCAGTCCGTTGACTGAAGCTGACTTCTTACTGAAACCGCAAGCAGCATGAACAACAAACTAAAAACTATTCTTTGCTTCATTTTATTTTGGCATCACTAAAGCTGTGAAATCAATCGTTCGAAACCCATTGGTCATTCCACGGTGATTGTTTTTTCCTTGGCTGGTTCCACCGCGTCCATTTCAAAGTATTCAACCAAAAACGAACCACGGTCAAAGAATAACTTCAAATCACAGGATTTGTCGGGCTCAATAGCGGTAAAGGTCTGCGAAAAAGCTTCCGTATCAAAATCAGAAATAGACCAGTTAATATTCGAACTCGATTGGTAGTACCATGCGGCCTTGGTTGACTTAGGTCCTGAGACGTCAGTCGTATCAGCAGAAACCGTTTTTATGGTGTCGGAATCACTGAGCGAAGTAATCCGAATCTTCAGGTTCGAATTTTTAGGTAGCTGGGCGGCAAGGCTACAGGGATTGTTTTCGCCCGCCAAATAATCGGTTTTCGATAAGGCAAGAATATTTTGACCATTCAGTCCGGTAGCCGGATAGCTAATGACTGATCCTGTTGGCTCAAAACCCGTGTGGGCGATAAAGTTGGTAATGAACTGCTCAAAAGCGGGAACGTTGGCTGATGCTCCGAGCTCATGATATCGCTTAGTCAAATTCGCTTGAATTGCAGTGGCATTAAGCGATAACGCATGATTGACCAGGGCCGCTCCCAAATTCTCATCATCCAGTTGACCATCTTCACGAATATCGTTGCTGATGTTCGACAAAAGTTCGGTCAACGCTCCTTCGGAACGGTAACCCTGCAAAATGCTTGAAATGGCCAGCAGAATTCCATTATCTTCACCACCTTGGGAAATATTCAAATTTTCTGAAGATCCAATTCCATCCTTTTCCAGGCTGAAAATGGCCAGCACTTCTTTCTGAGCCTGTGTTTTCGCATCGGAAAATGATTTTCCTTGCTGCATTAAAAATTCAACACGCGGTTTTTCCAGGTGAGTCAGCAAGTTGACATTGACTGAACCCGAACCCGCAACATCGGCCAAGGCATATAAGGTAAGCTGTGCCACCGACTGTGCACCAGCCACTTCATTAAAATAAAAACCATCGGCTCTTAAATTGACGTAACCCGAACTTAACGTAATACCATTGAGTTGGAACGAGCCCTGATTATCGGAGATCTGTGTATTGTACGATTTTCCCACCGGAGTTAAATCTGTCTTTAAATCGTAAATGGTCACCGAACTTCCGCTGATGAACGGCCCTTTTTGAACCAAACCATCAATATCCTTTTCAGAGACCAGTTCTTCACTGCCTGACTTTTTACAGTTTGACAAAGACATGACAGTCAGGATCAAAACTATTGGAAACAAAACACTTCCTAATGTCTTCATTGAGAATGAATTGATTATTCGACTTGATTTTTTCTATTATCAAAAATAGAAATAAATTAGATTTATTGTTTATAGTGAATAATGTTTTTTAACACGAACTGACAGAAAGACTTGCCGGGTTGAGATTTCTTTTTTTATGAAACAAGGGCCAGTACCTTGAGTAAGGACAATTCCCGACACCTCGAAGACCCACTCACGGTATCGAAGTCAGATCAGCCACTCCCAGAACTTTTCATAGGTCAATTCATGTTTTTCAGCAGAAAAATGTACTTTTGTGATTCGATTTTTAAGCCTGATGATCAGGGAACGCATAAAATAATCTGCAAAACACAACAAACAACATGAAACGACTGAAAATTAAAGAAGTATTGGCTGGCGGCGAAGTAGGCCAGCAAGTGTTGGTAAAAGGATGGGTGAGAACCAAGCGCGGCAGTAAAAATGTCAATTTTATCGCGCTGAATGACGGATCGACCATCAATAATTTGCAGGTTGTTGCTGATGTCGAAAAGTTTGGTGAAGCCTTGTTGCGCGACATCAATACCAGCGCTGCGCTGGGGATCACAGGTGAATTGGTTGAGTCGATGGGAAGTGGGCAAGCTGTAGAATTGGTCGCTTCGGAAATCACCATCTATGGAAAAGCTGATCCCGAGAAATATCCCATTCAACCTAAAAAACACAGCCTGGAATTCTTGCGCGAAAACGCGCATTTGCGCTTTCGTACGGCTACGTTCAGCGCTGTATTTCGTATTCGGCACGCCATGGCTTTTGCCATTCACAAATATTTTAACGACAAAGGTTTTTACTACCTGCACACGCCTATTGTAACCGCTTCGGACGCCGAAGGCGCCGGTCAAATGTTCCGGGTATCAACGCTGCCGGCTATTGACCCGCCATTGAATGAGGCAGGCGAGGTGGATTATGCACAGGATTTCTTTGGCCGCGCAACCAACCTCACAGTGTCGGGGCAGCTCGAAGGCGAACTGGGAGCTACTGCTTTGGGTGAAGTGTACACCTTTGGCCCCACCTTTCGCGCTGAGAATTCGAACACCACGCGTCACCTGGCCGAGTTTTGGATGATTGAGCCAGAAATGGCTTTTTATGAGCTAAAAGACAATATGGATTTAGCCGAAGAGTTTCTGAAATACCTGATCCGTTATGCGTTGGACAACTGCATGGATGACCTTAAATTTCTGAGTAACCGGCTGGAACAGGAGGAAAAAAATAAACCACAGGATCAACGCTCAATGGAACTGATTGAAAAACTTCAGTTTGTGCTGGAAAACGATTTTGTGCGCTGCACCTATACCGAAGCGATTGAAATTCTGCGGAATTCAAAACCATACAAAAAAGGTAAATTCCAGTTTCCGGTTGAGTGGGGAATTGATCTGCAAAGCGAACACGAGCGTTACCTTGTTGAAAAACATTTCAACAAACCGGTTATTCTGATTGATTATCCGAAAGACATCAAAGCTTTTTACATGAAGCAAAACGATGACGGAAAAACCGTTGCTGCCATGGATGTGCTTTTCCCGCAAATTGGCGAAATTATTGGCGGTTCAGAACGTGAGTCGAACTACGACAAGCTGGTAAAACGGATGGAAGAAATGGACGTGCCAACTGATGAAATGTGGTGGTACCTGGATACCCGTCGCTACGGAACAGTTCCACATGCCGGTTTTGGGTTGGGATTCGAACGGTTCATCCTTTTTGCAACCGGAATGGGCAACATCCGCGATGTGATTGCTTTCCCCAGAACACCAAAAAATGCCGAATTTTAA
This sequence comes from uncultured Sunxiuqinia sp., assembly GCF_963974515.1. Classification (GTDB taxonomy): domain Bacteria; phylum Bacteroidota; class Bacteroidia; order Bacteroidales; family Prolixibacteraceae; genus Sunxiuqinia. Next base: position 8,422 of record NZ_CAXBDD010000106.1, on the reverse strand, counting down.
AGCAAAAAATCATTAAATAACTCTAAAAACAACAGAGGTTGACCTGAAAAGTCAACCTCTTTTTGATAACAAAGCTTATATTTGTTATTTCGGGAAAAGTTAACTTTGGAGAAATTAGAATAGTATGCCATCTCAACGATTAAGTTTACAACAGAAACTGCTGCAGAAATTATCGCCTCAACAAATCCAGGTGATCAAGCTTCTGGAGATTCCTACTATTCAGCTCGAACAACGAATAAAAAAAGAGCTGGAGGAAAATCCGGTTCTTGAAATGGTGGACGACGAACCGATTGATCAAAGCGATGATAGCGAAAGCAGTGAAAGCGAAGGTGATGAATTTTCGCTCGAAGATTATATGGATGATGACGATATTCCGACCTATAAGCTGAACGTCAACAACTATTCGAAGGACGACAAGCAAGTGGATATGCCCTATAGCTCTGGAGTAAGCTTTTACGAGTCGCTAACCGAGCAACTGGGATTGACCGGACTGAATGATCAACAAAAATTGCTAGCTGAATACATCATTGGAAATATTGATGAGGATGGTTACCTGCGCCGCGATTTATCGTCCATAAGCGACGATTTGGCCTTCACGCTCAACATGAATGTGACGGAACAGGAGTTGGAAAAGATTCTGGAGGTCATCCAGGATTTTGATCCGGCCGGCATTGGAGCACGTTCGCTTCAGGAATGTTTGCTGCTGCAAATTGAGCGTAAAAAAGGGACCGACGCCACTTGCCTGGCATCCAAAATCCTGCAGGAAAGCTTCGACGAATTTACCAAAAAGCACTACGACAAGATTCTTCACAAATTCGAAATCACAGAAGACCAACTGAAAGAAGCTTTCAACGAAATACTGAAACTCAACCCCAAGCCCGGCGGTTCAGTCAACAACCCTCAAAACAGCTCTAACCAGGTCATTGTACCCGACTTTTCGCTCGATAATGTGGATGGCGAGCTGATCTTGTCGCTGAACCAGCGAAACGTGCCGGATTTACGCATGAACAACTCCTACATGGATATGCTCAAGGGCTATACCAGCAACCGCAAAAGCGCCACGAAAAACCAAAAGGAAGCTGTCCAGTTTGTCAAGCAAAAGCTGGATTCGGCCAAATGGTTTATCGATGCTATTAAGCAACGACAGCAAACTTTGCTGATGACCATGTCGGAAATTATCGACTTTCAGAAGGAATATTTTAAGGAAGGCGATGAAACCCGGCTAAGACCAATGATTTTGAAAGACATTGCCGATCGCACTGGACTCGATATCTCAACCATCTCGCGTGTTTCAAACAGTAAATACATTCAAACCCATTTTGGCACTTACCCGCTGAAATATTTCTTTTCGGAGGGGATGCAGAAAGATACTGGTGAAGAAGTGTCGACACGGGAAATCAAAAAGATTTTGGAAGAATGCATTGGAAATGAAGACAAGCGCAAACCCCTGACAGACGACCGGCTGGCCAAAATTCTCAAAGACAAATCGTATCCGATTGCCCGGCGAACAGTTGCTAAATACCGCGAACAGCTGGGTATTCCGGTTGCCCGCTTACGAAAAGAATTATAAAAGTAACGCATGAATATTAAACAAGGCATTGCCCAGACGTTTTCTGTTATTTTTCACCCTTTACTGATCCCTACCTATGGGTTTCTTCTGCTGATGAATTCAGGCTTTTACTTTTCCATGATCACCTATGATGCCAAAAAACTGCTCCTGCTGATTGTCTTTATGAGTACTTTTCTGTTGCCGGTTCTGAGCTTGGGACTGCTTTCGTTCAACAAGCATTTTAATATGAAAATGGAAAAAAGTACCGACCGGGTCATTCCCTTACTTTTCACGGCAGTCTATTATTACCTGGGCTACTTTTACCTGGGACGACTCCAGGTTTACCCCATCTACCGAATCTTTCTGCTAGCAACGATCCTGATCATCATTCTGCTTTTGCTGGTCTCTATGAAATGGAAAATCAGCAACCACATGGCTGGAATTGGCGGATTAATTGGTGCCATCTTAGCGTTGTCTTTCCGGCTGGGGCTGAACAGCTCCTTACTTTTAACCGGGTTAATCATCGCTGCAGGTGCAGTTGGAACCTCGCGATTGGTTTTAAAGAAACATGACCCGTTGCAAATTTATGCCGGATTCATGCTGGGTTTTGCTGTCAACTACCTGGTGATTATTTTTCTATGACCATGATCCAGGCATCCTCGAATTCGTCCTCCAGACGAAGTACTCTCAAGGCTTCCTTCGCTAAATCAAAATCTTTAAACGACTGCAGTGCAAGCCGGTAGTAACCATCTTCATTACGCATAATCACAGCCGGCTTATAACCTTCTTGCTTGTATTTCTGTTCCCAGCTTTCCGCAAAGGCCTTCACGGTGTAAGTATCGACCACCAGAAAATATTTATCATCCAGATTAACGCCGAGATCAACTTCCTCAACCGGCTCAGGTTCAGGTTCAGGAACTTCAACAATTTGAACGGTGTCCTGAGGTGCTACTTCAACCTGAAGATCATCTTCCTTTTCTTTGGTCTTACAAGCAACCAACGCGAGTACAATCACCAGTACCAATAGATTTTTTGATTTCATTTCCAAAGTGCTTTTTAACAAAGGTAACGAAACAAATAAAAAATCCCTTAGTTTATAAGGGATTAAACGGCTATTCTACGAACTTATAGCCAATTCCTTTGAGGGTTTTGATGTGATCGTTACCGATTTTCTCACGAAGTTTTCGAATATGAACGTCGATGGTGCGGTCTCCAACAACCACATTATCACCCCAAACCGAGTAATAGATTTCTTCTCGTGTAAAAACCTTGCCCGGTTTGGAAACCAGCAATGAAAGCAGCTCAAACTCCTTGCGGGGCAGAACCATTTCTACACCTTCAGAATTGATCAGGTAACGTTCCTTGTCAATCACCAGATTACCAATGGTTATGGTTGTTGAATTTTCAACGGCCTGCTCGGTCATAATTCCGCCTCCGGTCCGTTTCAGCAAAGCCTTGACGCGGCTAACCAATACTTTTGGCCGAATAGGTTTGGTAATGTAATCATCCGCACCTGCTTCGAACCCGGCAATCTGCGAGTAATCTTCGCCACGGGCGGTCAGAAAGGCAATGACCACGTTTGAAAGCGATGGAATTTTCCGAATTTCTTCGCAGGCAGCAATACCATCCATTTCAGGCATCATCACATCAAGGATGATCAGGTCGGGAGTTTTTTTCTCAGCCAGCTTGATGGCCTCAACGCCATTCTGAGCGGTGTACACTTTATATCCCTCTTTTTCGAGGTTATAACTGATAAACTCCAGAATGTCGACTTCATCATCGACCAGCAAGATTTTGTATTTTGTATCACTCATAGTCGGTAATATTAACCACTGCTAAGGTAAAAGTACAGCGAAATAGATTGTTTATGATCGTTAAAACTTGAAATCCTACGAAAATTACGACTTTCATTTGGCTTTTTCAAGGGTGAAGGTAAAAGTTGTCCCTTCATCAACCGCAGACTTAACATTGATGGTTTGTTCGTGGGCTTCGATAATGTGCTTAACGATGGAAAGCCCAAGGCCGGTTCCGCCTTGCTCGCGTGACCGGGATTTGTCGGCGCGGTAGAACCGCTCAAAAATGCGGGGCAGATGCTTGCTGTCGATTCCCAGTCCATTGTCAGCCACTTCAATCATTAAATTGTGTTTTAGATCGTAAAACGACACTTTAACAAACCCTTTCCGCTGGCCGTATTTTATTCCATTCACCACCAGATTGGTCATCACCTCCATAATCCGCTTTTTATCCGCATGCACCTTTACCGGTTTCTCAGGGCGGTCAAATAAGAGCTGAATTTTCCGTTCGGCCGCCATCATTTGCTCCATCTCAATCACGTCATCCACGAGCTTGACCAAGTCGAAAGTTTCGTATTTCAGTTTCAACTCGCCAGACTCCAGCTTGGTAATAGATTCCAGATCCTCCACAATCGAAATCATCCGGTCAATGCTTTTCTCGGTGCGTTTCAGGTACAGCTTATTCACTTTGGGATCGTCAATTCCACCTTCCAAAAGTGTTAGAATATAACCTTGAATGTTGAATATCGGTGTTTTCAGTTCATGCGAAACATTGCCTACAAAGTCTTTGCGGTAGCGCTCCAGATCTTTCAGGCGTGTAATTTCCTGTGTTTGGTTTTTTGCCCACTCCTCCACTTCCTGCCGAGCAGTCGAAACAAGATCAACCTGATCGCCCCGTTTTTTTATTTTTTTCCCTTCGACCGGGATTTTGCGGATAATCTTATAAATAGGCTCAATCCGGTGATCAACATATTCGCGCATAATATAAACAATTAGCGAATAGATAATCGCGAAATAAAACAGGATCAATGCCAGATAAATCCACAGTGAAAAATCGAGTAATGAGAAGGCTATCACAAAGAGAATCGTTAGAAAGGTCAGGGAAAGTCCGAGATAAAAAGCCAATTTTTGTGGTGAATATGTTTTCATAAAACAGTTGTTTGCGACGAATTTAGAACAAAATTTTGCTTGTTCTCTCATTAATAGTAAATTGACGGTTCGTTAACATTAATTTAACACGCCGGGGGCGGTGTAAAGTTAGTTAACGCTATTTTTGCCCCCGTCAATCTTATACCAAAAAAATGGAACAATTTTATCTTATTCTTGTTGTTGTGCTCTTTGCACTGGCAATCTCCGATTTAGTGGTTGGGGTAAGCAATGATGCTGTTAACTTCCTCAACTCGGCTATCGGTTCGAAAGCCGCACCAAAATGGATCATTTTCACGGTTGCAAGCTTAGGTGTTTTAGTTGGAGCTACGTTTTCCAGTGGAATGATGGAAGTGGCCCGGAAAGGGATTTTTCATCCCGACATGTTTTTCTTCACCGAAATCATGGTCATTTTCATGGCTGTCATGATTACCGACATCATTCTGCTCGATCTTTTCAACACCTTTGGATTACCAACCTCAACAACCGTTTCCATTGTTTTCGAGTTGCTGGGTGCCGCCGTAGCGGTTTCCATTGTTAAAATTAGCCAGGCAGGCCAGTCGATTGCCGAATTACATCGATACATTAACTCCGAAAAGGCGCTGGCTATTATTACCGGTATCTTGCTCTCTGTTATTGTTGCCTTTGTTATCGGTGCTGCTGTTCAATATGTCGCCCGTATCATTTTCTCCTTCAAAACGAACCGGACACTCAAATATTTTGGGTCTGCCTTTGGCGGTATCGCTATCGCCGCCATGACGTATTTCATGATCATTAAAGGGGCCAAGGGTGCTTCCTTCATGTCAGCCGAAACGGTTGAATATTTGACTGTCAACATGACAAATATTCTTCTGATAAGTTTTGTTGGCTGGACTGTCGCCTTGCAATTGTTATACTGGATCTTCAAAATTGATATTCCTAAGATGATTGTTTTGGTTGGAACCTTTGGCCTGGCCATGGCCTTTGCCGGTAACGACCTGGTGAACTTTATTGGGGTTCCACTCGCCGGATTTGCATCATTTAAGGCTTGGGTTGCCGCCGGTGCCACCTCGCCCGAAACCTTCGAGATGGGCATGCTCACGGGAAAGGTTGCCACGCCAACCTATATGCTTGCCATTGCAGGTTTCGTCATGATCATCACCTTGATCACCTCCCGCAAAGCACGCTCGGTAGTGGCCACGTCGGTTGATCTGTCGCGCCAAAGCGAAGGAGAAGAGCGTTTTGCCTCTTCAATATTCTCCCGCACCATGGTACGTACCACCATTTCGGTGAACAAGGGACTGCGTAAAGTGTTTCCCGCTGTTCTCACAAACGCCCTGGATAAACGCTTCGAGCCCAACAGGGAAGAACAATTCAACGATAAAGACCGGCCGGCTTTTGATAAAATCAGAGCGTCGGTCAATTTGATTGTCGCCGGGATTTTGATTTCAATCGGTACTTCCTACAAATTACCACTTTCCACCACTTACGTCACCTTTATGGTGGCTATGGGTACCTCGCTGGCTGACCGGGCCTGGGACCGCGAAAGTGCGGTTTACCGGATTTCTGGTGTTTTCACCGTTATTGGCGGCTGGTTTATGACTGCGCTGGTGGCCTTTAGTGTAGCCGCCTTCATTGCCTGGGTCATTTCCATCAGCGGCCAGTTTATGATTTTTGTTTTTGTGGCTGTGGCCATTGTCATGGTCGGCAGGACTTACGTACTGTTTAAAAAACGGGCAAAAGAACAGGAAGAAGAGGAAGCAGAAGAAGTTGACTTGTCGGACAAAATCATTGAGAAAACAAAGAAGCAAGTGTTCAACACGGTTATGAATGCCAACCAGATCTACTCGGTGAGTATTGATAGCTTTATTAAAGAAGACCGTGCCCATTTGAAAGAGTCGATGGAGTTGATCAAGAAATTCCAGAAAAAAGTCAAAAAGGCCAAAGACAAAGTATTCCCAACGATTCAAACTTTGCAACAGGAATCGATGGAAAGTGGCCACTGCTATGTACAGATCGTGGATTACCAGCGTGAAGTTTCGCACTCACTGAAATTCCTGATCGAACCGTTGTACAAGCACCTAAGCAACAACCACAAACCATTTATTGAGGTGCAGCTGGAAGAAATGACCGACCTGATTAATCATGTCGATGAATTCTTCAACCTGGCTTTGCACCTGGTGAAAGAAAATCAGTACGAGAAGTTTGACGAAATGCTGGCTCACAAAGAGGCGCTAACCGACAAACTTACTCAATTGGAGAAAAAACAGATCAAACGGATCAAGGCAAAAGATGTGAGCACGCGGAATTCATTGCTGTTCTTCAACATCATCAAGGAAACCAAGAACCTGATCCTGCATTCCATCAACCTCATCAAGTCTCAGCGCGATTTTGTGGAGTTGAGCAAGAAGTAGAAACAGAGACCATCAGATAAAGAAAGCCGGGCGATTATTGTCCGGCTTTTTTAGGTCTAATACTCTAATTAAAAATGATTTATTCATTTTTAATCTCAACTTCTTCTATCGGATTGATTTTTAAGTATTTTTACTCCTCGTGAATTAGGCTAAACTATCTTGTGCAAAAAACGATTCGTACCATCGCGTTACTGATATTGGGAATTCAATTTGCCTATGGGCAAGATGTTTCATTTTCTCAATTTTATGCCAATCCCATGTATCTCAATCCGGCTTTTGCCGGATCAGAAGGAGCACCACGAATAGCCCTTCAGTATCGCAATCAATGGCTTCAATTCGACAATGCTTATACAACCTACAGTGTTGCCGCTGATTTTCCGGTTGAGTCGCTGCAAGGTGGGCTGGGCCTACAAGTGATGAACGATGCGCAGGCAGGCAATCTGCTCAATCAACTGCAAGTTAATCTGGCCTATTCTGTTTTCATTCAGCTCAGTCGCGAATACCGGGTCCACGCTGGACTGCAAGTTGGATACCACCAAAATTCGCTGAAAGTAAATGACTTGATTTTTGCTGATAATTTGGACATCAATTATGGGAACCATGGGGCTACGGGCGAGATCATCACTGAGCCAGACTTTTCGTATGCCGATTTTTCTACCGGACTTTTGGTATACAGCAAACGATTGTTTTTCGGCGCCGCCATCCATCATTTAACCGAACCCAGCCAATCGTACGCTCCCGAAAATGATGACAATAGTGTACTTGATCGAAAATATACGGTCCATGCCGGGGCGAGGCTACCTGTTTTCAGGCATGGACATTTGCGAAAAAAATTCGATATCTCCCCTCAACTAATCATTCAGCAACAAGGTATTTCGAACCAAATAAATTATGGAATACTGGCTACAAAACGGGGATTAACGGCTGGCACCTGGTTTCGTCAAAACTTTGGCATACGTTACGATTCACTAATCTTTCTGGTCGGTTTTGTCAATAATCGCATGCAATTTACCTACAGCTACGACTGGACAATCTCAGGCCTTTGGGGAAATTCAGGTGGTACCAGCGAGGTCTCTCTTTCATTCTTACTGAAAAGTAATCGTAAAAAAAGCTACTTCCCATTCTCCAACTCCTACGAAGAAGAATTTGGTGTACCTTAATCTTAGCGGATTAAAAGAATTTGCCCCTTTTGGTTATGCTCATAACCCTGAATGTCGAAGAAGTTGGCCATCCAGATATAATTTCCCATCGGAGCTTGGTCCCCGTTTTTATTCGTTCCATCCCAAGGATGCTCAGGTGTTTTCGTCTCAAATACGACTTGTCCCCATCGATCAAAAACCTTCAGGTCAAACCGGGCAACATCAGCGCCAAGCCCAACCGGCATAAAGGTTCGGTTCTCCGGAATATCACTATCCGGACGAAAGGCGTTGGGCGTAAATACATTGAAAGGCAGAATCTTGATATCCAAATTCGTCGTATCCAAACATCCGTAATTGGATTCAGCAACCAGCTGAGCTGCATAGTCTCCAAGTTCCGAATAC
>NZ_CAXBDD010000105.1:0-12953 GCF_963974515.1 uncultured Sunxiuqinia sp. | reverse complement strand
TGTCAGGAAAATAGCGAAATCGTTAACAACGGTTTACCCTGATTTTTTGGCTGAACAGTTCCTTCAATCTGTTTTTTCGGATTCATGGGAACAACTTGAATTAAAACAGCGCATGAGGCACATCGCTTTGTGCCTGAAACAGTGGCTCCCTGAAAATTACCATGATGCCATCGCCATCATGATACAGGCCAGTCCTAAAGTGAGCGGTTTAATTGTCATGTCGTTTGCCGACTATGTTGAACTTTATGGACAAGAGCATTGGGAGCTTTCTATGCAGGCCTTGGAGGAATTTACCAAAAGTTGCAGTTCCGAATTTGCCATTCGTCCGTTCCTTGACCTGGAACCTAAACGGGGTATGCAACAAATGTTGCTATGGGCCAGCCACGAAAATGAACATGTCCGGCGGTTGGCAAGTGAAGGCTGCCGCCCACGTTTGCCTTGGGGAATGGCGCTGAAGAAATTCAAAAAAGACCCTTCGCCAATTATTCCAATCCTGGAGCAACTAAAAGACGACCCCTCGGAGTATGTCCGGAAGAGTGTGGCCAACAACCTGAACGATATCTCGAAAGACCACCCTGAGTCGGTGCTTGACTTGTGCGAAAGCTGGCAGGGAAAATCGGCAAACACCGACTGGATCATTAAACATGCTTGCCGCACATTGTTGAAATCGGGCAACAAAAGGGCAATGTTGCTCTTCGGGTTTGGTGACCCGGAACATATCAATATTTCGTTTTTTGAAGCTGAAGTTGGATCTACATTCATCGGGAACCAAATCCAATTGAGTTTCCAATTGGAAGTGAATGAAAAGCAAAGCAAAAAAATCAGGTTGGAATACTTGGTTTATTTTGTGAAGGCAAATGGCAAAACTTCGCCAAAAGTTTTCCAGATCAGCGAAAAAGTGTGGAAGCCCGGAAAACACACCATTACTTTCAAACACAGCTTTTTGCAACGTACCACCCGGAGACATTTTCCCGGCGTGCACTGGTTTGATCTGATCATCAACGGCGAAAAAAAGGCTGAAACAAGCATCAAGCTGAAACGTGTGGGCGAAATTTAAGCGAATAAAACAACGGCATAGATTGTCCCGGCAAAATGGGATACGCCATGAATTCCTTTGTGCCACTGCGTAAAAAAATGAGAAAATGAAAATCATTGCCATCGAAAAAGAAAAACCAACGGCAACTGCCGAAGCGTTTGCCAGGTTTTCTAAAGACGAAGCCCAAAAAGCGTGGGAACTTCAACAAGCGGGTTTTATCCGCGAAATCTATTTTCGTGCTGACGAAAACAGTGCTGTGCTTGTTCTGGAGGCAAGTTCGGTTGATTCGGCACACGAACAATTGCAGCATTTGCCTTTGGTGAAAAACGGCCTTATCGAATTTGATTTGATTCCCCTGAAAGCCTATCCGGGCTTCGCACGGCTATTTAAGTGAAAATGGATTGCGGATGTCTCAATGCGCATTCAACCTTGGATAAAATATAAGGCAAAGTCCCTGTTTTTAAGCATGCCCATTTTATGCCGAAAGAAGAACAGGAAAACAAGCTCGCTACTATTAATATTGGTCCATTTGTTAAATAATGCTTTGTGCTTAATCTGTATGTTTGATTTTCTGCAAAGTTTTGGTAAATGACGAAAAAATGATACTTCCCCTGCTCATTGGATTTACCCTCGATTGCCTGCTGGGCGACCCGCGCTGGCTTCCGCATCCCATTCGTATGTTTGGCTGGTTGATCGCCCGGTTTGAGAAGCACTTTAACCGGCAAAACTACCGCAAGCTCAAGGGCGCCATGGTCGCTGCTTTTTTAGTTGGAATGACCTGGCTGCTATTATTCTTGCTTTTCCGGGAACTGGAATCGTTTCCAACGATTTACCTAATAGCCGCCTCTATAGGTGTGTTTTACGGGCTGGCTAACCATAGCCTGATCTATGAATCGTGGCTGGTCATCCGGGCACTGAACAACGACGGACTGGAAGCTGGTCGCCGGCAATTGCGTTTCGTTGTTGGCCGGGATACGTCAAATTTGAATGAACAGCAAATCCGCACCGCCGTTTTGGAAACCATGGCCGAAAACCTCAGTGATGGGGTGATTGCGCCGCTCTTCTACTATGCTTTGGGTGGTGTTCCCTTGCTGTTTGCCTTTAAAATGGTCAGCACCCTCGACTCAATGATCGGCTATAAAAACGATCGCTATAAAAGCTTTGGCTGGTTTGCCGCCAGGCTCGACGATCTGCTTAACCTTATTCCGGCGCGCCTCACTGCCCTGTTGATGGTGCTGGTCAGCTTGAGCTGGAACGGTGTCCGGCACATCTTTCAATACGGGCATCGGCACAGCAGCCCCAACGCCGGCTATCCCGAAGCAGCGCTGGCTGGTATTGTGAGGTGCCGCTTTGGCGGCCCAAACGTTTATCATGGCAAGCTGGTTGAAAAGCCCTTCATCGGCCATTTTCAGAGAACAATTGCTGACCGCGACTTTTGGCTTGCGGCCTATGTGAATACCGCATCCGCTATGGTGATGGTCGGGGGAATTGTGTTTTTGCTGATGCAATGCGGTTCACCTAGGCCAGTAGAGCGCCATCTCGATAGTCCGCCTTCATCCACGGAAGATGCTGGTTTTGATAAAATGGGCCCAGCTCAACATGCAATTCCTGCATCCGCTTTTCGGATAGGGCTTTGAAGTTTTTTACAAGCGCCATATTCGACTTCAGCACCTCCAGACTATCGGTTCCAATAACGGCGGAGGTCACCGATTTCAGGCTCAAGGCATATCGAATCAGTTCTTTGGGATCAAGGCCCGACACTGTTTCCCGAGGTCGAATTACTTTCATAACGAGCACACCCATGCCCTTTTGCGCAGCATACGGAATCGGAAGTTCTTCAAAGTTCTCCTGTGCCCGCTGGTGGTTCAAAGCTATCAGCATGGTATCAAAGGCATACAATTCAGCCGCCAGTTTCATCGCCTTAGCTGAGCTGTGCCCTGTGAAGCCCAGGTGGCGAATCACGCCCTGACTTTGGTAATCTTTCAAAACCCGGTAAACACCATCTCCCAATTGCCTGACGTCTTCCTCGTCCGAAATGGAGTGGATTTGACAGAGATCGATGTAATCGGTCTGCAACCTTTTCAGGCTGGTTTCAATGGTTTGCTTGGCGGCATCGGCCTCGCGCTCTCCCACCTTGGTCGCCAGGAATACCTCTTGTCGCCGGTCTTTTAATATTTTGCCGAGCCGCTGTTCACTGTATTCGTCTTGGTTTCCATAGCTGGCCGCAGTATCCCAGTAATAAAATCCCTGATTAAGCGCCTGTTCCAAAATGGCCAAACCTTCCTGTTCGGGGGCCGCCATAAACCGACTACCCGTTCCAATGATCATTCGGGGAATTTTTACTCCGGTCTTACCCAAGGGAACGGTATCCATCCCTTTCGGGTCGAATGCCTCCTTGACGTAAGCCAGATTTGGGCTCAGCGAAACTGCTGCAGCCACGACTCCCGTTGTTTGAATAAACTTTCTTCGGCTTAGTGATTTCGATCTCATAACAGCTTGTATTATTGGTTAAAAGCATAACCCGGATATTGCGGAAATAGTTCATTCAAAACGGATCAATGAACGGACAGTAAGGTGCCCAAGTCTTTCACAACACCTACCAGTCAAAGCGGCTTGATAGCCCTCAACGACCCGACCTTTTCGAAATTTTCTATCTTTTTCCGAATTTAGCTGATCATTTAATGGGATGGAATCCTAACTTTGTGAACGAATTCATGTGTTGAAATGAAAAGAACAACCCACTACTTTTTACTGATTCTACTTACTGTTGCATCGTTTTCGTGCAAAGAAAAGAAGGGATTTCCGAAACCGGACGAGCTGGTCAACGAAAAACAAATGGTTGACATGCTTTATGATATGCACCTTCACGAAGCTTATGCCAGCCAATACCGCTTTGAAAACGAAATGACCAAACTCCAATCCAAAGATCTGTACTATTCGGTATTGGAGAAGCATGGCGTAGCCGATTCCGTTTTCGCCGAATCGGTGGTGTACTATTCGAGCTTACCCAAAGTGTATGAGCGGATTTATCAGCAGGTTGTCGATCGCCTGAACATGCTTCAGGAAGAGGCGAGTACCAAAAAAGAAGTCAACATTCAGCCTGAAAAATGAGAAAATTTGCCGCTCACTACCTCTTTACGGGCAACGAAAAACCCATCGCCAAAGGAATCGTACGGGTCGATTCGAGCGGCTTAATTTTGGATATCGTTAAACCGCTGGGGAAATTCCACGAGGAAGCTGGCCTCGAATTCCACAATGGTATCATTTGCCCGGCCTTTGTCAACGTTTACCACGAATTTGAACCCGAGCGGTTCTACCGGAAGTTTCCCGAGCTACGTCCCTTCGAATCGCTTTGTCCCGAGCGGCTCAACACCGAAAAAGACCTATTGGGCTGGCTAAAAGCCATTCAGATGGAAAGCAAAAACATCAGCCTCGAGCAGTTAATCCGCACTTTCACCCTCGATTCAGCAAAATCCATTTCGCTCGATAAAGAACTGGGCAGCATCGAAAAAGGCAAACGACCGGGACTGATGCTCATTTCGGGCATCGACTACCACAAACTCCGGCTAACCGAAAACAGCCACCTAAAAATGCTGATTTAGCCGAAGATCTGGCAAACCACCCGTTTAATCCTTACTTTTGCTGAAAAATTACGCATGGCAACCTTTCTGTTCGATGAGATTATTTTTGGGCCGGTTAAAAGCCGCCGGCTGGGTGTTTCGCTGGGAGTTAACCTGCTGCCAACCGATAGTAAAGTGTGTTCGTTCGACTGCATTTACTGCGAATGTGGCTGGAATCCCAAAAAGCGGGAAAAGAAAGCAGAGCTTCCGGCTCGGGAAACGGTAGCCGGTAATCTCAGGAACAAGCTAAAGGCCATGCAGGAAAATGGCCAGCTGCCCGATGTGATCACCTTTGCGGGAAACGGTGAGCCCACCCTTCACCCACAGTTTGCCGAAATCATTGACGACACCATCGCCCTGCGCGATGAATTCGCCCCCGACTGCCGCATCGCGGTGCTTTCCAACGCCACCATGATTCACCGCGAAAGGATTTTTCAAGCCTTGCTTAAAATAGAAGACAATATTCTGAAATTGGATTCGGCCATCGAAGACACTGTGCAATTGCTCGACTGCCCTGTGGGCCGTTTCAACCTGCAAGAAACCATCGAACAACTAAAACGCTTCGGCAAGCGAGCCATCATTCAAACCCTTTTTGTACGCGGCATTCATAAAGAACAAGTGATAGACAACACCACCGAAGAAGAGCTGGCTGCCTGGCTGGAAGCGCTGAAAACCATCCAACCCGGACAGGTCATGATTTATACCATTGAGCGCGACACTCCGGCCGAGGGACTGCAAAAAATCGGACTGGAAGAACTGAACGCCATTGCAGCGCGGGTAAGGCTGGCGGGTTTCGCAGTGCAAGTTTCGGGATAAGCCCCTTGGGTTTTGAAAACCAGTCCGCCTCGTTGGCTTTTTTGAATTGCAAAACCAGCCATTTCACCCTATCTTTAAAACCAAAATCAATCATTCGATGAAGAAACTGGTGGTTTTAACCGGGGCTGGCATCAGCCAGGAAAGCGGCATCCGAACCTTTCGTGATATGGGGGGTTTGTGGGAAGAATACGACATTACCGAAGTAGCCACCCCCGAGGCCTGGGAACGCAACCCGGAGCTGGTGATGAAATTTTACAATGACCGGCGCAAGCAGCTGTACGAATGCGAGCCCAATGCCGGACACCTTGGACTGGCTGAGCTGGAAAACGATTTCGACGTGCAAATCATTACCCAGAATGTTGATGACCTGCACGAGCGGGCCGGCAGCTCGAAAGTACTGCACTTGCACGGCGAGCTGAAAAAAGTGCGCAGCACCAAATATGAAGAGCTGGTTTATGATTTGGAGGGCTGGGAACTGAAGTTTGGCGATCAGTGTGAAAAAGGCTTCCAGCTTCGTCCGCATATTGTTTGGTTTGGCGAATTGGTGCCTGCCATGGAAGAGGCCGTCCCGCTGGTGGAACAGGCCGACATTTTTGTGGTGGTCGGCACCTCGCTCAACGTTTATCCGGCTGCCGGTCTGTTGCACTACACCCGAGACGATGTCCCCTTGTTTGTGGTCGATCCCGAGCGTCCGCCAGTCTATATGCGGAAAGTGACTTTTATTGAAGAGAGGGCCGGACGGGGTGTGGCTATTCTGAAAGAAAAACTTAAAAAACTGACCTAAGGTGAAACGGATTTTATTTCTGGCTTTCGTGTGTTTTTCTGCCTTGGCTGTTCAGGCGCAGCGTTTCGAAGGTGGAATTTTGGCTGGCCTAAACGCCTCGCAAGTCGATGGCGACTTCACCCATGGCTACCACAAACCAGGCGTGCTGCTTGGCGGATATGTTCAAACCGACTTGTCACGCGTGATTTACACGGGAGCTGAAATTAAGTATAGTCAGAAGGGCAGCCGCAAGAATCCGGATACCGAAACCGGTGACCAGGAGAAATACATCATGCGCCTGGACTATATGGACGTGCCGGTCTATTTGGGATTCCGGACCAGCCAGGCCATTTCGTTTATCGCCGGCCTTTCGGTGGGCTACCTCATGCAAAGTGGCGAGTGGGACAACCACGGGCCTTTTCCACCAGAGGATAACCGTCCATTCAATGCATTCGACTACCAGGCATTGCTTGGCACCCGCATCGAGCTGACCGACCGGCTAAAGTTTGACCTTCGGCTGGCCTATTCCTTTTTGCCTACCCGGGACTTGCCAGGCGAGATTTATTGGTATTGGTGGGATGACCAGTACAACAACGTGATCAGCACCAGTCTGTATTATCGTCTGGGGCGGTAAACAGTTCAATGTTTAGTGTCTGTATCACAGCCTCTTTCAAATTTTATTTGTTTTTTTCAAAAAAATTGCAACGTTTTGAGGCAAAGTTAGTCTTATAGAGAAGCCAGAAAACAAGTACGAAACAATTGAAACGTATTTAAACCATGTTCAGAAGATTTTTTTTCATACTGGCTGTGTCGATTTGCACAGCCGGATCTTTGTTTGCCTTGAATGACCCCAATGAAAAGACCGTCCGCAAAACTATCAGCGGGCACATTACCGATGCCGAAAGCGGCGAAAGTCTGATCGGGGCCACCTTACTCGTCAAAGAACTTGGCGTAGGAACCGTCAGCAACAGTTATGGGTTCTACTCCATTGCTATTCCTTCCGGAACATATACCTTGGTTTCCAGCTACATTGGCTATCAGGATTTTGAAAAGGAAATGGAGCTGAACGAAAGTCAGCGTCTGGAAATTGAACTGCGGCCCGAATCGGAGCAGTTGGAAGAAGTTCAGGTTCTTGGAGAGCGGAAAGACCAAAACATCACCCAAGTAGAAATGGGAGTGGAAAAATTGCAGACCAAAACCATTAAGTCGATACCGGCCCTGATGGGTGAAGTTGATTTGATTAAGGCCATCCAGCTGCTGCCGGGAGTCCACTCGACTGCCGAAGGTGGCTCCGGCTTCAGTGTTCGTGGCGGCAGTCCCGATCAAAACCTGATCTTGCTGGACGAAGCAACCGTTTACAACGCCTCTCACCTCATGGGCTTCTTTTCGGTCTTCAACAACGATGCGATCAAAGACCTTAAGCTTTACAAAGGCGATGTACCTGCCCAGTACGGTGGACGGCTGGCTTCGCTGCTCGACGTGAGGATGAAGGACGGCAACTCGAAAAAGTTTGAAGGAACGGGAGGCATTGGCACCATTTCGAGCCGACTGACCCTGGAAGGACCACTGAAAGAGGACCAGACCACTTTGCTGCTGTCGGGAAGACGTACCTATATGGATTTGTTTATGCCCCTTTCATCAGACGAAGATGTTAAAGACAGCCGCCTGTATTTCTACGATGCCAGCCTGAAACTCTCGCACCGGTTTAATGAAAACAATCGATTGTATGTGAGCGCTTACCTTGGCCGCGATGTGATGAAAAGTGACTTTTTTCGGATGGGCTTTGGAAACAAAACACTGACCACACGCTGGAACCATATCTTCAACCAAAAGCTGTTTATGAACCTCACAGCTGTTTGGAGCCGCTACGATTATGAACTGGGAACACCGGAAGATGATCCCGAATCCTGGATCTGGGAATCCGATCTGGAAGACCTGGGCCTGAAAGCCGATTTTGGCTATTACATCACCCCTGAGCATTCGCTGAAGTTCGGACTGCAAAGCTTTCACCACGCCTTCAATCCCGGTCTGGCCATGGGCGTTGGCGACCAATCCATTTTTGGGGAATACCAGGTTGGTAAGAATTACGCCTTGGAACATGCCGGTTACCTTTCGCATCAGCATCAGTTGGGCAACAAACTGGTCTTTAAATACGGCGTGCGCGTGTCGCTTTTTCAAAATATTGGCAAGGGAACGGTTTACGACTACGACGAGAACTACGCCGTGGTGGACTCCACCACTTATGGGTCGGGCGAGGTGTATCAGAATTACTGGGGCGTGGAACCGCGCTTTGGAATCAACTACCTGGTTGCCCCCGAATGGTCAATCAAATTTAACTACAACCGCTCGCAACAAACCATCCAGCAGGCCTCCAATTCCGCGGCCGGCAGTCCGCTCGACATCTGGTTCCCGGCCAGCCCCAATGTCAAACCCCAGATCGCTGACCAATTTGCCTTCGGTGTGTTCCGGAACTTCGGCAATGACTGGTATCAGGCATCGGTGGAGGCGTATTACAAAGACATGAAAAATACAATCGACTTTGCTGACCATGCAGATTTGCTACTCAATAAATACCTCGAAGGCGAATTGCGGGTGGGCAATTCAAGAGCTTATGGAGTGGAATTTCTGCTGAAGAAAACGGAAGGCAATCTTACAGGCTGGCTTGGTTATACCCTGTCGCGAACCGAGCGGACCATTCCCGAAATCAACGACGGCAAGACCTACGTCGCCCCCTTTGATAAAACACACGACATCAGTACCGTGCTGAATTACCAATTGAACCGTCGGGTGTCGCTATCGGCCAACTGGATCTATTCCACGGGGCAGCCGGTCACCTTGCCTGTTCAGCGCTACGAAATCAATGGCACGGTCCTGCCTTATTATTCCGAACGCAATGGCGCCCGCTACGACGACTATCACCGGCTCGATCTGGCGCTGACCCTGCAAGGCCGGAACAAAAAAAACCGGGCTTGGAGCGGCGAGTGGGTTTTCTCCATCTACAATGCCTACAGCCGCAAAAATACCTGGGCGCTGAATTTTGTTCAGGATACCGAAAATCCAACGGAAACCTATGCGGAAAAAACCTACCTCTTCCCAATTATTCCAGCAGTAACCTATAACTTCAAATTTTAAATCAGATGAAACTCAAGAATATCTTTTTCTACTTACTAATTGGAACCCTGCTAGTCTCCTGCACCGAGCGGGTAGACTTTGAACTGGATGAAGCCGCCGAAGCCCAACTGGTTGTTTTTGGGGAAATTACAAGCGACACCATGGCGCATGCGGTGATTTTGAGTAAATCGGCCCCCTATTTTTATAACCGCCCTCCCGAAATGGTTTCCAATGCGCAGCTGACCCTTTTTGATGAGGTTGAAACCATTCAACTTTCCGAGGACCCCGAGCACCCCGGAGTGTATCTGACTCCGGAAGACTACGCCGGCGTTGTTGGTCGCAGCTACCGGCTGGATATTGCGGGTGTTGATATCAATGGAGACGGGCAAGCCGAAACTTACCAGGCAGAAACCGACATGAGACCAACAGCTCCGGTTCATGGAGTAGCTGTGGTGTACAATGCCAGTTGGGACGGCTGGGAAGTAGGCGTTTTCAGTCAGGACCCTCCGGAAACAGAAGATTATTACCTGTTTAAAGTGTATCGGAATGGGGTGCTTTATACCGACTCGATTCATAATTACCGGGTGGTTGACGATCGCTTCTTCAATGGAAATGAGATTACCGGAGCCTTTGTGCAATATTTCGACGAAGAGAAAGAGGAGCTTGTTGAAGAAGGGGATACCATTACCCTGGAAATGGCAGGAATCACTAAGGCGTACTACGATTTTGTTGTGGGAGTTAATTTGGAAACACGCCCCAAGGCACCGCTTTTCAGTGGACCCCCCGCCAACATCAGGGGCAATATCAGCAACGGGGCGCTTGGTTTTTTTGCAGTGATGGAAGTGGCGCGGAGTTCGACGGTTTACAACGGAGCAGTAGTGAACGATTGAGCTTGAACTTAATTGGTAGCACAAGCAATAGCCAGTGTTAGGATGCTGATTTTAACACGACAACCCTTCAGGATGGTAGCGGCCCATGCTTCCAGCGTGGCTCCGGTGGTTACGACATCGTCAATGAGCAGGATGTGTTTCCCTTCAACCACATCAGGACTGGCCAATTCAAAAATAGACTCTACGGTCTGCCGGCGTTCCCAGCAGGTATTCCAGGTTTGGGTACTGGAGAACTGTTTTCGGACGAGCGACCAGCTATCAATTGGCATGCCCGATTGAACAGACAAACCTTTAGCCAAATGGTAGCTTTGGTTGTAGCCTCATTTACACCCCTTTTTTGGATGAGACGGGACCGGACAAATTAGATCGATGGATTGTCATAATTCCGAATCCTGGATTTCCATCGCAAACTGCGTCCCCATAAATTCACCCAAACCTTTCATTCTGCGATATTTCAAGTAGTCAGTATTTTTTGGTGCGAACTATCTCTTTTTGAAATCAAAATAAGCGGTGGCCCGTTCAGCTTATACCCGCCCGTAAAAAAGTTGCTCCATCGGATTATTGGGCTGTTAGTGAAAATTTGTCCGGGGCAAATGAGGCAGACACCTCATACAAATATCCTCCTCGATCGATCTCAGCTTTTGCCCACACACCAAGTAAAGGCGCGGATAAAACAACTCAAGAAAGGCGTTCAGGTAGGTGAACTTTTCGGGCATGGGCTCACAGTCTTTTTGAAAAGATGAGACTATTTGATGAATCTTTTGTTGATCGTCCGTTAATATGCCGGTCTTTTCCTTCACAATTGCATAACCACAGGATAATTTAACCATAAACTTCACCATCCAAATTGGCTGTATCTTGTATCCGAAAGAAATAAATGATTGACAATGAATATCAAATCAAAAAAACGAAAATAGGTCTGTTCGCGTTTGCCTAAATTAATCTTGTAACAGATTTATTTTCTACTTTCCCCTTCCCTTTTTTCCCTTCTCCCAGAAAAGGTTGCTTCCCGGCAGCCTTTATTGGTTTAATTTTTTAAAGAATGGTATTTTTAGAACATGTTTTTGCTAAATTTGTGAGCATGCTACTCAAATTACAAACCAACTAAACGATTGCTACAATGGCTGGAAAGCTTCTAAAATTCTTTCAGAAAAAAATTCTTTTTGTCCTTTTTATCGGATTTGCTTTAGGAATACTGGCTTTAATCGCTTTCAACAAAACCGTTGAATATACCTCAACCAATGAATCTTGCGAGGCCTGCCACATTCATCCACATGTAACCGAATCCTGGAAACTCTCAACACACTACGACAACAAACACGGAATTCAAGTCAATTGCGTCGATTGCCACTTACCTCCAAAGGGCGAAGGTTATCTACCTGCCAAGATTCGCGCATCTGCAATTGATATTTATGGGTACCTGTTTAAAGATCACGAAAGTTTCAACTGGGAAGCCAAATCAACCGTGGAACAAGCGCAGCACTTTACCTACGAAGCCTCGTGCGTAAAATGCCATGCCAACTTATTTCCCCTACAGTTAACCAAAGAAGGTCAGGATGCCCACTTGTACTATTCACAAAACCAGGAAGAATTGCGCTGCATCAACTGCCACTTGCATGTGGGGCATTTTGACCCGAATGCCAAACACGAAAGCAACATTGGATTCGGTAAAGAGCTGCAAGCCAATATTAAAATATACGAGGAACCCACTCTGGTTGACAAGCACGAAAATTTTATCGAAAAAATTCCGGCAACTCCGGTTGATTTCGAGATGGTGGCCATTCCTGGCGGAACTTTCAAAATTGGTAGCCCGGCCGATGAACCATACCGAGATGAGGATGAAGGGCCTCAGAAAGAAGTCCAAATCAGCCCGTTCTTCATGGGAAAGGTTGAAGTAAGCTGGAATGAGTACCTGGCTTTCTATAGCCAAACAGGTGCCGAAGGAAGAAGTACCGATACAGAAGGCTCACGCGCCGTAGGCGATGTGGATGCCATTACCGGACCGACTCCGCCTTATGGGCAGCCCGATCAAAATTGGGGACTGGGCGATCGTCCGGCCATTACCATGCGGCACAAAGCCGCGCAGGTTTATTGCGACTGGCTGTCGAAAGTAACTGGTAAAACCTATCGCTTACCCACCGAGGCTGAATGGGAATACGCTTGCCGCGCCGGAACACAAACACCCTACTTCTTTGAAGGAAATCCGAAAGATTTTTCACAAGCTAAAATATGGAATAAACTATTTGGAGCCGACACCACCAATATTAATTCCTATGTTGTTTATGAAGCCAACAGCATGGCCAAAACACAACCGCCGGCTGCCGTTCGACCCAACCCCTTTGGATTGAAGAACATGCTGGGCAACGTAGCTGAGTTCTGTCAAGACTGGTACGCACCTGATGCATACAGCCTTTTGACTGATGGAGCAACAGACCCGAAAGGACCGGCAAGCGGAACCGAATACGTAGTACGTGGTGG
Organism: uncultured Sunxiuqinia sp.; assembly: GCF_963974515.1. GTDB lineage: Bacteria > Bacteroidota > Bacteroidia > Bacteroidales > Prolixibacteraceae > Sunxiuqinia. The sequence goes on along the minus strand of NZ_CAXBDD010000105.1, from coordinate 239 downwards.
TTCATTTAAAAGTGCTGCAGAAGATGTCCGCTCAGCTGACCGTGATTTTACAAAAACAGAAGCCTGGATGAAAACTGACCCTCAGATGCCTAAAAGTATTTGGTGGTATTCGGATGCAACGATGGTTGGATTCCGCGTGGTTTGCGAATTTGACGAAAATACAGGAAATCATAACTAAATCTAAAAAGATCATGACCGAAAAATCGAATTTCTCAAGACGTAGATTTTTAACAAACGCT
>NZ_CAXBDD010000104.1:0-13264 GCF_963974515.1 uncultured Sunxiuqinia sp. | reverse complement strand
GTTTGAGTACCACCGGTTTGGGCGCCATGCACCATCAGCGGACTTCCCGCCCACAAATAGTTCTTACCCAAATAGCCTAAGGCCATAATTTTATTGACCCGCAATTGGTTTTTCCCTGCACTATTTGCACCTACTGAGGTATTATCCCAATTAATAGGCAGCAAGTCGGCAGCTCTGGCGAAATCAGCTCCAGCTTTGTCCGCACATTCCTCGTAGCTCAGGCGTGGCAAAGTCGGTTTTTCGCCTGAAGGCAAAACCTCATCAACATAGGGCAAACCTCCAAGATACTGCATCAATTCGAAGTGCCACCAGGCCCGAAAGAAGTACAACTGCCCTTCAATCAAATTCTTTTCTTCCTGAGTGGCCGCAGTGAGTAAATCCAGGTTTTCAAGTCCCATATTAGCCTTACGAATAGCATACCAGGCATGCGCCCATAACCCATGTCTAAATTTGTCGGTTGATGTTGGATCCGGATTGTCATCATCCAGCCAAGTCGCTGCATTACCTTGCCAGGCCCAAAAGTTACCCAGATCAACCTGGTTGGTCATATGGAAACTTCCTTCGAGGTTAAAAAGCTCATCATCACCCCAGTTCCAGGAAGAAGTCCAATACTTTTTTTCCTTATCAGGGATACAATTGTAGATTTCCTCAACAAATCCCTGAAAATTGGTAAAGTTCTGAAAGGCAACTTCTTCAGAAATAATCGATTCAGGCGCTTTCTCCAAATAGTCCTCACAGGAAAAAAGCCCCAAGGTTATGGACAGCAAGCTGCCCCATAAAAGAGTCTTATATATCTGTCTCATTGTTTTCAATATTATAATGTAAATCTGATACCAATATTATATCGCTTCATCGTCGGGTAAGCACCCTGTCCGCCGCCACCAGCAAAATTGGATTCGCGGTCATCGGGCATTTTTGACTTCACCCAAAGGTTATTTCCGTTCACGAAGACCTTCATAGCACCAAAGCCGATGTTATTCACCCAGCCTTTGCTGAAGGTGTAAGCAACTTCGGCATTCTTCAGTCGGATGTAAGAACCGTCAAATAGAAACTGCGTGCCATTGTTATAGCTCGGAGTTGAATGCCAGCGAGGCACGGTGATATCGGCATTGGGGTCATCTTTTGACCACCAGGTTCCCATATCGTACACGGTATTTAGCGAGCTTCCAAAGCTGGTCAGTGTAACCTCGCGGGTTACGTTATTCACTCCGTAGAACTGTACAAAAGCGCTCCAGCCTTTCCATTCAGCACCAAAGGTAGAGTTGTAGGTATTTTGCGGAGCATTGGAATAGCCATAGGGAATACGGTCTTCTGCACCAATCACACCATCGGCATTGAAGTCGATAATATAGTAGTCGCCCGGCACTTTGTATGCATCGTTTGCGTCGTGTGCCGGACTGCCATACAGCGCATCGTATGTATTCACATAGCCGGCATCAACATACGCTCTTGTTTGACCAATGCTATACCCTGCTTGTTTCTGATAGTCTTCATACAAAGCAGGATCATCGCGCTCAACAATCTCATTTTTAGCGTGAGTCATGCTCATTTCGGCCCACAGCCGCAGCCCGTTCGACAATACCTTGTTGACTCGCAGTTCTATTTCATACCCTTCGGTGCGAGCCTTACCCAAGTTGGCTGTGGGAGGAGTGGCACCAAAATAGGAAGGAACGGCACGGTCTTGACCTCTTACAAGAATATCGTCCCGGTTATCCCGGAAGTATTCAACGCTACCCGCAAACAAGCCGTCCAGGAACGCATAATCGGCACCAACGTTAAACTTTCTTACGGACTCCCAACGTACATCCGGGTTTCCAACAGCCGACTCCCGATACCAAGTGTACGAGCTGGTTCCCTGATTCAAATCAAGTGATGAAGCGCCACCATAGGACCACTGGGTCATATACAAGAACCGATTGCCGAAATCATCACCAATCTCCCCGTATGAAGCTCTGATTTTCAACATGTCCAGAAAACGCAGCGATTGCATAAACGATTCTTCTGAAATCATCCAGCCAGCAGCACCCGAATTAAAGAAGGCGAAACGATAGTCTATACCAAACTTTTCAGAACCGTTGTAAGCACCATTATATTCCAGGAAATATTTCGAGGCATAATTATAGGTGGTACGGAATGCCCAGTCTTCGCGGAAATGCGGAATTTCATTCCCTGTTGCTCGTTCTTTTCGACTAATCAATCCCATGGCACTGACACTGTGCTCACCAAAATCACGTGCCCAGTTCAGCTGCAACTGATAGTCCAGGTTGCGCAGCGTAGACCCGTTTCGAACTTCACCACCAGAAGTGTTCCACAGTACCCCCTGCATGAAATCGAATTTGTTGTTATTCTCGAATTCCTTTTTGTAGGTTGCCATTCCGGTAGCCGGATCAATCCATTTCTGCTGGGCGTCGTTGTAGAGGTCATTAATTCCCCGGTTGAATTCCACGAAAGCATTATCCCACGAGATCGTTCCTCTGAAATTCAAACCTTTTGTGACAAAGTCCAGTTTTTGTTCCAAAATAAAGTCCGTATTGATTCGCGTGTTGGTTGTGGTCATTACCCCGGCCAGCGCCAAATTGGCTGCCGAGTTGGTCACATTCGAAATGATGGGATAAAACCCCCAGGAACCATCCGAATATTGTGGCAAAAACACATCAGGAGCAATATTGTAGGCACCAGCCCATTGCTGGGCCACGGCCCAATCCGATGAATTGGTTTGATTCCATGGACTCTGTTTGACGCCATTCGACCCAGCCAGGTTGACCTTGAACAGGGTTGTTTTCGTCAATTGAAAATCCAGGTTGCTGCGTACATTAATCCGGTTATATCCATAGCCCGACTCATAGTTACGTCCGTTATCAAAAACCTGGAAAAGGTCACCTTCGTGTACAAAATCAGCGGCTGCAAAATACTTCACAAATTTTGTACCTCCGGAAACATTGATATTCGCATTGTACGACATGGCGTAATCCTTGAAAAGCTCATCCTGCCAATCCACGTTGGGATAGCGCTCAAATTCTTCCAGGTTCGCCGGATAACGGTACTTATTAATAATCGATTGTGGTTGCATATATCCCCACGAGTCCGGCTCAACCCCCAACTCATGTTCAATGGCAATGTTACGAGCCATCAACGCATCGTACGAATCATACTTATTCGGTAACTTCGATGGAACTTTGACCGTCATATTGGCTGACACATCAATCCGTGCAGCACCTTCCTTACCCCGCTTGGTGGTAATCAGAATGACACCGTTTGCCCCTTTTACACCGTATACTGCCGTTGCAGATGCATCTTTCAACACCGACACAGACTGTACCGAGCTAATATCCACGCTGCTCATCGGACGCTCAATACCGTCCACCAAAATAAGCGGTTCGCTGTTGTTCCACGAACTGGCTGAACGGATCAAGATCATCGGATCTTCTTCACCGGGCATACCGGAACTCGATATGGTGATAACGCCTGGGAGATTACCTGTCAGGGCTGAACCCACATTGGATATACCAGCCGAACGCTCCAACACCTCTCCGGTGGTTTGCGTAATGGCTCCTACAACACTCTCCTTTTTTTGTTGTCCATAACCAACAATAATTGTTTCACCCAGTTGATGGCTTTCTTCAGCTAATGTTACTGTAACGTTCGTTCGATTGGTTACATCAACTTCTTGTTTTTGCATCCCAATAAATGAGATCACAAGAACCTGATTGTCCGATGGTACACCAAGTGAAAACTCACCGTCAAAATTGGTAGCCGTACCAACGCCTGTAAGACCTTTAATCGTTACTGTTGCTCCAATGACCGGACTACCTTGCTCGTCCAATACCTTTCCTTCTACAAGTTTGGTATCCTGAGCAAATCCGGCAAAAGAAATCAAGACAACCCACAAAAGCATAAAGCCTTTCAATAGGTTTACCCTTATGTCGATGGATAAGGATCCCTTTTTAGATAAGAAATTAAATGTTTGCTTCATTACGTTCTCAAATTAAATTGATAAAAAGTTCAAAAATTCCTGAAGGATTTCAATTGTCAACACTGGCAACAACCAAGCACCTGCCTCCCCCGGAATCCATATAAAATCTAACTAGGAGGGAATGAAATACTAAAATTTCGCTAAAAAATTCTTTAATCATAAGTTCATAGTTTTTGGTTAATAATTACTTTTCATAGATCATTGTATATAGATGGTTAATTACTGAATTCAAATGTTTTACAACTGGCATACAAGCCAATCGTGGTTCCGGTAAAACCGTAGGATTGGGCCGTTGACAGGTAAAAGGCATCGATGTTTTCAATTAATAAATTCGTTTCTCCGCCATCGAAAGCATAGTGAAAACTAAAATGAGTGCCTGTTGAAGACACTTTAAGCTCAATTGGGCCATCGCCAGCAGGCAGTTCTTTCGCAGCCAATGTTTCCACCTCGCTGCCTGTTATCTTTTTCAGGCTGACTTGTTTTTGGTCTCCCGCGGTCCCGACAGCCAGCAGGTACTGGTGATGCTCATCCTTATACATCAGCATACCGGCCTGTTCGCCCTCCGACCGGGGATTAAAATACAGGCTGGTGGCACACTCAAACTGGTGATGCTGTAAACGTCGGCCAACAAAGGCCGGCGATTTTAATTCGTTCGATGCCACCTCAGCACACTTCAGGCTCAAATATCCCCGATTCTCATGTAAGGAATAAAGCTCGGTGCCCGGGCCCCGCAAAGTCATCCACTCCAATCCCAGTTTTGTTGTATCGAAATCATCGTGCTGCTCAAAGTTTCCAAAAGTCGGCGAGTCTGCTCGTTTCACGCCCTCCATCTGGATAATTCGCGGCACAAGCTCTTCTTTTTTGGTCATGTATGGAAAACCATCCTTGCTCCAGCGAACCGGCATCAAAAAGGTTTCACGCCCCAGGTTTTCAAACTGGTTGCCGATTGGACGGCAGGCCAGAAAAACGGACCACCATTGACCGTTGGACTTTTGAATCAAATCGGCATGCCCGGCACTGGTAACTGGCCGCTCACGATGCGGGTTGAGATGAAGCTGGGTCAAAATCGGATTCTTTTCCCATGGCTGAAATTCTCCCATGGGAGAATCACCTCTAAAAATAACTTCACGATGATTAACCGAAGTGCCGCCTTCGGCACACATCAAATAATATTTTCCGGTGATTTTATACAGGTGTGGTCCTTCAATCCAAATGGGTTTGTCGGCCAGATTTACTCCGCCATTAACAAGCATGACACTGGGCCCAACTGTTTTATCTGTTTCAACATCAAACTGGGTGACCCGAATAGCACGGTGTCCATCGTAGGTTGAACCACCATCAGGCACATCGTTATTGACAATGTAAGCTTTGCCGTCGTCGTCAAAAAAGAATGAAGGATCTATTCCCCCAACATCGGGCAGCCAAATGGGCGCTGACCAGGAGCCAAAGGGATCTTTCGTTTTTACAAAGAAATTACCACGACCAATATTGGTGGTAATCATGTACCAGGTTTCATTATGGGGGTTATAACTGATTGCAGGGGCAAAAATACCTTCACTGGTTCGTTGTCCGTCAAGCGGCAATTGTTCCGGACGATCAAGTACATGGCCAACCTGTTTCCAGTTAAGCATATCGGTACTGTGGAAAATAGGAACTCCCGGAAAATAGGAAAAGGTGGACGTTACCAAAAAGTAGTCCTTCCCGTTGGTACAAACACTGGGATCTGAATACCATCCCGGCAAGATTGGGTTGTAAAAATAATCGTCTCCCGGAAGTGGATTCTCCTTATAAAAATCATCTTCGCCTTTGTAGGTAAAATAATCGAAATGTGCGACTAAGCTGTCCGAAACAAAATTCGGCCGTTCAGCCTTTGCTCCCGAAGTGCATGATATGAAGGACACCGATAAACCCGATAACAGAATAACTCCACAAAGAATAACAATGGAGAATCTCTTCCTCATTTTAGAATCAGTTAAGTACATAGTTAGAATTAGTTCAATCGTCATGAGAAGCCCACCGTATATTTCCGGAACAGATTCTCACTTTCATTGAAATCAAAAGTAAACGCCCAGAGGTAGGAAGACTTTAAAATTTGGATATTTGATTTTCAATTTTAGACACATTTCAGAACGGAGCAGAACACCTCCTGATTATCAATCACTTACATCTAATATCTTTAAAAAAAGATATTGGCTCACAAAAGATAAAGCGTGAGCACAAAGGATGCTACCCTTCTTAGATTCTGGCTCATTGAAACAGCAGTCATGCTTCAAAAATCAGCCTGACAAGGTAAATGAAACGGGCGCCTATTCGGCTACAACCTTCATAATGATAAAAAAGGGAGATTGGATAATTCAGCCCAACAGCCACCAGAATCGGATATTCTTTGAATAACCGTAACACGCAGAATAGATTAGATGAAAGCTACCCAACCTGGTTTGGCGACTTTCCGTAATGTTTGCGGAAGACGGTGCTGAAATAGCCGACACTTGCAAAACCGCAAAGTTCGCTGACTTCTGTAATGGAATACTGTTTTGTCTGCAATAATTCCAGGGCATGATCCAATCGTATCGACTTAATAAAATCAGTTGGAGACTGATCTGTTAATGACTTAATCTTCTTGTACAAGAGCGATGGACTAACATTCATGGCTGCCGCAAAATCATTTTTAGAAAACTGTGAATTTGCCATGTTTTCCCGAACAACCTCCCCCATTCTCTTTAGAAATTTGTCGTTCAACTCATTATCCAGGATCGTTTCATCCTCGCTTACTTTGATAATCTTCAAAGCTTTTCCCCGAATCACTTCGCGATTCTGAATAATGCTTTTGATACGGTGCTGCAACAAGGTTACATCGAAGGGTTTGGTGAGATAGTCATCAGCTCCAAGTCCTAATCCTGTTAATTGCTGCGCCTTGCCAGTCAAAGCAGTCAATAAAATTACCGGAATATGAGAAGTTTCGTAGGTCGATTTAATCTTGCTGCATAATTCGAAGCCATCCATGTTTGGCATCATGATATCAGAGACCACCAGGTCTGGGGTTTCTTTCTGAATGATTTGCCACGCATGTGCTCCATCGTCGGCCAGGTAAATATTAAAATGAGATTCCAATGCTGATTTTAAGAACTCGCGTAAATAATCATGATCCTCAACAATCAACACTTTCATTTTATGATGGCTTCGGGACTCCAACTCACCAAGCATCGCAGAATGAATTTTCAAATTGGACATTGCCGGCCGAATTACCTTTTCTTCGGACACTTTTTGTTGGGCCAAATCTCCTTCAATCTTTTTTACCGGCATGATAATCTGAAAGGTCGATCCAGCGTTTAGCTGACTGAAACAACTGACTTTTCCATCATGCAAATTCACATAGTTTTTCACCAGCAGCAAACCGATTCCTGAACCCACAATTTTAGAGTTCACCGCATTTTCGCCCCGATAATATTCGTTAAATAATAATTTCTGAGCCCGCTTGCTAATCCCAATCCCTTGGTCGCGCACTTCAAAAATCCACTTATTCGGCGAACAGTTCAGATCAACGTAAACAGGCTGGTCAGGAAAAGAATATTTAATGGCATTGGAAATCAAATTATCAATTACTTTTTCCATCATGGTCTCGTCAATGGCAGTAACGAACCTGCTACAATTGGCTGTAAACTTCAATTCGATATTTTTGCTCTTGGCATAAGATTCAAACATCATGACCCGATTTTCGATGATTTGAACAACATCTGCCATCGACAAGGAAAGCTTTTCCTTTCCAATATCAACTTTCTGAAAGTCCATCAGCTGGGTTACCACCTTCGATAAACGTTGAGACTGCTCCGTAGCCCAGTGCAAATATTGTAAGCCTTTGTTTGATAATCCCGGCTCCTTGTTCAATTCCTCGATTGGCCCGGTAATCAGCGTTAGTGAGGTTCGAATGTCATGCGCCGTATTGGCGAAAAATCGAATTTTCTCCTCCGAATGCCGTTTTTTCAATCGGTCCACATAGAAAGCAAAGAGGAAAATACTCAAGCCGGCAACAAAGAATAAAACCAGCAACTTAAACCACTTGGTCTCCCAAAACGGAGGAATCATGTTAAGTTTGATGGTCCGTGCCGAAATGGTTGACTTCAAGGAACTATCAATCATTCTGATTCGAAGAGTATAAGTTCCGCTGGGAATATTCGAATAAGATAAGATCCGGTTGTTAACCGGCTTGCTCCATTCCTCATCCAGCCCTTCCAGTTTCCACGAAAATCTAGAGCCTGCTGAAGTGACACCGATTGGTATTAATTCCAGACTGATTGTATTTTGGTAATATTTGAGCGACAATTCCTGCAAACTATCCAATGGGTGATCAAGTTCAATATCCGTTGATTCTCGAATTGACCGCCCGGAAACCGTCAATTCCTGGAAGAAAATTTTTCCTTCATCTTGTTTGGGTTGAATTTCCTGAGGATCAAAAATCAAAGCCCCCGTGTTCGTTCCCCAAACCAACTTCCCATTTCGACGCATATAGTGGGAATTCTGATTAAAGGAAACGTTGCTTAAATCAGACAGCGCTGTAAAAGTCAACACGGTATTGTCCTTCTCATCGATACGACACAGGCCTTGCTCTGTGCCGATCCAGATGTACCCGTTCGAAAAAACAATACTATTTGTAAAATTGGAAGGCAGGCCTGAATCTACCGTATATTGTGTTGTCACGTTACTATTGATATTATAGCGAACAACCCCGTCACCGCTGGTGCACAACCAAAGGACATCATTTCTCAATAAAATATCGTAAACCAGGTAGCCTTCCACCAAGGTTTGGGTTTCTCCTGTTTCCTTGTCGAAAAGCAACAAGCCGTATGTGGTTCCAATCAACAATTTGTCCAGCCCATAGTCGACCATGACGTATATAGTCATGTTGGGAAAAGACTGAAATTCGTTTTTCTTTGGCTGATAACGAATCAAGTCGCCGTTTACTCCACCAATCCAGATATCCCCCAGCGCATCTTTATGAATATCAAAAATGAAATTAGAGCCAAACGCTCCGTCCGTGACATCCGGGCTGTAATGGGCCAACTCTTCACCGGTTCTACGATCAAGTAAATAAACACCTGAGGAATAAGAGCCCGCCCAAATCCTGCCCTGATTGTCCTCGCATAGGGATAAAAATACCTGCGCTTGTTCCCGTTTGTTATGGTAGAACGATTTCCAACAATTGGCGGCCACATTCCAGCAACTGATGCCATTGTTTGTTGCAAACCAAAGATTACCGTCCAAATCTTCCAGTATGCTGTTTACATCATTCGTAACCAGCGAATTGGGATTATTAACCACGTGGTTGATTCGGGTCACGATCGGATTGGCTTGATCAAAATAGGAAACTCCTCCACTATAGGTGCAAACCCATACACGATCATTCTGGTCGCGGTAAATATCATATACACCGTTGCCTTTCAAGGAGTTTGGATTATCCGGGTCTTCCTTAAAAACATTCAGGATCCGTGTCCCCTGCTTATTGATCTCCCAGATTCCCTGACCATCAACCCCAATAAGCATCGTTGTATCGGAAATGGCCTCGATAGCCAAAACCGGCTGGTTTGGTATTTCAGGAATACCGGAAAGGCTCAATCTTCCATTTTTGTTTTCCAGATAAAAAAGGCCATCAGCGCGCGTTCCAACCCAAAGGGTATTTAATCCTTTATCGAAAAAGAAGTGAGAAACAAAGTAATTCTTAGCCTCAGGAAATGCAAAATAATCGCTTGACGAGAAATTAAGCGTATTGTAAAGCCTAATTTCCCCGTCAACTGCATAAAAGAAGGAGTGATCATCGAACCACTCCAGCGAATGGATACTCTCGTTCTGCTCCAGAATTTTTAAACCGGTAGCCTTTTCATAAAAAAAGATCCCAAATGACGTGGATAGCCACATGCTGCCTTTCCCGTCGACCAATAGCTTTGTAACGATGAGATATGGATTTAGAATTTCCTTGGCGATGTTGATCTCCAACTCAAAAGCATCCTGAATGGCATTGTACTTGAAAATCTGTCCATTGTTGGTATAGGCATACAAAACACCATTCTCATAGACCAGCCGTACAGTAATAATATCTTTCGTTTCGTAGGGTAAATGGTAAATCCGGATGTCGTCCTGGGTGTAACGAACGACTCCCATTTTTGATGAGATCCAGATAAAACCATAATCATCACTGCAAACCTGGTTGGTTTCCCGGATCGAAATCTCGTATTCGTCATTCAGATTATAAAATTGGACATCATTCACTCCACGCGCCTGAAACGACAAAATACTCAGCAGTGCGAAAATACCAACAACAACTATTTTGAATTTCAAAATCATAAGATCGGTCAGGTTTTCATTCCATTTACATGAACCACACAAAATAAAATCCTTCTATTAACTGCAATCCAGTACACTCATTTTATTGGCTCTTCCTCTTTTTGGCGTTCTTTTTTCAATCCCCCAAAGCGGTTCAAAATCGATATCACATACACAAGTCCAATACGAAAGCGCAACGAAAGATAGAAAAAAAATCCAGCGCCACTCACAATCGGGATAAGAACAACCCAAAGTGGATTCAAATGCAACCCGACTCTCAATTCTCAACGTTTCCAACAATAGCCAATTATTTAAACACTTACAAAACAGATAACAAACCTTGGCTGATTCTGAGCATTAATACACCGCTCCGGTCTCAACTACTTTTTCGTGTCCTACAACATAAACACCTGCGGGAAGTCCTTGGGTTGCTTCTCTTCGAACAACATCCGAACGCAGCAACACCCCCATCACCGAATACACATCAACAAGCTCTGTTTCATCATCATTCCGAGTCGGAATTTCCCCAATATCAGTTGGAATACTGCCTTCATCAATTGTATTAGTCAGATACACTTCTTCAATTTCAATGGGGCAATTTCCAAGTGACCAAAATCCAATAATATAAATATGCGAAGGATCCAGTTTGACATCGGTGTCTTTCTTGTACATATTGTAAAGAGGCACAATCATTTCTGTACTGTTGCCAAAATCGTACTCGGCAGCTCCACCCCAGTAATTATTGTCATCGAATAAGCGAAACGATGGCGCACAAGTTGCTGTTTTCGCCAGTTTGGCTACCAGGTATTTATAACCCGAAATATCTATTCCGGCATCGTATTTCCACCCGCCAAACCCATATTGTCCGGTAATCAGGGTTTGAGTATTCCCATCGAAGGTTCCACTCTCATGAATGGAGGGATTAAACAAATTGGTCAGCGGAAAGGTAGAAGAAGTAACGGTGAACTGACGGGAAACCGGATTTCCCAATCCGCCCTGGTAAGTTACCGTAACAGTAACTTCTCCGTCTGCATCAGCGATAATATTTCCATTGACAATCTGAATCATTTCAGGGCTGGGATTATCGTAGGTTGCACCAATAGAGACATCTTCTATCCGGCCATCGGCATAAACAGCCTTAACAGACAAACTGGTGGTTCCGCCGGTCAGCAATTCCACATCGCCCCCTTCAACGATCAGATCGGTCAAAGTCAGCGATTCATCGCTGTATCCTTCAAAGGAATCATCGTAAAAAGTTTCTTCCGAGTAGAATTCTTCGGTTGTAAACCAGTCAACATCAATATAGCCTCCGGTTTGAACCGTTGCAAAATTGAAGATACCGAACTTGTTGCCGGTAAACACGGAAAGATCGAATTTCATTTCCAAATCCGCTCCGATTTTTGTGTACGTTTCATTATCCAGACTGACATAAAAACCAGCCTTGCTCGTGTTATAACCGGCGACAGCCCTCAGGTAGATTTCCGTATTTTCAATGGCCTGCCCGGTGGTCAATACGCCATCGTTCATCATGACCAACATTCTCTGACCATCAATCACCTTCACCCCAACATAAGCATAAGGATCCTGGAAAACAGCCAATCCGGCCACGTCGCCTTCCAGCATATTTTCGATATCCATTTTGATGGTACCAAAAGAATTGTCCAGATCGGATCGGTAGCCAAAAATTCGTTGGGTCAGCGTATTCCGGGCATCCGCTAAATCGTTCACGACACTCACAGTCTTTAGCCGCAGGTAATCCGGACGCTCCGTCAACGACCACTTTGTATTATCCGGATTGTGATTCCATCCCCATTGCATACCCGGTTTGTAATTTCTGAAATTATCGTTGGTCGGAAGAACCTTTGCCGGATATTCCTGTCCGACATTGGGTTTGGCATGCGTGGTAACACCCTTTCCGTCAACACCAATCTCCGGCCAGTTATCGACCCAGGTCACAGGCTGGAGGTTGGGCAAGCGCCCGAAAGCGCCTTTGTCGTAAAACAAAACGGTCCACCATTCACCGGTTTGAGTTTCCACCAACGCGCCCTGATGGATATTATCATCATCCAGCAAAAGCTTTTCTTCGTAGGGCCCGTAAATATTGCTCGATCGCAAAGCTACCTGGTAGGCTGGCCACCCACCATAAGTTGCATAAATATAATAATAACCATTAATCTTGTACAAATGGCTGCCTTCCAAACCCTCTTTTATGGTATAGCTGTAAACTTCCTGTTCCGAACCGGGAACAACCGCAAAATCTTCGTCCAACTCAGCAATTTTTAGCGTGTTTATACCATAAGCGACATACGTTTTCCCATCCTCATCGAAAAACAAACCCGGGTCGTAAAAGCTACCATCCAGCTTTTGCTTCTCCCACGGCCCTTCCGGATCGGTAGCCGTCAGCAGGTAGCTTCCTTCTTCCAGGGTCGTAAACAGAAGGTAATACATTCCGTTGTTGAATTTCAGACTGGTTGCCCATTGTCCATGGCCATACCGGTCGCAGCCATCCAGGTTGAAGCAGGGAGATGATTCGATTATTTCCAAGGGATTGCTGCAGTATTCCCAGTTCACCAGGTCGTACGATTTTAAAATTGTAGCACCGGGGAAAATATGCATCGTGGTGGAAACCATGTAATACACATCGCCCACCCGAATGACATCGGGATCGGGGAAGTCAGCAAAAATCAAGGGGTTTGTATAGGTTCCATCACCATTGTCGCTATGCGATTGGTATTGAAAATCGGGTCGCGGGTAATTTTCATTGGCATACTCCTGATACCAGTGATAGACGGGCCACGGACAAGCTTCGGGGTCGTTCAGAAAAGTATAGGGTTCGCCCGCTGCCGGAGGCACTGCTGTAAAATCAGCCAGTAAATGAGGGCTTGTAAAAAGGAGCCAGCTCACATTACCTGTGTCGTCCATAATCTTTTTGAAGTTAGCACCGAAACCATCGCCGCCCGCAGTTCCGGTGTAGCC
>NZ_CAXBDD010000103.1:0-13383 GCF_963974515.1 uncultured Sunxiuqinia sp. | reverse complement strand
GAAGGATGGCAGTGGCAGAAAGAGTTTGTTTTCAGTCCCGGGTTTCAGTAGCCCGAAAGTACATCCACATTCTGTTTCTGAAAATCATAGCCAATCAACGGATTTAGTCGCGAAATAATTCGTATATTTGAGCGTACAAATTCATGTTATGAACGCCATCAAATACATCAAGTCAGAGAGAAGCTTAATCGAGTATTCAAGAAAAGGGATTGAAAAAACCCTCTTGATGGATATCCTTTCCCAGGCAAACCTATCGCTGAATGAGTTTGCTTCATATCTTCACATATCATCCCGGATGATCCAAAAAAAAGGGCAACATGAGAAGTTCTCTCCTGCTGTTTCCGAGCGTGCCCTTTACATTGCAAGGCTTTACTCTCGGGGCGAAACTATTTTTGGAGACTTGAAAAAGTTTAGCGAATGGATGAACACGGAGAACCCTTCTATGGGAGGCGTCAGGCCAAAATCGTTTTTGGATACCTATTCAGGCATCCAGCTTTTGATGAATAAGTTGAATGGAATTGCCCACGGTTTCCCTGCCTGATGAAACTATACCGGATTACACTCAAACCTTATGCCGACCTGGAAGGAACAGGCGGCATTTATGGCCCGGGAAGGTGGCACCACGAAGGACATCGTGTGGTTTACCTGTCTGAAAATATTTCCCTTGCTGCATGGGAAAAGCTGATGAACCTTGCTTCAACAACGCTTCTCCCTGCAAATCTGGTTTTAATGGAAGTCTCCGTTCCAGAGGTAAAAACTGCCAATGTTCCTGAAGAAGTCCTGGTCAAAGGTTGGGACGATTTCCCTTACCTGGATGCAACGATGACTTTCGGAACAGATTTTCTGACCGAAAACAAACACCTGCTGCTCAGGGTACCTTCTGCCGTTATCAAAAAAGAGTATAACTACTTGCTCAACCCAAGGCATCCTTTAATTTCGGAATGTCGTATTGAGCGGATCACCCCTTTCACGTTTGATTCCCGGTTGAAAAAACAATAAAAAGACCTTTGGTTGATTGATACTCATCAATGCCGGGAGGGCAAAGCGAATACTATCTGTAGTATTCAATATTGAGTAATGGGCTTATCGCTCAACAGCTGGAATTTTCTTTATCAGATATGGCTGGATACTTCAAAATTGTTTCACCAGACCTGTTGTACTGATCAAGCTCTTGAATTCAATAAGCTTTTTATTGACTTCAAGAAAATCAAATCCTCAAAACCCCTTAATCGCTGCAGGGATCCAATGGTTCCAAAAGGGTACAAAAAAAGTTGGGCTTGTGATGGCCTTCATGATGCCATTGCTTTGCTTCTCAGCAGACAGGAGGTGCCCGGTGGAAAATGAAGCAATAAAAACAATATCGCCTGAAAAAGCAATGAAAAAATTAAAAGCTGGAGGTTTAGAGATTGATATTGAACAAACCAAAGAGGTTCTCGCCTTTTCATATTCCTTGACAGATATTGCCATTTGTAAAGGCTTTAAAGCATTCTTTCCAATTTCGCTATCAATCTGCTATCATTAAAAGTTAAAAACCCTCTCAAAACAAGCGTTTGAGAGGGTTTTTAGTACCCCGGACGGGATTCGAACCCATGACCTACTGCTTAGAAGGCAGTTGCTCTATCCAACTGAGCTACCGAGGCATCCTTAAAGCGGTTGCAAAGATATAAAAATATCAAAAACGGCAACCGCACAAAAAGTATATTTTTGCTTTCCCCTATTCGTCTCGGCTAAACCAGGTGGATATTGTGTTCGCGGCACTGTTTGTACATTTCTTCCGGCCAAATACTCGACTGAATTTCGCCGATGTGAGCCTTGCGCAGGAAGTACATACAGATACGTGATTGCCCGATGCCACCGCCAATCGACAGCGGGAATTCATCATTCAGCAAGCGTTTATGCCACAAAAGATCCTTTCGGTCTTCGGTATTCGTGATTTTTAATTGGTGCAACAGGGTTTGCTTATCGACCCGGATCCCCATCGATGAAATTTCAAATGAACTTTGTAATACCGGATTCCAAATCAGAATATCGCCATTCAAGCCTTTGAAGCCGTTTTCCGTTTCGGTTGACCAGTCGTCATAATCGGGTGCGCGCCCATCGTGAATTTGCCCGCTGGGGAGTTCACCTCCGATACCAATAATGAAAACGGCACCAAATTCTTTGGCAATGGCATTTTCCCGTTCTTTCGAAGTCAGATCAGGATATTTTTCTTCGAGTTCTTCGGCATGAATAAAGGTAATTTCTTCCGGCAAAATGGGTTTGATTTGCGGGTAATGTTCATAGACAAAAAACTCGGTGCGCAGCAAAACCGTGTAGATTTTCCGTACTATTTTTTTCAGAAAATCCAGATTGCGCTCTTCATCTGAAATCACCCGTTCCCAGTCCCACTGATCGACATAAAGCGAGTGAATATTGGTTAGTTCTTCATCCGGACGAATGGCATTCATATCCGTATACAAGCCATAGCCTGGATCGATATCCAGGTCGGCCAGGGTCATCCTTTTCCATTTTGCCAGAGAATGAACCACCTCTGCTACATGATCGTTCAGCTCTTTTACAGGAAAAGTTACCGGGCGTTCGATGCCATTCAGGTCATCATTGATACCGGTACCTTTCATCACAAAAAGCGGTGCCGTTACACGGCTTAACTTCAATTCGGAAGACAAATCCTGTTGAAAAAAATCTTTCACCAGCTTAATTGCCTTTTCTGTTTGTTTTAAGTCGAGGTGCGACTTGTAATTCTCCGGAAAATATAGTTTCATATGCTATAAAGT
This sequence comes from uncultured Sunxiuqinia sp., assembly GCF_963974515.1. Classification (GTDB taxonomy): domain Bacteria; phylum Bacteroidota; class Bacteroidia; order Bacteroidales; family Prolixibacteraceae; genus Sunxiuqinia. The sequence continues at coordinate 10,609 of NZ_CAXBDD010000103.1, read as the reverse complement.
AAAACTGCATTCGCAGCAGTCTGATGTACACTGGTTGTTTTATGGGCGCTAAAAATAGCAAGAATCTTTCAATTTGACAGAAAATTCAGCATTAATTCAAGAAATTGACATCCATACAAACAAAGTTTGTTTAGATGATTTGTTCGTCTTCAAAAAATCAACTCACCGAAAGTTGCTATTTTTGCAGCGCGATGAGTCAAAGCATGCGATCCAATATCATCAACCTCTACCTGATTAAATTCGCCAAGTGGTTTAACCTGGTCATGCCGGTGGTGGTTATTTTCTACCAGGACAATGGCTTGAGCATGCAGGAAATTTTCTGGCTTAAGTCCATCTATTCCATGGCTATTGTCACCATGGAAATTCCCTCGGGCTATTTGGCTGATGTGTGGGGACGAAAGCATACCCTTTTGCTGGGCGCCATTCTTGGAGCCGGCGGTTTTGCACTCTACAGCTTTTCGTATGGTTTTTGGGCTTTTGCAGTAGCTGAAATCGTGCTTGGCATTGGGCACAGCTTTATTTCCGGAGCCGACTCAGCCATGCTTTACGATAGCTTGAAATCATCCCAAAAGGCCGATCAATACATTAAGCAGGAAGGTTGGATTACCTCGGCTGGTAATTTTGCCGAAGCCATTGCCGGGGTCACCGGCGGTTTGTTGGCGACCATCAGTCTGCGCATGCCCTTCTACTTTCAGTTTGCCATTGCCGCCATTGCCATTCCGGCTGCCTTGCTGCTGAAAGAGCCTGAAGTGCACGCCAAAGAACTCAGCAAAAGCGTCCATTCGATTCTGCAGACCATACGAAAAACCTTCGGGCACCGCGAGATGCGATCGGCCATCCTGGTCTCTTCGTTCACCGGAACCGCGTCGCTCACCTTTGCCTGGTTTGTGCAACCGTACTTTAAAGCTGCCGACGTGCCCTTATCGGTCTTCGGAATCCTGTGGACCTTGCTCAATCTTTCAGTTGGCGTTTCGTCCATGTTTTCTTATAAAGTGGAGAAATGGCTTGGTCAGCGCAATTCCCTGTTCGTTATCATTTTCGGACTAAGCCTCAGTTACCTGTTTGCCGCCTGGGAAATCAGCCTGGCTGGAATCGCCATCCTGTTTGCCTTTTACCTGTTTCGTGGCATCACCCACCCCATACTGAAAGATTACATCAACCGCTATACGCAGTCGGAAGTGAGGGCCACTATTCTGTCGCTCCGGAATTTTGTGATCCGCATTAACTTTGCCATTATTGGCCCCTTGCTAGGCTATTTAACCGATGAGTTTAGTTTGGGAACCGCTTTGCTGGTGGCAGGATTGACCTATGTCGTCGCTGCCTTAATAGCCGCCCTGCCGCTTCTTTCGAAGAACAAGTCAAAAGAAACTTCAGAATAAACGCATGATTTTGAAGAACATTCTTTATTTTCAGATTTTGAATTCACAAGCACTAAACCCAACAAACCAATGAAAACATCCAGCTTCGTTCTTCTGTTTTCCCTCTGTCTATTGGTGCTGCATTCGCAAGGCAAGCAGCCCGTGAAAATTATTTTTGATACAGATATGGGGCCCGATTATGACGATGTTGGCGCCATTGCCGTCTTACATGCTTTGGCGGCTCAAGGTGAGTGCGAAATACTGGCCTGCTGCGCCAGCGATGGCTACGCGACCATTGCGCCAACCATCGATGCGTTTAACCACTATTTTAACCGACCCGATCTTCCCGTTGGCGCCGCCGGAAACAACGCGCCGGATTTTAGCGCCGGAAATCACTGGAATGACTCCATTGTAAACCGGTCTTTTAAGGAAAAGAAAACCAATGCCGACTATCCATCGGCCGTTGCCGTTTACCGAAAAACTCTGGCCAGTCAGAAAAACAACAGCGTAACAATTATCACGGTAGGCTTTGTAAGCAACCTGGCCGATTTGCTGCAATCCGGCCCCGATGAGTTTTCACCACTTTCAGGAATGGAACTGGTGAAAAAGAAGGTGAAACGGTGGGTCGCCATGGCCGGGCGCTTTCCCGAAGGAGGCGAATTCAACGTGAACCGACATCCTGAAGCTTCCCATTACGTCTTTCAACATTGGCCAACGCCCATCCTGTTTAGTGGATTCGAAATTGGCGTGTCTATTTTCACCGGGCGCAGGCTGGCTGACGAAGGTTCGGACAACAATCCGCTGGCCTGGGCTTACCGCTACAACCTGGATACCTACGAAGGGAAGAAAGCCGCTAAACGGCAATCATGGGATCAAACCGCCGTGCTTTGTGCGGTTCGAAATCCCGAAAAGTATTTCTATGTCGTGGGTCCAGGCAAGTTTGTTATTTTGGAAAATGGTCAAAACGCCTGGGATCCTGACACCAATGCCAGCCATCACTTCCTGGTGCACAAATATCCGTATCAGAAGATCGCCGATGTCATTGATGAACTGATGCTTTACGAACCCAAACCCTAAGTTCACAAACCTAAATGGTCAGTTTTAATCCGTCGTAAGCCAGGAAAACATTTTCAGGTAATTGTGGCTCCACATCTTCGTGTTTCCCCATCAGGTGCGAAATGTGTGTGAGATAAGCTCTTTGGGGCTTCAACTCATTGATCAGGTCCACCGCTTCTTCAACATTAAAATGTGAAATATGCTTTTCAAAACGAAGGGCATTGACCACCAGCAGATCCAGGTCTCGCAGCTTGTCCTTTTCCTCCGGCTCCACCCGGTTAACATCAGTGAGGTAAGCCATTTTACCCATCCGGAAACCAAACACCGGCAATTTGTGGTGGTATCCACGCACCGGAATTACTTCGATTGAGTTAAAGTTGAACGGCCTATTTTCAATCAGGTGAAGGTTCATTTGTGGAATGCCGGGGTACTTGTTTTCTTCAAAAACATAATCGAAAACCCGCTTAATGGTTTGATGGACCCGCTTTTCGGCGTAAATATCGGTGGGGTGTTTTTGCGCCCAGTTGAAAGCCCGAATATCGTCCAAACCAAAAATATGATCGGTATGTTCGTGCGTCAGAAAAATGGCATCGAGTTTCTGCAAACCAATCCGCAGCATTTGCTGCCGAAAGTCTGGTCCCGCATCAATCACAATCTGATGTCCGCTGGCATTAACAAAAAGGGCCGTACGCAGGCGCTTATCCTTCGTATCAGCCGATTGACAGACCGCACAATTGCATGCCACCACGGGAACTCCCTGTGAGGTGCCGGTTCCTAAAAATTCAATTTGTAAGTTTAAATCCTGTATCATTTGTGTCAGCAAAACTACAAAAATTCAATTTTCGAAGGCTGCCCGTGTAAATTAATTAATTTTGAAGAAATTTTGACGTATGGCCAATTTGTATCTTATTCCGTTAACCTTAGGCGAAAGTGAACTCAACACGGTGCTACCCGAAAGCAACAGCGCAATAATTCGCTCCATCTCGCACTTTATTGTTGAAAATATCCGCACTGCACGGCGGTTTCTAAAGAAAGTTGACCGCGAAATTGACATTGATTCGTTACACTTTTACGAGCTGAACAAGCACACCGATAAAAGACAACTTCACGCTTACCTTGATCCAATAAAGGAGAACCTGCCGATGGGCATCATGAGTGAGGCCGGCTGCCCCGGGGTGGCCGATCCCGGCGCCGAGGTGGTACGTATTGCCCACGAAAAAGGGATCCGGGTGGTTCCGCTGGTTGGCCCCTCCTCTATTTTATTGGCCATGATGGCTTCAGGCATGAACGGGCAAAACTTTGCATTTAACGGTTACCTGCCCATACCAAAAGGCGAAAAAGCCAAACAAATCAAGCAACTCGAAAGCCGCATTTACACCGAAAACCAAAGCCAGCTCTTTATTGAAGCACCTTATCGCAACATTCAACTATTGAATGACCTTCTGGAGAACTGTCAAGCCCACACTAAATTATGCATTGCCTGCGACCTCACACTGGATACGGAATTTATTCAAACCCAATCGATCAACGGCTGGAAAAAGAACAAGCCCGACATCCAAAAAAGGCCCGCCATTTTTGTGTTGGGGAAGTAAAACAAGACTGGGTGGAATGAGCGAGCCAGTCAATAATTTTTATTGGGGATTTGCAGAATCGGTATTTGCAGAATAAAAGTGGATCCCTTCCCGAGTTCACTCGCAACCCAAATTTTCCCGGAATGTTTTTCAACGAAGTCCTTGCAAAGGACCAATCCTAAACCCGTGCCGGCTTCTCTTTCTATGTCCAGTGAAGTCTGGCTTTCACCGAAATTGAAAAGACCAGCAATCTTCTCAGAGCTCATTCCTTGTCCATTATCCTTAATCTCAATAATGGTATGCTGGTCGTCCTCCTTGACCCATGCAAAAACCTCCACCTGCCCGTCGCGAGGGGTAAATTTAATCGCGTTCGAGATCAGGTTTCGAAGTACAATACGCATCATATCTCGATCGGCATAGATCAACTGATTGGCAGAAACATGATTCACCAACCGGATGCTCTTGATACTGGCAGTTTCGCGGATAGTTCCTAAAACCAGCATGACCAGTTCGTTCAGGTTGAACTGAACCGGCTTGAATGTAGCCACCTTCTTTTGCATCATCGCCCAGCGCAACAGGTTTTCGAGCAGATTAAACGTATTTCTCGCGGCAGAATTAACATCGGCCGCATACTGAATCAGGGTTTGTTTATCAAACAGGTCAGCATCATCGCGAATCATCTCACTATAGCCTAAAATGGTGTTGAACTGGTTTTTCAGATCGTGCGCAATAATCGACAAAAGTTTGTCTTTTACTGCGTTGAGTTCCCGGAGCCTGACTTCACTCTTTCGCAAGGCTTTCTCAACAGCTTTTTGACTCGTGTTATCCTTCACATACGCAATCAGTCGCTTTTCCCCGTTAAGCGTCACAAACCGGGTATTGATTTCGGTAGGAAAAATGGTCCCATCCTTTTTCATATTCTCGCGCTCCACATACGCTTCGCCGGTGGCCATTTCATCAGGAATGATATCGGGGATCAATGTGCGAAACTCAAGGGGTACCAAATCATGTATCGAAAGCTGCAGCATTTCCTCTTTTGAGTAACCAAACATTTCATGGCCTCGGGTGTTGCAATCCAGGATTTCTCCCCGCTCATTCTCGATATAAATGCCATCAAGCGAAAGGTCAATCAATGTTTGATATTTTTTCTCGCTGTCCCTCAGCCTTTGGGTTTGTTTTTTGCTTCGTGCGAGCAAAACACTGATAAAAGCACCGGGGACGCCCCCAACCAGCATAATCATCACAAAGCTCTTCAAATCAAAATAACGACTTCCCACAAGAAATTCATGAAAAACGAGAAACAGGAATAAGATCATACTCCCGACTACGAATCCTATAAAGACATTTATTATCAACAACAACCCTCGACGCATCTCTTCAACAAATTTGATAATAGAATGAAAACGGCTAGTGACTGCTCTCTAATCATTGAAACGATTCGAACCTATTTTCACAAAGAGAAAGATAGAGAAAAATGAAGTTGAAAAAACATGCCGAAAGATATTGCACAACAGCTTATCAGAAACCAAAGAAGGAAGCTCTTTCGAACTTCCTTCTTTGATCTTGACTGGTTTATCTTTTTAATGGATCGGAAAAATTGATTTTTCCCGAAGGTATTCAATCACCTGCTCCGGGTTTTTGCCATTGTTGACCGGATCAAGTGTTATAGCGGCATTTTTTGGCTCATCAAATGCGATGTCGACTCCCGGAACGTATTGGATCGTTTCATCATTATACATTTCCGGCTTATTTTGTTTGCAGTATTCCAGTGATGCGTTCATGTAAACCAAATGAAAGCGTTCCTCACCAATAATATCAACAATCTGGTTGCGGATAGCCTCATCGGGAGAAATAAACGAGCAGATGGTAATGACGCCCTGATCATTTAACAAGCGGCAAACTTCGGCTACGCGGCGCAAATGTTCGGCCCGATCAGTCGGCGAATAGTCCAACTCCTTCGAAAGGCCCGAACGCACGGAGCTACCATCGAGCAGCACCACGGTCGCCCCCATGTCGAACAATTGTTTTTCGAGACTGAAGGCAAACTCGTTTTTACCAGATCCGTGCAAGCCGGTAACCCAAAGGGTTGCTCCTTTTTGGTTGTAGCGTTTTTGGTATTCCTCGTCCGAAATCAGTCCTTTGCCTTTGCGAATCAATTCGCGGTGGCTTTCGCTGATTTTCGAAGGCAGATCGTCTGGGCTCAATTTGTCAATGATCATTCCAACCGCAACCGTATTATTGGTTACTGGGTGAATCAAAACGAACGCGCCAGTGTTTTTATTCTTCTTGTACGGGTCGAAAAACAGAGGCTTATTAGTGGTCAGCACCACTCGTCCAATTTCGTTCAGCTCAAAAAAGTCAACCTCTGATTTCTGCAAAGTGTTGACATCTGTTTTGTATTTGATTTGGTCGATCCGTGCTTTGGTGTTGTTGTTGGCATGCTTAATGAAAAACTGAATGGAAGGATCCATTGGTTTTTCATCCATCCAAACCAGCATAGCTTCAAAATGACGCTCCATACGGGGCAGGTTGTCGGGATACACGATCATATCGCCACGCGAAACATCCACCTCATCATTCAGCGTAATGGTGACTGCCTGTGGTGGAAAAGCTTCATCCAATTCGCCGTCGTAAGTAGTAATGCTTTTGATGATCGATTTCTTCTTCGAGGGAAGAACCATCACTTCTTCGCCCTTGCGGACAATTCCTGAAGCAATGCGGGCTGAAAAACCGCGAAAATCGCGGTCGGGACGTAATACGTATTGAACCGGATAACGGAGATCGTCAAAGTTGCGGTCGGAGCTGATGTGGACAGATTCCAGGAATTCGAGCATCGCTTTGCCTTTGTACCAATCCATTCGCTCTGACCGGTCAACCACATTGTCGCCTTTCAATGCCGACAGCGGAATGTAATTCACATCGGGAATGTCGAGCTGGGCCACAAAGTTTTTATAGTCTTCGCAGATGTCGTCAAATATTTGCTGGTCAAAATCAACCAAGTCCATTTTATTGACGGCCAGTACCACGTGCTTAATTCCCAGCAGCGAAACCAGAAAAGTATGGCGACGGGTTTGAGTAATGACCCCTTTGGTGGCATCAATTAGAATAATGGCCAGGTTAGCGGTTGACGCTCCGGTGACCATGTTCCGGGTGTATTGTTCGTGTCCGGGGGTGTCGGCAATAATAAATTTCCGTTTGTTGGTCGAAAAGTAACGGTAGGCGACATCAATCGTAATTCCTTGTTCGCGTTCGGCTTTTAAACCGTCCAATAGTAAGGCATAATCAATGTCTTCGCCGGCATGCCCTACCCGTTTGCTGTCACGATGCAAAGCAGCCAACTGATCTTCGTAAAGCCGCTTGCTGTCAAAAAGCAGTCGTCCAATTAGCGTCGATTTTCCGTCGTCCACTGAACCGGCAGTCAGTAAGCGCAATAAGTCTTTTTTCTCATCCAGATCGAGAAATGTCTTGATATCTAAAAGTGGTTGTGTCATCTTCAAATTTTAAATTCAATGTTAAGCTTTCGTCCTTGTTTTGATTGGCTTAGAAGTACCCTTCGCGCTTCTTCTGTTCCATACTGCCTTCCTGATCAAAATCAATGACCCGGGTAGTACGTTCCGAAACGGTAACGGTCATCATTTCCTCTACAATTTTCTCGATGTTATCAGCTTCTGAATCGATTGCTCCGGTGAGTGGGTAGCATCCCAGGGTGCGGAAGCGCACTTTTCTCATCTTGGCTTTTTCGGCTACTTCCTTTGGCATGCGCTCGTCGTCTACCATAATCAGGTTGCCGTCCACTTCAACAATCGGACGCTCTTTGGCGTAGTAAAGTGGAACGATTGGAATATTCTCCAGACGGATGTATTGCCAGATATCCAGCTCCGTCCAGTTTGAAATAGGGAAAACCCGGATGGATTCGCCTTTGTGTACTTTGGCGTTGTAGATATTCCAAAGCTCCGGGCGCTGGTTTTTCGGATCCCACTGGTGAAACTTATCACGGAATGAGAAGATACGTTCTTTGGCACGCGATTTTTCTTCGTCGCGTCGTGCACCACCAAAAGCTGCATCAAACTTGTATTTTGACAGACCCTCCAGCAGTGCCTGTGTTTTCATCACATCGGTATGGACTTTGCTTCCGTGTGTAAACGGGCCAACACCGCTTTCAAATCCTTCCTTGTTGTAATGAACAATCAGGTCCCAGCCTTTTTCTTTGGCGTAGTTGTCGCGGAATTCAACCATCTCCTTAAATTTCCATTTCGAGTCGATGTGCATCAGTGGAAAAGGAACTTTGCCGGGATAAAAAGCTTTTTCGGCCAACCGGACCATGACTGAAGAGTCTTTCCCGATAGAATAGAGCATAACCGGGTTTTCAAATTCTGCTGCGACCTCACGAATGATGTGAATGGCCTCCGCCTCTAATTCACGTAAGTGGGTCAAAGTATATTTATTCATGATAAGGATTTTTTAAGCGCCAATTGCACCAGGCAAATTTGTAAAAACTAATTCGGCTGCAAAAATAGTGTATTCTGCCCTAAGTTTAATGCGTATTAACTCGTATTTGTCTTATTTAGAATGGCCAAATCATTGGAATCAGAATAATGGAAATAATGAACGCAATGATGTTGAGTGGCAAACCAACTTTGGTATAGTCACCAAACTTATAGTTTCCAAGACCCTGAACGAGCAGGTTGGTTTGATACCCGATGGGGGAAGAAAAGCTTGCCGAAGCAGCAATACAGATGGCAATAAAAAACGGTTTGGGGTCAACTCCTAATTGAGTTGCAGCAGAAAAGGCAATAGGAAAGACAAGTGCTGCCGCAGCATTGTTGGTAATAATTTCAGTAAAAATTGTGGTAATCAGATAAATGGTTATTAAAACACCCAGCGGACCATACGATTTAGAAAAGTTAATGGCAGTTATGGCAATGCTATCAGCAGCACCCGAGCTCTGCAGGGCCTTGCTGAGTCCAAAGGCGCAGGCAATGGTGATGAGCACATCCCACGAAATGGCCTTGGTGTATTTCCGGTTGGGCAACACATTGATCCAGGCCATGACCACAGCAACAATGGCAGCAAAATAAAACATATCGAGTTGGTTGCCACCAACTTCAGGCAGGTATCGGCCCAAAGTAGCGCCGATAATCATGAGTAAAACCAGCAACAAGGCAAACAAACGCTGGCCCTTATAACGAGGAGGAGGAATTTCTCCAATAAACGAGGTCAGGTAAAATCCGGTTGACTCGCCCCAGTTTTTAATGAAGTTTTCGTTAGTGAGCAACACGAGACTGTCGCCAGCTTTCATCCGGAACGAACCGACGTTGCTTGAGATCGTTTCACCATTTCGGTAAACAGCCAGCACTTCGGCTTGGTAGTGGTTTAAAAAGTCAAACTCTTCGACCGTCTGGTTGATGCCGGGGAAGCGTGGAGCAATAACCGCTTCAATTTGTTTGATGTCGGTACTTTTATAGAATCTGCCAAATCCTTTGAGCGCTTTGAATTCCAGTTTCCGCTGCGGAACCAGGTTCTCCAGCACCTCCGATTTAACAGCAATCACCAGTTTGTCCTTTTGGTGAAGCGTATGCTTTCCTTTTTTGGTGTCTATGATTTTATTTCCTCGCTTGATGGAATGAATGACTATATCTTTGAGCTGGTGAGTGCGTCCATTGGTAATCTCTTCACCAGCAAGCGAACTGTTGGGAGGCAAGGTTGCATCGAGAAAATATTCTTTGTAATCGAGGCTGTCACGCTTGTTGTTGTCTTTCTTTCCCGGAAGTATTCGGTGACCAATAAACGCGAGGTACAAGAAGCCAGCCAGGGCAATCCAGATGCCAACTTTACCCAGCTCGAACATGAACAAGCCGCTGAATCCGTTCTCCAGCATCAACCCGTGAACCACCAGATTGGTCGATGTTCCAATCAGCGTGCATATTCCGCCCAGAATGGTGGCATACGAAAGTGGAATCAGAAACTTTTGAGGAGAAAGGTTCATCTTTTCAGCCCAGTTTTTAATCATGGGAGCAAAAATGATCACCACGGGTGTGTTGTTTAGAAAGGCTGAAATAAAAGAAACCGGAAGCAGAATTTTAAGTAGGGTAATCGGCATTTTACCTCGGCGTTTCGGCAAAAATGCCCGGGCAACAATATTCAGCGCCCCGGTTTGCCGAACCCCTTCGCTGACCAAAAATAACACGCCAACCGTGAGCATTCCTTTGTTTGAGAAACCAGCCAGACTTTCTTCGGTTGTTATAATTCCAGCTGCCATTAGAACCACCAAAGCGGAGAATAGCAATAGCCCTGGTCTCATCCAGTCGTTGATCAGCGCTATGATCATTAAAACAATAACAGCAATAACAAAGTAGCCTTCAAAAGTCATTGACGGTAATTTTTCAAACAAATGTAAGTTTATTTGCCAAATCTCCTATGGAGTGAAATACTTATTCAGGCGAACATACACTACTGTGGATTTTGTCCACCACCTATGTCTCTCATACTCCAATGGTTATTTTCGATTTGCCTATTTTTTTGAGATTTTACTGAGATTTCCTTTTGGTTTTCAGGTTGAAAAACATATTTTTGCACCGCCTTTAAACAAAAAGGCAACATCGAGGATGACTCAGTAGCTCAGCT
>NZ_CAXBDD010000102.1:0-13619 GCF_963974515.1 uncultured Sunxiuqinia sp. | reverse complement strand
TGGATTTATCGGACAGTTCGACCAGTCCGCCATCGGTTTTCAGGTAGCGCTCAACATATTTCAGGTTGACCAGGTGCGACCGGTGAATGCGGCAAAAACCATGGGGCACGAGCAGTTGGTCAAATTCGAGCAAGGTGCGGCTAATCAGAACTGAAGTTCCATTCTGGTAGAAAACCCGGGTATAGTTGCGTTCGCCTTCGCACCGAAGAATGTTGGTCACTTTAATGATGGCAAAGCCATTCATTTCGGGCAGTGCAATGGTGACATGCGAACTTTCTCCTCGGTTTTCGAGGCTGTTTTTCAACACCTCAACCCGGTGTTTTTCGTTCAGCACCGGAATTTCACTAATCCGTTGAATGGTTGCTTTTACATTTTCAATTAAAACAGGCTTGAGAATATAGTCGAATGCAGAATATTTAAAGGCAGTAATAGCGTAGTCGCTGTAGGAAGTTGTGAAAACCAGTTTGAAATTAACTTCCGGCAATTTTTCAATCAAATCAAAACCGGTTCCATCGGGCATTTCGATGTCCAGAAAAACCAAGTCCGGCGCTTCTTTTATTATTAATTTAATTCCACTTTCCACCGAGCTGGCCTCTCCAACTATTTCAATATCAGGGAAGTGTTGATCCAATATCCGAAATAAAACCCTACGGGCTAACTGATCATCATCAATAATTGCGGCTCTATACATTTTTCCTGAGTAAAAAATCAGTTAAAACTAATAAAAAATAGAAATTATTTAGTCATTTAGATTGATTTGTTTTTAACAAAAAAGCATCGCTCGTTTTTCCAGATCATTTTGGGTGCATGTTCTGTTAATATCTTAATTTTGCAGTCAAATTAAAATAACAATGACGCTAATTTTAAATCTTGAATCATCAACGGAGGTTTGCAGTGTTTCGCTTTCTGAAAATGGAAACCTGATTGACTATATTGAAAGTGACGAAGGGCAAAATCACGCCCGCTTGCTGAGTGTTTTTGCTGAAGAATTGACGAGTCGAAACCATTTTAAATTCAGTCAGTTAAAAGCAGTTGCCATCAGTAAAGGGCCTGGGTCGTACACCGGACTTCGCATCGGAGTTTCTTTGGCCAAGGGCATTTGCTTTGCCAACCAAATCCCACTGATTGCTATCAGCCCGCTGAAATCGATGAGTGCCCATGTTGGCTCAAACCCAGAGAAGTATGCCATTCAGTCAGCACCCGATTTACTTTTATGCCCTATGATTGATGCCCGACGAATGGAAGTTTATACAGCGCTGTACGACCGCAACCTGAAGCAGGTAGAAGCCGTTTCTGCAAAAGTTGTTGATTCCTCCAGTTTTGAGGCTTATCTCGGCAAGCATTCGGTGGCTTTCTTCGGAAACGGGGCGGCCAAATGTCGCACCGAAATTGATCACCCTAACGCCATCTTTATCAACGACATTAAAACTTCGGCACAGTTTATGTGTTCTCTGGCCCAGAAAGCATATGAAAACAATCAATTTGAGGATTTGGCCTATTTTGAACCTTTTTATTTGAAGGATTTTATTGCAGGCCTCCCCAAGAAAAATATTCTAAGGAAATGAAACAACAAATAATTTTTATTTTTTTGCTTGTCTGTACTGTCGCCAGCGCTCAACCAATAGAAGAACTGAAGTACAACATGAAATATAGCTTCATCAAAGGAGGAGAAGCAATTTTAAGTGTTGAAGACACGACCTACCAGGGAAAAGAAGCCCTTCATTTGCTGCTTGATGGGAACACGGTGGGGGTGACTAACCTGTTGTATGGAGTTCACGATATTTATGAGAGTATTGTCGATCCGAAAACCTATATGCCTTACAAGGCTATTCGGAACATCAAAGAAGGAAGCTACCGTTGGTACAATGAAGCATTCTTTTTCAACGACCGGGACTCGATTTACTCACAGCGATCGGGCCCGCGCGAGGTTCCATCGAATACAGTAGATTTTGTCACCGCATTTTTCCACATGCGTAACACCAATTACCTCGATCAGTTTGATGGCGGCGAAGAATTCTCAATTCCCGTGTTTCATGCCGATGAGTATTTCATGATGAAAATCAAATACCTGGGGAAAACCAAAATTAAAACCAAGTTGGGCACAAAAAGATGCCATGTCATTCAGCCAAGTATTGATAAAGGAAAAGTGTTGAACAGCGACAGCGGACTTAAATTCTACATTACCGACGATGAACACCGGATTCCAGTGCTGCTGGAGTTCGATCTGAAAGTGGGTGCCCTCAAATGTGAGATCTATTCCTACAAGAAAAAAGGTGTTGAACAAGTGGACTAAGGCCAACCAATCGAATGGATTAGGGCTGAAAAAGGAAAATTATTAAGCAGAAAATAACTACTTTTGCAGCAAATTTTGTAATTCATTATAAAACAGGGATATGGCAAGTACATCAGATTTTAGAAACGGATTGACAATTGAATACAACGGGCAGATATTTACCATTGTACAATTTCAACATGTTAAGCCGGGCAAAGGCGCTGCTTTTGTGCGCACCAAATTGAAGAATGTAAAAACCGGGAAAGTGATTGAGAACACATTCAATGCCGGTGTAAAAGTAGATGTGGTTCGGGTTGAAAGAAGACCGTACCAATATTTGTATAAAGATGACATGGGCTGCAACTTCATGCACACCGAAACATTTGAACAAATCTCACTGAATCCGGACATGATTGAAAATGCCGATTTGATGAAAGAAGGCCAGATGATCGAGGTGAACTTTCAGGCGGAAAACGAAACACCACTGACTGCCGAACTTCCTGCCTTTGTTGAGCTGGAGATTGTTCAAACCATCCCCGGAGAAAAAGGCAACACGGCAAGTTCAACAGCACTGAAACCGGCAACCCTGGAAACCGGAGCCGAAATCATGGTGCCGCTTTTCATCAACGAAAACGATGTGATCAAAGTTGATACCCGTGACCGTAGCTACTGCGAACGCGTAAAAAAATAGAAAACGTCATGTTTTCATCAAAAAAGCCCGGCTACAACCGGGCTTTTTTTAGCTTGATGCTGTATGAATCGCTACACAGCGAATTCTTGCCTAATCGTTTGAAGCGGGCTGTTCCGATTTGGTGGAAAGATCAGACACAACAATGATAGCCACAAAGGCCCAGAAAGGGACTGACACTTTATCTGTATCCAAAAAGTTATTCAGAAAACCGTGCACCAGGTAAGTCGTAATTCCAATGATTGCAGATAGAAGGAGGAGTCGGCTTTCTTGATCTTTCGTTTGAGAATAGGCGTGAATGCCCCGATACAGAATAACCACAACCAGCAGGATGAAGCTGAACATACCCAAAAAACCGGATTCAGCGAGCGGTCCCAGGTATTCGCTGTGGGCGTTGCCCCGGTCGGCCGAATTGGTGCTGATGATGGTCCTATATTTTGTGAGCTGGAAAGGCGCGTACTGAAACATGTAGGTTCCGGGCCCCCACCCAAAAGCCGGTTTCTCCTCAAACATTCTGATGGCACAACTCCAGCGGTTAAGTCGCTCCAGGTTGGAGGCATCGCTCGTCACGTTGGTCATTGACGAAATATGCGTGGCCAGGTTGGCCGACGACTCCTGATCGTTGCGCTCCAGAAACTGCAGGATTGGAACTTGAAATACCCAAACCAAAGCAACGGCTGACAGGGCAGTAATAAACAAAGGCCGGAATCGGATTTTCAGACGAATAAGCAACCAAACCATTGCCCCAAGCGAAAGGCTCAGCCAGGCCGCACGGCTGTATGACAACAGCAGGGCAACGGCAAATAGCACCAAAGCCATCGCAGCCAGGAAACGGTACCTTTTACGAATCCTTGCAAACAAGGTGATGCCTAGCAAGAACGGAATAAAAAAAGCGAGCATCGCTCCATAGGACGTGTGATCCTTATAAAAAGGGTTCATCACAAAATGCGCCGCCTGCACATTGTGAAACCCCAGTGCCAAGTGGCGCGACCAAGCATAAAAAATCACCAAAACGAAAGCGCTGCAGTAAAGAGCAACAAACCAGTAGATGTTTTTCTTATTTCTAAAAAAAAGAATGCCCATCCAATAGAATGCAACCAAAAACCAGATTTTTGCCAGCCAAAACTTCAGCGAAACCAGCGGCATTGTGCTGGTCAGTGCGGTGATCAGCATCCATCCCAGATAGAAATAAAGCGCCAGGGAAACGGGATGTTTTAGTAAGGCCCTGTCGAAGCTTTTTCTTTCGGCCAGCTTAAAAAGAAAGAGCAGCAATAAGCCGAAAAGCAAGGGCTCAGTGGGCAGGTACATGTCGAAGGCCAAGCCTTCGACCAGCTTATTGAGTGGCAATGACAGCGGCGTGAAAAAAGCGACTAGCAGCAACAGGCCATCCATGCGCACCAGCGCTGTGAACACAACAGCCGCAACAAAAGGCAGCAGATTGATGAGTAGTGTTTCGCTCCGGATGATAAAATAAAAATTGAGTGCTAAAAATAAAACGGAAACACTATAAAACAGGATAATTTGAGTGGATCGGCGAAGCAAAATCTTAGGATTTTGAAGATTGAATTCCTTCGAGACCCAAGATGGTCAGTAGAGCCAAAAACTCAACCGCAACAAGAGAGACCAACACAATCAGCCAGCGGGTGGGATAAGCTTTTTTATCAGCAGGAAATGGTTCTTCAACCACCATGGTGTAGGTCACATCTTTTTCAGCGTTAGCCAGTGCCTTGTCGTAACGACTGGCAATGGTGTCGCGTTGCATCTCGAGGGCCAACAGCTCCTTTTGAAGCAGGAAAAACCGGCCGCCTTTTTCTTCCAGGTTAGTCATCAGATTCTTGATGTCAGCAATCGCACGGCTATTGGCTCCACCTGCCAAAGCCGACATATAGCCTTGGGTCACCTGCTCGGCTTGAATTTCGTAATCGAGCAAACCATATTCTTTCCTCAGCGGTTCCATTTCAGCGGCAACCGCTTCAATTTCCCTTCGCTTGCGGTTCAGGTCTTTCTCATAAAATGTCGCTTGTTCCCGGGCTTTCTGACGGTTCAAAATGAGCACTTTACGGTTATAAAAAACAATCAGTGAATCGATCATGTCGCTGGCCACTTGAGGATCCGCATCGAGCGCTTTCAACTCAATCGACTCGTATTCTGTTTTTTTACACGTGATCCGGTCGTTGTATTCTTTTAGAATTTTGGTACGAAAGTGGGCTTCATCCTCCGGGATTTCAAACCGTTCTTCCAGGTTGAACGTATCAATCAGCTGCCATTTAATGTCGGTCGAATTCAGCACCTCCAGCATTTGTTCACTTTCCGATTCTTCGGAATAGGTGTTGGTGTTGGTTGGGTAAATTCGGGCCTGCGACTGAAACATGGGGGTAATAAACCAAGGCGATGAAAAGATGGCGGCTCCAACAATGGCGATGGTGCCAACACCAATCAAATGCCTTTTCCATTTCCATATCAGCTTCACCAGGTCCTGGTTGTCAAAAAAGCTTTTCATAAGTTTATTGTTAGGTCGTATTCCATGAACGGATTTCCCCATCAATTATTATCAGTTGCTCATTTGAGCAACCACTATTCTGCAATCAGCAGGAAATAATTCTTTTTCCCTTTCTGCACCAAAATATATTGATCTCCGATCAAAAAATCGGTATTTACTATCAAGTCTTGATCTGTAGTTTTCTCCTTGTTGATGCTTAGTCCGTTTCCTTTGATGCTTCGGCGAAGCTCCCCTTTTGACGGGAAAACAGCAGCGGTTTCTGCCAGTAGGTCAACGACATTGATTCCGGCAGCAAGTGCTGTTTTCGAAATCGTAAATTGTGGAACCCCTTCAAAAACCGACAAAAAAGTCTGCTCATCAAGCTTGCGCAGGTTTTCGGCTGTTCCGCTGCCAAACAAAATTTGCGAGGCTTCCACCGCCATTTCAAAATCTTCGCGTGAGTGAACCATCACGGTTACTTCTTCGGCCAGCTTTTTTTGGAGCTCGCGCGCATGCGGCGCTTCACGGTGCCTGGCAACCAGTTCAGCAATTTCAGTCTGGCTCAACAGGGTAAAGATTTTGATGTATTTCTCGGCATCTTCATCCGACGTATTCAACCAAAACTGGAAAAATTTATAGGGTGAAGTCAATTTCGCATCGAGCCACACGTTACCGCTTTCTGTTTTGCCAAACTTGGTGCCGTCGGCCTTGGTAATCAGCGGGCAAGTCATTGCAAAGGCTTCGCCACTTTCCTTGCGTCGGATGAGCTCAGTTCCAGTGGTAATGTTTCCCCATTGGTCCGACCCGCCCATCTGTAGTTTACAATTTTTGGTGCGATAAAGGTGAAGGAAATCGGTTCCTTGAACCAACTGGTAGGAAAATTCGGTGAACGACATGCCGGTTTTTGATTCTTCACCCAGTCTTTTTTTTACACTGTCTTTCGACATCATGTAATTTACGGTAAGGTGTTTGCCGATATCGCGAATGAAATCCAGAAAGCTGTATTCTTTCATCCAGTCGTAGTTGTTCACCAATTCTGCTGCATTGGGTGCATCCGAATCAAAGTCCAGAAAGCGGTTCAGCTGTGCCTTCAGGCACTCCTGGTTGTGGCGGAGGGTTTGTTCGTCCAACAGGTTGCGTTCCTGCGATTTGCCTGAAGGGTCGCCAATCATCCCGGTGGCACCACCAACCAAGGCGATGGGTTTGTGTCCGGCCAGTTGAAAGTGCTTCAGCATCATTACGCCAACAAGATGTCCAATATGTAACGAATCAGCTGTAGGGTCAATACCCACATAAGCTGTCGTCATTTCTTTCTGCAGTTGTTCTTCCGTTCCAGGCATGATGTCATGAATCATACCGCGCCAGTTCAATTCTTCAACAAAGTTCATCGTAAATATTTTGAATTAATTTTCAATTATCATTTTTATTGGCCTGTCGTTGCCTTCTCGTGTTGATGATCAGGCAAGTCATGCAGGAACGCATCCGGCCGCGAAATCCCGGCAAAGATATAAAAATGAACCGTTAAGGGCTGAAAGCAAAAGAAAATATTAATCAGATCCCTGATCTTAAGTCACTTTATCAAACTCGTGCTCCCGATCTTCTTCCCGCTCGAATAAATCGCCATTCAAATCATCGAAGTTCAGAAAAGGCAAAATGGTTGGCAATAAATTTTTTACCGGCTCATACATTTGTGAATCAGCTTTCAAATCTTCCGAAATCATCCCCACGTTTTCGTCCAATTCTTCAAAAACAAGCAACAGCACACTTAAAATCAATGCCGATTTGATGACTCCGAACAGAATTCCGGCCAGGCGGTTGATAAAGCCTAAAGCAACAGCCGAGATAATGGTCTCAACAGCCTTACCGATTAAATGAACCAGAATAACAATGACGACAAACGTGGCGATAAAGGCAATCAACCCTAAATGTTCCGATTGATAGTTAAACGTACCAACGATAAACTCCGAAGTCAGGTGCGAAAAGTGGATGGCCCCCCAAATACCCAAAATCAATCCGGCAAGCGAGGCAACCTCAGCTACGAAGCCTTTGTAGAACCCACGAAAAGCTGCCAGTACCAGCAATACCCCAAGAATAATATCGATGTAATTCACGTGAATAGATTTAAATGAGCGAATAGAATGTTGCTTGATCTTTAGTCTGAAAATAATTTTAAGTAAAAATAGAAAAATATTTTTGCTAAGATGGTCTGTAGGTAGTCTCAATCAAAAAAGATAAATTTGGCTACTGCAGAAACAGGATTCTGTACATTGTTTTAATCACGTAAAATCAGATCTATGCCGTTTATTAACTCCGTGATCAACTGGATCAATTTTAAGCGAATCAATGAGATTGACCTCTTTAAAGAACATCCATTTGACACCCAGCTGGAAGTATTCTTTGACCTGCTAAAGGAAGCCCGCGATACCGAGTTCGGGAAACAATACGATTTCAAAAGCATCCGATCAGAAAAAGAATTTAAAGAACGCGTGCCGATTCGTTACTACGAAGATTTTGCCCCTTATATTGAACGCTTACGCCAAGGAGAAAATAATTTGCTGTGGCCAGGCGAAATCAAATGGTTTGCCAAATCGTCGGGAACCACCAACGACAAAAGTAAGTTTATTCCTGTCAGCAAGCAGTCGCTCGAAGATGTTCACTTTCGGGGAGCCAAGGATGTTTTCGCCCTGTACCTGAAAAACAATCCCGAGTCGGGCGTTTTGTTTGGAAAAACGCTCACCTTGGGGGGGAGCCAACAGGTGAACAACTTCAGCAACAAGTCGTATTTTGGCGACCTCTCCGCCATTTTGATTGAGAACACCCCTTTTTGGGCTGAATTCATTCGTACGCCCTCAGTTGAAGTGGCTCTGCTGGAAGAGTTTGAGGAAAAAATCGCCAAGATCATCGATGAGTCTTTGGATGAAAATGTGACTTCGCTTGCCGGCGTTCCATCCTGGTTTCTGGTGCTAATAAACCGGATTCTGGAACACACGGGAAAAAGCAGTCTTCTGGACGTTTGGCCCAACCTGGAAGTCTTTATTCATGGTGGAATTAAATTTGATCCGTATCGGGAGCAATACCAGCGGATCATCCCATCGGCAACCATGAACTACATGGAAACCTACAACGCATCGGAAGGCTTTTTTGCCATCCAGGACGACCCCGATAGCAGCGACATGCTTTTAATGCTCGACTACGGAATTTATTATGAGTTCATCCCGATGGAGAATCTGGAGGACGAACATCCGCGAACGCTCAGTTTGCATGAGGTTGAACTGGATAAAAACTATGCCTTGGTTATCAGCACCAATGGCGGGCTTTGGAGATACATTATTGGCGATACCATTCAATTTACCGGCAAAAGACCTTTTAAAATAAAGATTACCGGCCGCACCAAACATTTCATTAATGCGTTTGGCGAAGAAGTGATTGTAGACAATGCAGAACAGGCTCTGAAAATAGCCACAGAACGCGCAAGAGCCATTGTGAAGGAATACACTGCGGGGCCGATTTTCATGAAAGGAGACCAAAAAGGTGCCCACGAGTGGGTCATTGAGTTTGAGCAGGAACCGAGTGACCTGGAGTATTTTATGGATGTATTGGACGACTCGCTGAAGACCCTGAATTCGGATTACGAAGCCAAGCGCCACAAGAACCTGACCCTGGAGAAACCCCATATTCTGGTGGCGAAACCGGGCCTGTTCTACGAGTGGATGAAACAACGGGGTAAAGTGGGCGGACAAAACAAGATTCCGCGACTGGCCAACGATCGGAAATATCTGGATGAATTGATCGACCTGCAAAAAAGATTGTAATTTATAGCCCGGATTAAGGTAGCTCCATTAAATTTGTAACTCAAAACTGAAAAAACAGAATCATGCATATTGCTCTTGCGGGTAACATTGGCGCCGGGAAAACAACCCTGACCGGCTTATTGGCGAAACACTACGGCTGGAAACCTCATTACGAAGATGTGGATGAAAATCCGTATCTGAATGATTTTTATGAAGACATGCAACGTTGGTCATTCAACCTGCAAATTTATTTTTTGAATAGCCGGTTTTCACAGATTATGGATATCCAGAATTCGGGGCAGACAGTGGTGCAGGATCGAACCATTTACGAGGATGCCGAAATTTTCGCGCCTAACCTGCATGCCATGGGCTTGATGTCGACCCGGGATTTTAATAATTACGTGACGCTTTTTAGGCTGATGAGCAAGCTTGTGAAAGCCCCTGACCTGCTGATTTACCTGCGGGCCAACGTGCCAACTCTGGTTAACCAGATTCAGCAACGTGGACGCGAATACGAAAATTCCATCCGGCTGGATTACCTCAAACAGCTTAATGAACGATACGAAGCTTGGATTAGTCGCTACAAAGAAGGCAAACTGCTGATTATAAATGTCGATAAGATTAACATCACCAACAGTCCGGAGGACCTGAGTAGTGTGATTGATAAAATTGATGCGCAAATTCACGGTTTGTTTTAAGCGAAACCTGGCGTTCGCGCCCTTTCTACCCGTTTATATCATTGTCCGCTTCTTGTCTGCCAGCGATAGTCTGGGAGTCTATTGTTGTCATTCGGAGTCAATCAATTGTCATGGGGTGATTCATAAACAACCAGTGACAATTGAATGACCATTAAATGAACTGACCCGAATTCATCTTCTGCACTGTTATGAACTCAACCAAGGTGTTCACTCCAGCAGACCTTCAACTTCATGCTTAATCTCCACCCATTCCGAATCTGGAATTTTGGCGCCAAACACCTGAATCACTTTGCTGGCCAGCAACGAGGCAAGCTTCCCACAGTTCTCCAGGCTGAAATCATGGGCCAAACCATATAAGAATCCCGACGCGTAAACATCGCCGGCCCCGGTGGTATCAACGCTTTTCACTTGGGGCGTCGCTACTTTCACAAACCGGTCGCCCGCTTGAATCAGCGAGCCATCCCGTCCTATTTTGACGATCGCAATTTCACATTGCTTGGCAATTTCGCTCAAAGCGGCCTGCGGTTCCAGTCCTGTATAAGCTTTGGCTTCTTCTTCGTTGGCAAACACAATGTCGACATACTCATCAATCAAACGTTTCAGAAAGTCGAGGTTGGCTTCCACCACATTAAAACTGGCCATGTCGAGTGCAATCTTCAGTCCTTGCTTTTTGGACAGCTTCAACACGCCTTCAATTAATGCGTGATTGAATACCAGGTAGCCTTCGATGTGCAAATAATCGTAGTTTGAAAAAAGCTCCTCCGAAAGCTCGTCAGCAGTGAGTTCGCTGGCAGCACCCAGGTAGGTTCCAAACGTACGCTCCGAATCGGGTGAAATCAGCGTTGCAGCCTTCCCGGTAGGAATCTGGCTGTAGAACAGGTGCGGGGTTATCTGGTTTTTCTCAAATTCTTCTTTGAAAAAATGCCCCATCGGGTCATTCGAGATTTTACCGATAAAACCAGCTTTGCCACCGAGTTGGGCAATGGCCCGCAAGGTATTGGCAGCCGATCCTCCGGTTTCAATTGAGCGTTCCAAACCTGCCGTCGAATCCAGAATTTTTTGGGAAAGAACGGCATCAACCAGTGTCATGCTTCCTTTGGGTAACTGAAAAGCATGAAGTAACTGATCATCTTCTAACTGAACGAGAATATCAACCAGGGCACTTCCAATGCCCACGATTGCTTTTGGCATCATGGCGTTTTTCATAGGGGGACAAAAATAATAAAAAAAGAGTTTCTTCTCATTTGCGACTTTTTCGAACACGCTCTGCTGAACAATGCGCGCAGTCAAGGGGCAACACTTACCCAAGGGCAGGCAGGACGTAGTCGAGAATAAGCAGCACGTAGTCAACGATAAGCAGCAGGTATTCAAACGTAGGCAATGCGCAGGCAACAATAAGCGAGAGGCGTTTTGGTATCGTCAATGAGCTCGCCTAGAATAGGTTGATAGATTTATATTTCATTGTGGGCAAGCGAAAATGGTTGTTTTTGACGCACCGGGCATTCGCTTATAGAAGAACAATTAATATCTTCGGCAAACGGTTTTGATGGGGGTAATTTTCTATATTTGCATGGCTATGGAACGAAAAAATGCCACCAATGAGGGCTGAAGAGAGAGACAACACCTGGTTTCGAAGACTATTTGAAGAACATCACAAATACATTCGGAACTTTATTTACTATTTATCCGGAGACCTGAGCCTGGCTGATGATTTGACCCAGGATGTTTTTCTTTTAGCGTGGGAAGAACGTGATAAGATCAAGAACGAAACAGCCAAGTCTTATCTGTTTACCATCGCGAAAAATAACTATTTCAGACATCACCGAAAAAAGGCCATTCGCTTAAACTTTAGCAGTACGCTAATCAACGAATCGAACAACGAATCTCCGGAGTTTATCATGGAGTTGAAAGAGTTTGACCAAAAGTTACAATCGGCAATTGCCGAGATTCCGGATAAAACCCGGGCAATTTTTTTGATGAGCCGGATAGACCAGATGACATACAGCGAGATTGCTGCCGTGATGCAACTTAGCAATAAAGCGGTGGAAAAACATATGAGCAAAGCGTTGCAATTATTACGGCAAAAAGTGGACAGAAAGTTATGAACCAGGAAGATGAAAAAATGGAACTGCACATCTCCAACTGGAGAGTGCCTCAATCGCTTGGCGAGGACGAAGCCTGGGTACGATTGATGAAGGCCAAAAGTCAGAAGCAACCCGTTCGAAAGCTGAAGCGCCTGTGGATCGGCCAAGTTGCAGCCGGCATTGCTGCATTGGTGATGATTGTTTTTGCCTTATCTGAAACCAGTTTTTTTGCTCCCGGAGAATTGAACAGCACGCTGGCCAGCCAAACGGTTTGGCTGCCCGACAGCAGCCAAGTAAAGCTCAAAGCGTATTCATCGATTAAATATAATTATCAACGAATTGGAGGAGCCCGGCTAATTCATCTGGAAGGAGAAGCCTATTTCAAGGTAAAAGAAGGAAAGCGCTTCGAGGTCCAGTTTCCAGGCGGATACCTGGAAGTGTTGGGGACTCAATTCACTGTTCAGGCATATTCTGAAAAATCAGGACGGGTGGATTGCTTTAGCGGATCGGTAAAAGTCAGCCTACACAACCAGTCTTTTACGCTCGAAAAAGGCCAGGCCATCACTTTTGATGAAACTGCCGTTGACGGGCCTTTCAAGATTAATCCGGCACAGAAACTGAATTTGCCGGACAACACATATCATTGGGACAATCGGCCGTTAAAAGAGATACTGATCTTGATTTGTCAGCGCGAAAACTACACGCTGGAAGCACCTGACCGTATTCTTCAGAAGAATTTCACAGGCCCATTGCAACTGGACCAGCCGGGAAAAGCCATCGAAATTTTGGCGCGGGCCATGAACTTTGACTATCAACTGAAAACAAATAAGCTATTGATTGTTGAAAAAGAGTAGTTTCAATATGGCTTGCTTTATACTGGTCATGCTGCTGAGTTTATCAGGGGCGGGCCAGGAAAAGATGATTTCGGTTCAAGCCGAAAATAAAAGCCTGAGGCTAGTGTTGGAAGAGCTATCCGAGACCGCTGCGATCCGGTTTGCTTTCGATGCCGACTATTTCTCGGACATAAAGGTGGATCTGCAATACGACCAGGTTTCACTGAACGATTTTTTGAATGCGCTAAGCAAAAAATACCATCTGCTTTACGAGGCGATGGACGGAACCTACGTTTTGTACCGCAATCCTGCTCCTCGGCCGCAGCCAAAACCTGAATTGATGGTCATACAAGGAAAGGTGTTCGACGAAACCACTGGAGAGCCGCTCTTGTTTTGTAGTATTGGCTTGACCGAACAGCAGGGCACGATAACCAATGAATTGGGAATTTTTAGTGCAAAGATTGAAAAGGCCGACTGGATCAACATTCAAATTAGCCATTTGGGCTATCGCCGGCTCGATACCACCCTTCAAGTAGCCAGCCAGCAGTTTCTGAAACTGGCGCTTGTCCCCTTCGATATTCACCTTGAAACGATCAATGTCTATCAGCAGGAAAAGAATGTTTTGGAATTGGGAAGTCAGTCAGATCGGATAGCCTTCAACCCTAAACAAGCAGAAAATTTGCCGCGAATTGACGATAGCGATCTGGTAACCGCGCTAACCTTAATTCCCGGAGTGAATTTTATGGGAGGCGAAAACTCCGGAATCTCCATCCG
>NZ_CAXBDD010000101.1:0-13825 GCF_963974515.1 uncultured Sunxiuqinia sp. | reverse complement strand
CGTTTTCTATTTCTTTTCGTTGTAGCGGGCATTCATAGCATCCAAAACCTCTTTGGTGATGTTGTGTGGTTCATCACCAATCAGGATGTCGCCCGCATTGAAAATATAACTGTATTTTTTATTGACATTGTATTCTTTTAGGTAATTCATCAAACTATCAATAAGTTGTTTGTTGTTTGCTGACTGCATTTCCGAAAGCTTCATCGAAAGTTCCTGATCCAGAGATAAAATTTCCTGCTCCTCACTAACCAAACGATCACGTTCCTGAACCGCACGGTCTTGTGTCAAAAAGCCACCACGCTGCACTTTTTCCTGAAAAGCTGCCGCGCGTTTTTCAAACGAAGACCGCTTCTCTGTGTATTCTTTGGTATAGGCTTCCTGATTTTTTGTAAACGAATCATGCAACTCTTCAGCTAAGTCATAATTCAAGATCAGGGAGTCAACTTTTACGTAAGCAATTTTCAAATCAGAGTTGGATGTTGCTACCGATGAATTCCCACCAACAGATTTATTGCTGCTCTTTCCACTAAAATGTAATACATAGATAACAGCAACTGCAACGGCCAGGACCAAGTTCAGAATCAATGAAGTATTTCTCATTTTTTATTAATTAGTTTTTATTTTTTAGAATAAGTACAAGTACCTTCTTTTTGAGGTTGAATGTTCACCACCCAAAATCCTCATCCAACTACTTGTCAGTTTTGATCGCCTACGGTTTAAAATAACTCGAGCCAAAAATAAAAATTTATAATTAGGATTGCAGCTTTAATTCAATATTTTTTTGGGAATCGAGTATGGGATGTTTGATGAAAAAACATGCGCAAAATCATACCTATTCGCTGATAAACATCATTGAAACCGAGCAGTCTGAATACGTATTTTTAAATTCCTGAATTACCACTTAATTAAAAAAGCAGACGCACGAACATGTTTAACAAGATGATTGCAAATATGCTTCCTTACATGCCAAAAAAACTGATTTGGTTGTTTAGCAAGCGATACATCGCCGGAGAAGGAATGGAAGAAGGGCTCGAGGCATCGCGTAAGCTGAATGAGCAAAACATTGAGGTCACCATTGATTTGTTGGGCGAATTTATTACCAGCCTGGAACAGGCAGAAGAAAACAAGAAGCAGTACCTCGAAATCATTGAGCGTTTTACAAGCGAAAATATCCGGGGAAATTTTTCGTTAAAGCCAACCATGTTCGGCTTGCTCATCGACCAGGAAGTGTGTTACCAACACTTGCGTGAGATTGTTGCCAAGGCAGCCGAAAAGAACAACTTTATCCGCATTGACATGGAAGATTCGCAATGCGTTGGTGTGGAGCTTGAACTCTTCAAGAAGCTAAAAAAAGAATTCAGCGGCCATGTTGGGCTGGTCATCCAGGCTTACCTAAAACGGACCCTCAATGACTTGGTCAACTTTAGCAATTTCCCATCCAACGGACATCCACTCAACTTCCGTTTGTGCAAAGGAATTTATGTTGAACCCAAACAAATCGCATACAAAGACTACCAGGAGGTTCGCAATCATTTTTTGGAAGATCTGGAATTCATGTTTAAAAATAAAATGTACGCCGGCATTGCCACCCACGATAAATACCTGGTTGAAGAAGCCATGAAGTTGATCGACAAATACCAGGTTCCAAAATCGATGTACGAATTCCAAATGCTCTACGGAGTAACTCCCGAACTACGAAATTCAATTGTGGAGGCGGGCCACAAGATGCGTGTTTATGTTCCGTTCGGGAAGCAGTGGTTCAATTACTCCACCCGGCGGTTAAAGGAAAATCCGGAAATTGCAAGTCACATTATCAAGGCACTGTTTATTAAAGGTTGATATTAGGTTCCTCACGGTATTGAAACCGAACATCGAAACAGACAACGGCTTTTATTATTGGCAAGTTTTGACTCACCATGCCGCACCAAGCCGGACCGATTCTTTCTTGAAAAGGGACAGCAAAAGAGGGTCGGTATTTATGCATCAAAGAAATAAGCTTGACCGGTAAAAGTCCTCCTATGAATTATATAGTAAGGTTAATGAGGATGCGGCTTTTCGACAAAATCTCCCCTTTCTTTTTCAGCTGATGATCAATTCATCCAAGGAGCGTTTCGGGACATGATGAACCCCTTTCTCATCGCGCCAATATTTATAATCATCGTTTTGAATCTCTTCCAACACCACCTGCTCAGCTGGCATTCCGAAAGCCAGTACCTGGATCACCTCGAACCGCTCATCCAGTCGGAACAATTCGCTGAGCCTTTTCCGGTTCACCGACGCAATAATGCATCCTCCATAGCCAGCTTCCACCGCTCCCAGCAGAATACTTTGAGCAGCAATGCCATGGTCGCAATAATAATTTTCAGCAATCTGCCGGTCATTGAGCATGATCAAATACGCCGCCGGCCGCTCTCCCTGCACTGGACCTTGCCAGTCTTTCAGGTAACCTGCCCAAGCAAGCAAGGGAAACAAGACGGCACAGTCGGCCTCCTCGGTAACCAATACATATTTTAGTGACTGTGCATTGCGTGCGCTGGCCGACATGCGTGCGAGATCAATCCATTCTTTCAATTGACGCGGCTGAATCCGTTGCTTTTCGACGAACCGTCTATAGCTCCGGTTCTTCAGAATTAATTCTTTTATCATGATGATAATTTTAAAAAAAATGGAATGCAAGATATAAAATAATGGGGTTCTCCTTGTAAGCGATAGCTCTGGTAATTGAATGGGTAAGGGAATTTTCAGAAAAAATTTCCCGGACCTTTACAGGAAAAAGAAAATTTTCTGATTCGTTTTTGTATGTTTGCATACCAGAACAGAACACCTACAGATTTTAAATGCATGAGCAAATTTCATTTCAAAATTGATCCCGCTTCCAATCAACTCAAATTTCAGCAGTTGGTCGACTCAGTAACGGAAGCCGTTAGCAAAAACCTGTTACAGGTTGGTGATATCCTGCCGTCGGTCAATCAATTGTGCAAGGAAAGCGAACTTTCGCGCGACACGGTTTTTAAAGCGTATGCTGAATTAAAAAACCGGGGAACAATCGAATCGGTGCCCAACAAAGGCTATTTTGTGGCCAAGGCAACCACCAAAGTATTTTTGTTTCTCGACACATTCAAAGCTTACAAGGAAGTTCTGTACGGATCTTTCCTTGAGAATCTGCCGGACAACATTACGGTTGATTTACATTTTCACCACTATAACATTAATGTATTTGAAACCATCATCAAGGAAAGCGTGGGCAAATACACCAAGTATATCATCATGAACTTTGATCATGAGCAAGTTCCGGAGGTCATTAAAAAAATTCCAAACGATAAACTACTGATCATCGACTGGAAGGTGCACTCACGCGAAACCAACTCGTGTGTTTATCAGGATTTTGGACAAACACTTTACGACGCCTTTGCAAAGAACATCGAGCTGGTTAAAAAATATAAGCGCTTCATTTACCTTTATCCTGAATTTACTTATCACCCCAAAGAGTCAATCGACTATTTCAACGCTTTCTGCAGAGATCACCAAATTGAATTCGAAGTGATGCGCAATTCGAAGCTGCTCGATATTCAGCCAGGCGATCTGTACCTGATGGTTAGTGACCGGATGTTGGCCCGCTTTCTGGATCAGTGCGACCAGAAGAAACTTTCTCCGGGGAACGAGGTGGGTGTGATCTCATACAACGAAACCCCAATGAAAAAATACGTAAAAGATGGTGTTACCGTCATTTCAACCGATTTTGAACTCATGGGCCGGAAAGCCGCCGAATTCGTAAGCAACGGAGAACCCATTAATTTTTGTGTACCCACCAAATTGAAGGTGCGCAGTTCATTCTGAAAAAACATGTTTTATAACATGTTTTAAGAATTTTGAAATCGCCAGGCTGCTCCTAAATTTGTACAGCATACCAGAACAGAACGGTTTAACGAATAATAACGATACAATAAGCTAAACACTATGTACTTACTTGGTTTTGACATCGGCAGTTCGTCTGTCAAAGTTTCGCTGCTGGCTGGCCAAACAGGCGAATGTATCGCCTCCGCCTTCCACCCTAAACAAGAAATGAAGATTACCGCCCGGCAAGCCGGATGGGCAGAACAAGAGCCAGAACAGTGGTGGGCAAACCTCAAGCTGGCTTTAGCTGAAGTTATGAATCAATCAAACGTTGATCCCTCGGCTATTGACTCCATCGGTATTTCGTACCAAATGCATGGCTTGGTTATGGTCGATCGCAAACAAGAGGTGATTCGCCCTTCCATTATTTGGTGCGACAGCCGCGCAGCCGCTATCGGAGACAAGGCCCTGAAAGAACTTGGGCAGGAACAATGCCTGACAAGTTTGCTGAACTCACCGGGCAACTTCACCGCGTCAAAGTTGAAATGGGTGAAAGACAACGAGCCCGAACAGTACAGCCGTATCCATAAAATCATGCTGCCCGGTGATTACATTGCCATGAAACTGAGCGGCGACATAAAAACCACTGCCAGTAGCTTGTCAGAAGGAATTCTATGGGATTTTCAGCAAAACGAAGTGTCAAAACTTGTTCTTGACTACTACGGGTTCGATGCTTCTTTCATCCCCGATCTCGTACCAACCTTCTCGGTTCAGGGTGAAGTAAGCGAACTGGCTGCCAAGGAACTGGGATTGGCCAAAGGTATCAAAATCAGTTATCGCGCAGGCGACCAACCCAACAATGCCCTGTCTTTGAACGTATTAAACCCGGGCGAGATTGCTACCACCGCCGGAACATCGGGTGTGGTCTACGGAGTGAGCGAAGAAGTGGCCTATGATCCAAAATCGCGGGTGAATACCTTTGCCCACGTCAATCACTCAGCTGAAGCGAACCGCCTGGGCGTTTTGCTGTGCATCAACGGAACCGGAATTCTCAATTCGTGGCTCAACAAAAATGTGGGCAACAGCGGATTCTCCTATGAACAAATGAACGCCATGGCAGCTGAAGTTCCAATCGGATCGGAAGGACTAAGCATCTTACCTTTTGGAAACGGAGCCGAACGTGTACTGGAAAACAAAAATCCAGGAGCCACCTTCTCCGGAATCAACTTCAATATACACGGCATGCCACACCTTTTCAGGGCTGCACAAGAAGGAATTGTCTTCTCTTTCAAATATGGCATGGAAGTGATGGAGAACATTGGCATTAAAGCGAAAGTCATTCGGGCAGGCAAGGCCAACATGTTTTTGAGTCCGATTTTCAGAGAAACACTAGCTGGAATTACTGGAGCCACCATCGAACTTTACAACACTGATGGCTCAATTGGAGCAGCACGCGGCGCGGGTATTGGTTCAGGCTACTACCAATCAGCAGGCCAAGCCTTTGAAAATCTAAAGAAGCTGGAAACCATCGTACCTGGCGAAAAAACTAAGGAAGCCTACGAAGCCGCTTATGAAAGTTGGAAAGCGGAGCTGAGAAAAGCAATGAACGGCAAATAAATAATCAAGCGCATCGATTCAATAGTTCAAAAAAATAACTACTTAAAAATTA
This sequence comes from uncultured Sunxiuqinia sp., assembly GCF_963974515.1. Classification (GTDB taxonomy): domain Bacteria; phylum Bacteroidota; class Bacteroidia; order Bacteroidales; family Prolixibacteraceae; genus Sunxiuqinia. The sequence continues at coordinate 8,322 of NZ_CAXBDD010000101.1, read as the reverse complement.
GCAATATGACTGTATTTAAAGGCAACAAAACGTATTTCCCCGGTATCGAAAAAATTAAATACGAGGGACCCGAGTCCAGAAATCCATTGGCATTCAAATGGTACGACGAAAACCGAGTTGTAGGAGGCAAAACCATGAAGGAATATCTTCGCTATGCTGTCGCTTACTGGCATACCTTCTGCGGCGACGGCGGTGATCCTTTTGGCCCCGGAACACATGTTTTTCCATGGGATGGTGCTTCGGACAAACTCGATGCCGCCAAAGAGCGGATGGACGCAGCATTCGAATTCATTACCAAAATTGGTGCTCCATTCTACTGTTTTCACGACACCGATGTGGTCGGCGATGGTTCGGTATTCGAAATCGAACAACGCTTGGTGAAAATGGTGGATGAAGCCAAATCCCGTCAACAGGCAACCGGCGTTCAACTGCTTTGGGGAACGGCCAACGTATTTTCCAACCCCCGTTACATGAATGGTGCTTCAACCAATCCTGATTTCAACGTAATCACCAATGCAGCTGTTCAGGTAAAGAATGCTATTGATGCCACCATTGCTTTAGGTGGAACAGGTTACGTATTTTGGGGAGGACGCGAAGGCTATATGAGCTTGCTAAACACCAACACAAAAAAAGAGCTGGAGCACATGGGTCAATTCCTTCGCATGGCGCGTGACTATGGCCGCAAGCAAGGTTTTAAAGGGACTTTCCTGGTGGAACCAAAACCAATGGAACCTACCAAACACCAGTATGATTACGATACGCAAACGATTTTAGGCTTCCTTGAAAAGAATGGTTTGAGTGACGATTTCAAAATCAACATCGAAGTAAACCACGCTACTTTGGCCGGACACTCTTTTGCTCACGAACTACGCATGGCAGGCGATGCCGGCATGTTGGGTTCAATTGATGCCAACAAAGGTGACTACCAAAACGGATGGGACACCGACGAATTCCCAACCAATATTTACGAAACAACCGAGGCGATGCTGGAAATCATCAGCGCTGGTGGGTTCACCGATGGTGGAATCAATTTTGACGCGAAAACCCGCCGGAATTCAACTGATCTGGAAGATATCTTTATTGCCCACGTTTCGGGAATGGACACCTTCGCCCGTGCTCTGGTAATTGCTGATAGAATCTTAAATGAATCGGACTACCTGAAATTGCGCAAAGCTCGTTATGCTTCATTCGAGTCAGGGAAAGGCGCTGAATTTGAGACCGGTAAATTAAGCTTGGAAGATTTGTATACGATCGCCAAAGAAGTTGGTGAGCCAAAACAAATCAGTGGAAAACAGGAAATGATGGAGCAACTAATCAACTGCTACATCTAGGCATATGAAAGGTCAAAACTCACTGTACATCATTGCGATCACTTTGGTGGCAACGCTTGGCGGCTTGCTTTTCGGTTACGACACCGCCGTCATATCCGGAGCTGAGAAATCGGTACAAGCCTACTTGATTGACGGGCTCGGGCTGAGTTCCTGGGTTCACGGAGCAACCATCTCCAGTGCATTGATCGGATGTATTATCGGCGGCGGATTGTCAGGCTTGCTATCCAAGCGTTTTGGACGCAAGCGCTCCCTGATGTTTGCAGCAGCTCTATTCTTCCTATCGGCATTGGGCTCCGGAAATCCCGAGTTTCTCTTTTTCACCAAGGGAGAACCAACCATGGGATTACTCTACCTATTCAACTTTTACCGCGTCATTGGCGGTATTGGTGTAGGACTGGCCTCAGCTGTAGTCCCGATGTACATTGGCGAAATTGCTCCGGCTGATATTCGCGGACGCTTGGTTTCCATCAACCAGTTTGCCATTATCTTCGGAATGCTTGTGGTGTATTTTGTAAACTGGGGCATTGCCAACGGACAAACCTTGGAGTGGATTAACACCGTCGGCTGGCGCCGGATGTTTACTTCGGAAGCCATTCCCGCTGGTATTTTTGGTATACTGCTGTTTTTTGTCCCCGAAACGCCACGCTATCTGGCTTTGAACCACAAAGATGATGAAGCACTTGCAATTCTTACCAAAATTAATGGCAAGGAACGGGCGCTGCAGATTCTCCAGGATATCAAAGGAACCGTACAAAAATCATCCGCCAAATTGTTTGCCTACGGAAAAGTGATTATTGTAATTGGAATTTTGCTCTCGGTGTTCCAGCAGTTTGTCGGAATCAACGTGGCGCTTTATTACGCTCCGCGGATTTTCGAAAGCATGGGCGCCGAAAAGGATGCTTCCATGTTGCAAACGGTAGTGATGGGATTGGTGAATGTTATTTTCACCGTCGTAGCTATTCTTACGGTTGACAAATGGGGACGCAAACCATTGCTCATGGTAGGTTCGGTAGGCATGGCCATTGGCATGTTTGCCATCGGTGCGCTGGCCTTTATGAAAGTGATTGGCATCAGCACGCTGGTGTTCATCATTATCTACACCGCTTCATTTATGATGTCGTGGGGGCCAATTACCTGGGTGTTGATTTCGGAGATTTTTCCAAACAAAATTCGTGGCAAGGCTGTGGCAATTGCGGTTGCAGCGCAGTGGGCTGCCAACTATTTCATTTCATCAACCTATCCGGCCATGATGGAATTTAGCAGTGGCATGACTTACTGTTTCTATGGAGCCATGAGTGTACTCTCGTTCTTCTTTGTTTGGAAAATGGTCCCGGAAACAAAGGGAAAAACCCTGGAAGAAATGGAAACTTTGCTTAAAAAGTAATCTTCAATTTCATAACAACACATGAGTAACAAAAATTGAGATTATTATAGATTACTCGATAGGCGAATCAATAGCAAATACTCGCAATTAAAAAGGGGACCTAAACAGTCCCCTTTTTTTATCTTACCGGCTCCCAGGCACAACGCACCGGGGAAACAATCTTGCCCTCTTTTTTCAAGACATTCATGGCTTTGTCCACTTCTTTCTTGTCCATGCCTGCCGCAGCAGCAATCTCACCGGCTTTCATCGGTTTACCAGAAGCGGTCATCACTTCCAATACTTTTTCTACGCTCATAATTTCAACTCTAAAAACGTTCCGAAACAACTTTCCAGTCCAGCACTTTCCAGAAATCTTCTATATACTTCGGCCGGGCATTTTGCTTATCCAGGTAATAGGCATGCTCCCACACATCGCAAGTCATCAGCGGAGTCAAGCCATCGCGCATGGGGTTGGCCGCATTGCTGGTTTGAACAATGCTCAGCTTCCCGGCTGCATCCTTCACCAACCACGCCCAGCCCGAGCCAAACAAAGTAGCCGCGGCTTTAGAAAAGGAATCTTTAAATGATTCAACCGACCCAAATTCCGATTCAATCGCCTTTTTTAGTTCATCTTTGGGTTCATCGCAACCATCAGCAGCAAACTGCATAAAGTAGAACGTGTGGTTCCAAACCTGTGCCCCATTGTTGAAAATTCCGCCATCCGATTCCTTAATAATGGTTTCCAAATCAGCGGTTTCAAACTTGGTTCCCTGAATCAGGTTGTTCAGGTTATTCACATAAGCCTGGTGGTGTTTTCCGTAGTGAAATTCCAAAGTTTTTTCACTAATGTATGGTTCTAAAGCATTTTTCGCGTACGGCAACGCTGGTAATTCAAATGACATAATCTGTAATTTAAAGGTTACTACTTCGTGTTGATTTTCGTCTTTCTAACATGAAGTAAAGCCAAAAAGTTTGAAGAAAAAACGCGTAACTATCTATTTAAAAAGATTCCAGATAGCAAGCTCATGTTCGTTTCAAAAATCAACCGGATAGACAGGCTCAAGAGTATCACCCCGAGACAATCGTAAATATTTGTTAAAGAAGAAAGTATTCCGGAAGATTCACGGCTGTAAACCATTTGAATGCCAAACAAAATACAACTATCTGGCGAAGCTGGCTGTTATTAAGGGAGATTTCGCCGGAGGATTGGGTTTGCAAAACCTTGAATCTACCGGACAGGATTTGTTCAGAGAAACGAAAACAAACACATGATTAGTAAACAGTTATTATTTTTTGGTCTTTTTATACTTGCCGTTGAGTACTATTCTTTCGTCGCCACGCGGACGGTCCTTCGTAATGCAAACAGCCATTTTCAATGGGGGCTATTCATCCTTTACGCGATGCTCTCGCTGGCTGTTTTATGGAGTTTATGGGCCTTCCCGAATTATGGAAAAAGCGCCTGGCCTTCGCTGGCCTTGAAATATTTGGTGAATATTCTCATCGGAGTCTTTCTGGGAAAAATACTGGTGGCCGCCATTATGCTCATAGGCGATTTGTTGTTGGTTATTCCAAATGTCGTTAAGTTTCTTACCCAATTTAGAAGCAGCCCGGCTGATGGCGTGCCGGAAGGCGCTCGCTTTATCAGCCGGTTTACCTTTATTTCGCAAACAGCTTTACTTCTTGGCGCAGCGCTTACCTCAGGGCTGGTGTATGGCATGACGAATCGTTATCGGTACCAAATCAGGCGTGTTAGTGTGCCAATCCCATCCCTGCCCGACGCGTTTAAAGGGCTGCGCATTGTGCAGATCTCAGATATCCATTCGGGCAGTTTTGACGACCCGGATGCAGTAGCCGAGGGTGTTGTTTCCATTCTGGATCAAAAGCCAGACCTGATTTTGTTTACAGGCGACCTGGTAAATGACAAAGCCGAAGAACTTGCTCCCTATTTGCGGGTATTCAATAAGCTGAAAGCACCTTTGGGTGTCTATTCTGTGTTGGGAAACCACGACTACGGCGACTATGTTTCGTGGCCATCGGACGACGCCAAGAAGCAAAACCTCGACCAACTGAAACAGCATCATGCTGCAATGGGCTGGCGCTTGCTAATGAATGAACACGTAGTGCTGCAGCACGGCGATCAACAACTGGCACTAATCGGCGTCGAAAACTGGGGTGCGAAAGCTGGCTTTCCGAAATATGGCGACCTGCAAAAAGCAACAGCCGGACTCGAAAACGGCGACGTTACGCTTAAAATACTGCTCAGTCATGACCCATCGCACTGGGAAGCCGAAGTACGTAAAATCTACCCCGATATTGCACTCACCTTGAGTGGACATACCCACGGCATGCAATTCGGCATCGACATTCCGGGTTTTAAATGGAGCCCGGTGCAATATATTTACGATCAATGGGCTGGCTTATACGAGCAAGGAAATCAGTATTTGTATGTCAATCGCGGTTTTGGTTTTATCGGCTACCAAGGCCGGTTGGGAATCTTACCCGAAATTACCGTAATCGAACTGGCTTGATGAACAAGTTATGGTTATCTTTTTAAAAAAACGATAAGATGCCTGGAGTGAAAAACAACCTCGGCAAGCTGTATCTTAACTTTCGACCGTGACTTTTATTTCGCCTTCGCGGAAAGTAAATTCGAGCAAGCGCCCGTGGTTTTGGAATTCAATTTCGAAGTCTGATGAAAACGCCTTATCGCCAGTTGGAAACCAGTCTTTCCTATGTTTGTTGATCAGGATAAACAAGCCTTGCTCGTCACCCACGGCACAAAACTGGTCAAAACTGCCATCGAAGATTGCAAAATCCGACAGCTTTTGCAACTGCCTGTAGGTGGTTTCAATATCATTTACCGCCATGCCAACTTCACTAATGGACAAAAAAGCATGGTGATCGAAAGTATCCAGACTTTGGATACCTAAATTTTTGCGTGCAATCAGTTCAATAATGTTTTGATCGGCATCGTAGAAGTAGATGGAACGCGCGTTCCAGTTGACAAAGTCAACCAAACCTTTCCCCTGGTATTTTAAAACAGGAGTCCGTTTGCGAAGCCAGGCCAATGCTTCGGGATCAAGATAAGAGGGAATATTGAAAGCAATGTGATAGGGCGTTGCGTAATCACGCAATTTGAAAATCAGCAGCGAATAGCCTGCTGCTACTTTGAATGTTGTTGACGAAGTTTCAAGCAAGGGTAAACCAAGCGTTTCGGTGTAGAACGCCTTTTGTTCCTCCAATGAAGTGGTATACAATATGAGTTCATTAATTTTCATAATCTTCATTTAAATGACTCACAAAAAAAAGGGCAATAAAAACCCCGAAGCCTCTGCTTCGGGGAAAAAAACCAAAAATCAACTAACCTTTAAACCGTTTGGCCACTTCATCCCAATTGATGACTTTCCAAAAAGCCTCAATGTAATCGGGTCGTTTGTTCTGATACTTTAAATAATAAGCATGTTCCCAAACGTCAATTCCAAGAATTGGAGTCCCTTTTACATCAGCAACATCCATCAACGGATTATCCTGATTGGGTGTTGATGAAACAACCAAACTATCACCCTGCTTTACCAACCAAGCCCAGCCCGAACCAAATCGGGTTGCAGCTGCATTGGCAAAAGCGTCTTTAAATTTATCGACTGATCCCAAAGAATCAGTTATAGCTTTTAATAATTCTCCTTCTGGCTGGGAGGCACCACCGGGGGCCATAATTTCCCAATACAAATTGTGGTTGTAAAAACCACCACCGTTATTCCGAACGGCTGTAGAATGCTTGGACACGTTGCCCAGCAATTCTTCGATTGATTTTCCTTCGAGCTCGGTTCCATTAACAGCATCGTTCAACTTGCTGGTATAAGCAGCATGATGCTTGCTATGGTGAATTTCCATCGTGCGCGCATCAATTAACGGCTCAAGAGCATCGTATTCGTAACTTAATTTTGGTAATTCAAATGACATAGTCAATAATTATTTTGTGATTTTCAGATTCGTTTATCTTTATATACAAATCTAAGGGGTAAATTGTTTCGAACCAAATCTGATCTATGCAAATTTTATTGAAAAAATCTATCCTGAATAGGCTCAGTCGATCATTACATCTATCACCATTACTGCATTTTGAGCTTCAACCCACCTGGGAAAGAGCGACAAAAAAAGTTTTCCCAAGTCGACACGCTGCGGGACCACAAGCCCGAGCACGTCTCAAAAAATTGAGTTCACATGCTCCGATTCATAAACACCTTATTTGGAATAGCTCCGCATATTTTTCTTTCTTTGCCAAAAAAATCTGTGAACAGAAGAATACTGCGTTTAGCGATCCCAAACATTGTCAGCAATGTCACCATCCCCTTGCTGGGGCTGGTCGATTTGGCGCTGATGGGGCACCTGGACTCTGAAGTTTTCATCGGGGCTGTTTCGCTCGGAACCGTAATTTTCAACTTTATTTACTGGGGATTCAGCTTCCTACGCATGGGCACCAGTGGCTTTACCGCTCAAGCATATGGAGAAAGGAATACGCCGGAAAGTTTTCACATCCTTTCGCGGGCGATATTGATTTCAACCCTGACCGGGCTACTCATTCTTGTCCTGCAATTTCCGATTGAGTGGCTTAGTTTTCATCTAATTAATGGCAGCGAAGAAGTAGAATCGCTTGCCCGCGAGTATTTCCGCATCCGCATTTGGGCCGCGCCCGCCACTTTGGGCCTGTATGTATTAAACGGCTGGTTTCTGGGCATGCAAAATGCTAAATACCCCATGATTACAGCGATCGCTGCGAATATATTCAACATTGTACTCAGCTTCATTTTCGTGAAGTCCTTTCACCTCAACGCGGCCGGAGTAGCTTTGGGAACCGTTATTGCCCAATATTTGGGCATTGTTGTAGGGCTGTTCCTGTTTTTTAAATCGTATAAACCGTTGATCAGCCATTGGAACTGGCAGGCGGTAATCGATGCCAAAACCCTGAAGAACTTTTTCCAGGTTAACTCCGATATTTTTGTCCGTACTTTCTGTGTGATTTTTGTCTTTACATTTTTCACTTCGAAATCAGCCAGCATCAACGACCATACTCTGGCTGTCAATTCTATTTTGATTCAATTCTTGCTGTTTTTTGCTTTTTTTATTGATGGTTTTGCCTACGCCGGCGAAGCATTATCAGGTCGCTACAAAGGGGAAGAAAACCGTGTCCTCTTTCTGAAAGTGACCCGCTTGCTTTTTTACTGGGGCGGTTTGCTGGCTTTTGGTTTTAGCCTGATCTATCTGTTTGCCAGTGAATTGATTTTAGGCCTCCTCACCAATCAAGCTGATTTGATTGAAACGGCCCTCGACTTTCGCTTTTGGATTGTGCTGACACCGATCATCTCCTTTGCTTCATTCATTTGGGATGGAATTTACATCGGAGCCACCGCCTCCAAAGAAATGCGTAACAGCATGCTGGGTGCCAGTCTTTTTGTTTTTCTGCCAAGCTATTTCTTGCTTCAACCAGTTCTGGGCAACCATGCCCTATGGATGGCCATGATGTTTTTTATGCTGAGCCGCGGCGTGTTTCAAAGCTTTTTATTTCGCCGGGTGATACAGAAAAACTTTAATCACCAAAAAAGGCCTAATAACCAAGCTTAAGCTTAAATA
>NZ_CAXBDD010000100.1:0-14019 GCF_963974515.1 uncultured Sunxiuqinia sp. | reverse complement strand
TAATTTAAAGTGTTCGTTTAAAAGAAAGCGCTAAAATAATAAAAAACAGTTACGACAAACCGTTTAAACTTCTTAACAAGCAGGATTTTGCATGCTCAATCAATCGTTGTATATTAAGGACCATTATGTCTGATTTGGTATTGTTTTGAAATTCAGGGTTTTTTAAATACAACCTTTAAAAATACTTACAAAATGAAAAAGATTAATCGTCGTGAATTTGTTCGCAAGGGAATTGCCGGAGTTTCAGCCGTTTCAGCAGGGATTGCTTTTGCGGGATTTGACGCCCCGGCCTATGAATCAATGAATCAGGTAAAGCTTGGCGAAACCGGCTTGAACGTTTCGCAGCTGGCTTTTGGCTGCGGAACCAATGGTTGGGCGCACGAATCGGTGTTGACACGCGGGGGGATGGAAGCCTTTAAGAAGGTGTCGCACCATGCTTATGACCGTGGGGTAACCTTTATCGATACGGCCGATTCGTATGGCACCCACACCTTTGTCCGCGAGCTGTTTAAAGAAGTGCCGCGTGACAATTTTCAGCTGATGACCAAGATCTGGACCGAGGATAACAGCTGGAACAAAGTGGTGCCGGTGCAGCAGACCCTCGACCGCTTTAAAAAGGAACTGGGGACAGAGTACTTTGACATCGTGTTGCTGCACTGCCTGATGAATGGCAATTGGGTGACGGAGAAAGCCTCCTTTCGAGAGCAGCTTTCCGAAGCCAAGCAAAAAGGTGAGGTGAAGCTGGTGGGCGTGTCGTGCCACAACATCGATGCCATGAAGGCCGCAGTGGTCGATCCTTGGGTAGACGTGATCCTGGCCCGCATCAATCCTGATCAGGTTCGAATGGACGGAACGCCCGAAGAGATCATGAAAATCCTGAAAACGGCTAAAGACAGTGGAAAGGGAGTGATTGGAATGAAGATTTTCGGGGGTGGCGATTTGACGCAAGAGGAAGTTCGTGAAAAATCTCTTAGATTTGCCTGGAAGAGTGGAAACGTGCACACGATGACCATTGGTATGGAAAAGACAGCTTATGTTGACGATGCCGTGGAGCGAATTGCACGCATTACTAAAAATAATTCCGGCTGAAGGAATAATTGAGAGGGAAACTTATGAACCAAACACTTGCTGCTCAAAGCCTGACCGGGCTTTATAAGGAATCGCTGCTGCAAAATTGGGATTTACCGATGTTTACGGACTATGGTGGTTCCACTTATCACTACGGGGAAGTGGCAAAAAAAATTCATCAAATCCATTTGTTTTTCAGGGAAAGTGGAATTCAAAAAGGAGATAAGGTCTCCCTGTTGGGCCGTAATTCGGCTAGCTGGGCCATTTCTTTTTTAGCCACCATAGGCTATGGCGCCGTCGCAGTGCCGATACTTCCCGATTTTAACCCGGGTGATGTACACCACATTGTTAAGCATTCCGGATCGAAGCTCTTGTTTGCCAGCGATCTCTTGTTCGACAAGCTTGATGCCGAGGCTATGCCGCAGCTTCAGGCGGTGGTTAGTTTGACGGCGTTCAACCTGCTTTTTGATCAGGATGCCGCCTGTTTAACAGCCTGGGAACAGAACTTAAAAGCGGGTGCTGTTGATCCGATTTTGCCCGAGAATTTTGGTCTGGATGAAGTGGACGACGAGCAATTGTGCGTGATTTCATACACCAGCGGAACATCAGGCTTTACCAAAGGGGTCATGCTTCCTGCGCGTAGCTTGCTGTCGAACCTGATTTATGCGCGCGAGCACATGCCTTTGACAACCGGCAACAAAATCGTGTCATTCTTACCCATGGCCCATGTTTTTGGCTTGTTGTTCGAATATTTGTTTCCCGCATCTGTTGGCTGTCACATCACCTTTTTGAGCAAAACCCCAACGCCTCAAGTGATTTTGAAAGCCTTTGGCGAGATTCAGCCACACCTGATTTTATCGGTGCCCCTGGTGATTGAGAAAATTTACAAGAAACGGATCCTTCCAAGTCTTGAAAAACCTTTCATGAAATTCCTGCTGAAAGTTCCGGGAATTTCGGGCGTGTTGCATCGGAAAGTAAAGGAAAAGCTGGTTGAAACCTTTGGCGGACGTTTCCACGAAATTGTGATTGGCGGCGCTCCGCTAAGTCATGAAGTGGAGGAATTCTTCCGGAAAATCGAATTTCCTTTTACGATTGGCTATGGCATGACCGAGTGTGGGCCGCTCATTTCATATGACGCATGGCGTACCACTCAGCCCATGTCGGCTGGCAAGCTGGTCGACCGGATGCAGGTACGCATTGACTCCAGCGATCCCTACAGGGAAGTGGGAGAAATTCAGGTGAAAGGAATCCATGTTATGCAGGGATATTATAAAAATGAGGAGGCCACCCGGCAGGCTTTTACCGCTGATGGCTGGTTGAAAACCGGCGACCTGGGGCTGATTGATTCGCAGAACTACATCTACATTAAAGGACGGAGTAAAAATATGCTGCTGGGGGCTTCGGGGCAGAATATTTACCCCGAAGAGATTGAGGCGAAGCTGTCGAATTTACCCGGAATATTGGAGAACGTGGTGGTTGAACGCGAAGGAAAGCTGGTGGCCTTGGTTTATCCTGATCCGGAATTGGTTGAAGCGGAAAAACTCGATGAGGTACACTTGGCCAAATTGATGGAACATAACAGGCTGCATGCCAACCGCGAATTGCCTAAATACAGTCAGCTGGCCCAACTTGAACTGGTGAGCCAGGAATTTGAGAAAACTCCCAAGCGAAATATTAAACGATACTTATACACCAAGTAAAAAAATAAAGCCGGACGATTATCCGGCTTTATTTTTAGAATGGGTAGATTGGGAAGAAACTATTCTGGTAACTATTCTATAGGTTTATTCAGTTTCGGGCTGATAGGTAACCCCATTTTTTTAAAAAAATCATGAACTGGTCATTTTGGGGCCTAAAACACGCTATAACTCCGACGAACGATTAGATATTGTTCAGCACCATTTATCCAAGGCATCGTTTAAAAAGCGATTGGCCTTCGAAAGTTCCTGAAAAGCGTCGACTGCGAGACCGACAAAATCATCGTTTAAAACGGTTTGGTCATCCACCTGGAACCCGAACGCATAGGATTTGTAGCGCAGCAAATCCACCTGCTCAAAATCCTTCGGAAAGCCTTTGGGCGCCGTTTTCAGCTTTTCGCCTTCAATCGTGGGATAGTATTTTTTGAACTGTTCATCGTCCACCACTTCCCGCAGTCCTTCCGGATGATTTAAGATTTCAGTTCGAATGGCTTTGAGCGGAGCCGCTTCAGGGTGCCAAACACCGCCGCCCAGAAACGAGTTTCCCGGTTCCAGGTGGATGTAGTAGCCGGCCCGGTCGCTCTTGCGGCCTCCTTTGGCGATAAAACTTCCGAAATGGGTTTTGTAAGGCGACTTATCATGCGAAAAGCGCACATCCCTGAAAATCCGGAACAGGCAATCTTTGGGATCAATCTGTGGGACGTCCGCATCAAACTTACGAATTTCCTGGATCATCAATTCGCTAAAAAAGAGGATCTGCTCTTTGCTTTCTTCGTAGCGTTTTTTGTTCTCGTTAAACCATTCGCGGGTATTGTTTTCGCGAAGTTCGGTCAGAAAATCGAATAGTACTTTCATGGACTGTGTTGTTTTATGTGGGTTATTTTCAATTTTATCGTGAAGATAAACCGATTGTTTTGCCGAAGCAACAGGAATTGAAAATGGAATGCTATTTTTGTTTCCTGACGCTGTGCGCCTGCGTGTGTCGCCGGTCGGCCAGAGGCCGGCGATTCGCGGCGGGCAAAGCAGGTTCATGACCTAAACATGTGGATGGATGAAAAAGTTTGCATTAATCGTTGCAGGAGGAGTGGGTTCAAGAATGGGAGCAGAGGTTCCCAAACAGTTTATCGAGCTGGCAGGCCGCCCCATCCTGTTGTGGACGATCCAACGTTTTCTGGATTTTGACCCCGAAATAGAACTGGTGCTTGTTTTACCCTCTTCGCAGTTTGACCGTTGGCAGCAAGTTCGTCAGCAGTTTCAACTTACCGGTAAAATCAGCCTGGTTGGCGGAGGAGATACCCGCTTTCAGTCAGTCAGGAATGGATTGGATGCCATCGCCGGTGATGGCATCGTTTTTATTCACGATGGTGTGCGTCCCCTGGTGTCATCCGAAACCTTGCAGCGTTGCTTTCAAACGGCGCTGGAAAAAGGAAATGCGCTGCCAGTTTCGCCGGTGGTGGAGTCACTGCGACAGCTTACAGGGCATGAGAGCCGGCATGTCGACCGGAACCAGTTCCGGCTGGTGCAAACCCCACAAACCTTTCAAACCGAATTGATCAAGAAAGCCTACCGGCAGCCGGAAAGCGATTTTTTTACCGACGACGCTTCGGTTTGTGAAGCGGACGGAGTACACATTCACCTGGTGGACGGAAATCCCGAAAACATCAAAATCACCAATCCCATAGATCTTCGCGTGGCAGAAGCCCTTTTAAAATCGCGGGGATAGTCCCCCCGCATAAAAGGCGAGTCCGATTCAAGTTCCGGATCCAAACGTCGTACATTGATTTGCCTTCTTTCTGAATCAAAACCCGAAAGACGCCAAAAATCAGTGAAATGCTCCGGTGTATGTCGAATTGGTCTGTATAACTCTACAGCAATCCGCAAACCGATTATCTCCATTCCTCGACTTATTTCTTTGTTCACCGATTCTTATCTGAGAAACTTTGGGTAATAAAATAGTTTTGTGTCCGAAAATTGGAAACAATCTGGATACAGGAATGTTAATTCTTCGTAAACTGTGGAAACTTTTAAAAGAATTATAGTTTCCGATACGACAAGGAATCTACCTTTGCAAGGATTATGGAAGAAAAGAAAGCACACATACTGGATCAGGTGGGACAGCTGTATATGCGACACGGCATACGAAGTGTAACGATGGATGACGTAGCCGCAGAACTGGGGATTTCAAAAAAGACCCTCTATCAGTATTTTAAAGACAAGGCGGATTTAGTGGGAGAGGTTGTCGATGCTTTTTTAATGAAAGATGAAGCGTTTCATTGCCAGGAAAGCAAATCGCTGAATGCCATCGACAAGATCCTGTGGATTCGGAAGCACATTAGTGAAATGCTGAAGATCGTCCACAACAACATGGAATATGATCTGAGGAAAAGTTATCCGGATGTATATCGCAAAATAACGGAATATAAACGGAAGCGGATCTACCTGGATAATCTGACGATTATGAACCAGGGAAAACAGGAAGGCCTGTTTCGGGAAGAGTTGGACAGCGACGTGATGGCACGGATAGTCGTGGGGCGTTTTTTATTTGTGTTCAACCCCGATAATGGAATTTTTTCGGAAGAAGAGGTGCGTGATATGTCCCTGTTCGACCAATTGCTGGATTACCACTTTTATGGCGTTTGTACAGAAAAAGGCTTGAAATACTATAAACAACAATTAAACAATGTTCAGAATGAAAACTAAGACGAAACAGCTCACGACCTTGCTCATTTTCTTTTTGCTGGCAGGGGGTTTAAAAGCTCAGGACGATCTTAAGTTTACTTTGGCCGAAGCACAGGAATACGCGCTAAAGCATTCTTATGTCATCCAAAACAGCGGGCTTGATGTTTCTGCTGCTCAAAAGAAAGTGTGGGAAACCATAGCCATGGGTTTGCCTCAGGTTTCGGGGAGCGCGAATTACACCAAGTTTTTGAATCTGCCGGTATCGCTTATTCCAGGAGAGTTTTTTGGCGAAGAAGCCGGAACTTATATCCCGGTGAAGTTTGGGCAGGACTACAACTCCGACTTTGGATTCACAGTCGACCAGTTGATTTTTGACGGCTCCTACATCGTGGGAATCGGATCAGCCAAAGTTTACCTTCAGATGGCTTCGCAAACCAAAGAGAAAACGGAGATCGACATTAAGCATGCCGTAGCCCAATCTTATTTTATGGTGCTGGCAGCCGAGGAAAATTTGAAGGTGATGAAGGAAAACCTGCTGAACTCAAAGAAACTCGAAAATGATACCCGTGCCATGTATGAGAATGGCTTCTCCGAAGAACAGGATGTGGATCAGATGCGCCTGTTGGTTCAGAAAGCGGAAAACGAAATCCTGAAAGCCGAGCGCGAAATCCGCGTCGCCCGCATGGTGTTGAAATATACCATGGGTGTGGATGTGGAAGAAACCCTTCAGTTGACCGAAAGACTGGATGAGTTTCTGGATCCTTTGCTGAAAGAGAAGGAAACCATCGGTGGATTCGACTACGCGTCGCACATCGACTTTCGGATGCTGGATACCCAGCGGCAATTGTCGATGAAGGAATTTAAGCTGGCCCGATCAGCTTATTTGCCCAAGCTCAGCGGATTTTACAACTGGTCGAAGACGGCCTACGGAAACAGCGCCAACCTGTTTAAAAGCAGTGTGCCCTGGTTTAAATCATCCATGGTGGGTTTCAACCTTACCGTGCCTATTTTCACGTCGGGTCAGCAGCGGGCCATCGTAAAACAAGCACAGTTTGCTTACCAGCAGGCCGAGAATAATCAGAAACTGGCCGAACAGACCCTGCAAAAAGATTACCTCACAGCGGTAGCCGATATTGAAAGTGCGGTTGATCAATTCAGAAACGATGTGGATAATAAACAGCTGGCCCGAAAGATCTACGACAAAACAACCATTAAGTACAACAACGGAATCAGCAGCAGTGTGGAGCTTTCGCAAACTGAAACCCAATACATTCAGGCACAGGCAGCGTGGGTGGCCTCAGTCATTCAGCTCCTGAACTCGAAAATTACCTTAGACAAAGCAATTGGAAAACTTTAAACAAGAAACAAGATGAACCGAATCGTTAGACACAAAAAATTAATTCATCCGCTCGTAGGCCTCATGGTTGTTGTCCTTCTGGCTTCCTGCTCTTCGGGTAATGCCGGAAACGAGAGCCAGGAAAAGCAAGCCCAGCTGGTGGAATACAAGCAGCAGCTCCATGAACTGGAGCTCAAGATAGCCGAGCTCGAAAAAGAGCTGAAAGCCACAACCGAAGAAGAAAAAGTAGAAGTGGTACTCTCCGAAATTCAGCCGCAAAAGTTTGAACACTTTATTGAAGTGACCGGCAGTGTGGAGGCCGACCAGGAAGTCAATGTCAGCCCCGAAGGATCAGGACAGATTCTGGACATTAAGGTCAGGGAAGGGCAGCGAGTTTCGAAGGGAACTGTATTGGCTACACTGAACGCCGAGCCCATTGAACGGACCATTGATGAAGTGGAAATCAACCTGGACATGGCCCGAACCACCTACGAACGTCAGAAAAACCTGTGGGACCAGAACATTGGCTCTGAGTTGCAGTACCTGCAAGCCAAGTCGACCATGAATTCGCTGGAGCAGCAACTGGAAGGTTTGAAGGCTCAGAGAAGCATGTCGAGCATTACGGCTCCTGTGGATGGGGTGATTGATGTGATTTATCAGAAGCAGGGACAGATTGCCAGTCCCCAGGTGCCTTTTGCCAAACTGGTCAACATTCAGAAAATTAAGGTGTATGCCGATGTGGCCGAGTCGTACCTGACAAAAATTGAACAGGGCGATGAGGTGCAGGTGTATTTCCCGGCCATTGGCGAGACACACACCACCAAAATCCAAATGATTGGTAATTTCATTGATCCCAACAACCGGACCTTCCGTATCCGGCTGGATCTCCAAAATAAAGATAATCTGATCAAACCTAACCTCGACGCCGTGGTGAAGCTTCGCGACTATATGGCCGAAGAGGCGATCGTGATTCCTTCCCTGCTGATCAAGGAAGACTTCAAAGGCAAGTACACTTACGTGGTTGAGGCCAACAACGGCAGCCAGGTTGCCCGGAAAGTCTATGTTAAAACCGGCGTGTCCGACAATAACATGACCGAAGTGAAGGAAGGGCTGGAAGCCGGCATGAAGGTCGTTTCCGAAGGATTCAGCCAGGTGATTGACGGAACCGTGGTGCATGTCAATTCATGATCAGAATGGATAGCTGTAAAAACACACAAGCATGAAGAAAGAAAAAGTAAGCGACAACTCGCAACATATACAGCGGAAGTTTCGACCAGCCTACCTGGCGCTCAAGAATAAGATTACTGTCTACATCTTAACCGGTATGCTGGTGGTGTTTGGATTGTTTTCCTACAACCAAATGCCAAGGGAGTCATTTCCGGAAATCGCTATTCCCTATGTTTTCATCCAAACGATTTATCCCGGCAACTCGCCGGTGGATATTGAGAACCTGATTACCCGGCCCATCGAGCAGGAACTGAAAGGGATGGACGGCGTCAAAAAAGTTTCCTCGGCCTCGTACCAGGATGTGAGTACCATTGTGGTGGAGTTTAACACCGACGTAGAGATCAAACAGGCCTTGCAGGACACCAAGGACAATGTGGACAAGGCGCGTTCGGATCTGCCCGGCGACCTGGAAGACGATCCGCTGGTGATGGATCTCGACTTTTCGGAATTCCCGATTTTGAATGTCAATATTTCAGGCGATTTCAGTATGCGCGAGCTGAAAGAATATGCCGAAATTCTTCAGGATGAATTTGAAAGCCTGGCCGAAATTTCGGAAGCCAACATCCGGGGAATCGACGACCGCGAAATTCAGGTCAACGTCGATCCGTATAAGTTGGAAGCACGCGGCATGACCTACGACGACATTGCGCTGGCCCTGCAAATGGAAAATGTCACCATCGGCGCCGGCGAATTTACCGCCGACCAAACCCGCCGCGTGGTGCGTACCGAAGCGGATTACACCAACATGGACCAGATCCGCAATACCATCATCAAACTGAATGAAGGTAAACCGGTGTATGTGCGCGATGTGGCCGAGGTGGTCGATGGCTACAAGGAAAAGTCAACCATCTCGCGACTCGACAACAAACCCGTGGTTACCCTGGCCGTGGTGAAAAAAAGCGGGGCCAACATCCTGGATGCGACCGATAAAATCCGTCATATTCTCGATGAGCAGGTGGAGCTGGGCTATCTGCCCAAAAACCTGGAGATCATCGTCACCGACGACATGTCGACCTACATTAAGAACGATATTGCCACCTTGGAGAACAGCATCATCATGGGTATGATCCTGGTGATTTTTGTGCTCTTCCTTTTCCTTGGTTTCCGCAATGCCTTGTTCTCCGGACTGGCCATTCCCATGTCCATGTTCATCTCCTTTGTCGTGCTCGACCAGATGGGCATCACGCTCAATTCCATGGTGCTGTACGGACTGATCCTGGCTCTGGGGATGTTGGTTGACAACGCCATTGTGGTGGTCGAAAACGTGTACCGTCTGCATGGGCTGGGCTACTCACAGTTGAGTGCCACCAAAAAAGGGGTCAGCGAAATTGCCTATCCCATTATATCCTCCACCCTGACCACCCTGGCGGCCTTTGTTCCGCTCATGTTTTGGGAAGGGATCGTGGGTGAGTTTATGGGCATCTTGCCACAAACCCTGATCGTGGTACTGGCCTCCTCACTCTTTGTGGCCCTGGTGCTCAATCCGCCATTCATCGCCCGATTCATGAAGATTGATGATATCCGCGAGAGAATGGACTGGAAGAAGGTTGTGAAGAAGGCGGGTATCCTGGCCATCATTTCCGTGGTTTTTTACCTGCCCAAAATTTACCTGATTGGTAATCTGTTGATGACCGTAGCGCTGCTGATGGTGCTCAACGTGTTGATCTTCCGTCCCTGGGCGCGTTGGTTTCAAACCCGCTTCCTGGTGTGGCTCGAAAACTTTTACGAAGACCAGTTGCGTACTGCCCTCACCGGCTGGAAGCCTGTTGCCTATTTTGCTGGAACCTTCCTGCTGCTCATCGTGTCCATCTGGTTCTATATGGTCCGTCAGCCCAGTGTCGTCTTTTTCCCGGATACCGATCCGCAAACCATCTATGTCACGATGGAGTTGCCATTGGGAACTTCGATCGACCGTACTGATGAGGTGTCGCGCCGGGTGGAAGACATCATCAATAGCACGATTGAACCCTACCAGGACATTGTCAAATCGGTAACCACCTCGGTGGGCAACGGCAAAGGGGGCATGTTCGAGAATGACCAGAGCCCAAACAAGTCATTGACCTCAATCTCATTTGTCGAGTTTAAGCTGCGCGATGGCATCAACACGTCCGAAATTATGCGCGAGTTATCGGCCAACCTGAAGGGATTTGTAGGTGCGAAGATCTTTGTTGAAAAAGAAGAGAACGGGCCGCCCGTAGGGGCCGATGTGAATATTGAAGTGAGCGGTGATGATTTTGAACAACTCATTAAAATTACCGATGATTTCATGAACCGGATCAACAGGGACAACATTCCGGGATTGGAAGCATTGAAGCTGGATATCAACGTGAACCAGCCTGAGATGCTGATCCATGTGGATCGCGACAAGGCACGACGCTATGAGCTGTCGACCCAGGAAATCGCTATGGCCCTGCGCAACTCGCTGTATGGCTACGATGTGGGGGACTACAAAGACGGGGAGGATGAATACGATATTTTCATTCGCCTGAAAGAAGAATACCGCAACGATGTGTCGACCCTGATGAACCAAAAGCTAATGGTGGAAGGCAATAAGATCCCCATCTCGGCGGTGGCCGATTTTGAGTACTCATCCACCTACGACAAGGTGAACCGCATCGATCACAAGCGGGTGCTGACAATCAGCTCCAATGTGACCGAAGGCTTTAACGCCAACGAGGTGAATGCCCGGATCCGGCAGGTGCTGGCCAATTACGAAATGCCAAGCGGTTACGACTATGCCTTTACCGGCGAGCAGCAGGAGCAGGACGAAAGCAGCTCCTTCCTCATCTTTGCCTTGCTGGTGGCGGTAGCCCTCATTGGATTGATCATGGTTACCCAGTTCAACTCCTTTATCCGGCCCATGATTATCATGATCACCGTGCTGTTTAGCACCATTGGAGTGTTCCTGGGGCTGGCGATCTTCAAAATGGAGTTTGTCATCATCATGACCGGCATCGGTATCATCTCCCTGGCGGGGATTGTGGTCAACAACGGCATCGTGCTGATCGACTACATCGACCTGATGCGGAAGAAACGGCGTGATGAGCTGGGCTACGGCGAGGGAGCTTTCCTGCCGGTAAAAGAAGAAATTGAATGCCTCGTCATTGCCGGAAAAACCAGGCTGCGGCCCGTGTTGCTGACCGCCATTACTACGGTGCTCGGATTGGTGCCGCTGGCTGTTGGGCTCAACTTCGATTTCATTACCCTGTACACCCACTTCGACCCCGACTTTTCACTGGGCGGCGAAAGTGTGGCTTTCTGGGGGCCCATGTCGTGGACGGTGATCTTTGGCCTCAGCTTTGCCACCTTCCTCACCCTGCTTATTGCTCCGGTAATGTACATGCTGACGATCCGGATCAACTACCGGATCAAGAAAATGATGAACCTGTTGCCCGAAGACAACCAACCCAAAAAAGCGGTTGAATAATCGAGGTACCGTTAAATAAAATAGCTGTAAAGATGCCCCATTCGGGCGTCTTTACTTTTTTCCGGGCGGTTGCTTCATTGGTCTGCCGGAAACTGGAACTACCGGTTCTCGTTTATTTTTTAACCGCAGAGAACACAGAGGATAAGGATTATGAATTGTTTATGATCTGCGGTCATTCGATTGTTGGTCCACAAATGACACAACCGACACGAATGTTTCTAACCACTCAGCAGGCAGGCGTTTTGCATTTATTCCAAGGGCTCCAAAGGGGTTCCAAGCTGTCTCTTTGGAATCAATCGAATGCTGGAACTCATAAATTTGAGGTTGGGACAAAGATTTTTTGAACGTAAAAAAGAGCTTGACTGCAAATACGATCTGTTAAAAATCTGAAAAACTAAAATGCATGTCTGTTTATTTGATAATTTTGATACAAAATTATTTTTTAACAACTTTTTCACAGGAGCAGTAATGATTTTATCAAAAGAAGCAATCGTCCAATGGTATTATTTTTATGATGAGTTAGTTCATTTTCAATGCGTACATGGTCATTGTAACGTTCTGCCCGACAACAAGAAAAATAAGGAACTGGTGAAATGGATGCTGATCCAGAAGAGGACAAAACACCAGTTACCAAAAGAATTCAGAGACAAACTAAAAGCGATAGACTTTGATTTCTCTATTGATCGGATCTATTACTGGTATGAGCGGTTTGATGATTTGGAACGGTTTTTTGCAAAATATGGACATGCCCATGTGCCGGCCACCGATCCTCAGTATGCATCGCTTCATGAATGGCTGATCGCCCAGGTCAGAAATAAGAACGCCATGAGCCAGGATCAAAGAGCGAAGCTTGATTCCCTTGGTGTACATTGGGAATTCAAGGATATCCGTGATTGGAGATGGCACGATATGTACATTCAGCTAAAAGAATTCTATCAGGAACATGGGCATTGCAATGTGCCGCAAAAATGGAAGGTAAACAAACAACTGAGCAACTGGGTGAGTGTTCAGCGACGCAGAGTTGCGGAAGGGAATATGAAAAGAAAACGCAAAGACAAGCTGGATGCGATGGGGTTTGTTTGGGATTTCAGGGAAGTGTATGAAAGCCAATGGGAAGATAAATTCGAGCAGCTTATCGCCTTTAAAAGTAAATATGGGCATTGTAAAGTTCCTGGGACCTATTCTGATCAGCATTTGGCAGGCTGGGTGGATCGTCAGCGAACGTTAAAAACCAACGGCAGGCTTTCTGCAAGGCGGGAACAAAAACTTAGCGAAATCGGCTTCATTTGGGACTGCACGGTTTTACAAGAAGAATACTGGCAGGAGAAATTTGATCAGCTTGAACAATATAAAAAGCAATACGGTGATTGTCAGGTGCCGGTAAACTGGAAGAAAAACCCTGCGTTGGGTACCTGGGTGAACACTCAAAGAACATTAGCAAAAAGACGAAAACTTGACCCGGCGAAAAAGAAAAAACTGGAGGACACGGGATTTGTTTGGAGTAACGAAGCCTGGAAGCTTCAACTCAGGAAATATGATGAGCAATGGAAAAGAAATTACCAGAGGTTGAAAGCATACAAAAAGCAATACGGTGAAATTCAGGTTTCTGTACGTATCGATTGGCCTCTGGAACGTTGGACATGTATCCAAAGAAGAGAAAAACGAACAGGTAAGCTCGCGGACTGGAAGATCAAAAAGCTTGAGCAGATCGGGTTTGCCTGGGATCTTCACGAATCCTATTGGATGAAAATGTACGATCAGCTTGTCCTGTTTAAGGAAAAATACGGACATACCCGGGTTCCTTACAGTTGGAACGAAAATCCGCAGTTAGGTCATTGGGTTTCGAGAACACGCCGTAAAGTATATGAATTAACGGAAGAACAAACAGACCTGTTGAATAAAGCAGGCTTTTATTGGCCTGTCGTCCGTAAAAATCCGGTACCGTGGATGACTATGTATCAGCTTCTTGTTGAGTTTAAAAAGGAATATGGCGACACCTGGGTCCCGGTAAAATGGAAGAAAAACAAAAAACTCGGGAAATGGGTCTCCCGGATGCGTTCTGACCAGGACAAAATAGATCCTGAAAAGAAACGGCTGCTTGACGAAATCAATTTCGATTGGCAGAAACGAAAGGGGGGACGAAAGACAAAGAAAATGACTCTGGAAGCCAGTTTCTCATGACTACGGGAAACCTTTCTTTTTTCAAGCCGCTCTCAATGTCCGGTAAAGCTTCCTTTTTTGTATGATTAACGTGCAAGTTTTATGTGATTGCAGGTGGGTTTCATACCCCGGGGCTCCACTATCTGTTTTTACACCAAGACTCTAGTTTAAAAATGCTGCGGTTTTAGTCAGGAATCTTTCAACGGCTTCTTCAAGGTCAATATCCATTCGATCGGCTAAAACAGCTGGCCACCAGATACACTCGACTGGTTTGTGCTCCAATTCGGTGTCGGTATTGTTTTGCTGTCGATCGTGCCTGTTGCGGGATCGTTTGGCGCCCGACCAAACCCGCATCTGTTAAGAATGCCAGGGCATCTTCTGCTACTGCCCATGTCAGAGCTTTTTTCGAAATGCTCAACTCCCGG
>NZ_CAXBDD010000099.1:0-14593 GCF_963974515.1 uncultured Sunxiuqinia sp. | reverse complement strand
CTTTTTATGGATTAACAACCACTTTGGTTAAAGAATTTTTGGGTAGCTCAAGCACCAAACGATTGCCGTTTTCAACCAAAACCTGAACATCAGAGATCTTTGCAGCATCACCATTGGCTTCGTCTCTTACAAAAGAACTGGCAATCACTTCTGAAACATTGACGCCTTTCAGCTCTACCCCTGCTGAAAGCAACGCTGAATCCTGAGTCTTATTTAGCAGATAAATATAGAGTTCATTGGTTTCCTCATTCAAAACGGCAATATCATATACACCTGTCTTAAGTGATGAACACTTCACCTGCATTCCCCCCATGGCATCTCCAAACATTTCAAAAACGGAAACCAATGGATTCGGAGAATAATTATTGGTAGGATCCACCAAATAACGATTTACTGCTGCCCCGGTAGAATGAGGCCATTGAACACCCCAGAAGCTGGCCATAAAAAGTCCGCCGTCAATAAATTGTGAAAACTGCTCCGAAATCATCAGTGCCGATTCAAACTTTGAAGGTGTTTCCTCCTCTGAAGGAGATGGCCCCAAGTTCCACTCATTACTGGCCAGCTTAATATGCCCATGCCCCAGTGAATTGACCAAAGGTTTAAAAGCCATAATCTCCCGAACATAGTCAAATCCATTGTACCATTGATTTTTGGTACCCATAGGAAAACTATTGAGCCACAAATCGAAAGTGGATTGCCCATACTGCCAGTACCAGTGAACTTCCATGATGTCAATATTGGCTCCTGCCTGCTCAATCAATGTCTGCATGCTACCTGTGCCGGAAGTAATATTTCGCGTCCAGTTCACTATAAATTCAATATCAGGACTGAGTGCTCGCATAGCTGGCGCATATAAGTTAATCTGTTCAGCATACTCAGTAGCTGTCATGGTGTAATTGGCCCCGTCGTGATAGGCTTCATTATCGAGGTACCAGTACCTAACGTCATAACCGTTATCCAGGCAGTATTGAACCAAAGCCACTGCTTCATCAATTCCATCCTGTACCCTGTTGTATTTTAATCCGGAACCCATATTCACGCCCACCATAGGCTCTGCACCAATAGCATTTACATTGGCCATATATTCATCCACATCCATAAATTCTGACTCCGGCTGATCATTGGCCGAATCATAATTAGGGTCCCAATTGTCCATCCAGCCTTCGCCGTTAAGATTATTCCAATGATAACGATTGACTACGGCACCACCAGGATAACGCAGAATTCCGGCATTCATTTTCTTCATCAATGCGGGAATCTGGCCATTCCCGTTTTGCCACATGGCATCTGCTTCGAAGCAGTAAATGGTGTTGAATCCCATCAGAAGAGGACTGACCGTTCCTTTTGTTTCGTTGACATCTATCATGACATCATAGTCTGTCTCTATAGCCGGAACATCTTCTATACTGTCTGAGCCGCTGTCACAGGCATTAAAAACCAGTAAAACAACAACTGCTATTATTTCAAAATACTTTTTCATTTTTCTTTGATATTTAAGGCCTAAAAGAACCCATATTTTAAAACGCTTTGTAACCAATTGAAGCGTCACCGGATATCTCGAATGGAGTCAACTACCTCAATTGCTGAAGAAACTCATCTGTCATTTGAATGTTATGAACATCGTTTTTCCTGTTAGGTGGATTTAAATCACCCGCCCCGGGAAGAGGCAGGTGATTTATTGGCTCAAATAATTATTCCGGAAGAAAATCAGTTAACCTTAACCACGGCAAAATTCCGGATATAATAAGGATTATCACCAGTATCAAATCCGGGAGAAAGCTTCAGACTGAAGGCATCAATCTCATTGGTTTCAACGTCTCCGGTTCTGCGACCTCCGGCGTCTTTTACCTCAAGAGTAACCTGATGCCATTGATTGGCAGAGGGGATGGTTCCGGTGTAAGTATTGTAGATACCTGCCTTGTCATTTTTATACTTGGCAAAATTAGCCATGTACAGATCAAAGTTCAATGCGAAAGGCAAGTCGCCCGGTGCATCCGGATTGGCAGAGTTATCGTAGTAAATCTCAAACTGATAGGCCCGTTTTCCGGCATCAATCTCATTGATAAATACCTCAGGAATTGGATTCCCCATATTGGCAATTACATTGGTAAATCCACTGTGCTTATCAATCTTTAAGGCTTTATCTCCCTCCGGTCCCTCGGTATTAAGCGTAAATACATCATAAAAAGCCGCATCATCCAGAAGCCACAAAGCTCGCAATGAGAATTGCTCCACTTCCAAACCTCCCTGTGCTCCAATGACAGCAGCAAATTGCCCACCAGGCTGATTGGGAATCGGTTCGTCCACAAACTCCACAAAAGGTCCGTTCAGATTATTAATCAGGAAGTATGGATCCAATCGCCCTTCGGCTTTTGCTATGATTTCATTGGTTGAAATGGTTTGATCCGCTTCATCCACTAGGGTAAAAACAAGAGTTGTATCCTCCACATCAGGCATCACAAAACTATATTCAACCTCATCTTTTAATTGTCCGTAAGGGAAAGTATGAACAACCTTATCATTCAAATTCAAGCTGACAAGCCCTGCCTCAGCTTTCACCTCGAGATTAAAAACAAAGGCATCTTCCACCATGATATTGATAGTGTCTTCAATATTCTGTTCCACTTCCATAACCGGCTGAGGATATTCATCCAGTCTGACCTCATAGGTAGGCGTTGGCTCTTCACAACTCTCCGTTACTAAAATGACGAACAGGAATGGAAGTATTTGATATAATATCGTTTTTTTCATTTTTTGATTTTTATCGAATTTATGGGGAGGAAACACATCCTACAAAGTTAAGCATCCCCCACCCCGTGTGCTCTCTATATTTCACAATCACGATTCCGACTTACCAGCCATAATTCTGTTCAAGATTCTGATTAATTTCCCTGGCTGTAAAAGGAATAGGATACAAGTAATTCCTCATCTCCGGGAACAGATATCCGGAACGATCTCCATTTGAATTTTGTGGTTCCAGCAATACCCCGAGTCGAGCATAATCAAACCAGCCGTGAGCTTCACCGGTCAATTCCCATTTGCGTTCCTGAAGAATATCTTCTTTTAGAATTTCTTTTTCTGTCGTTGTAAGCGGATTAGCACCAGCTCTTATGCGCACCTGATTAACTCCCCACAAAGCATTGGGGTCATTCAACTCGTTCAAAGCTTCGGAGTACATCAACAATACATCGGCATATCGTAATACCGGGAAATCACATCCGTAATCTTTTCCGTCAATGGCGCTGAAACTCGGGTCTGGTCCTTCCTGGATATCACTTAGAAACTTACGCAGATGAGGTGCCACCAATGGCGACTCAGGATAAGAAATGGTTGCCCCGTCCGAATTAATATAAGAAGTCATGAAACTGGCATCGCGGCGTTCATCGCCGGCAGGATAGGAATTAAAAAACTCAATAGGGGTACCGCCCGATTTCCATTCAACCAATGCAATACCAGAGCCTTTTGGCACCCAAACCGGAGTCCAGCTGTTTCCCTCACCACCGTTGAATCCGCCGGTACCGGCCAGATACTGAATGGAGAAAACAATTTCCTTACCATTGGGGTTTTCGGGATCAAATACATCTTCAAAGTTTTCTTCCAATCCGTAAACATTCATATCAATCACTTCTTTCAACTTGTCGGCTGCTTTCTGATAATAAGCAGGATCCCCTTTTACAAGAGTACCCGTTTCATAATCCAAAGCATATCCGGCCATCGTTAAATAAACTTTTCCCAACAGTGATTTGGCAGCTCCCATAGTCGCTCGACCGGCTTCTTCCTGAATTTCAGGAAGGTTAGCTTCAGCAAACTCAAGGTCCTCAATAATAAACTGATAAACAGAATCCCTTGATGTCTGATTCATAAACTGATTGTCGTCAAGTTCAACTGTTTCATTGGTAATTAACGGAATATGCCCGAAGAACCTTACCATATTGAAATAATTCAGAGCCCTCAAAAATTTGGCTTCACCAATGATTCGGCTTTGAACTGATTCATCTTCTATTGTCATCGCAGAAACTCTGTCAATGACAGAATTGGCCCTGTTATTGATGTCCCACGCTTTAGTCCAAAACGGGTAAAGACGGCTATTTTCATCGTCTTCATATGTATAACGATCAAAATCATCATTCCAGAATCCAAAGTGCATTTCTGTGGGATAATCGACCAAATGCCACATACCACGTCCATAATAGGCATCATCCTGAAAGCCGTCATAAACCCCGTTCAGAGCTGAAACAGCATCCTTTTCTGTATTATAGAAATTTGCAGGTCCCAATTGACTGTGCATATTTTCATCCAGGAAATTGTCTTCGCATGACCAGGCGGAGAGTACAACTGCCCCGACTATCATATATTTTGTCAGTCTGTTAATCTTCATAACTTAAATCTTTCTTTGTCAACAATTAAAAAGTAACATTGATTCCCATGGTATAAACCCTGGGCATGGGGTAAGCTGAATTATCTACCCCCAGATTTGTAGCACTTTTACCTCCGGTATTAACATCCGGGTCAAAACCAGAATAGTCGGTCAGCGTGATCAGGTTTTGACCACTTACAAACACCTTGGCAGCCTGTAAATATTTGATATTGCCTACAGGAATATTATAAGACAGATTGACGTTTTGCAATTTTATGTAGCTGCCATCCTCAATCGCCGGCATTGATCCTGTCCCTCCAATTCGCATAAATTCCGCATCAGGGTTCTCGGGGGTCCAGCGGTTCAAGACCACCTTGTCCAGGTTGTTACGCATATTGGTAACCTGCGTAAGATAAGAGCCGGTGCGGTTCAATATATCATTGCCCTGGCTACCGGTAATGAACAGAGACAGATCAAATCCTTTGAATGAGAAATCGTTGGTAACACCGAAAATAAAATCCGGATTGGGATCACCCAGAATCACCCAGTCTTCACCAGAGATTTTCCCGTCCGGGATACGGTTGCCCTGCTCATCGAAAGCTCCGCCAACATCCTGGTAGCGCACGTCTCCCGGCTGAGCTGCCGGCTGAATCATTGCCCCGGATTCACCCACATGGCCATAAACTTCATCCCAATCGCGAAAAATACCATCAAATTGACGACCGCGGAATACGCCAACAGGTTTTCCAATTTTCCACTCACTCGCTTCATCATCCAATGAAATAATTTCATTCCTGTTGAAAGAGATATTTCCTGAAAAATGCCACTTAAATCCTCCTTCTGCAATGGCTGCAAACAAGGCAAGTTCAAGTCCTTTGTTTTCCAACTCTCCGGCGTTGGTCATAGAACCTGTATATCCAGACATTGGATCCAGTTTCTTAAAATATAGAAGATCTTTTGTTTTTTGTTGATAAACATCAGCGGTCAGACTCAAACGATTTTTAAATAAACCAATATCCAGACCAACGTTTGAGGTTGTGGTATATTCCCATCCCAAATCAGGATTACCCAGTGAACCGGGATATACAGCAGTCTGAACTGCATCATTAAAGGGATAACCACCTATTCCCAGGATAACCTGTGACTTATACAGACCAATATTGGAATTACCTGTTAAACCATGACTCAGTCTCAATTTCAGATTGGCCAACTGAGCAATATTGTCCTTTAAAAACGATTCCTCCGAAATTCGCCAGGCAAAAGCCCCGGATGGAAAGAATGCCCATTTTTTGTCATCTGCCAGCTTGGAAGAGCCATCATATCTTCCGGTAAACGTAAGCAAATACTTACTCCTGAAACCATAGTTGAGACGACCGATGTAAGATTCCAGCTGCCACTCAGTCTTCCAAGATGTCGGATCTCCATATTCTTCAGCTGAAGCCATATTGTTGTATAGCAAAACATCAGAAGGAAAGCCAATACCATTCATTCCATTAAATTCGGCCACTTCCCACTCTCTGGAGTAACCTGTCAGTAAATCAATTTTGTGAGCGCCAAAAACGTTTTTATAGGTCAGAATATTTTCATTGATATAATGGTTGATCTCACTGTTATCAATCGAAGCGGTCCCTCCTTTCAGCCCCCCGGAAATGGTGGTTGAAGGATTAAAGCTAACACTCTTACCATTACGTATATCCACACCATAACTTACTTTGAGGTTCAACCCCTCAAGCGGCGAGATATTTGCAAACAAAGATCCAATCACCCTGTCAGTTGTATTTTCATTGGTGATTTCTTTAGCATTGGCCACTGGGTTTTCAATTCCCTGGGCTCCAGGAAAATTATTGGCTGTATATTCACCGTTTATGTCATAGACCGGCAAAACAGGAGACATTTTAATGGCAGCATTGATCGTTCCGCCTCCGCTTTCCATGTTGGTATTTTCTCCTGAACTACTGGTAGTGTACCGGCTAACATTCAGATTATTGCCCAGTGACAACCAATGATTGATTTCCATGTCGGTATTCACTTTAAAAGTTCCCCTGTTAAAACTTCCGCCTAATATGACTCCTTCATGGTCAAGATAGTTTCCGGAAAGAGCATATTTTGCTTTTTCGGTACCTCCTGTAACAGAAAGTTGATGATTTTGAGCAAATCCTGTTTTGGTAATCTGGTCGATCCAGTCCGTACCTTTTCCAATAGATTCGGGACCGGGGAAATAACGATTATCACCAACATACAATGGCTCACTACCTGTATTCACTAACCATTCATTAAAGACCATAGCAAACTCCTCACCATTGAGAAGATCCAGCCCATTCTTCATTTCTTCAAACTTGATGTAATTGGAATACTGAACACGGGCGTCCCCTTTTTGACCCCGCTTGGTGGAAATTAAAACCACACCATTGGATCCACGCGAACCATAAATTGCTGTTGACGAAGCATCTTTAAGAATCTCCATTGAGGCGATATCATCCGGATTAAAAGAGTTCAAAGTTCCCTCATCAACCGGAATTCCATCGACAATATATAATGGCTGAATTGAGCTGTTCACAGAGTTTCCTCCGCGAATAATAACACTTACACTTCCTCCGGGTGCGGCTGAAGTAGTCTTCACCTGAACCCCTGCAACTCGTCCCTGCAAAGCTTTATCGAACGATTGCACAGGCATTTTGGATATCTCCTCCGCCTTAACCGATGCAACAGAACCGGTGAGATCACTTTTCTTAACCGTGCCATATCCGATCGCGACAACTTCATCAAGTCCGAAGACTTCCTCCTCCATAGTCAGGGTTATGAAATTTTCATCCTGCACGGGGACCTCAACTGTCTTAAACCCGATAAAAGAAAAAACCAATACTGCATGTTCATCTGCAGAAATCGTGAATTTCCCTTCAATATCAGTAATTGTTCCATTAGAGCTTCCCATTTCAACCACCGTTACACCCGGCAAAGGAAGTCCCTCCTCATCTTTAACCACGCCGCTTATAGCGGACTGAGCAAAAGCTGCAAAGTTAACCGCACATACAAGAACGGTTACCATTAAAAATTTAAATAACACTTTTCGTTTTATCATAGCAATTTAAGTTTAGATATACGTTTCAGACAACATAAATACTAATGCAGCCACCCCAATCATGGTCAGTGCCAAAATCAAGACTTCTGCCCAGTATCTCTTTTTTACTTTCTCCCTATTCATACAAAGCTTATATTGGTTTTTTCATTTATTGACATTACAAATCTAATTTTCACAAACCAACCAATTGGTCATGAATCAACCAAATACTAGCACAGTAAGGCTTTGTTGTTTTTGTGCTATTTGTTGTCTGTTTTGTGTCATTTCCATCTGATATTTGCCAGTAACCTATAAATCCTTATGCCTGGAAACTTATTTAGATTGCAATTTCGCACCAAAACTAAAGGGGCATCAAGATCATTTTTGACACTGTTTCACACCTTCGCCATTAGCTCATAATGTTCACAGATTAATTCAATTTTTATTACCTTTCTAATCTTATGCATTATGAATTCGGGGTTACGAAAACATTTCATACAAATCGTGTTACGTTGCACAACCATTGCGGATCAGCCCGTCACATTTTATGTGAATAAAAATTCAGGGGATCATGCCAACAGCGGATCATCAACATCTCCCACCTGAAAGGGCGATTAAGAGCCCCGTGACATAGCTGCTGAAGGGCTTTTTGAATTAATCCACATTATTTTGGGCTCACCGAAAAGTCCGAACGACGAACTTTAAGTGTTCCCCAATCGAAGGAGTATTGAAATGCGTCAAAATTTGATCGGTGAAGTAATTTTTGTTCTTCTGATCAGCAGTTTTCTTAAAAACAGGTGCAAAAGATTTGTGCTTGCTGTGAAATAACCTTACCCCCATGTACTTGATATTGGATGGTTGGTAGAACCTGTATTTTTCAGCGCACCTTCAGATAGCAATGGAATAGCAAAGAAATAAAATACCTGAATCTAATTCTCTTTGGAAGAATACTCTCTGGGAGAAACCCCAAAAAACTCTTTAAAACTTCGAGTGAAATACGACCGATGCGAAAAACCTACCATATACATTACATCGGCAACATTCAACTCCTTGTTTTTCAACAACTGAGCGGCCCTTTTCAAACGGGTATTGCGGATAAACTCTGTCGCCGTTAGTCCGGTAAGGCCTTTTATTTTCCGGTATAAGTTGGTATGACTAAGTCCCACGGATTGACTTAATCGTTTGACATTTAAATCAGTATTATCAATATCCTCCTCAATGGTTTTAACCAGTTTTTCCAAAAAATCACGATCCACGGACCCCACATTAATTTCTGAAGGTTCCAACGCTTTGTTTGTCATAAATGCTTCTCTCAGTATGATTCGTTGCTCAATTAATTTCTTAACCCGCAACAAAAGAAAGTCAAGATGAAACGGTTTTTCGATATAATCATCAGCTCCCTGAGATATTCCGTCCATTTTATTCTTCATCCCTGTTTTGGCCGTTAACAAAACAATCGGAATATGAGAAGTCCTTATATCTTCCTTCAATTTTTCACACATATCAATACCATCCATTTCAGGCATCATCACGTCAGAAATAACCATGTCAGGCAACTTTTTCATCGCAAGCGCAAGCCCCTCCTTCCCGTTATCAGCTAGAGAAACATCATATTCAACCCCTAAAGCGTCAGCAATAAAAGCCTGCATATCCGGATCATCCTCTACCACCAGTATCGTGGCTTTTTTCTCCGCCTCTTTCTTACTCTCATTTGATTCCTTACGAACCTGATTACTCCGAATGAATGGCTCTGTCACCCGGGTAGATTGATCATATACGATACCTGAGTCCGGCAAAAGTGTCTTATCGTAAGGCAATAAAACAAAAAAGGCGGTCCCTTCATTTTCTTTCGTTGTAAAATAGACCTTGCCATTGTGTTCCTCTGCAAAAGCTTTTACCAGCGAAAGGCCAATTCCTGTGCCCTGCTGAACATTCTCATCATTAATTCTAACATTTACAAATCGTTCAAAAATCCGGTTCTGGTATTCAGCGGGTATTCCAACGCCTGTATCAGAAACTTTAAGTTCCACATACTCCCCATTCAGTGTTAAATCAACTTCTACATCTCCTCCCGGAGGGGTAAATTTCAGGGCATTAGACAATAAGTTAAAGAGTATTTTTTCGACTTTTTCAAGATCAAACCACATTTCCAAGGACTCGTGATTACTATTAAAGCGGAGATTGATATTCTTTTTTTCCGCCATGGATTCAAAATCCACCATAACTCTATTGACAACCATCAATATATCGCTGTTCTGAATCTTTAATTTATCAGATCCGGACTCGATTTTCCTGAGATCAAGAACCTGGTTTACCATTTTTAAAAGGCGATCTGAGTTCTTTTTTATGGTATTCAGAATTTTTAACTTCCCGGGATCTTTTTCCTTATTTATCAGTTGCCCCAGTGGACTCAGAATCAAGGTCAGAGGGGTTCTTAATTCATGTGAGATATTCGTAAAAAAGCGAATTTTTATATTATACAACTCATCGCTTTTTTCTCTCTCCATTCGTTCATATTGAATTTCGTTTCTATATTTCATTCTAGCTATCAACATCCTGCGAGAAATAAACAAAAGTGAAGCAAGCATGACAACATAAAGAACCAACGCGGCCGGAGAAGCCCATATAGGCGGCAATACTTTTATTTGAACAACTCTGCTATCCGTATTAAACACACCATATTCATTGGTTGCTTTCACCTTAAACTGATAGGTTCCCGGTTTCACGCGGGTATAAGACGCATAGTTTTTATCGCCATCGACAGTCTGCCACTCGTCTTCGTAACCATCAAGAATATAGGAGAAACTTACAGATTCGTGATCGTCAAAACCAAGTGTTGAAAACTCAATGCTAAAAGTATTGTCTTCATAATCCAGCTCAATTTGTTCTGCCTCGTCAATATTCTTATTTACTATTTCTTCCTTCCCTTCTTTCCTTTTTAAACTTACAGACTGCCCGGAAATTCTGAAATCGGTAAAAAACACCCTTGCAGGCCTGGAGTTCACTTCAATCAACTGAGGATCAAAATTCACAAATCCTTCAAAACCTCCAAAAAAGACGCGCCCCGAGGCATGCTTATATACACCTCCGCTAAAGGTTTGAATATTCGTTTCGCGAGATGAAAATTTCAGGAACTTGTCTGTTCCGGGATCAAACTTGCATATTAGGCCGGGAGTACTAAACCAATACTCACCATTATCAAAAACGAAACCGGTAATATTTTCTTTCAAATTAACAACAACAGAAAATTCGTCAACATCAGCATTGTAACGGTAAATATCACCTCCAGCCAAAGCCAGGAAGTCATCTCCACTCAAGGGATCTACCTGCCCCACAAAATCAATAGTCAAATCACGCTCCTTGTCTTGAATAGTAAACCTCTCAAACACCCCCTTAACCGGATCAAAGCGGTTCACCCCCTTGGTAGTAGCCAGTAACAGCCTTCCAATAGAATCGGTTTTTATATCAATGATAATATCGGAGGATAAAGAGAGGGGATTGTCAGGCTCATTTCTAAAATTAACAAACTGAAGATCGGGAAAATCATCATCAATTATTTTATACAATCCCTGTCTATATCCACTTAACCACATGTCTCCCGCAGCATCCTGCTCCAGAGCATATATGTAATTGGTTTTTAGTCCATTATTCGACTTTTTCTCAACACTATATTCGTAAAATCGCTTATTATTCAGATCATAAACATTAATCCCCCCACTTGTGGCAAACCAAACCTTCCCATTTTGATCGGCATGAACTGCTTTTACTTTACTGTGCAAAACCTTCGGTGGTTGAAAGTACTGATAACCATCACCTGAAGTATCATAAAAAATTATGCCTTCCATACTAGCCATCCATAAATCCCCAAATTCATCGAAAGCAAAATCATTAATAATAATCCCTTTTCGCATCGTTTGAGAACCTGACTTTACTTTATTCCAGATAAAAGGCCATTTGGGAATGTAAGTTTTATCAAGTCCATTATCAGTTCCCAGCCACACATACCCATTTTTATCCTTCAGAATGGCATTCACCGTATTATTACTGATAGAGTAGGTGTTTTGATAATCGTAGAGATAGGCCTCAAAGGAATTCTCTTTGAAGTCAAAAATATTAAGTCCATAATCGGTACCCAGCCAAACAACTCCTTCCTCGACTAACTCGACAGATTTAACAACATCATTGCTAATCGAATTGGATTGTTTTCGATGGTTGTAATGTTCGAAGTCTCCTGTTTTTCGGTTTAACAAACATAAACCCGTCTCTGTTCCTATCCATAATAGGGAATCATTTTCCGGGGAGAATGGATGGATCGCAAGTATTAGGTTATTACCTTCACTGTTCTCTTCCCGTAAGCGGAAGCGGCTAAATTTATTGGAAGATCGGTCATAACAATTGAGTTGATCATAGGTACCAATCCATAAATTTCCATCCGAATCCTCATACAAAGAACGAATCACATTATTACTCAACCCTGTGTCAACTCCAGGTTGATGCATTATCGCATTGACCTGCCGACTTTTGAAATCAATAAAACGCAATCCGTTATTGGTTCCTATAACCATTTCTCCCCACCTGGATTTTAGAAGTGTACGACAATGCTCGTTAACAATCAGAGCATCTTGAACCAAAAATGTGTTCTCTAAATCCGGGTCAAAGACAAAAAGTCCATTCATGGAACCAACCCATATCTCCCTGTCCTTACCTTCTGCAAAGGCCAGTACATGACCAAAATCCAATAATTCACCACCCTCAGTATAAGCCTCTATGCGTTTCGCATTATAACCATCGTACCTTATTACTCCATCTGCTAAACCAACCCAAAGAAACCCTTTACTATCCTCTAATAAACAATTTATTTTTTTCCCTTGATAAGAAGAAGGCAAATCAACATGTTCAAACTGATACTGCCCATTAGTAATATGAGTTGAGAAAAGTCCCGATAAAATCAAAAGAAATAAAAACCAACACTTCATCCACTAACTTTTTTAGAATGCCCGCCACGTTTTACTCTTAGAGAATAAAATATATACCTCTCTTATATAGTCTGCAAAAGATCAGGTTAAGTTGCTAAATTAGTTTTTTTAACATTCATTTCATAGCTATGATTAATATTCTAAATTGATCCCTGAAAAGCTCCGGTTTTCAGGCGTGACTATATAACGATAAGTATAAGAATAGTAGCCGATTGCATTGCGATTTCCTATCTAGTTACACAAAAGTTGAAGCGGGTTACAACCCCCGAATTCGCTACTATCTCGGCTATTATTTTTATACATTATTAGCTTTAGTAATTATTTCAACCAGTTCTCAAAATTGTCTTTATTTATCACTTCGAAAGATGAATTAGGATAAGTATTTTTCCATTGTGTTGGGATTTTCACTTTTGATTCTTTCCATTTAAATTCATATCCAAATAGTGAACCATCTCGCTCTTCAACCCAGTCAATCTCTTGTTGTTCATAAGTTCTCCAGAAATAGTTATTGGATGAAAGTCTTTTGTATTCCTGATATTTTAACCTTTCACTTATCATGTAATTTTCCCAAAGGGCACCGATATCATTTCGCGATTCAATAGAATTAAAATTTGCGATTATTGCATTTCGTATTCCATTATCTAAAAAATACCAACGTGAGTTTTTTGTTATTTCTTTTCTTAAATTCCTACTAAAACCTTCTACTTTGTGAAGAATGAAAACTTTGCTTAATAAATCTAAATACTTTTCAACCGTATTCTTACTTATACCTAATTGATTTCCTAATTCCTGAAGAGATACTTCTCTACCTATTTGGAATGCTATCAGACGTAAAAGATTAAATATTTTTTGTGAATTCTTGATGTTTTCATATACAAGAATATCTTTTAGAAGATATGAACTTACCATTTCATTTAGATAATCAATTTTATCCTCTCTATCTGGCAAGTGTAACAATTCAGGATAATTTCCAAAAATCATTCTTTCACGTACCTTATCAATTTTGGAAATACTATTTTCAATCTGATTATATTCATTCTCAGATAAGGCAAATAAATTGAATGTATACTTCCTACCTGTCAATGGTTCTCCTGCATCCTTATGGATATCAAATGAAGATGAGCTTGAAATAATAATCTTTAATCCTTCGATCTCATCAATCATCAATTTTAATTTCAACCCAATTTCTTGTATTTTCTGCGCTTCGTCAATATAGAGAACTTTGTATGAACCTAAAATCTGTCTGTAATTCTCAACACTCCTAATGGAAAGCTTGTCATGAACATTAATATCCTCTCCACTCATTGTTAGAACAGGCTCATTAACTTTATCAAGAATTTCTTTAACAAGTACAGTTTTTCCAACCCTGCGCGCACCACATACAATTACAACCTTATTCGGCTGTAATTTCTTTATAATATTCTCTGACAATTCTCTGACTAAATAATTCATAATTACGTCATTTTCATGACGCAATTTACACTAATTTTATTAAAACACCAAATTTACACTGCGCTCCGATTATTAAAGCTAACACAATCCTAAAGTCGAAGTAGTGAGGTCATCACCCCCTATATGCCAGAAAGATGAGAAAGGGGGAAAATGCGAACTATAAAGAATATCCTACAAGCAAACAGTTTAAAATAATTTAGCATAGAATACTCAATCATTTCAAACCGCTTACCAACCGGCCAAGAAAAAGTCAAGATTTGTAGCTGCCGTACAAAGAAGGAAGAATAACCATATCATTACATCTGCTTCGAAATTATACGATAATACAGTAACTCCCATGCTTTTCTCTACTATGACATCATTAATGGTCTCAGAGTTTTTTTGAGTTCCTTTAGTGGTTATTGACTTATTTACTGATTCAGAACATGGGATACATCTTTCCACAAAAGCATCCTATTTTGTTTACTTAATCGACTGACTTTTATATATTTACAAAATACACTGGATTTCACACATTGGTTTAAACTGGATATAAAACAACACAATAAACTGGAATACGCACAGCGCATTAGACTGAATTTCACACAGAAATTAAAGTTCAAAGATTATGGCAACACCCTCGGAAAAGCTGGCTCAGGCTTTAGAAATTTTGCAACAACTGCAGAATGAAAAAGGTATTGCTGTAGTCCGTGCCAATGAGCTTACACGCACGATTAAAGAAAGACTTGTTGCCAACGGGTTTTTAAAGGA
>NZ_CAXBDD010000098.1:0-14725 GCF_963974515.1 uncultured Sunxiuqinia sp. | reverse complement strand
CGAGGCTCGTTCTTTCTTCTGGTTTACCCCAGCTAAAGGGAGCCGGAAGAAAAATCTGACGGTTCCCTTTAGAACGGTGCAAAAACAGTCCGGTTTTTCGAATGTGTCAGAATAGATTTGAAATATTAGGCAAGCGATGCATCTGCGATATGTCTGATTTAATATGAGCTCCAAATCACTCAAAGATTAAGGAAAAACACTTTTTTTAACTAATAGGCAATTTTTATTTGGTCATTCGAATAATAATTCATTTTTTTACACTTTCAACGTTCAATCAAGATTTAAAATATAAATACAATATGGCTTCCGTGGTGGGGTCTTCTTCAATTAAGAAGGTAATAGCCATATTGGTATTTTTAAGACTATACAAATGAATCAGATCATGTTAACAAATTGGTGGTGGCGCAATAACTTTTCACATTTCCGTGGAGAGGAGTAGCTTACATGCCAGTCATGATCAAAAAAGCGGCTTATCGGTACACGGTAAGCCGCTTTTTTTATGTCGAAAATTTAAAAACTGAAATAGAATGCATACAATCAATGTACAGGTGAATGTGAAGAAAATCCTGGCCGATACGCTTACCCCGGTCAGTGTTTATCTCAAATTCAGGGAGCTGTTTCCGCAGTCCATTTTGCTTGAAAGTTCCGATTATCATGGAAATGAGAATGCGTATTCCTTCATTTGCATCAAACCCATGGCGTGTTTTACAGCCGACCAAGGAGTGATCACAATTGACTGCCTGGGTAAGCAGGTGATGACCAAAGAAGTGAACGACCACAAAACCGTTGAAGTGGAACTGGATGCCTTCTTTAAGTCCTTCAAGCTGACTGGTGCAGTGGATGATACTCCGGCCAACGGCCTGTTTGGCTACCTCAGTTTCGATTCCATTAAGTATTTCGAAAAGATCAATATTACTGCCGAACGTAAAGAAGCCTATTCGATACCGGAAGTGAAGTATTGTTTTTACAAGTACATTTTGGCTATCGACCATTCCAAAGATATGATTTCGCTAATTGAAAACCTGCCGGAAGGCGAAACAGCCGAGATGGGGCAGATTGAGTCGTTGCTCAAAAACTTGTCGTTTCCCGATACCAAGTTCGATCTGGAAGGCGAAGAATCATCCAACATCACCGACGAAGAATACCGGCAAATGGTGACCAAAGGCAAAGAGCATTGCTATCGGGGCGATGTGTTCCAGATCGTTTTGTCACGCCAGTTCGCGCAAAAATATAAAGGCGATGAGTTTAACGTTTACCGCGCCTTGCGGTCTGTTAACCCATCGCCTTACTTGTTTTTCTTCGATTACGGCGATTACCGGATTTTTGGGTCCAGCCCCGAAGCGGAATTGCGTATCAAAAAGGGCCGGGCCATCATCAATCCCATTGCCGGAACCTTCCGACGGTCGGGCAATGATGAGCAGGACCGGATTTTGGCGGAGCAGTTGTGTGCCGATCCGAAGGAGAATGCCGAGCACGTGATGCTGGTCGACCTGGCACGAAACGATTTGAGCCGCAATGCGGAGGATGTGACCGTAGACAGCTATCGCGAAGTGCAATACTTCTCGCATGTTATTCACCTGGTTTCCGAAGTGTCGGGCAGGCTGCCTGAAAATGCCAACATGGTTACTGTTTTGGGCGACTCGTTTCCGGCTGGAACCTTGTCGGGCGCTCCCAAACACATGGCCTTACAGTTGATTGACCGCTACGAAAACCAGCGACGCAGTTATTACGGAGGAGCCATTGGCTTTATGGGTTTCGACAACAGTTTGAACCATGCCATTATGATCCGCTCGTTTTTGAGCAAAGGAAAAACCCTTTATTACCAGGCAGGCGCTGGTGTGGTAGCCGATTCGAAAGAAGAAAACGAACTGCAGGAAGTGAATAACAAATTGGCTGCCCTGAAAAAAGCCATCGAAATTGCTAAAGAAATTTAATTCCAGACCCAATGAAAATAGTAGTCATTGATAATTACGATTCATTCACCTACAATTTGGTGCATGCCATTAAAAAGCTGTCCGGCCTGCCGGTTGACGTTATCCGAAACGATGAGCTGGAGCTGAAAGACCTGGAGAAGTACGATAAGATTGTGCTGTCGCCGGGGCCCGGAATTCCTGAGGAGGCGGGCTTGCTGCTGGATATTATCCGTGAGTTTGCCCCGCGCAAAAGCATGTTGGGCGTTTGTCTGGGGCATCAAGCCATTGGCGAAGCCTTTGGAGCCAGGTTGACCAATATGAACCGGGTGCTTCATGGGATTGCTACCGAGGTTAAACAACTCGCACCTGATCCCGTTTTATTTGAAAATGTCCCGGAACGATTTGAAGCTGGCCGCTATCACAGCTGGATTGTGGAACAGGCTGGATTGCCCGCTTGTTTTGAAGTAACCAGCAGAGATGATCAGGGTATGATTATGTCGATGAAACACAGGGAGTACGATGTGCGTGGTGTTCAGTTTCACCCGGAATCGGTGTTGACCCCGGAAGGTGAAAAAATAATTGAGAATTGGTTGAGATGCTTTCATGGTTCGCCCGATGCAGGAGCCCTGGAACCGAATCAGTAAACTTGAAGCTAAATGAAATGAAAGATACTTTAGACTATTTATTTGGAGGGAACAGTCTGACCAAAGCGCAGGCACAGGATTTATTAACCCGCGTGGGGCAAGGACAGTTTTCAGAAGCTGAAATTGCAGCTTTATTAACTGTTTTTCGGATGCGCAAAATTAAGGGAGAAGAAATGGCAGGCTTTCGGCAAGCCATGCTAAATTTGTGCATCCCGGTTGATTTTTCAGACTATAACACGATCGACGTGGTTGGAACTGGTGGCGATGGAAAAAACACCTTCAATATCTCAACCCTGAGTTGTTTTGTGTTGGCCGGTGCCGGATACAAGGTGACCAAACACGGAAATTACGGACTAAGCTCGGTTAGCGGTTCATCCAATATGTTCGAATACTTTGGCTACCAATTCAGCAATGACACTGTAAAATTGCGTCGCGAAGTAGAAGAAACAGGCATTACCTTTTTTCATGCGCCGCTTTTTCATCCGGCCATGAAATACGTCGGACCAGTTCGTAAAGCCTTGAAGGTGCGCACTTTTTTTAACATTATGGGACCAATTATGAATCCATCATCACCAAAAAATCAATTGGTCGGCGTGTCTGATCTGGAGATTATGGACCTTTATAACCAGGCGATGTGCGACGGTCATCAACGTTACATGATTGTACATAGCATGGATGGGTACGATGAAGTTTCATTGACTGCAGACACGCGTTATGTCTCTGATGAAACGGAAGATAATTTGACGCCTGCTGATTTTGGCTTCAAGAAACTTAAGCCCGAGGAGTTGTCCGGTGGTGATTCGGTTGAAGAGGCTGCCCGGATTTTTGTCAGTATATTGGAAGGAAGCGGAACGCAGGCTCAGCAAAATGTGGTGATAGCCAATGCGGCCTTGGCAATCAAATGCATGCATCGCCAGAAATCACTTGCTGATTGTGTGGCCGAAGCCAGCGAATCACTGAAGAGTAAAAAGGCGCTGGAGGTATTTAAAAAATTATTCAACAAATAAGTTGCAACCCGAATGACCATTTTAGATGAAATAAACGTTCATAAGCGCCGGGAGATTGAGCAAGCTAAGGCGAAAGTTGGTTTGGAAGAACTGAAGCTGTCGCCGTTTTTCAGGCGTTCAGTTAATTCCTTGAAAGCCGCGCTGAAAGCTGACGGAGCTTCTGGAATTATTGCCGAATTCAAAACCAAATCACCATCAAAAGGGGTGATTAATGAAAATGTGGAAGTAACTGAAGTAACTTCGGGCTATGTCGCTGCGGGTGTTTCAGGATTGTCAGTTTTAACTGATCGCAGGTATTTTGGCGGATCGTTCGAAAACCTGGCCAAAGCCCGGTTCGTGAATCCAGGAACACCGATTCTGCGGAAAGATTTTATGCTCGATCCCTACCAGGTTTATGAAGCCAAAGCACATGGCGCTGACCTGATTTTACTGATCGCTGCCAGCCTCAGCAAAGACGAGATGCTGCGTCTTTCGGAAACCGCCAAGGAGCTTGGACTGGAAATTTTGGTTGAAGTACACACCGAAGAAGAAATTGAGAAGCTTAATTCGCTGGTCGATTTGGTGGGTGTGAATAACCGAAACCTGAAAACCTTTGAGGTCGATTTGGAAACATCGGTTCGTTTGAGTAAACTTTTGCCCGATGATTTAATCAAGATTTCTGAGAGCGGCTTATCGTCGGTCGATAACATTCACTATCTGCGTAAAGCCGGGTTTGAGGGGTTTTTGATGGGTGAAAATTTCATGAAGACAGAAGATCCGGGGCGCGCATGTGCCGATTTTATCCATAGTTTGTAGTACCTGGTCAGCAGGCAATTTGAAGTCACCTGTTGAATAAATGCAATCAAAATGAAAACGCTGAAAATAAAAGTCTGTGGCATGCGGGAGTCCGAAAATATTTGGGAGCTGCTCCACGCATCGCCTGATTATGTGGGGTACATTTTTTACCCCAAGTCGAAGCGTTTTGTGGGTGAAGACCCCAAGCCGGAGATTTTCAGTCTCGTTCCCAAATCAACTCAAAAGGTGGGCGTATTTGTCAACGAAGACTTGGAAAAAGTCCGGGTGATTTGCTCGAAATTTCAACTTGAAGTGGCCCAGTTGCACGGAAATGAAAGCCCCGAATATTGTCAGGTTTTAAAAGCAGGTGGGCTGCAGGTTTTTAAAGCTTTTTCCGTGGGTGAACACTTTGATTTTCTCCAACTTGAAAGCTATATCGGGGCTGTTGATTATTTTTTGTTCGACACGAAAGGCAAATTACCCGGCGGAACAGGACTAAAGTTTAACTGGAATCTGTTGCATGACTACCAATTGCCGGTGCCCTTCTTTTTGAGCGGAGGAATTGGCCCCCATGATGTTGATGCGCTGGCCCAACTTGAGCATGATCAGTTGTTTGCACTGGATATTAACAGCGGGTTCGAACTGGAACCAGCTTTGAAGGACACTCATAAAGTCAAGGTTTTTATCAATCAAATCAGAAAAATTACAACATAACATGAATTATCAAGTCAATAAAAAAGGTTATTACGGTGAATTTGGAGGAGCATACATTCCCGAAATGATGCACCCCAATATTGAAGAACTGCAGCAGCGATACATGGAGATTATCAACTCGTATAATTTTCGGCAGGATTTTATTCACCTGCTGAAACATTACGTTGGACGACCGTCTCCGCTGTATTTAGCCAAGCGTTTATCCGAGAAATATGGTTCAAACATCTACCTGAAACGGGAAGATTTGAACCACACCGGCTCCCACAAGATCAACAATACGATTGGACAAATTTTGCTGGCCAAATCCTTAAACAAAAAACGGATCATTGCCGAGACCGGGGCTGGTCAGCATGGGGTAGCCACCGCTACTGTTTGCGCCCTGATGGGCATGAAATGTATTGTGTACATGGGAGCTTTGGATGTGGAACGTCAGGCACCCAATGTGAAAAAAATGAAAATGCTGGGTGCTGAGGTTATTCCGGCAGTGTCGGGCAACCAGACGTTGAAGGATGCTACCAATGAAGCGATGCGCGACTGGATTAATAATCCGGTGGATACGCACTACATTATCGGTTCGGTGGTTGGACCGCATCCGTATCCCGATATGGTGACACAGTTTCAGGCGGTGATTAGCGAGGAAATAAAAATGCAGCTGGATGAGCACATCGGACGTGAGTTTCCAACCCGCGTGATAGCCTGCGTGGGTGGCGGAAGCAATGCAGCCGGTGCCTTCTATCATTTTCTGGAAAATGAAGCGGTGGAACTGATTGGCGTTGAAGCTGCCGGGAAAGGTGTGGAGACCAAAGAAACCGCCGCTACCTTGACACTCGGGAAAGTGGGTGTGTTGCACAGTGCCAAATCGATGCTGATGCAGACTGAAGATGGCCAGATAGTGGAACCCTATTCCATTTCTGCCGGATTGGATTATCCGGGAATTGGGCCACTGCATGCGCACCTGTTTCAAACCAAGCGGGCCAAGTACCTGTGGGCAACCGATGAAGAAGTGTTGGCGTCGGCTTTGGAACTGACCCAGCTGGAAGGAATTATCCCGGCGCTGGAATCAGCCCATGCGTTGGCCGCGCTGAAAAAAATCAAGCTTAGCCCAGACGAGGTGACTGTGGTTAACTTATCGGGGCGTGGCGATAAAGACATGGAAACGTATTTGAATTATTTTGGTTATTAACCATTCGTTGAGTAATTACAATCACCCAATGAATAACATGAAAACAGATGAGTACACAAAATAGAATCAACCAACTTTTTCAAACCAAGAAAGAGAACATCCTTTCGGTGTATTTTACAGCTGGATATCCGAATTTGGACGACACCGTAACCATTATTCAAACCCTGGAGAAGAAAGGCGTGGACCTGATTGAGATTGGGATGCCATTTTCTGATCCCGTGGCAGACGGACCAGTGATTCAAAACAGCAGTACCGTTGCTTTGAAAAATGGCATGAGCATCAAAAAGCTATTTGAGCAGCTGTCCGCTATCCGCGAATCCGTAAAAATACCTCTTATCTTGATGGGCTACCTGAACCCGGTGATTCAGTTTGGAGTCGAAAGATTTTGTCAAAAATGCCGGGAAGTTGGCATAGACGGGCTGATTTTGCCTGACTTGCCCCTGTCGGTATACCAGGAAGAATACCTAGCTTTGTTTGAGCACTATGGGCTGCATAATATTCTGTTAATTACTCCACAAACATCCGATGCCCGAATTCGGCAAATCGATCAGGCATCAAGCGGTTTTATTTACATGGTTTCGAGCTCTTCAACAACCGGTGCAAAAGATAAGGTGTCCGATTTTCATGAGGAATATTTTGAGCGGGTCAACCAGTTGGACTTAAAAAATCCCCGTTTGATTGGTTTTGGAATTTCGAATCACGAAACCTTTGCAAACGCCTGTAAATACGCATCAGGAGCGATTATCGGCAGTGCCTTTGTGCAGGCGCTGGAAGAGGATGCCAGCCTCGAGGAACGGATTTCACATTTTGTTGTCCGAATTGTAACTACCGCTTAATTTTTGTGTTGTTTATTTGCGTTGTGATCACATTTGAAGATGTTTTAAAACAAGTTTGTGGATGGAGGAATATAGCCATTTGTATTTCAGTACATTAATAACAAAAATTTTCCGCGGTAATGTTAAATTGTGTGAATGGGTATTTTCCGACATACCAAAATTCAACTTGAAGTGTTATCTTAATGGAAGTAATTAATTAAACGTTCTGATGCTATGATTGAGTATGCAAGAGTAAT
This sequence comes from uncultured Sunxiuqinia sp., assembly GCF_963974515.1. Taxonomy (GTDB): domain Bacteria; phylum Bacteroidota; class Bacteroidia; order Bacteroidales; family Prolixibacteraceae; genus Sunxiuqinia. The sequence continues at coordinate 7,418 of NZ_CAXBDD010000098.1, read as the reverse complement.
TTTACCCAAGGTTAGCTTTAGCCGGGATTTATTCCGAAAAGAGCTGATCAAATGTGCTAAGTGGGCTGAGAACCCAAATGATCTCAATGAACTGCGCGAATGGTGCGATGAAAATTTTGGGGATATGTACCCCGAAATTTTAAATGATGTTTTTTCAACGATTGCTGCATAATGCCACAAAAGAAAAGGTCCCGATTGGGACCTTTTTTATTAGCGGTCCATCCACTTTTTGAATGGCGATACTTTATCCCGGCTAACTAAGATCGGTTCATTATACTTTCCGCTGGCTAGTTTCAATTTCAGGCGGCTTCCCGAATAAATTACCACATCTTTAATCCAATTGATATTGACCAAATAACTCCGGTTTACGCGGAAGAAAAGAGCAGGATCAAGCATGTTGCCCAGTTGGTCGAGCGAATAATCAATATCCATGGCTTTCCCATCAGTATGCATCAAAAAGGTGCTTTTCTCCTGCACAAAGAAACTCTCGATTTCCTGAACGGGAATGGATCGATAGTGTTGACCCACTTTAATGAAAAACCTTGTTTTGTGTGACCTGGCAAACTCAGCCAGGAGTTTCTGCATGCCGGATTGTATGTTGGTCTCCGGTTGAGCAGGTTTGGAAAACAACATTCTGTACTTCTCAATTGCCCTGTGAAGCTCGTCAGGGTCAATGGGCTTTAGTAAGTAGTCAATGCTGTTTACTTTGAAGGCTTTCAGCGCATATTCGTTGTAAGCGGTTGTGAAAATGACAGGGGAGTTAATCGCTACCAAATCGAAAATTTCGAAGCTAAGCCCATCGGCCAGCCGGATGTCCATAAAGACTAAATCCGGTTGTTCGTGTGTTGAAAACCATTCGGCCGCTTGGCTTACCGACTCCAGGCAGTCGAGTATCTCAACTGGTTCACTTAATTCCGAAAGGAGTTTTTTAAGTTTTCGTGCTGCCGGTTCTTCATCTTCAATGATTACTATTCTCATACAAAAACGCGATTAATTGATTGTATATCTGATTGCGCTCATGGGTTTTCTATTTGTCATGAATCAACGGGATTTTCACTTTAAAATGTTCAAAGGATTCCTGAATAATCACGTCTTCACCGCAAATTTGCCGGACCCGCTCAGCCAAGTTGCTCAACCCGGTTTGCGGTGAGTTTTCCAACGATTGAATGTCTTGCTTGTTGTTTTCAACGCTGATGTAATGCTCTTCCTCCAACTTAATTTTAATAACCAGCGGACTTTCTTTGGTGGCTGCGTTGTGCTTTAGCGCATTTTCGACCAACAGTTGTACCGAAACTGGCAGAATGGATAAATGTCCGGGGAAAGGTTCATTCATTTCAAGTTGAAACTTTTCCTTACCCCGAAGTTGGTGAAGGTAAAAATACTGTTTTACAAACTTCAGTTCATCAGCCAGCGGCACCGTGTCTTTCGGATTGTTGTCCAGCAAGTAGCGGTAGCTGGAGGCCAGTTTTTGAATAAATTCGTCGGCCAGTTTCGGATCGGTGTAAACCAGCGACGAAAGGGTATTCAGGCTGTTGAAGAGAAAGTGTGGGTTGACCTGGTTTTTCAAGGTTTGGTACTGGTACTGCAACTTCTCTTCATTCAGTTTTTGTACCCTGTTGATTGCCGCAAAGAGCTGTGATACAAAGAAAATCACGCTGCCGGTAAGCAAGCCAATACCCGATCCAATCAGAAACCCCCGCATCTCATATTGTGGAATTCCTTTAATAAAGTCGGCCGGACTACCGCCCTGTATGAGAGATAGGATGATACCTGTAACTACAAAAAGGACGAAGCCGAGAAGCAAGACAAGCAGGTAAAAAAGCAGCAATCGCTTGATGATCCGGTTGATAAATTCCTTGACCGTTGAGTAGCTCAGTTTGTTAAACATTCTGCCGCCCAGCCAGACAAAAAGCTCCACCTGAATGATCATCAGAAAAAAGATGTATAAAAAGATGTTACTAAAGACTTGTCTTGCTGATAGAACTTCGAAAAGCAAGGTGAAAATGAAACTGCCCAGAACAATCCACAAGTGATAGTGGATTGTTCTGAAGATTGGTTTTTTTGATTCGGGCTTCATGGTTGAAAATTAGTAAATTTTTGTCACACGCATCTCACGAATCACATCAACCAGTTCTTTTTCAGCTTGGTCGTTCCATCCAATTTCCAGTACAACATCTTCGAACAGCTCAATCCGGTCGATGCATTGCTGATCAACCGACAGCCAGATCGTTCCCCAGTAGTGGCTGCGCCCTTTGGTTTGAAAATGGCGATCGCCCATATCTACCTGCACTTCCAGCTTATTATTCATGGTCCGGAAATCAATCATGGCCAAGGTTTCGTCAGTGTTGGTGGTCATCCCTTTCCAGGTTAGAATAATGTCGCGGTTATCGAAAAAGCCATGGCCGGCCAACTCCACTTTTCCGTTGGCCTGGTTTGCGTGGTAGGGTACATTCAGTTGCAGCGTATCATTATGGCCCCAGGCAAAGAACTCCATTCCTGCCATGTCCCACACCAGGTTTTTTGCTTCAACGGAGTTGTTGGGGAAACCGGCAAAGAACTCTGGCGCCAAGATGTTCTGTTCGTAAGTGTAGCTGAAGCCATTGACGTAATCGAGGCTTTCCTTGCTTGAAAAAGGGCCTTCCGGCTGATCCGATCGCTGCATGTAAACATCGGACCATTCAACTTTTCCACCAGGCAAGCCGGAGGTGTATTTGCCAGAGATGCGCATTCGGCTGGCAAAATCGCCGTAAATATTGAAGTTCAGATGATCAGTTTCTACCTGATACTGGTGTTGCTGACGGTTCTGAAGATCATTCGATGGCAGCACAAACGAGATCGATTGGCGTTGTCCGGAGGCCAGGAAAGCACAGGTTAAAAACAGGATGGTAAAAAACACAGTGAACAATTCTTCTTTTGTTTTCATAGCTTTTGAATTTTTAGTTTCTGAATTGAATTTTTATTCAAAGCTATGGTGGTTTCAATGTCCCTGCAATTTGAAGTTTCTGAATCGTTAAAATGACTGGACAGATGGTCGTTTTTCACCTTCCAACCGGAAATAAAAAAGGCCTCCACCTGAGTGAAAGCCTTTCTTGTTCGATTTTTGACCGAATCAATTGATTAACCACATTTTGATGATCCGCAGTCCGGGCAGGTCAAACAGCCTTCCTGGTAAATCACGTTGTTCGATCCGCACTCGCCACAAACTGTTCCTTCGGCAATGGTGCCATTGGGAATGTATTTTTTCAGTGCACGGGCAACGCCGGCTTTCCAGCTGTTGATGGTGTCGTTGTCCAGTTGCAGGCTGGTTACCGTATCCACTACTTTGTGAATTGGCATACCGTGGCGCAAAATTCCGGAGATCAGTTTCGCGTAGTTCCAGAATACCGGGTTGAATTTGTATGACAAACCTTCGATGGTAGTTTTATAACCACGCTTGTTGGTGTATTGGAAGTCATAACGCGAGTTGCCATCTTCGTCGCGGTTTTTAATGATTTTTCCTTTTGTCACCGAACGGGGAAGTAAAATGCCGTCTTCATCGTCCTGCAAACCGGTGAAAATCTCATAGGGAAGATCACCAACCAGTCCAATGAATGCTACCCACTTGTCTTTGTTGTTCTGGAAACGCACCACGTCAGCTTCCAGTTCTTCCGGGCGCTTGGTTGGGAACGTTGAGAATTTTTCTTTTTTCTTGTCGTCCTTTTTATTCGACAATAACACGCCTGAACGCGAGCCGTCGCGGTAAACCGTTACACCTTTGCAGCCGCTCTTCCACGCTTCGAAATAAAGCTTGCCAACCAGTTCTTCTTCGACATCATTCGGAAGGTTGATGGTTACACTGATGGAGTGATCGACCCATTTCTGAATACGGCCCTGCATGCGGACTTTCCGCAGCCAGTCAACATCGTTTGAAGTTGCTTTGTAATAGGGTGATTTCTCAACCATTTTATCGAGTTCTTCCTGCGAGTATTTAATGGTTGTATCCAGTCCGTTGGCTTTCATCCAGGTTACAAATTTATGGTGGAAGACAATGTATTCCTCCCAGCTGTCGCCTACTTCATCGACAAAATCAACCCGTACCTCTTTATCGTTGGGGTTAACTTTCCGGCGACGTTTGTACACAGGCATAAACACCGGTTCAATTCCTGAAGTCGTTTGGGTCATCAAGCTGGTTGTGCCGGTTGGCGCAATGGTCAGCAGGGCGATGTTGCGACGGCCATATTTGACCATGTCGGCATACAATGCTTCGTCCTGCTCGCGAAGCCGGTTGATGAGCGGATTGTTTTTTTCCCGTTCGGCATCATAAATCGCAAATGGCGATCTTTCCCTGGCTAGATTTACCGACGAGCGATAAGCTTCAATGGCCAGTGTTTTATGGATTTCTTCACTGAAATCGGTGGCATCTTCAGTTCCGTAGCGCAATCCCAAGGCTGCCAGCATGTCGCCTTCGGCTGTGATTCCAACTCCGGTCCGGCGTCCTTCTTTCGCTTTGGTTTGAATTTTTTCCCATAATTTGCGCTCAATCGACTTGATTTCCTCATCTTCCGGGTCAGCGTCAATTTTATCAATGATAGCGTCAATTTTCTCCAGTTCCAGATCAATGATGTCGTCCATCATACGCTGGGCATAGCCAACATGTTCTTTGAACTGTTCGAAGTTAAATTTGGCTTCCGCAGTAAAGGGTTTTTCTACATACGAATATAAGTTAACGGCCAGCAAACGGCAGCTATCGTAGGGACACAACGGAATTTCGCCACAAGGGTTGGTCGACACGGTTTTGTAACCCAGGTCCGCATAGCAATCAGGAACTGATTCTTTAATGATGGTATCCCAGAAAAGAATGCCAGGTTCGGCTGATTTCCAAGCGTTATGAACGATTTTGTTCCAGATTTTTTCAGCGTCGGTAACTTTTTCGTAGGTTGGTTTTTTGGCGTCAATGGGGTATTGTTGTTTGTAAGGTTCCCCGCTTTCAACCGACTGCATGAAATCGTCGTGGATTTTAACCGATACGTTGGCTCCGGTAACTTTTCCCTGCTCCAGTTTGGCATCAATAAACGATTCCGAATCGGGGTGTTTAACCGATACGGAAAGCATCAACGCTCCGCGGCGTCCGTCTTGTGCCACTTCACGCGTCGAGTTGGAATAGCGCTCCATAAATGGAACAATACCTGTTGAAGTTAAGGCCGAATTTTTTACCGGCGAACCTTTGGGACGAATGTGCGACAAATCGTGTCCAACACCTCCGCGGCGCTTCATCAGCTGCACTTGCTCCTGGTCAATCTTTAGGATTCCTCCGTAAGAGTCCGAGTTGCCTTCGTTTCCAACAACAAAACAATTGGAGAGTGATGCTATTTGGTAGTCGTTACCAATGCCTGTCATTGGTCCTCCCTGGGGGACGATGTACTTAAAATCTTTCAGAAGCTGATAGACCTGCTCCTCGGTCATGGGGTTGTCATACTTCTTTTCAACCCTGGCAATTTCTTTAGCCAGTCGTTTATGCATATCATCTGGATTCTTTTCATAGATGTTGCCAAAAGAATCCTTCAATGCATACTTGTTGATCCATACCCTTGCCGCCAAATCATCTCCGTTGAAATAACTTAAAGTTGCCTGGTATGCTTCCTCCTGGGAATAAATTTTCCTGCCCGTTTTGGGCTCCACTGCCACGTTTTTGAAAGCCATACACCAAAAATTAAAATGCTGTTTTTGTTAACTGTTTGTAAACTTGAGCAAAAGTCAGATCCTCGTATCTCTCTTTTGCTTCATGCAATATAACATGCAAATGAAAAAAATGGAATACTATTTTTTGAAAATGCCGCTAAAGTTATCAACTAAAACTTGTTAGTACGCTTGTAATAAGATAGATACGGTTTTAATAATTAAGAAAAGTTTACCAAAAAGAAAACCCGATATTAACTTGCGCGAAAAAGAGTTAACAGGATGTAAAGGCTTGTCGCTCAAACGACGGTTGTACTTTTAGAGGCGGAAAATGGTCGTTCAATTTACAGAATGTTAAAAACTTCTTCCAAAACCTGTTGTGTAGCTCCAAGGTTTTGTTCCATAAAATTGCGGCACTTTTTTGCAATTTCCAGTCGCAGTTTTTCGTCTTCCAGCAAATTATTCAACATCGGGATTAGTTCAGCGGAATCGTTTACCGAAAACGCAGCTCCTACTTCTTTCAGGTTCACGGCCTCCTGGAACTTGAGATAATTGGGACCAAAAATGACCGGGATGTTGTAAATGGCAGCTTCCAGCGTGTTGTGAATACCTACGCCAAAGCCACCGCCAATATAAGCCAGGTCGGCATATCGGTAAATACTGGAAAGCACTCCGATGGTATCGACAATCAAAACCTGCGCCTGCTGCAGGTCTTTCCCTTCAGCCTGAGAATAGCGCACAGCCTGAACCGGCAGTTGGTCCATCAAACGTCGGACGTTGTTTTCCTTCACTTCGTGTGGAGCAAAGATGATTTTGGTTTGCTGGTTTTGTTTCAGAAAGTCAATCAGCAAAGCTTCGTCGGGCGCCCAGCTGCTGCCAGTCACGATAAGCTGCTGTCGGTTTTTGAACTGCTCGATTAAAGGCAGCTGTCTACTGTTTGAAGCGATTTCGGCTACTCGGTCAAAGCGGGTGTCTCCAGTTATCGTGTAGTTGTTGATGCCGATGGATGAGAGCAATTGGCCTGAAGCTTCGGTTTGAACAAAAAAGTGCGTGACTTTTTTGAGAATCCGCCGGTACCAATTTGACGGGAATCCGGTTTTGAAGAATAGCTGTTCTTTGCGGAAAATGGCTGAGACTAAGTACAGCGGGATTTGCTGTTTATTTAACAGGTTGATGTAGTTGAACCAGAATTCGTATTTGATGAAGAATACTTTTTCGGGCTTGACCAATTGTATGAACCTGCGGGCGTTTCTGGCGGTATCAATTGGAAGGTAACAAATGTAGTCAGCTTGCTCGTAGTTCTTCCGAATTTCGTATCCGCTGGGCGAGAAGAAGCTTAACAGGATTTGGTAAGCCGGGTGATCTTTTTTGATTTGCTCAATCAGTGGTCTTCCTTGTTCAAATTCGCCAAGCGAAGCACAATGTACCCAGATGATTGGGCGTTGGTGGTTCATTTTATTTTCAAGGTAAGGGAAAATATTTTTTTGTCCCTGTATGAAAAGACGGGCTTTTTCGTTGAATAGCGCGGAAATCTGTGCAGCCAAAAGATAAAAGTGAATGGCGATTTGGTAAAGGAAATTCATAAGTGCCGGTACTACGATTTGCTTGCAAAAGTAATGAAACGAACATGAATTTTCATTCTTCATATTCACAAATAAGAAGAATTAAAATTCATCGAGAGTTCCATCGAATATGAACGAGGCAAACAATGTGAATGAGATGAAAATAACACCTGTTCAAGGTGACTGTCAATCGCTTCAATC
>NZ_CAXBDD010000097.1:0-14883 GCF_963974515.1 uncultured Sunxiuqinia sp. | reverse complement strand
CGACACACCATCAACAGCGAACAGGAACGCCTTTATATGGTGAAATCCGTTCGACACGTCACCGATGCCTTCATCAACTCGGGCAGTGGCATCATGGACTTCGCCCAAGAGCTGATCGGGCTTAAGCCCGACTATTTCGTGGTTAATGAGGACGGCTATTCCCCGGCCAAAAAGAAAATGTGCGATGAATTGGGCATTGAACTCAAAGTGCTGGAACGAATTCCGGATGCCGGGCTGCCAGCCCGCTCGACGACAGCCATCCGATCGTCCGATAACTGCACCCTGCCCTACCGCATCGATCTGGCAGGAACATGGATCGATCAACCCTACGTTTCGAAATACCATCCCGGGTGGGCCATCACCCTCTCATTGGAACCCGTAATTGAGTACAACGAACGATGTGGTATGAGCACTTCGACCCGAAATGCGGCAAAAAAAATATGGCCTTACACCCTGCCGCTTGAAAAGCCCGAGCGTCTGGCTGAGATCCTGTTTAAGTTTGAAAACGACCCGGGATCAGAGATTATCTCGGGTGCACAGGATGCGATCGGCATTTGCATGCCCGGACTGGTACGGCACTATTACGACGCCGCCTACTGGCCAAAACAAATCGAATCGGTGAACGACGAAGACATCTTAAGCTGGCTGGAAGATCACATCTATATGGTCCTCCTTTGGCCTCGTCCCAACGGGCTCGACTTGCTTAAGGAAACCGCCATCAACACCGAAAACGTCAAACGATTGACTGACGCTTCCGATCGGGCGTGGCAAGCCATTAAACACAAAGATCTGAAAGAATTTGCCAGGGCTTTTCTCGATTCATTTCATGCGCAAACAACCCTGTTTCCGGCGATGATCAACGAGGAAGTAAACCAGGTAATCGATAGTTACCGGTCGCAGGCATTGGCGTGGAAACTGGCCGGAGCCGGTGGCGGCGGCTACCTGATACTGGTCGCTGAACAACCGGTTAAAGGAGCCATGAAAATCAAAGTCCGCCGGAAGGAAACGGGGATTTAGCGGCAGAATGATTGCGGGCTATGAGCACAGAAAACAGGAAATACCAGTCCCTGTAGGCAGCAAGCTGCAGGAAGCCGGAAGCCAGCGAATCAACTGAAAACAGCCAAGCAAAAACCGACAACTGAAATTATCGACGCTCATGAGCCCTCAAATCCATCTCATCTTTGTAATTTGCGGTTAATTAAAATCGAAACGGCCACATGGCAATCTGTTACACCTAAAATCTGTAAAAAACATGAATAAGAATAGTAAAATATACGTTGCCGGGCACACAGGGCTGGTCGGCTCTGCCCTTTGGAAAACCCTTCAAAATAAAGGCTATACCAAGCTGATTGGCCGAACCTTGGATGAACTGGACCTGATGAACCAGGCAGCTGTCGCCAATTTCTTTGAAACCGAAAAACCGGAATACGTGATTTTAGCGGCTGCCAAAGTCGGAGGTATCGTTGCCAACAACACCTACCGCGGACAGTTTATCTACGAAAACATGCAAATCCAAAACAACGTCATTCACCAGTCTTATGTGCATGGCGTGAAAAAATTATTGTTTCTCGGTTCAACCTGCATTTACCCTAAAAACGCGCCCCAGCCCATGCCGGAGGACTGTTTGCTGACTGGCGAACTGGAGTACACCAACGAACCTTATGCCATTGCCAAAATCGCCGGATTGAAACTCTGCGAATCCTATAATTTGCAGTATGGCACCAATTTCATCTCCGTTATGCCAACCAACCTGTATGGCCCCAATGACAATTTCAACCTGGAAACTTCGCATGTACTGCCTGCCATGGTTCGAAAGATTCACCTGGCTAAATGCCTCGAAGAATCAAACTGGGACGCTATTCGTGCTGACTTCGACAAGCGCCCGGTGGAAGGGATTGATGGATCGGCCGACAAGGAAGAAATCCTCTATCTGCTCAAGAAATATGGCATCCATTTGCACCACTCCAGCGCCGAAGAGGAAACCCGGCTTTTCAGTGTCCCACCCGCCCAGGTTCTTCCCGTCTCCCTCTATCTTTGGGGAAGCGGCAAGCCCATGCGCGAATTCCTATGGTCGGAAGATATGGCCGATGCCTGCGTGTTCTTATTGGAAAACCGAAACTTTGACGATGTCAAATCGACCAGTGGCGACGAAGTACGAAATACGCACATTAACATCGGCACCGGGAAGGAAATCTCCATTAGCCATTTGGCCGAAACCATTCAAAATGAAATCGGTTTCCAGGGAACCATTGAATTTGATCGGACCAAACCCGACGGAACGCTTCGGAAATTAACCGATCCTTCCAAATTGCACAGCCTTGGCTGGCGGCACAAGGTCGAACTGGAAGATGGCGTCCGATTGATGTACCAGTATTATTTGGCGTAGCAGGCAGCTTTTGCTGTGGGTTGACCAATCGTTCTACCTGCACTTTCGGGGCCGCTCTTCTGAAAATAGTTGAAAATCCCCTTCCGTCAAAAGCACAGGTAAGCCGCGCTTTGCTGAAGGGGATTTATATTGAGGGGCTGATTTCAATTATTGTGGGCCCACGGTGAATTCGGAGCTGCGAAGCCACCCTCGCTACTGAGAAGAACGTGGGCACGCATGTTCATGAATCTTCATGGACTACCGGCAGGATGCTGCTTGAATAACCGTTGACCATTCTCCAATCAAACATCGGCAACGTGCACGTTTGCTTATTCAAATTGATATTCACCTTCTTTCATTTGTGAGAATGCCTGGGTGCCCAGATCGGTGGCAATGGCTCTGCCATCCAATGTTGGGTGAATGGTGCCTTTCATGTTCAGATATTCTTCAATGGCCTCATGCATGGTGTAGTCCTGTATCTCGGCATCCTGTGTATTCTTCAATCGGCACATGGTCGATAAAGGCTCCCCGGTGCGGTTACATGATGCCATCGTATAGGTTTGATCCAAGGCAAGCGGTTTACCCTGGATGGTGATGGATTCTATGCGGCTTCCTTTTGCTTTTGAACTGTCAAACTTCAGGGTCATGCCTGAAAAACGCACCAGCCAACCGCCAAAGCGTTCCTGATAATTGGCCGCAAACACATTATGAATTTCCTGCTCCATCCAGTTTTTGATTTGCTGACCGGTAACTTTTCCAATCTTCATATGTTCATTCACCGGCAACATGCGCCACAGGTCTGCTTTGGTGACAGCAGCCTTTCCGTCTGCACCGGGAACAATGGGTACCCCAAAGCGAAACCCGTTTGACATGGCAAAATCTGCCCCGGTTTTCCAAAGTAAGGCATCGGTAATAAAATTATCCATCGGATTTTCAACCACTAAATAGCGGTACAGGGGTGCCGATGTGTAGCCAAGGATCGTTTGCATTTCCTCCTGGTATGGGGCAATCGCCTGGTCGATTCTTTGTTGCACCTCCGCGTCTGCCTTGTACTTTTCCGGCGAAACATCGATCAGTTCGTAGGTGTAATCCACCAACTTCTTATCTTTTATTTTCAAGTCCAATCGTCCGACAAAAGAGCCAAAAGCACCGGGTTCTACCACGTTGGCGTACTTCCCTTTAATGGGTTTCCGGATCCGTTCGTGCGTATCGTTGCCAAAGATAAAATCGACTCCTTCCACGGCTGGATGATTGGCCAACATCACCTGTTTGGAAATACCCAAATGTGCTACCAGGAAAAGGATGTCCACCTTCTCTTCGGTTTTGAGTTGAGCGATGAGTTGCTTCAGGTTTTCCTCCACGGGCGTAAATTTCATCCCCTCGCTGTAACCCGGATTTTGACGGATGGGGACTTCCGGGTCGTTGTATGCTATAAAACCTATTTTGACTCCTTTTTTCTCCGTGATCCAGTAAGGCGGAAACAAGGCACTGCTGGTTTCTTCGTCAAACATATTGGCAACAATCACATTGGTTTTATAACTGTTCATGACTTCCAGCATGATCTGTTTGCCGTAAACTACTTCCCAGTTTCCGGGAATCAGCAAGTCGTAATTCATGGCCTGCACAATCGGGGAGAAAATTTTCCCCTGAGAACGCACACTGGAACCACTTCCCTGGATCAGGTCACCGCCATCAATCAGCAGAGTGCCTTCGGGGTTAAGCTTCCTGATACTATCCGTCAGGGTTTTGATCTGTGCCATGCCACCTGCTTTTCTGAAAACAATGCGGCCGTTTTCAACAAAAAGCTCTTCGTGAGGATTCACGTAGGCATGAATATCTGCTGTTTGTAATATTGTGATCGTTTCTTCGCTCATTTTGCTCGAATTGTTTTGGTAGGCGCTTAATGTCAAAAGCAATAGCCCTGCCGTAATCACTATGTTTCTCATGAAATAATTTGTTTTAAAGAATGACTGTTTTATACCCTTGCTCCTGCAATCCGAACAGGTAGATTAATCCGTTGTCGGTGACTGGAGTTTCTTCCGGAAGAAGTGTTTTGTCTACCTCAAATTGCTGAATCGACAATCCACAGACGAGGATCTTCAAACCGTTCTTGTTCACCGCTTCTTGAGCGATGTCCTTTAACGTCTTATCCGTCGAAATTTGCTTTACCAGTTCTCCGCAAGCAACAATCTGAAATTCAATTTCAGCGTTTTTGTTCTTCAGTTCGGAGCCTGTCAGGATGGCTGCTTTTAAGTGTTGTGCCTTCATAACAAGTAAAGCATATTTGCCACGTTTCCGGATCGATTGTTCTGTTCTTCTGATGTCTTCTGCTGTCTGTGCACTGGCAGCATTTGCTCCTAATATGGAAAGGGCAATGAACAGGATGATGCTATATATCTTCATTTTTTAACGATTTTATTGTTGTAAATACTGTAAGCTTTTGGATTGTTGATGATAAAGAAAATGAGCCCTCCAAACAGGGCCACGTTTTTCCATAACGGACCGTGCATTATTCCGTTGCCAAACTGAATGCTGATGGTAATGGGGATGAGCACAAAAAATAAGCCGAGCGCAGCCCATCGGGGAAATATACCCAGTAGCAGTGCTATGCCGCCAATAAGCAGCGCGTAGCCTGATAAAAGCACGAGCAAATACGGATCGCCAAAAAAGCTTGCAAAGCTGTTCGAGGCAACTGCCTGAATGCGTTCAGCAGCTCCTGCTGGATTCAGCAGATGGGTCATTCCCGCCGAGACAAAAATTCCGCTCAGACTAATACGAAAGATGAGAACGGACATGCCGTTCACCGCAAGTTGTTTATTCATTGTTCGATTTCTTATTTGATTATTACTACACGATTGAAAACCGCGCTTTAATCAAATCAGAAATTGTTCAAGCAGGATATGAGAGGGGATTTTTTCTTTTTGGGCGCTGAAAAAACCAGGAGTACTGATTTTATTCGCGATGATTGGTGTACGCGCCTGTTTTGATGAAGCAACAAAAGGATGGAGGTATTTTTGTGCCTGTTTTTTCTTTGTGGCTTGTTTTAAGTTGTCATAGTTTGTGCAGGCAACTTTCGATTGGCCGGTATTTGATTGTTGTCCGGATTCTACGATCTGCAACCATTGTTTCGCTTCCTTTTTTACGGAACAAGGAATTGCCAATAGCATGACTAAACTAATGACCAGGAATTTTCTGTATTTCGGTTGCCAAACAAACATCAGGCGCAAACGTAAGAATTTGGCTTTCCGTTCTCTGTAACTTTAGTCACACAGGAATGATTTTTTAATGTTTTTTCACCTTGGCTGCTATGGTGGCGGGTGACACAGGACTCCTTATCTTCTCCCGTAAAAATGGCCCCAACCGACCAGACAATTGATTACTAAATTAATAGCAAATAAAAACGGCTCATAAATTGTATTTCAGTTGGCTACTCAACCCAAGCTTCCCCTTCAGGTGTCCTTCTCCATTCGAAGTAACCATCCAGCACTCGAAGAGATTCGACACCTGGCACGGCTCCGACAAATGGTGCAGGCCCGGTTAGGTACATCACTTCAGGATTTTCGTCACTGAAAGCGGGCCACGCAAGAACACCTTCACCATTGGGATCGCCATACTTGGCAAAATTAGTCCAATAGGTGCCCATCGTTTCGGCGATTTCCAAATCTGATTCCGTGGTGTTCGAATTGGCCGGATCGAGGTTCATAAACACAAAAGGAACATCGACACCGTGAGGTGTGCCATGATCGGCTTGTGGCGATCCTTCGGCGCGTTCGGGGTGTTGATCGAAATAGTAAAAGTACACTTCCGACTTTCCTGCTTTCGATTGAAGCCTTGCCCAGCTCCAGGTGTGCCAGCCAAACGCGGCATCGCGCATCAGGTTGCGGGCCGACCTGGGCACGTTGTTTTCGCCAACAGGATAAGCCTGTATCAACGAATCGGCATACGGACCAAAACGTTCCTGTACACTGGCGATGTATTCCTGCGGTGTGCGACCGGCCGAAAAACTCAGGCCCTCGTCGGAGTTATAGCCGATGAGCACCGGCACATCGTTATAGTTTCCTGCTTCGTACAATTTAAACTGATCATCAGGAATGACATATCCATCTACAATGGGCCAGCCGCCGGGCATGGTCCAGCCTTGGGGAATTAGCTTTTCAGCCTCGAGATTCCGAAGTTCTTCCATACTCGAAAGTCCAAAACCTTTTAAGTATTCAATTCCATCGTGCTCAGCCTGCTGAAGGGTCTTCATGTTTTCGCCGGGATAAGTGGTGGGGCGGGTCGGACCAAAAGAGCCACCACTTTGAGAGATGGCACCATGGAATAAACCCTTTGCCAATGGTGATGCACACAACATGCTCACTGCGATGCCTCCGGCCGATTCGCCAAATATGGTCACTTGACCAGGGTCGCCACCAAAGGCCGCGATGTTGTTTTGAATCCACTGAAGTCCGGCAATTTGGTCGAGCAAGCCGTAGTTACCCGAAACACCGTTGGGGCTTTCGGCACTCAGTTCGGGATGCGCCAGAAAGCCCAGCTGCCCTACCCGATAGGCAATGCTCACCAACACCACGCCTTTGCGGGCAAGATGCTCACCATTGTGAACGGGATCGGAGGTGGAGCCAAAACTGAAGCCACCGCCGTAAATCCAAACCAGAACCGGCAGCTTTTCGTTGATCGATTTGGCAGGTGTCCACACGTTTAAGTAAAGGCAATCTTCACTTTTTCCCGATACCGGATTTCCGCCCTGCATGGGTGCCGGAGCATATTCGGTAGTTTGCTTTACACCCTCCCAGGCTTCAAGCGGTTGAGGTGCTTTCCAGCGCAGATCTCCCACGGGCGGAGCCGCAAAGGGAATGCCCTTGTAAATGCTTAAATCATCAGCAAGGGTTCCCTGGATGATTCCACCTTCAACCTTAAGCTGACCGGGTTGAAGTTGGGTGCAGGCACCTGAAACAAGGACCAGCATGGCGATAAACAGGAAGTTGATTTGTTTCATTTCTTCAGTTTTAATTTTTTCCCCAAAGGTTGGGCAGAAAGCGATAATATAACAGGTGACGCCAGGTAGACCAGTCGTGACCGCCATTTCCGCCGATGTAATATTCGTGTGTAATGTCGTGATTGTTCAATGCGTCAAGCAATCCCTGAACCCGCTGATTAAAAAAGCCCTGAGCTTCTTTGGTGCCTTGCCCAACAAAAAGATAATCAACCTTTTCATTCACTTTGGAATCGTTTAGAAAGTTTTTAAGCGATGTTTCCGCATCTACATCGCCAGCACTAAGAATTCCAAAATTGGCAAACAAATCGAGCGAACGGAAACCAATAAACATACTGTGCCGGCCACCCATCGACAAGCCTGAAATGGCCCGGCCTTTGGGCGATTGAATGGTGCTGTAGGCGTTGTCAACCACCGGAATTACATGTTCGCGAAGCTCCTGCTCAAAAATATCGAAGGTGAGCTCTGAATGTTTAGGATGATTCCGGTGAATGATTTGATTGTTGGGAAGGGCGATAATCATGGGAGTGGCTTTTCCTTCGGCCAACAAGTTGTCCATGATAAAATTCACCCGGCCATCATACACCCAGTTGGAAGGGAGTTCACCGCTTCCGCCAAGCAAATACAAAACCGGATAATTCTTCTTCGGGTTATAAGCCGGAGGCGTATAAACATACAGTTCACGCTCACCTTGTGTAACTTCCGAATGATAAACATGCCGGGTAACATTGCCGTGCGGAACATTTTGAGCATCGTAATATGCAGGTCCGTCGCCATGGACAACCAACTGACTGTATGGTGGCATCGCGGTAAAGGCGGCGTAAGTATTGCTGGGATCGGCTATTTGCACCCCATCGACCCTCAAATGATAAGCATACATATCGGGTTCAAGCGGGCCGATGGTCAAGGTCCAAATGCCATCCGCCCCATTTGTAAACGGGATTGGTTCACGTCCCAGGTCAAGAGCAGTATGAATTGCCCCTGCTGGTAACTCAACTTTTTCGGCATTGGGAGCCTTTAAGCGAAAAGTAACCGTTTGGTCATCGTGCACCTCGGGCGAATTCAAGGGAGCACTGAACGGAGTCAAGCCCTCGGTGTTTTTCTGCGGATTATAATCGAGATTGACATTGGCTTGCTGTGCACTGCAAACGATTGTGCTCAATATAAATGCAACGGAAAACGAGATTGGTAAAGAGCGTTTTATTTTCATATGTATGCTTTCAAAATCCATCTATTTATTCTTAAAAAGTAGTTGCGCGTATTGGTACAACGACCTGCGCCAGGTTTGCCACTCGTGCGCAGTGCCTTGCGATTCGTAGTAGGTGTGTTCAATGCCCTGTTTGTCAAGCATTTTGCGAAAGGCTCCTATTGACCCGGGAAAAGGTTCCGGTTCTTTAGTACCCAAGCCAAGCCAAAGAACGTCGATTTGCTCATTCACTTTTTTCCCGTCATTGAATTTCCCGTCCAAAAACGTTTCCACATCAATTTCGTTGGCACTGGGATAATTGGATGTACCGCTAAAGCCACCGTAATTAGAGAACTTGTCCAGGTTGTTCATGATGATCCGCATGGTTTGGTTGGCACCCATCGACAAGCCGGCTATTGCCCTGTGTTTACGTTCAGGCATGGTGCGGAACTTCGTATCGATCATGGGTATGATTTCAGTGATCATCACTTCTTCGAACACTGAAACCGGACGGATATTGTCAGCGGTATTGTCCTGCGGTTTATAGGCGTAGCCGTTATCCATTACAACAATCATGGGAGCAGCCTTTTCTGCTGCAATCAGGTTGTCGATAATCAGGTTGGCCTTGCCTTGACCCGGCCATCCGGTTTCATCTTCAAAACTTCCGTGCTGAAGGTAAAGAACTGGGTAACGCTCATCCGTGTTTGCTTCGTAACCCGGCGGGGTATAGACAAAACAACGTCGGAACGATTGGGTCAGTTTCGAATAATAATTGACCGCGCTCACCAAACCGTGTGGGACATCTTTCATGGCATAGAACTGACCATCGTACGCCGGAATTTCGATGCCACTTCCCCACCGGCCGGCACCGTAAAAGTAGTTGGTACCGGGGTCGGGTACTGACGCGCCATCAATGTTCAGTTGGTAATAGTGAAATCCTTGGTCTTGCGGGGCCGATTCGCCTGTCCAGAGCCCGTTTTCATCTTTCACCATATCGTACTTTACTCCGCCAATGTCGAGTTGGACATAGTTGGCATCGGGAGCCATAATTTGCGCGCGCACACGGCCTTCGGAATTCACTTGCGGGTACTCACGTCCCGGCTGGTTAACCGGCGAAGGTATAAAGTCCTCGACTACCTGCCCCATTGTGTTTACCGAAACAAAAACACACAACACGAAAATTGAGGAGATCTGTTTTATCATTTTCATCCTATCCAATAGTTAGATTATTATCGTTCAGCCTTTCAGCATCGGTTTCATTTTTTTAAAAAGCATTATTCAATGGTCAAGCTTAAACGCTTTAGATCGTTATCATCGGAACTATTTCCATAATACACTTCATATTCGCCTGGAGTTACAGTCATTTTTCGCTGGCTCCAATCATAAAACTCAAATGCTGACGGGAGAAGGCTGATCGTGGCCTGCCTTGTTTGTCCGGCAGGGACTTCAACCCGTTGAAAACCCCGCAATGTTTTTAATGGACCGTCGATGTCGTTCACCTTACGCACATAAACCTGCACGATCTCGGTACCATCGCGTTTGCCGGTATTTTTTAGCGGAATGGTCATGCTGATGGTTTCATCGGCATTGATGGTCGCTTTGCTGACACGCGCTGTCCCGATCTGAAAATCGGTATAGCTTAAGCCATATCCGAATGGGAAAAGGTAATCGGTTGTGTAACGGTAGGTCCGCCCTTTCATCGAGTAATCTTCGAAATCGCCTAAATTATCTGAATTCTTATACCATGTGATGGGCAGTTTACCGGAAGGGTTATAGTCGCCAAAAAGTACGTCGGCGACGGCTTGCCCACCCATTTCGCCCGCGTACCACGCTTGAAGAATAGCGTCGCAGCTTTCCGTTTCGGGTGTCAAAGCAAGTGCCGAACCTGAGCAGTTGACAAAAATGACTTTTTTACCGGCAGCTTTTAACGCTTTCAACGCGTTGCGCTGAACCGAAGGAAGCTCAATATTGGTGCGGTCACCCCCTCTGAATCCGGGGTAAGAGACGGGCATCTCCTCGCCTTCGAGCTTGCCCGAAAGACCGCCCACAAACACAACCGTTTCAATACCTTTCAGCCTGTTTATAAGGGCGGTATAATCAACGTCCACCTCCTTACCAAAATCAAACTCAATATTTGCTTGCCAGTTTTCACGTTGCGCATAGCGAACTTCAATTTTGTACTTTTTTCCAGCTTCAACCTTGAACGGAATCCTTGAAGGAAGCGTTCTCCAATTATCATACTTGATCAATGATTCTCCGTTGACCAATAATTCGAAATGGCCGGTCGCACCACCTTTGAATACCAGTTCCTCAGACTCTTTTGGAATGAACTCAGTTTCAAACAACGCAGAAAAACCTTCGAGCTTTACCCCCGAAGCAAATTCGTGCTGGCCCGCTGTAGTCTTCTTAATGGGATTCGTGATTTGAACTGTTGTTACGGCTTCACCTTTAAGATCGGGATTGTTCCAATAAGTCGCTTTAAACCCTTGTTTTCCTTCGAAAAAAAGTTGCGTGAAATAGCTTTCGGTTACCTTATCCTCAACCAAATCACACCCTTTGTCGTAGAAAATTTTTCTTTCAAGAAGTTTCGTTTTTATGCCATCCAAAATGCTAATGGTATGAATGGGCGTACCGTTGTAATTACCCCAGAGCATCTCTTCATCATCAGCATTCGGACCGATCACTGCAATTTTATTAGCCGATTTCGACAATGGCAAAATATGGTTATTATTTTGAAGTAAGGTCATTGACTGCTGGGCCATTTCGTAAGCGAGCTTCCGGTGTTTATCGCTATTGAGCACCGAAGCAGGTATTTGCGCCCACGGCACCAGGGCATCGTCGTCGAAATCGCCCAGATCGAAACGGCCAATCAGCACGCGCATCAAGCTTTTATCAATCACTTCTTCTTTGATTAAATCCCGCTCAACCCCTTCGGGCAACGTTTTGTAGGGATAATTGTCCCAAACACATTCCACATCGGTACCTGCCAGCACACCTTTAGCTGCGGCGTGTACCGGGGTTGAAGACACCTTGTGTGTGGTATAAAAGTCGGTAATGGCGCCGCAATCAGACACGACCAAGTATTTAAAGCCCCATTCGTCACGTAATATGCGCTGCAACAGGCGGGTACTTCCACAACAGGGTTCATCGTCCAGACGTTGATACGCGCACATGACCTGACGTACATCGGCTTCCTGAACCAGTGCTTTGAACGCGGGCATGTAAGTTTCATACAATTCCCGGGGGTTCACATCGTTTAGGTTCAGTTCGTGGCGGCTCCATTCGGGTCCCGAGTGTACCGCATAATGCTTGGCACAGGCCAACAGTTTGCGGTATTTGGCATCGGCTGGCCCCTGCAAGCCTTTTACCACCTGAACACCCATACGCGACATAAGGTAAGGGTCTTCACCATAAGTTTCCTGACCACGCCCCCAGCGCGGATCACGAAAAATATTGACGTTAGGGGTCCATACCGACAGGCTCAGAAATCGTTTGTTCTCATTTCCACGCCTCAGCCATTGGTGGTATTTGGCACGGGCTTCGTCTGATACCGCATCGTAAATATGAAACAACAATTCATCGTTGAACGAGGCGGCCATGCCAATGGGTTCGGGAAATACGGTGACACTGTCATTATTGGCATAGCCGTGTAGTGCTTCGCTCCACCAGTTGAATTTTTTGATGCCCAAACGTGGGATGGCATCGCTTTGGTCGCACATCAATGCGGCCTTTTCTTCAAGGGTCAACCTTGAAATCAAGTCTTTGGCCCGTTCTTCGGAATTTAGGGTTGGATTTTGGAAAGGGAATTGCTGCGCGAAAGCTTGTCCTGAGCAAAGAATGCACGATATAAAAAACAGTCGTCTTGCTATGCAGAAAAATATTGTTCTCATAATTAAATCACGTTTAATATAGCGGTGTTAAGTTCGCAGCAAAGCCTCCCCTACGCAGCAGCTTCACATCAAGCTTGCTGGTCTCATCTACCACCAAATATCTGGTAATAAAACTCTTGTCGTGTTTCCCGTCAGCAATGAGTGTAAGTTTATACTTCTGCCCGGATGTCAGGAAATCAAAATTGATCGTTAGGGTCTTCTCTTTATTTTCTGAATTGATTCCACCGAGATACCATGCATCACCATTTTGGCGGGCAAGCATCACATCACGCCCGGGAAAGCCTCCCAGGAATTTCGTATCGTCCCATGCGGCAGGCACTTCTCTTAAAAACCACTTGGCGGCATCGGGCAAATCAGCGTAGCCCTCGGGACGGTCAGCCATGTGCTGAAGCGCTGATTCAAAGACCACACTAAGGGCAAGTTCGTGCCCGTACGATGTGATGTGAGGGTGCTGCGAATTGGCAAAAGTAACCGGGGTATAGTCCATTGAACCTACGACATTCCGGGTAAAAGGCATGACTGAGTTATGCTCAGGGGCGGTGGTTGTCAATTCCGGGTTGTTGTTGTACCATTCGGCACCGCGAACGCCTTCGTAGGTCATCAGGTGCGGATAAGTACGTGCCCAACCCCGTGGTACCAGGCATCCATGAAAATAAACCAACAATTCGAATTTGGCAGCATCTTCAAGAATATCCAGGTAATAGTCAATCATGTATTGTTTTTCGCTGAGAAAAAAATCAATTTTCACTCCAGCAAATCCCTTCTCCTTCAACCAGGCAAACTCTTTCATTCTGTTCTCGTGGGTTTTCATCCGATCGACCGGGGTTGCCGTAATCCATTTAAACATGCCTGAGTTGTACCATATCAAGGGTTTAACACCTTTCGAGAGGGCATACTTTGCTGCATCTTCAACAGTTCCACCATTGGTCATTACATCCCACTCCCAATCGAATAAAGTGTATGGCCAATCCATAGCGGCAGCCAAATCGGTAAACTCACAAACGGTTTTAAAATCGCGGGTGCCATGATTGTCTGACCAATAGTTCCAAGAGACCTTCCCCGGCTTGATCCAATCGGTATCGGCTAAATTAGAAGGGCTGGAAATATCGTCCACCAATGTTGATTCGACAATATCGGACAAGTCGCCCACAATGATTACACGCCAAGGCGATTTCCACGGGAGATTAATGGTCGGCAAGGCCTCTCCTTCGCCTTCGTGAGGATAAGGAAGGGTTACCTTGTAGGAAGATCGGTTGTCAAGATTGCTGAGCTTTGTTGCACAATAGTCTCTGTCCACATCGGCCTCATGCACAAGATACCAACAGGCATTATTGCCAACATGGAAAAGCGCGGGATAACTCCAGTCTTGTTGCGCTTGGTCATCTTTCATATGGTTGTACAACCCTTCGTTTGAAAGATCAAATTTTTGCAGCCAGCGTTCGGTAGTATCGGGTACAACATAAGCAGTGAGTTCGTCCTGAATCGTAAATACGCCTTCTCTTTCAGGAAATTCGTACCGGAATACAACCCCATCGTTATATGCCCTGACAATGAGGTTCATTCTGGCTTTGCCGGGATTTTCGAATGCTACCACCACTTCGTTGCCCTCATTGCTGCATTGGGAACGTTTACCGTGTATTGCGCTATAGTCTTCATTTATAGTGGTGGGCTTTCCCGCCTTCAGGAATTTAAGGTCTTTTGAAAAACCCTGATCATCTCTTATCAATCCCAAATCAATTCGGGGAATCACTTCTGAAATCTGGGTATCGCTGTGGTAACTGACCTTCAAATACCATTCGCCGGTGCTGACCTGCCGGTCATTGAGTAGGCCGACACTTATTTTTTGATTTGGGGAAGTAACTGTCAACTCCTGAGAAACTGCAGACATCGCGGTTAGAAGCAAGAGTGCCGTAAATAGTTTTGTTTTCATTTTATTAGTTGCTAGTGAATGCATTGAACGTCATTTTCTTTTCATCGCAAGTTGAACCACACGATACAGGTAAGCTCGCCATCTCTCCGATTGTGGTGACCTCCGCGAAAAACCTGACAGGAAAGTACCATTTGCTTCATAGTTCATTTGCGTTCGTTTTCTAAGCTTATATCTGAACATCTACGATTTTTCCAGATTCATTGTAACGGGAGCGTCACTTTAATCGTTGTGAAGCAAATCCCTCACGCCTGGTCAAGACTGCACCTATTTGAGAAATCGTCTATTTGTTAGGTTCATGAATGTAAAGTTAAACCATTGTCGAAGTCACCAATATCAAATTTAGATATATGATTGCAAAATTTAGATACTTGAGCGGGAATAACTGATCATTTGGGCGACCATACCGGAAAGCGTTTGATTTTACATCCATAAACATAATCATTCATCAAACTTTGTTACCAGAACAAAACATTGGAAAACGAGCCTGATTCCCGACCAAAATAAGAAGCACGCAGTCAC
>NZ_CAXBDD010000096.1:0-15099 GCF_963974515.1 uncultured Sunxiuqinia sp. | reverse complement strand
GCAGTTGTATTATTCTTCTTAGTTGCCGGAACAGAGGCGTGGTCACAACCAGCGGCCCAGGTAATCAAGGGAAAAGTAGTTGATGCCGTTACTCAGGCTCCGCTGCCCGGGGCATCAGTCGTTATTTTGGGAACCGAACCGCAGTTGGGAACCATCACTGGTGAAAACGGGCAATTTCGTTTGTGGAATGTGCATCCGGGACGATATGATGTATGGGTCAGGTTTGTAGGCTACGAAAACTATTTATTTCGCGAAGTACTTGTTGGCTCCGGAAAAGAGGTGGTGTTGCATGCCGGGCTCACCGAGTTAACCGAAGAGCTGGGAGAAGTGACTATTACCGCCCGAACTTCAAAGGAGAGGCCGATCAATACCTTGGCCATGATAAGCGCACGCCAGTTGAGCGTGGAGGAGGCTAATCGTTACGCCGGAGGATTTGACGACCCGGCAAGGCTGGCGGGATCGTTTGCTGGGGTGGCTTCCGAAATCGGGAACAATGGCATTGTCATTCGGGGAAATTCGCCCCGCAACCTGCTTTGGCGTATGGAGGGAGTAGAAATTTCAAACCCGACACACTTTGCCGATGTGATTGCATTTGGGGCCGGTGGAACCACGGCATTGTCGAGCCAAATGCTGGCCAATTCCGACTTTTACACTGGTGCTTTCCCTGCTGAATACGGCAACGCGCTTTCCGGCGTTTTCGATGTTCGTATGCGAACCGGAAACAATGAAAAATTTGAGCATACTCTGCAGGCAGGCATTGTTGGCTTGGATTTATCTTCGGAGGGCCCTTTCAAGAAAGGCGTCGCGTCGTACCTGTTTAATTATCGCTATTCAAGCTACGCTTTCCTTGGCGGGCTGATTCCTGAAGAAGCGGGCACCATCGGCTATCAGGACTTTTCATTCAAATTAAGTTTCCAGACAAAAAAGGCCGGTAACTTTACGCTTTGGGGAATTGGTGCGCTCGACCATCAGCAGCGTGATCCGTTTGATGATCCGAAAGATTGGGAAACCGTTCAGGATAAAGAGGGGTATGAACTGAATTTATCGACCGGGGCAATTGGATTGACGCACAGAGTGTTGTTCAGTGAAAAAACATACCTGCACACAACCCTGGCTGCATCGGGAAACGGCATTGAAACGGCCTATGATCAATTGGACGATCAACGGGTTTTACAGGAAAAAGAACGTGTGAATAACAACACCTGGAAATATACTTTGACCAGCACCTTGAATCACAAGTTTGGAAATCGGCACTCCAACCGGACCGGATTTGTGTTGAATAACCGGTACTACAATGTTGATAATCGCGAGGCTGAACAGCCAGGCGATCCACTGTTTTCATATGCCGATGAGAAGGGGAACGGGTTTTCGGTTCAACTGTTTTCCCAGTCAGCACTGAAACTGAACAATAAACTCGAGTTCAGTGCCGGTGTACATGCCCACTATTTTGAACTGAATGAAGAGGTTTCAGTTGAACCGCGGGTCGGATTGAAGTGGCAGTTTCTCCCGGAGCAGGCAGTTGGGTTGGCTTATGGCTTAAACAGCCGCATTGAAATGATCGGATTCTACCTGGCTCGCCAGGAAACAGGAAATGGTGTTGTGCAACCCAATAAAGATCTAAAAATGACTAAGGCGCACCATTTTGGATTGTCTTACGATGTCAATCTGAATGAAAACACCAGGTTCAAGGTGGAACCGTACTTCCAGTATTTGTTCGATGTGCCGGTGGTGCCCGGCGGATATTTCTCGCTGCAGAACATGGAGCTGGACTGGTTTTTCAATGAAGCCTTGGAGAATGATGGTACAGGGACCAACTTGGGCATTGACGTCACCCTCGAGCGTTTTTTTACCAATGGATTTTACTACCTGGCCACTACATCGGTTTTCGATTCGAAATACAAAGGCGGTGATGGCATAGAACGCAACAGCCTTTACAATAAAAACTATATTCTGAACCTGCTGGCGGGTAAAGAATGGCGGGTTGGAAAAAATGATGCCAATAGTCTAGGGATTAACGGGCGGATGACCTTAATGGGCGGCGACCGCTATTCTCCTCTTTTGGTGGATGAATCGGTGGAAACAGGCGAACTGACTTACGATTACTCCAAGGCATATGAAAAGCAGGAAGATCCGGCAAAGGTGCTGTCGCTGAGTTTTTCGTACCGGAAGAATAAACCGAAACATGCCAGTATCTGGTCACTGCATTTACTCAATGTTCTGGGACATGAAGAATACCGCGACTACGAATTTAACCTGAAAACCGGATTGCCCGAAAAACAATTTGACCGGATTATGGTGCCTAACCTAAGTTACAAGATTGAATTTTAGCGTTCAGGAATCTGATGTTCCCCGAGATTTAATGCTATTAAAGGCATTGCCAAACAAGCTGTTATCTATAGTGTTTATAAATAAGAAGTCTAATTCGAAAGCTGATTAAATTTAAGATGTAAATGTCTGAAAATCAAAACATGATATTTGTTACCTAAAGGTTAAAAACTTGGTGCATTTTGAACAGTCCTTATGTAAAAAGACTAATTTTGCAGCCTGATTTTCTTAACAGTTACATTATGGCAGAAAAATATATCAAACTATTTCAAGAGTTTCCTCCTGTCAGCACCGAAGCGTGGAAAGAAAAGGTAGTAGCCGATTTGAAAGGCGCCGATTTTGACCGCAAACTGGTTTGGAGGACCAATGAAGGTTTTTCCGTGCAGCCTTACTACCGGCAGGAAGACCTGGAGAAGCTGGGCTACTTGGATGCACTTCCGGGTGAGTTTCCTTACGTGCGTGGTACCAAAACCAGCAACAACGATTGGTATGTGCGTCAAAACATCATCGTAAAGGATCTGGAAGAGGCCAACAAAAAGGCACTGGACGTTTTGATGAAAGGGGTGACCTCGCTCGGCTTTGTTTTTAATGAGTGTACCGAAGTCACTGTGGCTGACATGGGCATTTTGCTGAAAGGCATTTGTTTGGAATCGGTTGAAGTGAATTTTATGGCCAAGTGTTTCACCAATAAAATTGCGCTGGCTTTCGCCGAATATGCCGCCGCAGGCACTTGGGATCCGAAAAACATTGTAGCTTCAGTGGCGTGTGATCCGTTTGGCAACTACCTGCTTTATGGTCGCATGAAGAACGGTTTTGAAGGCTCGGTGGAGCAGGTGAAAGGGCTGATTGAAAAAGCCAGCCAGTTCCCCAATTACCGGGTGATTGCCATCAACGGTAAAAACTACGGTAATGCCGGTGCCTCCGCGGTGCAAGAACTCGCATTTGCGCTGGCACAGGGAACGGAGTACCTTTCGGCTTTGACTGAGGCGGGTACCGCTGTTGATCAAGTGGCAAAAAACATCAAATTCAATTTGAGTGTAAGTTCCAACTACTTTATGGAAATTGCCAAGCTACGTGCCGGAAGGCTGTTGTGGGCACAAATTGTAAAAGCCTACGAACCCAAAGGTGAGGCCGCTTGCCAAATGCAGGTACACGCAGAAACCGGAAGCTGGAACAAAACCTTCTACGATCCTTATGTGAACATGCTTCGTACGCAAACCGAAGCCATGAGCGCAGCCCTGGGTGGAGCCGATTCCATCACCGTGCTTCCGTTCAACGCGATTTATGAAGATCCAACGACCTTCTCTGACCGGATTGCCCGCAACCAGCAATTGCTGCTGAAGGAAGAATCGCACTTTGATAAAATTGTGGACGCTGGTGCCGGTTCCTATTATATTGAAGAACTGACGGCATCGATTGCTGATGAAGCCTGGAAACTGTTCCTCGCCATTCAGGATCAAGGTGGCTTTTTAGCTGCGGCCAAGGCCGGTTTCATTCAGGCTGAAGTGAAGGCAATGGCTGCCAAACGCGATCTGAATGTAGCCACCCGCCGCGAAAACCTCTTGGGTGTTAACCAATTTCCGAACTTTAGCGAGCGCCTGGAAAAAGCCGAATTGGTTGAGGATGCCTTGCAGCCCACTGACTTGACTGCTGATGATGCCGAAATTGAAACCATTAAGCCATATCGTGGGGCACAGGCGTTTGAAGCCATTCGCGTAGCCACCGATAGATATGCAAAAACGAACAAACGTCCGCTGGCTTTCATGCTTACGGTTGGTAACCTGAACTTCAGCAAAGCCCGTTCGCAGTTTGCCTGCAATTTCTTTGCGGTTGCCGGTTATGAGGTAAGGGATAACAACGGTTTTGCCTCGGTTGAAGATGGTGTTGCCGCAGCCAAACAGGCAGCTGCCGACATCGTCGTGATTTGTAGCTCGGATGATGAGTACGCTGCGTTTGCTCCTGCTGCTTATGACTTGTTGAAAGATGAAGCCATCTTCGTGGTTGCCGGCGCTCCTGCCTGCACTGATGAACTCAAAGCCAAAGGCATTGAAAACTTCATCCATGTAAAAAGCAACTTGCTGGAAGAACTGAAGGCCTATCAAAGCAAGCTTGGAGTAATTTAAACCGAACGCAAAGACACAAGAAGGCTAAGATGATTTCAAAAATTGAATACAAACGAATTGCCCGGCCCACTATGAATGCTTCATTTGAGGTCCACAAAGAGCTGGGCCTAGATTTGATTCAATCGATTCATGAAGTACAGTTGGCTTCTTCGCGTTAAAAAACAAAAAGTATGAAACCGAATTTTAAAAACATCAATATCAAGACAGCCGCTCCCCAGCCAAAAGCCAGCGAGTGGGCTGCTCAAAATAAAATTGAGAAAGACTGGGTGACTCCGGAGCAGATTCCGGTGAAGCCGGTTTACACCAAAGAAGATTTGGAAGGCATGGAGCATTTGAATTATGCTGCCGGTTTGCCGCCGTTCCTTCGCGGGCCGTACTCGGCCATGTACGCTATGCGTCCGTGGACTATCCGTCAGTATGCCGGGTTTTCAACTGCCGAAGAGTCCAATGCGTTTTACCGCCGCAACCTGGCTGCGGGGCAAAAAGGGCTTTCAGTCGCATTCGACCTGGCCACACACCGGGGTTACGACTCCGATCACCCACGTGTGGTTGGGGATGTGGGTAAAGCAGGTGTAGCCATTGACTCGATCCTGGACATGAAGATCCTGTTCGACCAGATCCCCTTGGATAAAATGTCTGTATCGATGACCATGAATGGAGCCGTGCTTCCGGTCATGGCCTTTTACATCGTCACTGCCTTGGAGCAGGGCGCCACGCTGGACCAGCTTTCAGGAACCATTCAAAACGATATTCTGAAAGAATTCATGGTGCGAAACACTTATATTTACCCGCCGGAATTCTCGATGAAAGCGATTGCCGACATCTTCGAGTTCACCTCGCAAAAAATGCCGAAGTTCAACTCCATCTCCATTTCGGGTTACCACATGCAGGAAGCCGGTGCAACAGCCGATATTGAAATGGCTTACACCCTGGCCGATGGTTTGGAATACCTGCGCACCGGTATCAAAGCCGGCTTGGATGTGGATGCTTTTGCACCTCGCCTTTCGTTTTTCTGGGCCGTTGGAATGAACCACTTCATGGAAATTGCCAAAATGCGTGCTGCTCGCATGATTTGGGCGAAACTGGTGAAGCAGTTCAACCCGAAAAATCCAAAATCGATGGCTTTGCGTACGCACTCGCAGACTTCGGGTTGGTCGTTGACAGAGCAAGATCCGTTTAACAACGTGGGCCGGACAGCGATTGAAGCGATGGCGGCTACGCTGGGACACACCCAGTCGTTGCACACCAATGCGCTTGACGAAGCGATTGCCTTGCCAACCGATTTTTCGGCACGGATTGCCCGTAACACGCAGTTGTACATTCAGCAAGAAACCGAAATTTGCCGTGGAGCCGATCCATGGGCCGGTTCTTACTATGTCGAATCATTGACACAGGAGTTGTACAACAAAGCCTGGGCGCTGATTGAGGAAGTTGAAAAGCTGGGTGGTATGTCGAAAGCCGTTGAAACCGGTGTGCCGAAAATGCGGATTGAAGAGGCTGCAGCCCGCGCGCAAGGACGTATTGACAGTGGCGCACAAACCATTGTTGGGGTGAACAAGTACCGTTTGGAGAAAGAAGATCCAATTGATATCTTGGACATCGATAACACCGCAGTTCGTTTGTCGCAAATTGAGCGTTTGAGAAAGCTGCGTGACGGGCGAAATGAAGAAGAGGTGCAACAAGCCCTGGCGGCCATTACCAAATGCGCCGAAACCGGCGAAGGCAACCTGCTCGACCTCTCGATTAAAGCCGCTCAGAAGCGTGCTTCATTGGGTGAAATTTCAGATGCCTGCGAAAAAGTCGTGGGACGTTATAAAGCTGTAATCAGAACAATTTCAGGCGTGTATTCATCAGAAAGTAAACAAGACAAAACCTTTGCCGAAGCCCAGGAGCTGGCAAGGAAATTTGCAGAACTGGAAGGCCGTCAGCCTCGGATCATGATTGCCAAAATGGGGCAGGATGGTCACGACCGCGGCGCCAAAGTAGTAGCTACCGGTTATGCCGACCTCGGTTTCGACGTAGACATGGGACCGCTGTTCCAAACGCCGGAAGAAGCCGCCAAGCAAGCCGTTGAGAACGACGTGCACGTGATGGGTGTTTCGTCGCTGGCTGCTGGTCACAAAACACTGGTGCCTGCCGTTATTGCCGAGTTGAAAAAACTGGGCCGCGAAGACATCATGGTCATTGCCGGTGGAGTCATTCCCGCGCAGGATTACAAGTACCTGTACGATGCTGGTGTGGTTGCCATCTTTGGTCCCGGAACCAGCGTGTCAGCTGCGGGTAAAAAGATTCTGGAGATCTTGATCTCGGCACACGAATAGAAGCTAAGTTCTTATTGATTGGATGAACTGAAGTCATCTGATCAATCAACAATACCAAAAGCCATTTTCCGTCAGCTGACGAAGAGTGGCTTTTTTTATGACTCAAGTCCTCTTAAGATGGAGCACCTTGAACTTGTTTTAGGGCCTGTTGGCTAGAAACAACTTTTCCTGTTTTTATGTAGATCCCGAATAAATTAGGGATAGGGATGACTCGACACGCACGCGTTAATGAGGGTTCCCCTTCAAGTGAAGCCCTCATTAGAAGAATAATTTGGTAGGTATTCAAGTTTCTTTAGGTACGGAAGAAAAATCTTTTTATCGCGGAGTGTTTATCCGTCTTGTCGGTACAAATGCTTCATCATGTACCGATGCTTTTTGGAAACCATTAAAAGCAGGCGGCCGTCTCCAAACAAACTGGAGACGGCCGCCATGTATTGTAAAAGCACGTTTACTATTTCGTTTCTTTCACCACCACTTGTTTGGCATGTCCGGGAAGGATCAGGTTGAGCAAGATGCCGGCTACGGCTGCCAGCCCGATTCCAGCCAGCGAGAAGTTGCCCCAGGAAATGACGGCCCCGCCAATGCCGATGGTCAATACAATGGAAACCACCACCTGGTTGCGGATTTTACCCATGTCGGTTTTTGAATCAATCAGCGTTTTGATGCCCACCGAAGCAATCAGTCCGAAAAGCAGGAGCATGATTCCACCCAATACCGCCTGCGGAATGGTTTTCAGAATGCCACTGATTTTACCCACCAGCGAGAAAACAATGGCGGTAACGGCTGCAATCCGAAGAATGAAAGGGTTGGTCACTTTGGTCAGGGCAATGGCTCCGGTTACTTCCGAATAGGTTGTGTTGGGCACACCACCCACCATACCAGCCAAGCCAGTAGCAATACCATCGCCCAGCAAGGTGCGGTGCAATCCAGGCTTTTCAATGAAATTTTTCTCGGCAACGCCACCAATAGCGTACATATCGCCCACGTGTTCAATAATGGGTGCCACAGCTACCGGAATCATATACAAAATGGCTCCCCAGCTAAACTCGGGCATGATAAATCCCGGAAGGGCAAACCAAGCGGCTTCTTTTACCGGGGTGAAGTCGATGACACCAAACAGGAAACCAGCCAGGTAGCCAACGATAATACCGATAAAAATGGGGATCAGTTTAATCAATCCTTTAGTGTATACCACCACGATCACTGCTGTAGCCAAACTGATGGCGGCAATAATCCAATGCGTTTTGGCCATGTCAACAGCTACCGAGGCCAGCGACAAGCCGATGGTAATAATTACCGGGCCCACAACGGTTGCCGGAAACAGACGTTCAATAAACTTGATGCCGCGCCATTTTACGATGGCTGAAACCAATCCGTAAACCAGTCCCACAGCAATAATTCCGGAGAACGTTCCGGGCAGGCCATACAGCCTGGTGGCTTCAATAATGGGGGCAATAAAGGCGAAGCTACTTCCAAGGAATACAGGCACCATTCCTTTGGTGATGATATGGAAAATCAAGGTTCCCACACCGGCAGTAAACAGCGCTACGGCCGGATCGATGCCCACCAAAAGTGGCACAAGAACGGTTGCCCCAAAAGCAACAAACAAAAACTGTACGCCCAAAACCATGTTACGTCCCGTAAACTGGTTCTGGTTCTCTTTCTTCATCAGGTTCATAATCGAGTTGAAATTTGGTTTGATATATTAATATAGTTTTGCTGAAATATCGCGAACGTACAATTGAATGTTTGTCTTGCCCCGGAACTCATTTTCGGCTATGGAATAGCAGATGTCGAATGGTAAACCCTGGCTGATGGCTTCGTAATGGTCGGCTTGGTTGAAAGCAATGGCCTGAAAGACGGAAGAGGTGAGGGTGGGTTCCACCAAGTCTAGCTTTAGGTGTTCGAGCTGGCGTCCAACACAGCGGCTTGTTCCGGCGTCCAATACATTTTCGGTGACAAAAAGAGGGGTCATATTGTGAGGCCCAAAAGGCGCAAATTGCTTCAATACACGATAAAACTTTGGGGTGATGTCGGAGAGCTGGATTTTGGCGTCCACCTCAATCATCTCGGTTTGTTGCTGCTCGGTAATTTGTTTGGCAACGATCTCTTCAAACCGGCGGGTGAAGGCCGGGATGTTGTCAATCTTCATCGTGAGTCCGGCAGCATACATGTGTCCGCCATACGATTCGAGCAAATCGCTGCACGAACCAATGGCTTCATACAAATCAAAATCCTTTACCGATCGGGCCGAACCGGTAGCCAGTCCGTTCGATTCGGTTAAAATAACCGTGGGGCGGTAGTAATGTTCGGTCAGGCGGCTGGCCACAATTCCAACCACACCTTTGTGCCAGTCGCGGTTGTATAAGACGGTAGCTTTTCGGTTTTCCTGGTTCGGATCGTGCGCAATCATATCCAGCGCTTCCTGGGTGATGTCACGGTCGAGTGTTTTGCGGATTTCGTTATACGAATTGATTTCGTTTCCCAAGTCAATGGCTTCTTCTTCATCGGTTACGACCATGATGGCCACCGACTTCTTGCCGTGTTCAATGCGGCCCGAAGCGTTGAGTCGCGGTCCAATCTTAAAAACGATATCACTCACCGAAATATTCTGTCCAACCAGTCCCGAAAGCTGAATGATGGTTTTCAAGCCCAGGCTGGGGTTGGTATTCAGCTTACGAAGCCCGTAATAAGCCAGCACGCGGTTTTCGCCTATGACCGGCACAATGTCTGAAGCAATACTGACCACCACCATGTCGAGCAAATCGTAAAGCTCAACAATAGGAACATCGTTCTTAATGGTATAGGCTTGCAGTAATTTAAAGCCAACACCGCAGCCTGACAATTCTTTGAAGGGGTAGTTGCAGTCAGGGCGTTTGGCATCCAAAACGGCAACCGCATCGGGAATCACGTCGTCGGGATTATGATGGTCACAAATGATAAAATCGATGCCCCGGTCTTTGGCGTTCTTAATTTTTTCAACGGCTTTTATTCCGCAGTCGAGCACAATAACCAGCGATACGTTTTGCTCCGAAGCGTAGTCGATACTTTGCGGTGAAATCCCGTAGCCTTCGGAGTAACGGTCGGGAATGTAGTAGTCCAGGTTCTTGATGCGGCTGCGTAAAAACTGGTACATTACCGCAACCGAGGTGGTTCCGTCCACATCATAATCGCCATAAATCATCACTTTTTCTTGATTTTCAATGGCTTGCTCCAGGCGGGCGACAGCTTTGTCCATGTCTTTCATCAAAAACGGATCATGCAAGTCGGATAAGCGGGGGCGAAAAAAGGATTTGGCTTGGTTGTAAGAGGTGATTCCCCGTTGTGCCAAGAGATTTGCAATCACCATGTTCACATTGAGGGCAGCAGATAAATGTTTGATAACATTGGCATCGCCTTGGGTTTTGATGTTCCAGATTTTATCCATTCTGATTGCTTCTGCCTCGTTTTGTGTACACGATTTTAATTTGTCAAAGATAAGCAATGCACTTCGATCTGGAAAGAGAAAGAAATCCAGCCAGTCGTATTTTGTTAATAAATAGCGGAGATTTGAATCTAATTTTCAACCATTCAAACTATTAGACTTGTTAGAAAATTATCAACAGATATTTAGGTGTTCCAAACTCTTGATTATGTTCCTTTTAGTTTGAAATAGACTTTGGAAGGGAATAAACATTTCTTTGTTATCTTTGCACAAAATTTTTACGAAAGACATCAAATTGAATGATACCCATGAGTGTAGCAGAGCTTAGCGAACAGGAAGTTATTCGTCGTAATTCATTGGCGAAGTTACGTGAGTTAGGAATTGAGCCGTACCCGGCAGCAGAGTATCCAGTGAATGCCAAAGCGGCAGAAATCAAGGCCAGCTTTGACCCGGAAAAGGGAAATTACCAGGATGTTGTTTTGGCAGGGCGGATCATGAGCCGACGGATTATGGGAAAAGCTTCGTTTGCTGAATTGCAGGATGATTCCGGCCGGATTCAGATGTATTTTAACCGCGATGAAATTTGCCCAGGCGATGACAAGACCTTGTACAACGAAGCGTTTAAAAAACTGCTGGATATTGGTGACATCATTGGGGTAAAAGGTTTTGCCTTCACCACCCAGGTAGGCGAGAAATCTATTCATGTCAAGGAATTTACCGTACTCGGAAAGTCGCTTCGTCCCTTGCCGGTGGTGAAGGAAAAAGATGGTAAAACCTACGATGCGTTTACCGGTCTTGAACAACGCTACCGCCAGCGCTATGTCGATCTGATTGTGAATCCACAAGTGAAAGATACCTTCATCAAAAGGACGAAAATCATCAACACCATGCGCGAGATGTTTAACGAGCGGGGTTACCTGGAAGTAGAAACGCCCATTTTGCAGGCCATTCCCGGTGGAGCTGCCGCCCGTCCGTTTATCACGCATCACAACAGCCTGAATATTCCGTTGTACTTGCGTATTGCCAACGAGCTTTACCTGAAGCGCTTGATTGTAGGCGGATTTGAAGGGGTTTACGAGTTTGCCAAAGACTTCCGTAACGAAGGCATGGACCGCACCCACAACCCGGAGTTTACGGTGATGGAGATTTATGTGGCGTATAAAGACTATAAATGGATGATGAATTTCACCGAAGAAATGGTGGAACGGGTAGCTTTGGCTTTGCATGGCAAAACGGAAGTTCCCCTTGGCGACAAATTGATCGACTTTAAACGTCCGTACCCCCGGGTAACCATGCGCGATGCTATTCTTGAGCACACCGGATACGATATTGCCGGTAAAAACGAACAAGAACTGCGCGATATTTGTAAAGCACTTGATATCGAAACCGACCCAAGCATGGGCAAAGGGAAATTGATTGATGAATTGTTTGGCGAGAAATGCGAACACCATTACATTCAGCCAACCTTCATTATTGATTATCCGGTTGAAATGTCACCACTGACTAAGAAGCACCGCGAAAATCCGGAGCTGACCGAGCGTTTCGAGCTGATGGTGAATGGCAAGGAGCTGGCCAATGCTTACTCTGAGCTGAATGATCCGATTGACCAGCGCGAACGCTTTGAAGACCAAATGAAACTTTCGGAGAAAGGCGACGACGAAGCCATGTTTATCGACCAGGACTTCCTTCGCTCGCTGGAATACGGCATGCCTCCAACATCGGGCATGGGTATTGGCATCGACCGACTGACCATGTTTATGACCAACAACGCTTCCATTCAGGATGTGCTTTTCTTTCCACAAATGAAACCTGAGAAGAAAGCAGACGTTGATACGGATGAAAAGTTCATCGAAATGGGCATCCCAGCCGAGTGGGTCGGGGTGATTCGCAAGTTGGGCATTCAAAAAACAGAAGCTTTAAAAGAGACCAAAGCCGGGAAATTCTTCAATGAGCTTTGTGGTTTCAATAAAAAGAACAAACTTGGCCTGACAAATCCATCGATGGATGATGTTAAACAATGGCTTGAATAGCTAAAGTTGTTTGATTTATGAATTCAGAACCAAAAGTAGCGGTTATAGGAAGTGGAAGCTGGGCAACCGCCCTGGCTAAAATCCTGTTGAATAACGAGGACAGCATCAATTGGTATTTTCGTAGCGCCGACAATATCGAGCAGTTCAAACGTTTCAGGCATAATCCAAATTATTTGCGGGGTGTTGAGTTTGACATCAACAAGATTAGCTTTTACAATGATATTAACGAGATTGTTGAGGCGTCCGATATTTTGATTTTGACGATTCCCTCTGCGTTTCTCCATGAAGCCTTTTCAAAATTGACCGTTCCGATCAACCAAAAATTTGTGGTGTCGGCCATCAAAGGAATTGTGCCGGAGTTCAACCAGATTGTGGGGCATTATTTACACGAATCCTATCAATTACCTTACGAACGGATTGGAGTGATTACCGGTCCGTGCCACGCTGAAGAAGTGGCATTGGAACGCTTGTCTTACCTTACGATTGCCTGTCCAAATATTAAGCGGGCCCGTGATTTTGGCTCTAAGCTCGACTGCGAATACATTCGGACACATGTGTCCGATGATATTTTCGGGACTGAATACGCTGCCGTGCTGAAAAATATCATTGCCATTGCGTCGGGTATTGTACACGGATTGCGTTATGGCGATAACTTTCAGGCGGTGCTTATTGCCAATGCCATTCAGGAAATCAAGCGTTTTGTTGATAAGGTTCATCCCATCACCCGCGATATTAAAAGCTCGGCTTACCTGGGCGATTTGCTGGTGACTTCCTATTCGCAGTTTTCACGAAACCGCACCTTTGGCGCCATGATTGGCAAGGGCTACACCACACGTACTGCGCAAATTGAAATGCACATGGTGGCTGAAGGTTATTATGCGACCAAGTCCATTCACGAAATAAACGCGAGCTACAAGGTGAAAATGCCGATTTGTGATGCCGTTTATAACATTCTGTATGGCAATGTACCTCCTGCTGTTGAGATTCGACAATTGACGGATAAATTAAGATAATTCTATAAAAAAAAGAGGTACTCCATCAGGAATACCTCTTCTGTATCATTTTCAGAAATGGTCTATCGCATTTCTTTATAGGCATTGATCAAACCGTTGGTAGATGGGTCGTGGCTGGTAACAACCTTCTCATTCGTTAATTCAGGAAGGATATTATTGGCCAGTTGTTTGCCAAGTTCCACACCCCATTGATCGAAACTATAGATGTTCCAGATAATCCCCTGAACAAATATTTTGTGTTCGTACATCGCTACCAGAGCACCCAGTGTATGCGGAGTCAATTTTTTAAATAGGATGGAGTTGGTTGGGATGTTCCCCTGAAAGATTTTAAAATTCTTCAGCGACTGAATTTCAACATCCGATTTTCCGGCTGCTTTCAATTCGGCCACTACCTGTTCTTCCGATTTGCCCACCATCATGGCTTCGGTTTGTGCAAAAAAGTTTGCCAACAATTTGGGATGGTGATCTCCCAGTTGATTTTGGCTAATGGCCGGGGCCAGAAAATCGCAAGGAATCAACTTGGTTCCCTGGTGGATCAATTGGTAAAAGGCATGCTGACCATTGGTGCCAGGCTCTCCCCAAATAATCGGGCCAGTCTGATAATTCACGGCTTCTCCATTTCGATCAACATATTTCCCGTTGCTTTCCATGTTGCCCTGCTGAAAATAAGCAGCGAAACGATGCATGTACTGATCGTAAGGCAGGATGGCTTCGGTTTCGGCATCATAGAAGTTGTTATACCAGAGGCCGATTAAAGCTAATATGACCGGAATATTTTGATCAAAATCAGCCGTTTTAAAGTGATTATCCATCGCATGTGCGCCTTCAAGAAACTCGATGTAATTGTCGAAGCCAATACCACAAGCTACCGACAAACCAATGGCCGACCAAACCGAATAGCGACCACCAACCCAGTCCCAAAAACGGAACATATTTTTGGTATCAATACCGAAAGCAGCAACCGCATCAGCATTGGTAGACAAGGCCACAAAATGATTTTTAACAAACGACTCATCCTTGGCGGCATTCAAAAACCAGCTTTTTGCGCTGTTGGCGTTAGTCATGGTTTCTTGTGTGGTGAAAGTCTTTGAGGCGACAATAAATAAAGTTGTTTCAGGATTAACCAACTTCAACGTTTCGGCAATATGAGTCCCATCCACATTCGATACAAAATGCAGGTTGATATGTTCCTTTTTGTAGGGTTTTAAAGCCTCCGTGACCATCAATGGGCCCAGATCAGAACCCCCAATGCCAATATTGACAATGTCAGTAATGGATTTGCCTGTATATCCTTTCCAATCACCTGAAATAATTTCTTCGGAAAACCGCTTCATTTGGTCCAGTACCTCATTAATTTCGGGCATCACGTCTTTGCCGTCAACCAGGATAGGTGTATTGCTACGGTTGCGCAAAGCCACATGAAGTACCGCGCGATCCTCCGTTGCATTGATCTTTTGTCCCGAAAATTCACTGGCAATGGCTTCTTTCAAACCGCAGTCTTCAGCCAATTCCAATAACAGTGACAAAGCTTTGTCGTCCAGCCGGTTTTTTGAGTAATCCAAAAGGATGTCTTCAAATTTTAGACTATACTTTTCAAAACGCGAAGCATCTTCAGCAAAAAGGTCTTTAATCTGAGTGTTTTTAAACGAAGCATAATGTGCTTCCAGTGCTTTCCAAGCCTTGGTAGATGTAGGATTTATTTTTGGTAGCATATTCCGTAGATTTTTGTGAAAAAATAATTTGAGTCGACAATTGTGAATGGCTGCAAAGATAAAAAAAGCATTTAAGATGTCGCTCTGCTACCGTGTGATTGTGTTGCGTGAAAAGGAACTCCTGATGTTTACTTCAAATATCCCCCAGCTA
>NZ_CAXBDD010000095.1:0-15350 GCF_963974515.1 uncultured Sunxiuqinia sp. | reverse complement strand
TGTCCACCTTTAACTCATCGTTCACCCAAAGATAGATTAGCAATGCACAGGCTAAGCCCGACGACAGTCCAATCAGGTTGATAAAAAACGAACTTTTATTTCGCTTGAAATTGCGATAGACAAGGAGGAAATTATATTTAAACATCGTTAAGTCTTTTTTACTTCCGAAGACATTCAGAAACCATACCACATCCCTAACATACTACTAATCAAATAAAACATCAAAAACCTACTCGCAAAGTGTCTAATTTCTTAACAGTTATTGTCAAAAGATTTGTCATCTAAGCCATCCACTGATCGGCTTTGATTCGTCCAATTTTAAGAATTAACGTTTCCGGTTAATCATGCAAATCCTGGTCAAAACGTTTTTAGACACGTGCTTCCATTTGTTTTTCATCGTGACGAATTAATCCGTCTTCCAACCGGACAATCCGCCTTCCGTAATTGGCAAACCTTTCGTTGTGGGTGACCTGAATGATGGTCATGCCTTCCCTGTTCAGGTTCTTTAGCACATCCATAATCATTTCGCCCTGGGTTGAATGCAGGTTGCCGGTCGGTTCGTCGGCCAGCAAGAGCTTTGGCTTGCCAACAATGGCGCGTGCGATACCCACAAGCTGTTGTTGCCCGCCCGACAGTTGTTGTGGAAACAGGTCTTTTTTGGCTACCATATTGAAGCGGTCGAGCAAGTCAGCCACCATGGCCTGTCGGTCACGGCTTTTCACTCCTTTGTAGATCAGCGGGGTTTCAATGTTTTCATACACGGTCATTTCTTCAATCAGGTGGTAAGCCTGGAAAATAAAGCCCATGAAGTTGCGGTGATATTCCACCTTTGCTTTTTCTTTCAGGTCAAGCACCGAATTGTCGTACAGCTCATACCGCCCTTCCGAAGGCGAATCGAGCAATCCAATAATATTCAGCAAGGTTGATTTCCCTGAGCCGCTGGGGCCCATAATGCTGACAAACTCACCTTCATTTACCTCGAAGTTAATGTCTTTTAATACGAATGTTCGTTGAAACTTGGAATCGTAATACCTGTCAATGTGTGTTAATCGAATCATCTTGTTTTATTTTAAGTTATAAGCTAAATACCTGAACTCCTGCCCCGTCGGGAGTTCAGAGATTTTATTCATACCGCAGCGCCTCCACCGGGTTGCGGTTTGCAGTCCGTGTGTAATTTAGAGCAGCGATGAATGCTACAAGCAACAACACGAACAGGCTGCTCCCAATGAAAATTGCCCAATGTAACGGAACTTTGGTGGCGAAATGCTGCATCCATCTGCTGATCGTCAGCCAGGCCCCTGTTAATCCTAAAAGCACTGCAGGCAGAGCTACGTATCCGAGATCAAGGATAAAAATCCGAAGTATGTCTGGTAGGTTGGCGCCGCTTATTCGACGAATTGCCAACTCCTTACGCCGCCGGGCTGCTTCGTTCGAGGTGTAGCCCAACAAGCCGATGACAGTGATTAACAGGATGATGACACTCCCGGACATCATCGTATTGCGGAACCCTTGCGCTGATTGGTAACTTGCTTTTTGTTCCATCTCCAGGCTTTTTACCACAGCATCCTGATAGGGTAAAAACTGATTGAACACATCGCTAAGTTTTTTCAACATACCGGCTTCTGCCGGTTTGCTGGTTTTTATCAGTACATAAAACAGAAACGATGAATGTTCGGCCCTTACCTGCTCAAACTTTTCAGCCGGGTAATAGTAAAAAACCGATGGACGAAGATCGGGTTCGGTCATGTTATTCACAATAAAATCAGAGAAAACACCGCGGATAGTCGATACTCCGTGTTCGCTAATATCAACCTCGTGACCCACCACGTTTTCCCACCCGTTAAACACTTTCAGTTTCTTAGCTCCTTTTTTACTGATGAGCAGGTCATTGACCACGGAATGCTGTCGCGAAAAGCTTTCTCCTTCAATAACAGGGATGTCGAGTATCGACAAATAATTTTCGTCAATAAAATAGAAATCGGCAACGTTAAACAGTTCCTTCTCCCTGCCGGACGAAAAAATATTGTTACCCGAGGCTCCCTCTATGGGCAAACGGTACCCTAAACCTACTTTCTCTATTCCGGGAACAGATCGTAACTCATTTAGTAATGTTGCGATTTTCCTGCCCTCCATTCCACCGGTTGCTCCAAAATAAACTCCTTCGGTCCGGTAACCGTGGTCGGCAGTTACGAGACTGCTGTATTGCATGCTAACAACCACCAGCATGGTCAGGATAAATGTGGCGCCGGCAAACTGGAATGAAAGTAACACCAATTTCCACCGATTCTTTTTCTGCTGATAATTGCGAAAAGCTGTTGCCACTGGTATGCGTGAGAAAAACCTGCCAGGAAGGTAACTGGTTAATACCACCAACGACACCACAAGGAAAAGCAGTGGCCAAATAACCTGCGGGTTTATTGCTGAAACAAGTTTATGCCCTACCTGTGCTTCGGCAAGAGGTTTGATGAGCCAGATGAGAAGAAATGCGCCAACCAGTGAAATAAGAAACAAAACAAAGGTTTCCAAAAAAATTAATTGGCGGAGGTTCCGGGCTTCGGCACCGCAGGTTTTATGAATAGCCGAACTTTTGGCTCGTTTTATCAGGGCGCTCAGCGTTAACAGGATATAGTTCATAAACGATACAAACAGAACTGCAAAAGCAATGGTCGTAAGTATAAGTATCATATCTCTTACCCCATCGGAATACATTTTCCTTATGGGTTTAAAGGAATATTTCAGAACTGTCCCTCCCTGTTGCTGTTCCAACTTTTCGATATCCTGGTGTTTGACCTGCATTTGACGTACAGCAGGCTCCAGGCTCTCGGGGTTTACTCCTGGAGCCAGTTTTACGGCGGCATAATAGCGGTCGTTTCCCATCCAATTTGTAGAGCCGTCCCATGCGAAAAACTGACTGGTAGAAACCATCGAAATAAGGATATCGTATTCATAGTTGGTATTTTCAGGCAGTTCTTCAAAAACCCCGGCAATCGTTAGTTTTTTGCCAGCATATCGTTTTAGCTCGATTACCTTTCCGGTAACATCGCCTCCAATTTCTTTAGCCACTTTCGTGGAAATCATACAGGTCATCGGGCTTTTAAGAATCTCTCTTGGATTCCCGCTGATAATTGGTACCGGAAGCACGTCGAACAGGTATTCATCGGCCAGCGCAAAATGCGCTTCGTAACTCTTTTTGTCGTCAGTATAAAAAACAGACGAGCCAATGCTGTTGAGCCTTGTTGCTGCTTCAATGCCCGGAACCTCAGCTTTTAAGCCGGGGGCGATAGCGCCGCTGACCCCCCGGTAGCTTTCCATCTTATCCGACGATTTGTCCGCTTTAAAATTCTCGTGTACCACATAGATGCGGTTTGCATCGGGATAAAAACTATCGAAACTATAATAATACAGTACTTCCGATAAAAGCAAAATACCGAATGCCAGTCCGGCAGTAAGCGATATAATCCGTGTGGCAGCGTGTTCGCCTTTTCGAAATACGCGGCGAAATGTTGGTTTAAATAAATATGTCACCATTTTCTTTCTGCGATTTTTTGTTTGTCCTTTTAGAGTTGATTCAACGTAAGTTTATGCATATCAAGAGTCAAAATAACTGCGAAGAATTAATCGAATATTCTACTTTCCAATTCCTGATTGAAAAAAATAATCTGAGGTTTTACTCCTTGGAATTGTTCCGAATCCAATTCTTTGGCAGGTTTTGTCCCGTGCATAAAAATCACATTATCAGCCTTTAAATCCCTTTTCACGATCTCCATTGAAATCGAATCCCAGTCAAAATAGCTTAGATGTGCAATATCGATGGGACAATCAATATTTTTTAATGCTTTATCATTTATTCTGAGACAGCCATCCCCCTGATGGAAAACATTCTTCTTGTCAAAATGGACAACGTATCCAAAATTCTCTGTTTTTTCATATTCGGTATAATCCGAATTACTTAACCCTTCAAGCCTGCGATCAGTCCCATGTTGCATTCGTATCGTCGTAACTGAAAAGTCGTTTATTATTATCCTTTTCGATTCGTTCATGGACAAGTCAGGACTAATAATCTGCGGCTCTATTTTGGCAAAACTGCTACAAGAATCTTTCATCTGTTTATATACTTGTGAGGGACAAATCATTTTTGCTTTGCTATGATTCAGAAGGAAGCTTTCGGTCAGTATTGCGTTAAAATGGTCCCCGTGGATATGGGTAATCAAGAGCAAATCAATCTTGTTGAATGGAGCATTCCCTTTAATAATATTCCATTTTGTTTTCTCCGAAGGCAAATAAAAGAACTTACCATATTCAGTACCAAAAGGATCAATGAGTATCTTCGATTTGTCATTTTCGTATAAAAACCCACAATTTGCCAGATAAGTGGCTTTGATCTCGTTTTCCTGGTCAGTAAATCCACACCAGACGATTGCTAAGATCAGCCATTTTAATTTACTTAATTTTCTCATGATATTATTGCATAATCACACCTTCAAAAGCGTATTCTCTTGCTGATTGTTCTTTCATCTTCTCATCATCATCCTTCGTTGCAAAATAAACCGGACATTCACTACATATAAGTCCATAATATGATAGGTATTCCACTGATTATCTACTTACATTGGTCTTTTATTTTCATTTAAACGTTCAATAATTTTACTCAGTCTTTTTATTTTGGTTTCTTCCTTTTTGGCATCTAAGTACAGAGCAGTATAGGTCTTTCTAACTGATGGAGACATTTTCAGAAAATTAGTTAACGCAGGTTCAAAACCTTCTAATAATTTATTGAAATCCTTAACTTGTTCATCTGAAATGGGCTCTCCCTTTTTTGCACCCCACCCTTTATCTCTTTTGGCTTGTTCAATAGCACTCAACCCAAATTCTGTCATAATACCATTTGCTATTAATTTTTTAGTTAACTCTTTATTCTTTTCAGACCATTTGCTGCCTTTTCTTCTTGGAGTAAATTTCTTCTGATACATTTGTTCATTAATGCTTTTTATTTGTCCATCAATCCAACCAAAACACAACGCTTCTTCAAGTGCTTCATTTGGTTTTAATAACGCTATCTTTCCTGTTTTATCAAAGGTTATCCAAATACCATTACTTTCATTATGATTTTCCACCAACCAATTTCTAAATTGGTGTCTATCAATAAATTCCATTTTTTCCTCCATAAAATTACCTCCCTTTAAGTTGACTATTCGATTCATTGCATTATATCAACTATCTCATATGCCTTCACCCTGATTTTTTTCTCTGTATTTTCGTTCCTCAAATACTATGGTTCTGTTGAGTAGTCAGGGATTCACTCCAAGTGAAACCCTGACTACTCATACCGCAGCGCCTCCACAGGGTTCCTCGTGGCCGCTTTCCAGCTTTGC
This sequence comes from uncultured Sunxiuqinia sp., assembly GCF_963974515.1. Classification (GTDB taxonomy): domain Bacteria; phylum Bacteroidota; class Bacteroidia; order Bacteroidales; family Prolixibacteraceae; genus Sunxiuqinia. The sequence continues at coordinate 9,978 of NZ_CAXBDD010000095.1, read as the reverse complement.
CAGCTTACTGTCAGCAACGCAATTCCCAGCGCCAGTAAACCGGCCAAAGCAAAGATCCACCAGCTTAAACTGGTTTTGTAGGCAAAGTTTTCGAGCCATTTATTCATGGCATAGTAAGCAATGGGCGTGGCTATTACAAAAGCAATGAATACCCATTTTACAAAGTCTTTATTCAGCATGGACAGGATTTCAGAAACCTTTGCGCCGTTCACTTTTCGGATGCCGATTTCTTTGGTGCGTTGTTGCGAAATAAATAAGGCAAGTGCACTGATTCCAAGCATGCTGATTAAAATCCCGATAAGTGAAAAGGCAAGAAGTATCCCGCTTAAAATGGTTTCCGCCTTGTACTGAGATGCAATGGTTTCGTCCATAAAGAAATAGTCGAATTCCTGACCCGGGTAATGCGTGTTCCAGGCTTCCCTGATTTTATCTATTCCTGCACGAAGATTTCCGGGATTTAAACGAACATGAATAAATCGTGCACTGCTTCTCGATTCATCTAGCCAAAATGCAAAGTCGCCAACGGCCTCGTGTGCCGAACTGTAATGAAAATCTTTGGCCACTCCAAGAAAATTAATACGGGTCTGGTCCGATTCCAGTGGCTGTGATTCACTAAAAGCTTCTAAGGCATCCATACTTCCGTGTCTCTCCAGCAGCCGTTTATACAAATGATTATTGATTACCATCCCGCGCACCGTGTCTGCCGATGGACTAATCCAGTTTTCCAAAAGCTGAATATTCATGGTTTTCAGGTAATTGTAATTGGCAAAAACAAAACCTGCTGTTCCGTCAATTCCTAAACCTTCTAAAGGAAAGCCCTGTGACGGATAACCAAAATGTTGCGCTGTCATTCCAACCGAAACTACCTGACTTTGTTTTTCTAACTCGCGTGCAAAAATTGCTGGGTCTTTCGAAAAATCTTTCAGGTTCAGGACAACCACATTTTCTTTATCGAAACCCAGCGGTTGATTTAATACAAAGCTGAGCTGTCTGTTCACCAAAAAAGTGGACGACATGATAATAATCACGATGGTAATTTGTAAAACGAGCAACGATTCCAGGATATGATTTCCCGAATAATTGATTTTTTCGGAAAGAATATCGATGGCAGACAATTTTCCCAAAAGAAAGAATCCGACAAAAATGGCGGTTAATCCCAGACAAAAACCCAACACCAAAAGTACACTCAGGTAAACTGCAGGTTCAGAATAATAAATATTAAAGTCGATTTCAAAAAACCGATTGATATAAGGTTTAATGATTTCGATGAGCCCCAATGCAAGAAGTATGGAAACCAGGCAAAACAGAAACACTTCGGATAAAATCTGGACGGTTAATTGGCTTTGCGTGGCGCCAATTGATCTTTTCAACCCCAGTTCTTTCGACCGTTTTATTAGTTTGGCTATCGTGAGATTAACAAAATTGAGCAGCGAAACCAGTAAAATGACAAACGAAATGATTACAAATAACCCGATATTTATTTTGCTTGAACTCTCTTTTAATTCAAAACGAAAATCCGATTTTAAATGAATATCGTCCATCGGCACCAACTGAAATTGATACGCTTTTGGTCCCCGGGTTTCTTTCAAATTGCTGGTATCGAAGAAGCTTAATAATTTGTCCTCAATTTGTTTTGGCGAGGATGTTTTATCCAACTTAATATAATTGTAGACCCATTGAGTTTTCTGATTGGGCTGCGCTTCATATCTTTCCTGCAAACCTCCTTTTTGTGAAAGCAGCAGTTCGTAGTTGAAATGCGTTTTCGGGTGCGTGTTTTTTACAATCCCGCGGATTTCGTAATCCCCCACATTTCGTGCATATTGCAAAGCTTCGATAGTAATTGTTTTTCCAACAGGATTTTCGTTTTTAAAATATTTTTCGGCAAAATCCTCGGTAACAAACACGGTGTTGGGTTTCGAAACTTCCGACAAATCTCCCATTTTTGATTGTACCGAAAACATTTCGATAAAACTTTCGTCAACCGACATGATATCGTTCTGCTGAAACGATTGTTCACCCATTTTTATGGTTCCCACTTTGCAGTGCGAAAACTGAGTGGATTTTTCAATTTCCGGAATTGTTGCAGTGGCGGGATGAATTATTCCCAGACTTCGCGCCCATGGAGTCTCTTCCAGACCTTCGGGAATGGAAGTCACCCGGTAAATTCGTTCGTAATCGGCAAAATGCTTATCGAAGCTTTTTTCGTTTGAAACATACAAAAACAGAATCAGAAATGAGGCAATTCCGATAACCAATCCGACCACGCTAATGGTGGAAAGAGCTTTGTCCTGACAAATTCTGCGGACAATTAATTTAATGTTGTACCCAATCATTTATTGTTGTTTTTGTAGTTTCAAATTGGCTGAGCCACGATTTGCCTGATGTTTCACTGCCCTCAAACGCTGTGTCTTGCAGGCGCCGAGACGTTTTTCTGATCTTTACCCAAATAATCACCGTAATCCTCTCATCTGTTTTAATCATATCTTGTCCAGATTTGTCGGGAGTCCCGACATTTTATTCATACCGCAAAGCTTCAACCGGATTCCTTGCAGCTGCCCTCCAACTCTGCCAGCTTACCGTTAACAATGCAATTCCCAGCGCCAGTAAACCGGCCAGAGCAAAAATCCACCAGCTTAAGTTGGTTTTATAGGCAAAGTTTTCGAGCCATTTATTCATGGCGGAGTACGCGATGGGCGTGGCAATTACAAAGGCAATAACGACCCATTTGATAAAGTCTTTGTTGAGCATGGTTAAAATTTCAGAAATGCGGGCACCGTTGACTTTGCGGATGCCGATTTCCTTCACCCGCAGGTTGGTATTAAACATGGCGAGGCTCAGCAAGCCAAGACAGGAAATGAGCAGAGCCATCAGCGCAGAAAAGGTCAAGATTTGGTTAAAAGATAAGTCGCTGCGGTACTGGGATTCGAACTCTTTATCCGAAAAGAAATAAAGAAACTCATCCTTCGGATAGAGCTTTTTCCAGATTTTAGACAGATCGCGCGCGATGGCTCCGGTATTGGCAGCATCGATATGAAACGAGTAGTACCCCACCGAAAGCTCCCAGTCCAGGTTCTGAAAATAGATAATTGGCTGGATGGGGAAATGCAGCGAAACATGGTGGTAATCGGCCACTACACCGCGTATTTTAAAGGAGCGGTCGCCAACAGAAAAAGCTGCCCCAATGGCATCGGCCGGATGAATATATCCCATCGCTTTGGCTGCTGACTGATTCAGCAAAACTTCATCGGAAATCCAGTTTGATTGTTGACGAAGGTTTTCGCCCGCCAACAGCTTCAGGTTATAGGTATCCTGAAACTGGTCGTCGATGCTGACTTCACCAAAAGCTGCCGCAAAAGGTTCGTCCGAGTTGGAAGGCATGACATTCTCCTGGCTGCGTTTGATTATTCTTCCGGGCACTGAAGAGCTGGCACTGAATGATTTGACACCGGGCAAGGCAAGTGCTTCATTACGGAAGGTGGCCAGCTTCAGCGGGATGTCCGGATGGTTAGTCATCGACATGGGCGTGTAACTAAATATTGTCTGCCCGCCTGAAAAGCCAAGTTGCTCTTTCATCACAAATTGCATCTGTTTATAGATACCAACGGTTGAGATGAGCAAAACGATGGTGATGGCAAATTGCACAACCACCAAGACTTTTCGCCCTGACCAATTTGCACCGGAATTGTGCGATACGCCTTTCATCAGCATATATGCCGGCTGGCGGAAAACCGAAAAAAATGGGATTAGGGAGGCCAGGCATGTACCGGCCAAAGCCGCCAAGCCAACATAAAGGAATATTGCTGCGGAAACTGTTGCATCCGGAAGCTGCCTGGTTACCCACAAAATGGCCAATGGAATAGCCAACAACAGGGAAGAGAAAAACAATAAAAAGTTATGCATAAACAATTCGAGAAAAACATTCCCTTTCCCCGCCCCGTTGATCAGCCGGATGGAATAGCTTTTTCGGTTTTCGAGGGTTGAAATGGTACTGAGATTTAGATAATTCACAAAACATACCAGCATAACCACCAGGCAAATCACGACCAGAAAGTTGACTTGCATGTTGCTTCCACTCGCCTGCAACTCGCCGTCAAGGTTTGAACGCAAGTGGATGGAAGCAAGGGGTTGAAAGATGAAATTTATCTTGCTGTCGGCCAGGTTGTCGGGAAAGCCTACCTTGCCCAACGCCGGGGCAACGGATGCTTCCACATCGGCAATCCGCGTGTTCTCATCCAGCCGGATATAACAATACGGGCGGTGCTGCATTGCCGAACGCCAACGGCTGCCCATGTATGGCGAAGCTTTGCTGTAGGCGTAATCAGGGTTCTCGACCAAAACCTGCGCGCGGTTGTCGAAATTGCTCATATAGTAGCTCAGCGATTGATAACTGCCAAGCACGTCAATCTTCATATGGCTGTTGGAAGGAATGTCTTCAAAAACAGCCTTCACCAAAAATCGCCAGCCCTCGTTCAGCGTGATCTCCCGGTTAATCGGGTTTTCGTCGCCAAACAATTTCCGGCTAAACGAAGCGGAAATGACGATCCCGCGGACATCGCCAAACAATTGCGCAGATTCACGATAAAGGATTTTTCGTTCGAACACGCTGAAAAAGGTTGTATCGCTCCAAAACCAGTCCACATCCTGGATCATTTGTTCCTGGTTGTACACCGTAATCTTATCGGGGGCCATGTTGCAATGGGCGATAATCCCCGGCAACTCCTCATCGAGCAGTTCCGATGAGCCATGAAAGTTTTTTGCTGAAACGGTGGACCGCCCATCCTGATGTTTCAGGTCGAGCGCCACGCGGTACACCGAACGGTGATTGTTCCAAAACTTGTCATACGAATGCTCATAGTTGATTTTGGCAACCAGAAAAATAACAATACCAAAACCGGTAACCAGTCCGGCAATTTGGACTCCCGACAAAAAACGCCGCTTCAGCAAGGTGCGGATCAAAGCTTTCAGTTGTAACAGGTTCATATCCTTTTGTTTTCGTTCGTACTTTTAGGTCCATACAATTGATTTATCCCTCTTCGCCATACGCTGTCAGGTTTGTTCAGGCGCTGGCAGGTTTTTCCCTTTGCTCCATTCCCTTTCAATGCTGATAATCCTTCCATCCTGCAAATCCTGAATCAGACTTTTTCGTCAACGCTTTGCCCTGTCAGAGCTTCACTCCAAGTGAAACCCTGCCTATTATTCATACCGGAGTGCCTCAACCGGGTTCCTCGTAGCCGCTTTAACCGTTTGATAGCTGGTCGTCAATAAAATAATGACAAAGAGAATCGCCGCACCCAAACCAAACACCCAAGGCGGTGCGTGCAGTTTATTGGCGCTCGGGATCCATTCGTATACCCACCAGGCAGAGGGAATTGCGATCAGCAGGGCAAAAAACAACAGGATAAAATATTCCCGGCTCAGGATGTAAAAGATGTTGACCGATGTGCTTCCGTTGATTTTGCGGACGCCAATTTCTTTTGTGCGGCGAAAAACGGTAAACGAAACCAAACCGAGCAGACCGATCATTGCCAGGAATACATTAAACACCGTAAAAAACAGGATCGTACGGTTAACAGCGTGATAAATTTTAAACGTGTTCTCGTTGGCGAAGGCCGTTGGCAGGTCTTTAAACTCGAAGGGATCATCGGGGAAAGCCGCTTCGAATTCGCGGGTCAGGATTGTATTGGCTTTCTGGTAATTGTTTGGGTCAACCCGGAATGCAAACGTCCAGGTGCCGGCAATTTCTTCTGGTGCAAGCACCATAATGGAAGGCTCAATGCCATTGTGCATGTCTTTGTAAATGTAGTTTTTCACCACGCCAACAACCGTGAGTTTATTATTATTCAAGCGTTTTCCGATGGGGTCGTCCCAGCCAAAGCATTTGGCCGCCGTTTCGTTGATCAGGCAGGCTTTACCAACATCGCCCGGGAACGAGCGCGAGAAATCGCGACCGGCAACCAGTGAAATACCCATGTTCCGGACATAGTCGTAACCAACCTGATTGAACCGGCAATTAATTTTCTCGTCCTGGTTTCCCCCTTCCCAGTTAGTCATTCCCCCACCAAAGCTGACAAAAGGAATGTGTTTCGACATGGAAGCGTCAATAATTTCGGGATGTTGCAACATGCGGTCGCGCAATTGATTAAAAGTGGTTCCGTTTTTAGTGGCAGTCATTTTAGTGTAAAGCATGTTTTCCTTGTTGAATCCCAATTCTTTTTGAGTCAGGTGCCTGATTTGCAGCGAAAAAGAAAGTGTGATCAGGATGAGAAAAACGGAAATGGCAAACTGGGAAGTGACCAGCGCTTTTTTCAGGTTGAATTTTTCGTGGCCTTTGCTGAACACCTCACCTTTAAACAAGGATACGATTTTGTTGGATGATAAAAACAAGGCAGGATAAATGCCTGATAAAAGCCCAACGCCAAATGAAACTAGAACCATCATGCCAATAAACTGCCAATTGCCTGTTATTCCAAAATCCAGCTGACGACCAACTATTCCGGCAAAAACCGGCAGGAAAATGGCGACAAACACAAAGGCCATTCCCAGCGCAAGCATTGAAATGAGGATCGTTTCGCCCAGAAATTGCGCAATAAGCGTTGCCCTGTTACTGCCGCTTACTTTTTTTACGGCTACTTCTTTTCCCCGGGTTGATGCATTGGCGGTGGTCAGGTTAATGTAGTTGAACGCTGACATGATCAGGATAAACACGCCGATTAATCCGTACAACGTAAGCACCACATAATAGTGTCCATGTCCGTTAAAGTCCAAATAAAGCAAGTCCATCGGGCACAACTGAAGTTCTTCGAATTCAACTCCGCGAAATCCGGAAAACACAGATTTAATCTTTTTTTCAAGCATCTGATAATCCACGCCGGGCCTGAGCAGGGTGAATGTCATACAATCGCCCGAATAAAGGTCGCCCCGGGTAATTCCGTCCGTGTGTTTCAAGGTTGAAAATGAAATGATGTAATTGGGCCGGACCGTTGTATTGTCAGGTAAGTCGGCATAGACACCTGTAACTTTCAGATCAAATTTCTTTTCAATGGTAACTGTTTTTCCCATTGCCTTTTCACCGGCGAAAAGTCTTTTGGCCATTGTTTCGGATAAGATGATGCTGAACGGTTCCGACAAGGCATTCTGCCGGCTCCCTTCCACAAATTGGCAGCTAAAGACATCGAGGTAGCAACTGTCAGCGCAAATTCCATATTCTTCGTAAACCTGGCGTTCGGGTTCAGAGGCCAGAAATTTACCGCCATTCTCACGGATGACCGTCACCTTTTCAAATTCCGGGAACTGCCTCTCCAGCAATTGTGCCGTAATCGCCCGTGAGTGCGGCGAAATATCGTTCCCATCCATCGCGTACATGGTTTTGGCATAGTGCCGTTGTACTCGGTAAATCCGGTCGTAGTTGATATTTGCTTTGTCCCAGCCTAATTCGTGCTGAATGAACAGCCCGATCAGGATAAAGGCGGTAAACCCCAATGCGAGCCCGAACACATTGATCAATGAATACACCTTGTGTTTCATGAGGTTTCGGACCGATATTCTAAAAATGGTGCGGAACATGATGATCAGTTAATCGTTTCTAAATCATGTTAATCCTTTAATCACAAAAATGATCGTTCAGACATTTTTCACAGCAGCATATCCCCCAACTGCATCTTCAACTCCTCGGTAATCACCTGTCCGTCAAACAGGTTGATGACGCGGTGGGCAAATTCGGAGTCGTGCAGCGAGTGGGTTACCATCACGATGGTGGTTCCTTCGCGGTTCAGTTCAGTAAGCAGGTTCATCACTTCCAGCCCGTTTTTCGAGTCGAGGTTACCAGTGGGCTCATCGGCCAGGATCAGCTTGGGATTGGCGACCACGGCGCGGGCAATGGCCACACGCTGCTGCTGCCCACCCGATAACTGCTGCGGAAAATGCTTACGGCGGTGGCTTATTTTCATCCGTTCCAACACTTTTTCGACCATCGCTTTGCGTTCGCGGGCTTTCAGCTTCAGGTAGATAAGCGGAAGTTCCACATTTTCATACACGTTTAGCTCGTCAATCAGGTTAAAACTTTGGAACACAAAGCCGATGTTCCCTTTGCGAAGCTGGGTGCGGTTACGTTCTTTTAACTGCCCGACTTCTTTTCCATCGAAGAAATACTGTCCGCCGGTGGGGTTGTCGAGCAGGCCGATGATATTAAGCAAGGTTGACTTGCCACATCCCGACGGCCCCATAATGGCCACAAATTCGCCCCGCTGAATATGCAGGGAAACGTTATCCAACGCACTGGTTTCAATCTCTTCGGTGCGGAATACTTTGGTAAGGTTGATTGTTCGTATCATAGCTGTAGGATTGCATGGGGCATGGGGCGAAGAGCAAAGTGCCAAGAGCACGATGCATAGCGCACGCCTTTTGCCTTAGTTTTTTAATCGTGTTTTTCTAAAGTTTGTAATTTTTCGACTCAATGAATCCAAATCATCCAATATTTGATCATTTAACGCAATTGACTCTGTCCAGGTGTCCAAATCCATAGACCTAAAGTGTGCCATCATATTCATTTTTAGTTTGTCCAGTCCAATTTATGAATTAATACTGAATTGCCTCTGCCCTTTCCCCTGTGCTCTCTGTTCCATGCCCTTCGCTATCGCAGCACAATTTTATCGTTCTCCCCAAACAGCTCATAGCTTGAGGTAATGACTTTTTCGCCGGCCTGGAGGCCTTCCAGTACTTCGTAGTACTGCGGGTTTTGCTTGCCGATGCGGATTGGCCTTTTGACTGCTTCTGTTTCATTTTCGTTCAGCACAAAAACCCATTGCCCTCCGGTACTTTGAAAAAACCCGCCGCGCGGCAGCAACACTGCTTTTTCAGATTCCCCCAATTCCAGTTTGATGTGGTAAGTTTGCCCGGTTCGGATGTTATCGGGATTTTCACCTTCAAAGACCATATCGATCTTAAACTGTCCTTCCCGCACTTCGGGGTAAACCTTCTTCACATTGAGCTGATAAGTAGTTCCTCCGCGATCGAAAGCCGCAGGCAATTCGCGGCGTACCCGGTCAATGTAGTGTTCATCAATCCGGGCATTGATTTTGAAATCAGTCAGAATATGAATGAGTCCCAGCCGCTGACCTTGTGAAATAGATTGTCCGATCTCCGCATCGAGTAAACCCAGCTGTCCGTCAACCGGGGCTTTTACATTGAGGTTCTCCAGTCGCTCGCGAGTCATGCTTAAACTAAGGCGCGTGTTTTCAAGACTTCTGTCCATGCTGAGGCGCTGATTTGTCCTGAAGATGGAATCCTGAACCATCTTCTGATAAGTCAGCTCCTGCTCCTTCAGCGAAAGCTCATAGCTTTCCTTCGCTTGTAAATACTCCTCCTTCGCCACCAAATCTTCCTCAAACAACCGTTCGTACTGTTTAAACTTCCGCTTCGCCTGAACTACCTTCAGGTCAATTTCCAATTTCTGTTGTCTGTTTTGAATTTGTTGTTGCTCAATCTGAATTTGGGTGTTTCTAAGCTCATTGGCGTGATACGACAGTTGCGACTCAATATTCATGATCGTGGTGTTGAGATCGGTATTTCGAAGTTTCAAAATCACGTCACCTTCCTTGACCATTTCACCTTCTTCTATATAAATTTCTTCTATTTTTCCTCCTTCTTCCACATCCAGGTAAATGGTCGTGATTGGCTCCACCTGCCCAATAATGGTAATGTAGTCGTTAAATTGGCCATCCTCAACGGCACTGACCGTCAGCTTATCTTTTTCGGCACGGTACACCGATTGGTGATCAGCCAGCAAAATCTGATAGAGCAACAGCAGAAACAGAAGCACTCCTCCCACGATATAAAGGTGCTTCATTTTCAGCCCCTTTTTCTTTTCTATGATTCGATCCATTGACATATCCGATAGTTTTAATTTCCAAATTCCATGTTTCAAATTCCAAATTGCATCGGCTCAGTGCTGCCCCGCGCCCTCTGGCCATGCCCCATCAT
>NZ_CAXBDD010000094.1:0-15433 GCF_963974515.1 uncultured Sunxiuqinia sp. | reverse complement strand
CAATTTTTCAGGTAGGGTATTTTGTCGCGAAAGACTATTAAGGGCATCAACAAGTTATTTGAATGATGTTCTCAAGCGAAAATAAATATTCTTTTCCGGCATTCTTGGTTCTTCCATTAAAGCAAGAGCGGATCGAACAGGTGATCAGAACCTATGAGGTACCTGAGTTGAAGGAAGAGAAGCTTGTGTTCAACCAAATTCTACAAAAAATTGAAGAAGGTAAAAATCAGTCTAAGGGAAAATTATCACGCCTGAATGTCATCTATCAACTCACTATTCCGGTTGCGGCTTCGCTTATTCTGATTTTCCTTCTTCATGTTTTATTTGCTACATCAACGATCCAAAATGACAGCCAAGAGGTTCAAACCCTGCGGCTTCCCGATTTGTCGCGGGTGGTGTTAAGCCAAAACAGCGCGGCAAGCTACCCAAAATATTGGTGGAAGCGCGAAGTTAAACTAACAGGCGAAGCTTATTTTGAAGTTGAGAAAGGCAACAAATTTACCGTTGAGACGAAAAATGGCCAGGTCGAAGTATTGGGAACACGATTCCTGGTCTCAGAACAAGACAATCAACTCACCGTGAACTGATACGAAGGGAAAGTGCAATTCTCGGACAAAAAACAAAAACAACTGATCACAGCCGGTAACTCGTTGCAATACAATACCCAAACTTCGTATGAGCTGACAAGTTTGGCAGCAACACACCCAGGCATGGCCTGATTCAGCCGGTCTTTCTCCGGTGAAAATCTGTCAGATATTATTGGTGATCTGGAGTCTTTTTTTAATATCGACATTCAACTGGAGAGCAGTCGTTCAAAAAAATTCAGTGGCACCATTGATTCGGCTGATGCAGAAACAGCGATCTGAATTATTTGTCGTTCACTCAACCTGAATTACAAAACAAATTCGGCCAATCAAGTCACGATAAGTGATATGAGTAACAAGGAAATTTGACAAACAGGATATATCGAAAATTAATGACGGAGTAGTGTGAGTAAATGTAGAAGAAAGATTAATCATTAATGAAAATTAAAAAAGTTATGAAACAAAAGATGAAGACAAAATTGATCCTGATGCTTGGATTGATTGTGGGGTTCGCAGTATCCTGTACCAATGATGAGGATTTATCAAAAAACCCGGATGGAAAAGGAACAGTGTCATTCTTAGTTACTGATGCCCCCTTTCCAACGGATTTAGTTGCTGAAGCCAATGTAACAATTGATAAGATTGAAATTCGGAAGGCAGATGAGTCAGAAGGCGAAGACAGCGAAGGATCGACATTCGTTATCGTATCTGAAGAAACTATGGAATTCAACCTACTGGATCTGAGAAACGGAGTAACGGCTGAATTGACAAACGTAGAGCTGGATGCCGGCAGCTACGACCAAATCAGGTTGCATGTTGTTGATGCCAGCGTTGTTTTGAGTGATGAGGCCAGTACAACATTTGATTTGAAAATTCCAAGTGGATCGTCCAGTGGACTGAAAATCAAAATTAAAGATGGGCTAATTGTGCAGGATGGAGGTTTTTCAACGGTCCTTTTAGACTTCGATGTCAGTCAATCCTTTGTTGTTCAGGGCAATCCATTGACCAAAGCTGGGATAAAAGGATTTATTTTTAAGCCGGTTATTCGTGCCGTTGTCGAAGAAGCAACCGGAAGCATTGAAGGACATATCACCGTTGGCGACTCATTGGCTATTGGAAGTGCTACAGTTGAGTTCTACGAAATGGATTCGCTGATCACTTCGGCCTTGACGGATAGCACCGGATTTTATGCTGCGATTGGTCTTTCATTGGGTGAGTACGACTTGAAAGTTCTGGCTGATGGATATGTGGAAGCAGAAGAGGAAGTTGTTGCTGTAACATCAACCAACGCGGTGGTTGTAGACTTTGAACTAACGCCGTTAGTTGAAGATTAGACTTCAGCTAAGGAAGAAACTTCAAATGAGACTCCCGCTGAGGAAGGATCAACCGAAGGATAATGAAGTTTCAGGTTGTCATAAAAAGATTTGATTGGGTGAACGATTAGTTCATGGGTTTTAGAGATAGATTAAGAGGCAACTCTTTGTCTATCTCTTTTTTTACAGGTTGTAGTGCTGAAGGAGATAAAATAGAAGAAACTGAAGGAGACGAAGCTCCAGGTTTCCGTTAAAAATACTTGATTGGGTGAACGATTAGTTCATGGGTTTTAGAGATAGATTAAGGGGCAACTCTTTTTCCATCTCTTTTTTTTTTGGCTGAATTGGAAGTATTTCCGCGGCTTTCGCCCTGTTGATGATCGATGATGACCACTGGCTGAAGATTTTTGCTGAGAAGAAACGGCATTCTTCTTAAACTTACCAATGGCAATAAAGAAAAAAAATGGGATTAGATTAAATCCTTGTGGGAAAAGAAAACTAATACCTAAAAGTTAACCAGACAAGGCGCTACGCTGTAAATGGTTGCCTTCCCAGGCAGATTTTACTTTTTGTCTGAACCTACTACAATGTCATTTGATCCAAAAAAAGGCTTGCCTGATCATATTTTTGTGTTTTGAATCGATTGGTTACAGAAGATTACTTGAAAATGTGTTGCAATATTCATCGGTGTTGAATATTTAAACACCTCTTGTATTGTGTTGATTGTCCGCGTCTTGACTTCTATTTAGACTTTGAGTGTTTAAATATTAAACACTTGAGCTGTTTAATATTTGAATAGGTGTTCTCCTTATGAATTCATTATCAGTCGCTTACCGAGGGTGGTTTTTTTGGCATTCTATTTGGCAAAAGGATAGGCAAGTTGAATTAGTTGCTGAATATCAGCAATATATAGTAATTGAAATAAAAACCACACTTAATATCAACGTTATGAAAACCATTTTTTCTTCCATTTTTGCGTTATCATTTTTAATTTTCAACATGGCTGCTATGGGCAATGTTGAAAACGATAACAAAACAGGAGATCAGACAGAAGCAACAAGCTTGCAGATTGTGAGTTCTCCTGAGCTATTCGATCTGACTTCTACCTGGGTTTCCAACTTTGAAACTCAACACCCAGCGTTAAACATTCGTATCACCCAGCTCACTGATGAATCATCATTCTCGGCAGAGGTTCTTTACCTGTTAAGCCCTGATCAACAGATTGCAGGCCAGGAAAGATCAGCCTGGCAAATGGTAGTTGGGCACGATGTGGTGGTTCCAATTATCAACACAAACAACCCCTTATTTCAAACAATCGTCAAAAAAGGTGTAAAGGCCGAAGATTTGGCACGGCTTCTTGCCGAAAATCCCAACTGGTCGATGCTCGTTGACGACGCACCGGCGAACCTGGTAAAAACGTATATCACCAATGATCAGCAAGTGAATATTAAGCTTGCCGCCTATACACAGGCTGAAATTCAAGCTGCGGAGGTGAGTTCCGCTGCTGAGCTTATTGCCGCAGTGCAGCAGGACATCAATGCCATTGGCTTTTGCAAACTGGTTGATATCATCGATTCTGAAAATAATGCCTTTGCAGCACAAGTCAGTGTACTTCCCATCGACAAAAACCGGAATAGCCGGTTGGATCAGTTTGAAAACATTTACTCCAGCCCAGAAGCCTTAACCAGGGGTGTTTGGATTGGGAAATACCCGAAAGAACTGAGCGGTGATATTTACGCTACGGCAGCGTCAGAGCCCACCAGTCAGGCGGCCATCGGTTTCCTGACCTGGATAACTAACGACGGACAGGAGCAACTGGCTCACGCCGGGTTCAGCCAACTGTCAAGCAGAGAAAGAACAGCCAATATGGTCGCACTAACCAAGCCAACAGCTCCGGGAGCTAACGGAGGCAATCAAGCCTTCTTGTCTTTCGGTTGGATACTGGCTATTGGATTGGCACTAGTGCTTTTAGTTGTTGGTTTGCTCGTCCGGTCAAAACGTAAAGAAAAGCTGGGGATTGACAGCGAAGACATTGAAATGACTCCAGCGATGAATGAAAATTCAATCAAGGCACCGGCTGGCTTGTACTACGACAAAACGCACACCTGGGCTTTTATGGAACGTGATGGTCTGGTGAAAATCGGTGTGGACGATTTTATGCAACACTTGACAGGGGCGCTAACCCATATTAAAATGAAAGATTCGGGCGAAAAAGTCAGAAAAGGTGAAAAAATATTGAGCATTGTTCGCGATGGCAAACAACTGGAACTTTATTCTCCGGTTTCAGGAATCATCAAGCGCCGCAACCAGTCGCTTCTAAGTGAGCCGCAACAAGTGAATGCTGATCCTTATGCCGAAGGTTGGGTTTACCAGATTGAACCTTTGAACTGGACACGCGAAGTGCGCCTGCTGTTTATGGCCGACACCTACAAAGAATGGCTGGAAGATGAGTTCACCCGGCTGAGAGATTTCCTGGCAACATCGGCCAACTCCAACACCGTTGTTTTCGAGCACATCGTTCTCCAAGATGGCGGCGAACTAACAGACAACGTACTGGCAGATCTTGGTCCTGAAGTGTGGGAAGACTTTCAATCCCATTTCATCGACACCTCGAAATAAGCAAACTAAACTTCTATAATCACTATCCTTAAAAGTTAAATTATGACTATCGATCGTAGAAAATTTTTCAAAAGCATCGCGATTACGGGCATGACCATTATTGGTGTCAATGCCACAGGAGCCAATAAAAAGGGCTCCGGCGACGATGATACGGAATTTCATGGTATTCTTTACGACTCCAGTATTTGTATTGGATGCCAAGCCTGTGAGAAAGCCTGCGCCGAAGCCCACGGGCTGCCTGAACCGACCGGTAAACCCGAAGTGGGTGTGATCCGGAAAACCAGTGAGAATCAGCGGTGCACCATCAACGCGTATGAAACCTCGCAAGGCGAAGTGTATGTCCGGAATCAGTGCATGCATTGCAATGAGCCCGCCTGCGCTTCGGCCTGCCTGACCCAAGCCATGTATAAAACCAAGGAAGGTCCGGTCATTTGGCGCGAAGAGAAATGTATGGGATGCCGTTACTGTATGATTTCATGTCCGTTTGACGTGCCGAAATTCGAATACGGCAGCACCAACCCGAAAATTCAGAAGTGCGATATGTGCTACGACCGGATCATCAAAGGTGAAAAACCGGTTTGTGTTGAAACTTGCGGCGACGCTTTGTTTTTTGGAACCCGCCGCGAACTGGTTGCCGAAGCACGACGCCGGATTGCTGAAATACCAGAGTTGTATATCGATCAGATTTATGGCGAACGTGTTGCCGGCGGAACGGGTTACCTCTATCTGGCACCGGTTGAGCACAAAGAACTTGGATTCGACACGAGGCTGCAGAACTCATCATATCCGGCACTAACCAAAGGATTCCTGTACAGTGTTCCCTCTGTTTTTGTTTTGGTTCCAACCCTGTTGCTGGGAATTCACGAAGCTACTAAATCACGTAAATCTAAAGAAGAAAATCATGACTAGTCCGATATATCCTTTGACCAAAGAAAAAGAAAGCCAATCGACCTGGCGATTTTTAATGAACGAGCTTAAGCCCAGGGGAAAATGGCTCACGCCTTTCAATCTGATTTCCATTCCGATTATTCTGGTTGGGCTGGCTTTAATTGTCATCCGGTTTACGGAAGGGCTTGGAGCTGTTTCCAATATCAACCAGGAAGTTCCGTGGGGACTGTGGAAAGGCTTCAATGTGGTGACGGGTGTGGCCTTTGCGGGCGGAGCTTATGTGCTCACCTTCATTGTTTATATTCTGAAGGTCGACAAGTATCACTCCATTGTCCGTGTAACGGTGTTGAATGGCTTTCTCGCCTACATGTTCTACGCCGGTGCATTGGTACTCGATCTGGGCAAACCCTGGAACATCTTCAACCCGATTATCGGCAATAATTTTGGGGCCAGCTCGGTATTGTTTTTGGTGGCGTGGCACTTCTTACTTTATATTATCGCTCAACTCATTGAATTCTCGCCGGCAGTAGCCGAATGGCTGGGAGCACGGCGCGCCCACAAAATCCTGTCGGGACTCACGCTGGGAGCGGTTATTTTTGGCATCACGCTGTCAACCTTGCACCAATCAGGTTTGGGAGCGCTGTTCCTCATGGCCAGCGAAAAAATTCACCCGCTGTGGTACAACGAGTTTATTCCGCTGCTGTTCCTGGTGTCCAGCGTTTTTGCTGGTTTGTCGATGGTTATTTTTGAAGGCTCCATTAGCCAGCGTGTGTTCTTCCGGAAGATCAGCGAGAAAAACCGCAAGGCGCGCAACAGTATGGTTCAAAGCTTGTCAAAGATTTGTGCCTTTGGCATGTTCGCTTACCTGTTTATGCAATTTTTGGTGTTCATTCACGGACAACACTGGGATTTGCTGAATACATCGATGGGCTATTGGTTCCTGCTCGAAATGATTGGCTTTGTAGCTCTTCCGATGGCTCTGTTTTTCTATGCTTCCCGCACATCCAGCCTGGTGCTGAGCCGGGTGGCTGCCGTGATCACCATCGTGGGGATTATTCTGAACCGACTCAATGTGTCCATTATCGCTTTCCGCTGGGATGCAGCCGTTCGCTACGTTCCTTCCTGGATGGAGGTGGTTGTTGCCATCACGATTATACTCGTTCAAATTTGGATTTTCAGATGGGTCATCAGCCGCATGCCGGTACTGGACGAACCACCTAAATGGGCTAAAAACACCAATCATTAAACCCGTTGTTGTTAGGAAAAAAACAACAGCCTAAAAACAAAATGTTATGGACGGATTTACATACACGAATATTTTTGAAACCAAAGGAATCGAATATTTGGCTATTATTGCCTTCTTTCTGATTATGGTTCCTTTCTGGATGTTACTGACCCGAAAGTCAAAACAATCCATGCAAACCCAACTGGCCGGTGGGCTCATTACCGCCAAGTCGCTGCGTATTCCCCAGGGAATCTTTTTCAGCAAGTTTCATAGCTGGGCTTACCTCGAAAAAACAGGAAAAGCCCGGGTCGGATTGGACGACCTGCTGCTTCACCTGACTGGCGAGGTAAGTATCAGCCACCTGCGAGAGCCCGGCGAAAAGGTGCAAAAAGGCGAGCTTTTAACTCGTATCAACCATGATGGGAAAAGCCTCAAGATTTTTGCCCCCATTTCGGGCGAAATTGTGCGAACCAATGAACAGTTGGTGGATGAACCTGGCCTGATGAAGGCCGATCCCTATCAGCAAGGTTGGATGTACGTGATCAAACCGTCGAACTGGAAAGCCGACACCAACACCCATTTTCTGGCCGAAGATGCCAGCAACTGGGCGGCCCAGGAGTTGGATCGTTTCAAGGATTTTTTGTCCGCCTCAGTGATGAAGCATCTGGCCAATCCAAATCAGGTAGTACTGCAGGATGGTGGAGAGCTGATTGACCAGCCACTGGCCGAACTGCCGGAAGAAGTCTGGGAAGATTTTCAGCAGACTTTTTTGACTTAAGCCATTGAGCGAACAGCTTGATTCCGGCTGGCGAAACTTAAGCATGAATGCAAAAGTGGGCCGGCCGGAATTTGTTATTCCCGGATAGTCTTGTTTCCAAGCCATTTTTGCCTTGAATCGGAGTAGATGTTATAAAACAAAACCATCATTTGAATCCGGTTTCAATTATAAAAATTAACTTCGCCTGTAGTAACTAACTTTTTGCCTGTACCCATGCCTTGGTATAAAAGAATAAAAAAGAAAAACCGCATTGGAACTCCCATTGTCAACGGGTATGTCAAGTTCCGGTCGTCCATCTACGGACGTGTTATTTTTGTCATCACCATCGCTTCGCTCGTGCTGTTTGTCTCCTTCGGAATCATTTTCCGGTCGGTGAATGAGAATTACATGAAATCGGTAATTAGCGAAAACGGCAACAACATTGGCTACCTGGTTGAAGGAGCATTGTACGATGCCATGTTGAAAAACGATCAGGCCTCGCTGCAGCGAACCCTGGATTTGATCAACTCGATGTCCGGCATTGACAATGTGAGCATGTACGATAACAACAACAACCTGGCATACACCTCCATTTCATCCCACTCAACCAACCACAGCGACCCGGACTGTGCCAGTTGCCACGAAGATTTTGATCAGATGTTTTCGCGCGAGGAAAAATCGTACCGGATTATTGAAGCGAAAAGCGAATGCATCATGAATCCGGATAACGACAGCATCCGCAATCTGATGATCAAGTCGCCCATCCTGAACAATCCTTCCTGCTACACGGCTGCCTGTCATGCCCATAGCCCCGATGAAAAAGTGCTGGGTTCATTAATTATTAAAATGCCACTCGAGAAACTGGACAGTGCCTTGCAAGAATCGACCACCGATTTCTTTTTTATGGCTGCCCTGATGACGGTTCTACTTATTGGCTTTTTAGTGCTGTTCACCAACAAAAAAATTAAAAATCCGCTCAACGAAATCATTCTGGCTGCCGAGGCAGTTGCCAAAGGCGATAAAAACACCCGGCTCAGAATCAAACCGAACCAGCTATCCGACATGCGTATGGTTTCCTACGCCTTCAACGAAATGTTGGACAATTTGCATACCGCCACCCTCGAGCTTCAAAACTGGTCGCAACAACTCGAGTACAAGGTTCAGAAGAAGTCGGAGGAGCTGGGGCAAGCTCAAAATGAACTGATTAATATTGAACGGATTGCATCGCTCGGCAAATTGTCGCTGTCGGTAGCGCACGAGATTAATAATCCCCTGTCGGGCATTTTGGTTTACACGAAGTTGATCCACAAACAACTGAGTAAACCTAATCTGGAGCCGGAGAAGGTTGAAGTGATGCTGAAACATTTGAAGCTGATTGAAAGCGAAACCAAACGTTGTGGCGACATTGTGAAGGGCTTGCTGGATTTTTCAAAAAAGGACCAGGAAGGATTTGAACCGAAGCACCTGCATGAAATTTTGCACGATACCGCCGAGCTGATGTCGCACCCGATGAAAATTGCCAACATCCACTTTTTATGCGACTTTTCAGCAAAAAGAGATTTGATCTCGTGCAGCCCCAACCAGATCAAGCAGGCATGTATCGCTATTTTGGTGAATGCTTCCGAGGCGGTGACAGAAAACGGTGAAGTGACCTTCCGTACGCTGAATCCTGACGATGAACATATTCGGATTGAAGTAATTGACAACGGGGTGGGGATTGATGAAGCGGACCTTCCTTATGTGTTTGAGCCTTTCTTTTCGACCAAGGAAAAAGCCAGCGGAATTGGACTTGGCCTGTCCATTGTACATGGCATTGTGCAAAATCACAAGGGAAAAACAGAGGCAAAATCGGAACAGGGAGCCGGAACAACCATGGCCATCACCCTGCCATTGTTAAAGACATGAAATAATTTATACGGAACTTAATGAAAATGAACCATGACAAAGAAAATCTCCATTTTAGTTGTTGACGATGAACGGTCGGTTCGGGATTCCTTGTACAATTGGTTTATCGAAGACGGTTACCATGTTGATTGTGCCGAAGATGCCAAAAAAGCTTTATCCATTCTCGAAGCTGAAAGTTTCGACATTGTGCTGGCCGATATTAAGATGCCCGGAATGGACGGGCTGGAAATGCTGAAGCGCATCAAAACCATTCAGAAAGATGCCATCGTGATCATGATGACAGCTTTTGCTACAGTTGAAACGGCCGTTCAGGCGCTCAAGGATGGGGCGTTCGATTATGTCACCAAACCGTTTGATCCGGATGACCTGTCGCATCTGATTCGCAACGCGTCGAAACAGATTTCGCTGATGGACGAAAACGAGGTGCTGAAGGATAAGGTTGTTTCGCTTGAAAATGTGGAAGACCTGATTGGAGAAAGTGAAGCCATGGTACAGGTGCTGCGCGAAATTGAAAGCGTGGCCCAATCCAATGCTTCGGTGATTATTACCGGTGAAAGCGGAACCGGCAAGGAACTGGTGGCACGCGCCATTCATGCCAATTCGCCCCGCCGCTACTTTCCGCTGGTGAGTGTGCATTGCGGTGCTTTGTCCGAAAGCTTGCTCGAAAGCGAATTGTTTGGTCACGAGAAAGGCGCATTTACGGGCGCGGTGTATAATCGCAAAGGCCGATTCGAAATGGCCGATAGCGGAACGATTTTTCTCGACGAAATTGCCACCATCTCCTCTAAAATGCAGGTGGAACTGTTACGGGTGCTCGAAAGCAAAAGTTTTGTCCGTGTAGGCGGGAACAAGGAAATCAAATCCGACTTTCGGGTGATTTGTGCCACCAACCGCGACCTGAAAGCAATGGTTGATAACGGCGTGTTTCGCGAAGACCTGTATTATCGGCTCAACGTGGTGAACATCCAGGTGCCTCCCCTGCGCGAACGAACCGAAGATATTCCGTTGCTGGTCGACTACTTCATCAAAAAATACTGCACCACCATGAACAGGCCCATCATGACGATCGATCCGGCAGCCTTGAAAAGGTTGGAAGAGTTTCCGTTTCCGGGGAATATTCGCGAATTGGAAAACATGATCGAGCGGGCCATTGTGGTTGGCAACGGCAAAAAAATTACGCTGAAAGATCTTCCGATTGAAAAAGCTGAAGCCATGCCGGCCTTTGAAAGCCTTGATGAGCTGGAGAAACACCACGTGCTGCAAATTCTGAATAAATACAACTGGAACATATCGGCATCGGCCAAAGCGCTGAAAGTTGATCGCGTAACCTTGTACAACAAGATCAAAAAATACCAGTTAAAACAAACAAAATAGGCCGGGAAAACGGACCGCTCCCGAATCATTCATTAAACCGCCTCGCGCATGAAGCCGGAGAACATCACATTAATCTCATTTGGATATTTCGAGAAACGATTTCTCGGTGAGATCATGTACGATGTGGAACGCGAATTTCGGATTCCGGTGGTGATTGAAGAGGGCCATCTCGACTTAAGCGAGTATTTTGATCCTGCCCGACGGCAATACAATGGCAACCTGCTGTTGCGCGACATTGACACGCAGTTTGCTTCGGATCGGGTGAAAACCCTGGCCCTGTTTAATGTTGACCTGTATATCCCTATTCTGACCTTTATTTTTGGACAGGCGTTTTTAAACGGGCGCTGCGGCATTGCTTCGGCCTACCGCCTGTATAACGAGCGCTACGGACTCAAGCCCGATGAACGTGTTTTTGTCGATCGCCTGTGCAAGGAAGTCATTCACGAATTGGGGCACGCCTTTGGACTGATTCACTGCCCAACCCCCACCTGTGTGATGCGATCCAGCACCTACGTGGAAGACATTGATCAAAAAAGCTGGTCGTTTTGCGCGAAATGCAAAAAAGAGTTGGGGTAGCGCATCTCAGCTTGCAGGATTTTATCTGTCTTTTTAATCTTGCGCAGACTATGCCTCCTGACCGTTTTTTGTAATCGATAAGAGCGAATCCTTTTCCAGATCAATCAAAGCCTGTATCACTTTTCAGCCGGTCGTTTTTTCTTGCTTTTTTAGTCTTCTGAAATTTTCCGAAACGTTTTCATCACGAATTTTTTGTCTCTTTTGAAATTGATTTTTATTTCCCAAAAAACCGCTTTAGTCTTTCATTACCATATTTTAAGCCTGTTTTTTCGATTTGGAACCGACAACGGCCGCCGGCTTTAGCTATCCGAAACAACGGTATTGGGGGTCGCTTTTTCAATTTTAACCAATTGGATAAGCTCTTTTGAATCCTATTGTTTGGTGTGCGTTACCAGGTCGATGCCGATGCCGTTGGGATCCTGAATGGCAAAATGCCGGTCGCCCCAAGCTTCATCGCGAATGTCGATTTCGATTTCAACCCCTTTCTTTTTCAGCTCGTGATAGATTTGGTCCACCTCATCGACCTCAATCGTGAGGTATAGACCCTGTTGTTGAAAAGGCTTGTGAAAAAGCGCTTGTTGACTGGGGTGATTGGGAAGCAAAAAGCTGATTTCGTCTTCGCCGTTGGGCGTGTGTAATAAAAGATAGAATTCATTTTCGAAGCTTACGCCAAAGCCTAAGACCGAGGTGTAAAACGCTTTCGTTTCTTCCAGTTTTTCGGTAACAATTCCTGCATTTAGTTTCATTTTTCCTTGAAGTTTTGAAGGGGTTCCGGTTTGCGCGAGGGCGCAGCTCGCCAGGCAAACTACCACTAATGTTAATAATCGTTTCACTTTTTTCGTTTTAAATGACGAATCAAAGTTCCCGATTCCGATTGGTCAAAGCTTGTAAAAATCGGACAAAATTACCTTTTGAATGCGGTGCTTGGGGTGACACCATAAAAATTCTTGAACTCTTTAATGAAATGCGATTGGTCGTAATAGCCTGCACCGAAGAAAAGTTTGTTTTGCCGAAGACTTTTATGGGTTGGTTTTGCTTTTAGGATGTTTTGAAAACGAACCACCTTGCTGAAGGTCTTGGCGGTATCGCCCACATAAAATTTAAATAGCCTGCGAAGCTGCCGGGGGCTGATGCCCGTGTTCAAATCCTTTTCAATATCGATCATCCCCTGGTTTTGGAGGATCAGATCGATGGCCCTGTAAAGCCGTTGGTCGCTGTCGAATTTTGATTGCGCGGCCAGCCGAAGAAAATGCTGGTCAAGCAGGCTTTTGATTTCTTTCGGACTTTGCGTTTCCTTAAAATTGTTTGACAGGAATTCGGATAGCCCGGGAACCACCAGGTTTAAATGTTCGTAGCGGTTGCTCAGCTCGGCGGCACTCATCTTGAAAAGTTGAGGAAACATGGTCGGCAAAAAGCGAACGCCGACATAGTTAAAAGCCATTCCCAATGGAAATTTGGTGAAGGTTTTGCTGAAGCCCATCACATAATTTTCGTGCGGATTGTCCAATTCGAAGTAAATGTCGATACAACCGTCGGCCACCACCCGGTATTCGAATGGTTCGGAAAGCTTCTCGTGTGTTTTTAGCTGCCAGTAGCAATAGATAAGGTTTTGAAGCCTGGCATCGGGTGCGATTTGAGCATACGCGACATCATCAGCCGGGCGGTTTACTGTCGGTTGAATGGGAGTAAAGCTTTGCATGATGTTTGTCGGTATATTCAATGCGCCGTTTGTTTTTGAGTCGGTTCAAAATCACCACCTCATCCGCCGAAATGGTTCAGCGGATGAGGTGATGCTAGCTTGCGTTCAGTAATTGCATGATTTCATCCAGTTTTGGAGAAAGAATAATCTCCGTCCGGCGATTAATGGCTCTGCCTTCAGCGGTGCTGTTTGATGCCTTGGGCGAATACTCTCCTTTGCCCGATGCGGTTAAGCGGGTTGGCGTAATGTTGTGCTCATCGGTCAAAATCCGGACGATGGAGGTCGCCCGGGCCACGCTCAAATCCCAGTTGTCGCGATAAACCGATGTGCGTATAGGGATACTGTCGGTGTGCCCTTCAACAAGAATATCAATGTCGCGGTTTTTGTCCAACACATCGGCCAAAAGGGTAATGGCCTCCTTGCCTTTGGATTCGATGGCCGCACTGCCCGATTTAAACAGGAGTTTATCGGACATGGACACATACACCTTTCCGTTTTTGATTTCAACAGATAACTCATCCGATTGAAAACCCAGCAAGGCGTTTCTCAAGGTGTTATTCAGCCGGTTTGTAATCGAATCCTGCCGTGCAATCACCTGCTGCAGTTCGTTCAATGCCCGCTCCCGTTCTTCAATGAGCCTTTCTTTTTCTTCCAATTCATTCGATTTTTGCTGTAACGCCCTATTATATTGTTCCGACTGCGACAGATTCTCCCCAACCAGGTTTTCGTACTTGCGTTCAACGTTTTCAATGGTTTGATTTAGCTCGGCTACTTCGCTGTTTAAGTCTGAGATGTCCGAATTCAACGAACTGATTTCGCGCTCTCTCAGGTCGAGTGTCTGGCATAAGCTATCCCGTTCGTCGAGAAGCACATTCACCCGTTTCGGTACGAAAAGATCTTTGTCGGGCTTAGCTTGGCCGCATTGATAAAATGGCTTACATGAGCTTGCCATCAAGGCAAATAGACTAATCATCAAGATGAGATTGTTTGTTTTCATTTTTTATGTGTATTAAAATTTGATATTGTTACACTTGAAACTACGTTGGACTGGATTTACACCTTTAGTAAACCACGAAAACCACGGGCTCCGTAATATGAGTCGGCCCCATTGTGGTAGATGAATACGCGTCCGAAACGCCGGTCTCCAAAAATGGCACCGCCATGCGAGCGGACATCGGTAGGCGTTTTCAGCCAGCTCGATGTTTTGGTGTCGAACTCACCGAGCTGCTGAAGCTCCTGGTATTGTTCTTCGGAGAGCAAGGACACGCCCATTTCATCCGCCAGCGAAAGCGCACTGTTTTTCGGCGGATGTTTCTTTCGCGACACCAAAGCTTCCTGGTCGTAGCAAAGGCTTCGGCGGCCTTTTGGACTTTCGGGCGAACAATCGCAGAAGGTGTATTTGCTCGTTGCCTGATCCCATACAATGACGTCGGGTTCTCCGCCTGTTTCTTCCATCTCGTTAAGTGACCAGAGTTTGTCGGGATGACTTTCAAGTTTGGTTTGCACTTGTTCCCATTTGACATTGGGATGACGATGACTGTTTTTCTCAAACCTTTTTTTCAGAATTTGAAACAGCTCATCGACACGTTCCTGGGGTAGTTTGGTCTTCTTATTCATAGGCTTTTATTGTTTGTTGCAGGTTTTTGTATACGAAGCATGGAGCGATGGGTAACAGGCCAATGCCAATAGCAGGACTCAACATTTAGTGCCTGGCTTACAGCTTGTCGAAATGGCTTTTGCACCACAGTTCTCCAAGGGCGCTCAACTTTAACTTTTTATCCAAATCGAAATAATAAAAGGTCACATCGTCATTCACCCGCGTAAGGCCTTCGCCTTCTTCCAAATCGTGGCGTTTTGGAGCCTCGATTGCTGCTATAAGTCCGAGATTAATCAAATTCTTTTTGGCGTATTGAATTTGGGACCCTTTAAACGATTTTAATCGATTATTTCCG
Source organism: uncultured Sunxiuqinia sp. (assembly GCF_963974515.1). GTDB lineage: Bacteria > Bacteroidota > Bacteroidia > Bacteroidales > Prolixibacteraceae > Sunxiuqinia. Next base: position 541 of record NZ_CAXBDD010000094.1, on the reverse strand, counting down.
TGCTTGTCTTCACTGTCTAATACACGCTGGAGCGTTAATTCAAGCGGTTTGCCGTCGTTGTATAAAATAGCCAACAAGCTTGTTTCTGTTTGATTGAATTGCTGTTCCATGATTTTCACATTTATCCGTTTCAGAAAAATTGAACTGGGTCTCGTTTCGTTTTACTGCCACATCCAGAACGAAACCCGAGGGGTTCAACAGGAATATTTCTGTCTCAATAACCAACAAGAAAATCAACAGATTAGGTGATTAAAAGTTCAGGATTATGATCCAGCCTACGCCCGTTACGTTAGGGCATATGCCGAAGAGGAGGATTTTTATTCTCTTATCCATTCAAAATCGTAAAAGTCATAAAAACACCTATCCAATAGATGCCGTTTCCCTTTTTTATTTCCACGAACATGGGGGTTGCCCTTGGTGTCCTGATATACCATTCGGAACTTTATTGGTTTAGAGTTTTCTTTTCCACCTGTCAATGCTTCAAATATAGCTTTCGGCTCTTTGCTTGTCGGAACTGGGCAAATTTGGTTTGATGATTTAA
>NZ_CAXBDD010000093.1:0-15458 GCF_963974515.1 uncultured Sunxiuqinia sp. | reverse complement strand
CACCGATGATCCCACCCATGGGGCCCAGCAATTGTCGATGTTTAATGGCTATTATAGCCAGTTCATGTACAACGAGAGGTACCGGGCAAATCGTTGTTCCAATCTTACGCCCGGGAAACAGCCACTCCAATAAATGGTATGTTGCCATTTTAAAACGGTTATTGAAGAAAATAAGGGCAGCCTATCCAAAGATAGAAATCGTTATCCGTGCCGAAGGTGGGTTTAGTTGCCCTGCTTTCTATCAATTGGCAGACGACTTTAACCTTCAGTTTACTATTGGCCTGGCTACAAACGAAACACTGAAGAAGAAAACGGCCAGGGCAGAGAAAGCTGTCCGCCATTTATTTGTTTCCAATAATATCATAGCACTTTTAACTTTGTTATTTCGCTAATCTAAGGGTTCTACGTAAAAAGAGGCGAGGCCAGCGAAAACAGAATCAAGGAGGTGAAGAACATGTGCTTCTCAGACTGGTTGTCGGACCATAGTTTTTGGTCAAATTTCCTTCGCCTGTTCCTTCGCAGTTTAGTCTTCGAGATATTCTTACTCCTAAAAGAAGCAATAGAGAAAACAGGTTTCGAATAGGCAAAAAAATGGTAACCCGATACTATCAGGGCATCGTTGTTGAAAATTGGGGCAACCATAAAAATCACAAAAAGAAGGGTTTACTATCGCTTTCCAAAAGCGTTCGTACACCAGGAACTGCTTGGGCAACTGATCTTTCAATAAATATACATCAGCAAGAACAAAAACAATGAGAGAGCTATGCTCTGTTTTCAGAAAATGAGGGCTTTAGAACAGAAATAGCCCAACGGGACACCGATTTTCACTTGCATTTATATCCCTCTCTACATCCCTTCAGAATTTGACACAGGTTTTACTAAATCCAACGGTTAAAGATAAGACCCCGCAAATTTTGAAGTCCGATTCTTTGGCTGATGAATAATGCGGGTCAACTATTCGAGGGAAATGCTTGCAACGAACGAATGGGTTTTAAAAGCAGCAAGTTTTATTCGCAATTGGGTATGGGCGTTTTAGTCAAGAAAGAGAGCCAGATTATGAATTCCTTTCTAATCTCCCTTTCATGTCACCCAAAAATTCCCGGTATCGGACAGAGTATTTTTAAGACCAACTCTTTTTCAACAGACGGTTTTGGTTTTCGGCATTTTGAGATTAGAAAACCGGGGCCCGTTCTGCTTCGATAAGGCGCTATGGAAAAAAAGCCGGCTCAAATTGAATTGAGTCGGCTTTTCAGTAATAAATGTCTTATATAATTATAAACTATGCAAGTTTAACATTTACGGCATTTAATCCTTTGCGACCATCTTGAAGATCGAATGTTACTTCGTCATTTTCTCTTACTTCGTCGTTCAATCCTGATACGTGTACGAAATACTCTTCAGTCGATGCAGCGTCTGTGATAAATCCAAAACCTTTGGATTCGTTGAAAAATTTTACTGTTCCTTTGTTCATAATAATTGTAATAAATAATAAATACTGCAGCAAAGATACCTATAATTTTTTTAATAAAAGATTTTTTCTCAATTAATTGGTTTATGTCACAGACAATGATCGCTTTGAATAGTACTGTCGTTGATTTCCGCCTATTTGCTTGCGGATTAGTATTTCAAAGCCTCGGGCAAAAACTGCTTTAACCAGGCAGTTGGGTGCTTAAAAACTCAGATTGCTTTGCTCCGCCAGCTCCCCGTTACCAGAATGGCATTGCTTCACGGGAATTATAACTGGCCATGACGACGAATATCAGTCCAAACTGATCAGCCTGAGTTTCCCGCTGACGCGACCAAGGTAACATGACTCCAAGTCGGCTGCCAATACCATACGATATAATAAACATGTCTTTCGTCTCTTGATATTTTTGCTAAAGAGCGACTTCCAAAGCGGCTCCTCTCAATTGCTGCATCATTGCGCGGCTCATTCGTTCGCCGCCTTGCTTGGGAATGGCGTGAGCAATTTCGTGCCCCATAACAATGGCCAGCGTTGTTACGTTTTGGGAAACAGGGAACAGGCCGGTGTAAATAACCACTTTTCCTCCGGACATACACCAGGCATTCACGTCGTCGCTGGCAATGGTGGTGAATTCCCATTCATATCCCTCCAGCACCGACCCTTGTCTTTTGCCGTTATAATTCTTGGTGTCAACGTTGGCAATGCGCGCGCCAACACGATCAACCATTACCGCACTGCTGTTTTTGTTTATTTGGGCTTCTTTTATCCTTGAAAATACGGTGTCGTGCACCAAGTTATAACTCGAAATCTACTTGAAAGGGGGAGGCAATAAAAGACGACATCAAGCACCAAGGGCCGTGATCCTCCTCTCTGAATTACTATTCATTACAGACGATTAAACAAATTTAATTCTAACCTTTTTATCTTGTGCTTTTGGCAATTCAACCATATAAGTCCGGGAATACAGGTCTGAGATCTGGAAATTTCCAGGTTCTACCGGAATTTATTGGAATTAGTTGCAGTTATCTGGAAAACTAAGGCAATTGTTGGATTTTTCCCAGCGGTGTGCTCAAAGGTCGGTCAAGTCTAAATCGCAATTGCTCTTGCATAAGGAGATCTTGGTAAATACATCGGTCAAAGCGGAGAATAATGTATAAATAGGTTGGTTTCTGAAGGTTATCATAGCGGATTACGAAGAGCCCTGGTGACCGCAGGCGAAGACGGTCAAAAAAAGGAGCTGAGACAACAATAGCGAGGTTTGAAATAAGATAAAGCTCAAAAGATAAAGCTGCGCCAGTTTATTGGGCAGTTTTATCTCTTCTTTTGGTTATCAGAACCAATTAGGAACAAGTCTACTCTGATGTGATCTTATCGCCTGACTTTTTAAACCACATCCGGTTGCCAACATTGTAATATTCTTTTACCAGGTCAGGATTGTTGGCTAAGTCAAGCTGGGTATAAGGAAAATGGGGAACCATCATATCATCGCCTTCATTCCAATTTGCAGGCATGAGCATTTTAGTTCTGTCAGCTGTTTGGAGTGCAACAATGGTCCGCTCAATTTCAGCAATGTTTCTTCCAATCTCAATGGGATAGAAGTTGATTGACCTGATCCTGTTTTCCGGATCAATGATAAATACCCCCCGGATATCACGGCTGGTGCTTGTTGGGGCATGCAGCATCCCGTAAGTTATTGACGCTTTTTTCAGCGGGTCTTCAAGAATGGGAAAAAGGATTTTTTGTTTTCCCCTTCCTTTGTAGTCGAGCTCTTCAAGGTGGGCTTTCCACATGTTGTGCTGTGAAATATCATCCGTTGAAATGACGGCAAATTTCACGTTTAGTTGATCCAGTTCTGTCTGCAAGAATGCCAATTCAAGCAATTCAGAAGAACAAACGGGTGTAAAATCTTTTGGATGGCTAAAAAGGATTTTCCAACTTTTGCCAAAATCATTTGGAAAAGTTAATTCACCATTTGTTGATAATGCGGTGAAAGAAGGTGCTAGAGAGCCAATAAGTGGGATTTGTTTGCTGTTTTGTGAACTCAAAGGACTAAACGCAACAAGGAAGAGCAATGTCAAAAATAAAGAATTTTTCATAATAATTAATTTTGAAGTTAAGGGTTTCATCAATTTGATGTTTACTAAAGTTGATTTTGAAAAAAGGGATTTCGGTTGGTTAGCGTGCACTCCATTCAATAGCCGGAATATCAGATTTTTGATTTCCCTATAAAAGTAGTAGGATAGAAATGTCAATTCTTGTACAGATGCGACATTTTACCATTCGATGACAAGTGGGGAAGTAAATTCTGTCTACCTGTTCAGTAAGTAGTTGATCAATTGCATTTCCAGTTTTACAATGCAATTGGGCGAAACGTTAAGATAATCTTTTACATACCGGGACAAATGGGCCTGGTCATAATAACCTGCATGCACGGCCAATTGCGCCCATGTTATGTCCGGTTGTGACTGAATGAGGTTCATCAGGCATCTGAACCGGTAGATCTGGCAGTAAACTTTTGGTGAAATACCCACCATTTTCCTGAAATGCCGTTCCAGGGTTTTTCTGTGGTAGAATCCTGTTTCTTCAAGTTCTTTGATATTCACATCGCCCTTCTTGTGGTGGATAAAATCCAACAGTTTACGGAAACGGGTAGTCAGCTCATTTTGGATAGGTTCCTGGCTACTAAAAAAATCGTTCAACGCTTTAACCTGGTGTTCATCTTCCTGTTTTGCCAGTAAGTTTTTCAACAGGTCATCGGCCCTTTGCTTTCCCAGAAATTCTTTCAGGGGCATGGAGGTGTTAGTCAGCATGGCCAAGTCGTTTCCAAAAAGTTGGTACATGCCCATAGGGTGAAAAAACACCAGCAACATTCGCACTTGTCCAATATTTACACCATGAACCAATTGGGTCACCTGTCCGGTAGCAACTGCATTTTCGGTAAAATGGTCGTTTTCACCAATCTTTGCCACGATCACATTTTGGGTGTTGACCGTATGGATAATAAATCCACTTAAACCAATGGGAGGTGAAAAATAGGGCTCTGACACCCCTTCAGGCACCGTTAAAATTCCATAGCTAAGAATAAAGCTTCTTAGGTGTTCCGCTGGCCGATAGTTTACAGGTTCCCTCATATTCTGTTGGTTGTTCTATTTTTACAGGTATCATCCAGCATAACGCACAAGGGTGACCATTTGATCAGTGTGTTTGTGTCAGAGGTCTTTCCGTCGGAAAATCGGATCAACGCAGACGCGCACTTTTCCTTCGACGGAGTACTAAAGTAAGCATTTTTTACATGCGGCGCCGGCACTTCCTTGTTTTTAATTCACATGGAAGGAAGAGGAAGGATCACTGGTCATATGGAGCCGGTTGAAAGCCTGATGAGGGAGATCTCCTCACCCTCATGGTGAACATCTCACTATTCCACTATGGTAAAGTCTGATCTTTCGGAGATGGCGATACCAGCCCGCAACGGAATGACGCAAGATCAATCGGTTGAAATCATGTCACTTCTATATTTCGGTGTTGTTGTGCCATAATAGGTGGAAGTGGGGTGGTCCTGTGGTAATCCAGGACCGAATGAAAACCGGGGGCAGCTTCCAGAATGTCTGGCATGAATACCTGAGTCAATTTAAGACTTTTGTCGGGGAATAAAATCAACGTTTTAAAGAAACTTACAAATGAACGAAACAGAGAATCTTTTACCTCTTGCTAATCGGAGAATAAAAAAGGTGGATACGGAACTTCAAAGATAAGCTCCGTAGTGTGTAGTTTAAAGAATGTCCGGTTTTTTAATTAAAAAACTGGACGAAATAATTATGTTTGTGGTAGTGCTTTTGACATGAAAGCTGCTGATTATATCGCTAATAAGATTGATGCACTTACCTGGAGATATGTAGTCACCTGTGATGATTTTGTTAATGATGTCAATGGGAAGGAGGCTATTATCAAAGCGCTTCATCGCATGGCTACTACGACCATTCGCAACTTACCAATGAGATTAAATGCAACACAGGACTTTCGCCATCGCAACTTTGATTTGTCGTCTTTTTCGAAAGTAGGAATGAGCCCTCCGTGTTAAAATTGTAAAAATTTAAAAATAGAGAACAATGCGAAAATTATCACTATTCATTGCTACGAGTGTGGACGGCTATATCGCTCAGCCGAATGATGACCTCAGCTTCTTGAAATCAGTAGAAAAAGAAGGAGAAGATTATGGTTATGGAGAATTTACTTCGGCCGTTGACACCATTATTGTCGGTAGAAAAACATACGATTATGTTCTTAAGGAAATAGGATCTTCTCATTATGATAGCCGGGAAAGAGATGTGTATGTCGTCACAAGAACAGGACGGCCAAGCGTTGGTAGGACAGCGTTCTACACCGGAAACCTAACTGAGTTAGTGCAAAAATTAAAAAGTGAAAAAGGCAAAAATATCTATTGCGATGGAGGGGCGGAAATAATAAACGAACTTTTAAGGAATGACCTGATTGATGAGTTTTATATCTCAGTCATTTCAATATGGGTGGGTAATAGAATAAGACTTTTTTAAAGACGGAGGATCCGAACAAGCGCTTGAATTTATCACTGCAGAAACATTTGATACAGGATTGACGAAGTTGTATTACAAACGGAAAAAATAAACTTCAAACTGCCAACAGCGCTTATGTGGCGATAGCGGGTAAAGCGGCAAGTCGAAGGTATGCATTTCTAAAAAGCTATGTGCCAAGCGGAATGGAAAGTCCTGTCCTTGCTCTATTGCACATATGCATGGGGAACGTTCCAGGGCATTGTAAAACGACAAGGTAAAAAGACGAACAGTAAACTCGACATAAAACTTAGGCGAACTGAAATTGAAGCAAAATCGCGTCGGGAGTAAAATGACGCTGCCTGTCAGTTTCCCTATTGAACGGTTAGGTAAAAAATATTTAGACTGTCAAGCTCATTCACTGTCACGGATGGATGCTGGCCTGCACGTATTTTTTGTATCACTAACTGACCTGTTTTCTCAGCATCCTCTTTGGCTGAAAATGACTGATTGCCAAAAACTGCGGGGATAATATCCTGCCGAATAAAAGTACGTTCATTTTTTTTTACAACATATCCCCACCCATTTTCGGTTTGAAAGGTTTCCAGCCGTGTTGCTGAATTTTGTTGGCAACCAAGAAGTAATAATCCGCCAAAGAGCAGGATTATTACTTTTATAGGTTTTGGAAATTTCCTAGTCATATTCATACATTTCTGAATTCGGCTCAAAGCGCCAGACATCATCAAAATAATAACTGCTGTTTCGTCCGGTAATGACGTAGCCAATATTGTTAATGGTAAAACTCACGGCCTCTGTGCGATCGGCGCCCCCGCTGCCATCTTCAGCCAGTTCGGTTTTTTCAACCCACAAATCAGTTACAGGGTTGTACTCCCACACATCGCCACCGGTTGTGCTGCGGCCGCCTGTTGCAACATAGCCTTTTCCGTCCATTACAAAGGTTACCGCATTGGTTCGAACAATGCTGTAGTCATCATCGTAATCTTCATCAGTTGCATCCGAAATATCTCTTAATGGGGTCCAGCTATCAGCTGTTGGATCATATTTCCAAAAATCATCTTCGTAAACCCCATTGTCCAGGCCTCCGAATACATAGCCAATGTCATCTATAACAAATGTCATGGCATCACGACGCTTTGATCCGCCAACGCTTACTTTCTGCTCCCATTCGTCTGCTATCGGATCATATTGATAGAAGTCCTTCAGGTAATTGCCATCATAGCCGGTTCCCACATAGCCCCGGTCTCCCATAGTCATAGCAATTGCACCATATCTGGGCGACCCAATAAAATCAGCAATCTGGGTCCAGGAGTTGGTGTATGGATCAAATTCATAGAAATCATTCAGTTTGTTTGTTCCATCATAACCGGTTCCAACATAGGCTTTCCCATTGGCCGAAAAGCCCACGGCTCCGTTTCTGGCCTTTCCCGGAAAGTCAGCCTTTTGTTTCCAATAATCATTTAGAGGATCGTATTCCCACAAATCATTCAAGCGATCTTCGCCGTCATAACCTGTAACAATATAGCCTTTGCCTTCCAAACTGATTCCGACGGCGTCAGATCTGGGAATTCCCTCGAAATCGGATAATTCCACCCAGTTACCAACCAGATCTTCCTCATCATCGTCACTGCATGACGAAAAAATGACCAGAATCGACAAGGCGATCCCCACTTTAATAGTCAAGTTTAACCAATTCATTGCACGTAATTTTTTTTGAATCATAACTATTTTTCTCTGTTTTCAGGTCAAACTTAGATGGATTGAACGGGCAAAAAAAAATTGATAGACCACGGGTGAAAATTTCACTCGAAACAGCTGTTATTTCATGACCAATGACCGGTAAATCGATATAAAACCATCATTTGTTAATATTTTTCATACTTCTTAACAGAACTTAACAGAATATTGAAACGGTTCTGTATTTCATCGATGGAATCCGCTTTATCGACCATTAAAAATTGGATTTAGTCTAATATTGTTTTTGCACCAGCCTCGAAAGCATTGCTTTGCAAGACACAAAATTCACTTTAATGAGAACTGAATTAATTCCACGTATCATGCGTTCAATTCAATTGAAAACATTGGTCTATTTCTTTGTCGTTTCTGTCGTTCTTCTGCTGTCCTGTGAGACCGAAAGCAGCCAGTTCGAAATTGGGGTTGACTTGGTTGAGTCTAAATCGAAAATTAGCTTGGTTGATACCTTTTCGATTCAACTCTCAACGGTTAAGTACGATTCGCTTCCCACCTCAGGAACAGCAAATGCCCTGGTGGGGTACTTTGAAAATGACCAAACCGGAAGCATTGAGCTCAACAGTTATTTCACTGTCGATTTACCGTCGGGCCTTACTGCCGTTGATAGCGAAGCCGTTTTTGACTCCCTGATATTGACACTTTATTACGGCGAATACCTGCTTGGCGACACAACAACCATGCAGACTCTGCAGGTTTATCGTCTCAAAGAGGAGTTAATGTTGCAGGAAGATGATTATTCAGCCGAATACCTGTTTAACACGAGTCGGTTTCCGGCCGAAGATCAAACTTGTGGTGAATTGTTTTTTTTACCTCAAGTGCACAAAGAATCGATCGAAATCCGTTTGGATGATAAGCTTGGGCGAGAGCTCCTGCAATTAGGAAAAGACAAGGCCGATGAAGTTTTGAACAATACGAATTTTAGCGCTTTTTTCAGAGGTCTTGTTTTAAAACCGGGAGAAAATCCGGACAGCCGAGTCCTGAGTTTTTCAACCGATTCAATTAAGCTACAGCTTCATACCCATGTTGCTGGTCAATATGAGCATGATGAGCTCGTCATTGATTTTAATCTTTCGGAAAACAACAACCATTTCAATGCGTTGATCTCTGATCGTTCGGGAACGGATTTTGAAAATCTGATTTCTGAGCGGGAAAAGCTTTTTTCCCGGATTTCAGGAGACAAGAGCTTTATTCAGGGAACTGCGGGAGTATTGGTTCGTGTTGACTTTCCAAGCTTAAATGAGCTCTACAAATTGGAAGACCACATATTGCTTAAGGCCGAACTGGTTTTACGGCCATCTCCAGAGTCTTTTGCAAGCGATGTCCCTCAAACCCTTCACTTCTACGAAACTGGAAAAATCAACCAAATGAACGATCAGCTTGTGGACGCGGATGATAACGTCGTTTACGCAAATCTAGCGCTGGATGAATTGTATAAAGAAAATTCATATTACATCGCCGACATCACCACTTTTCTTTCGGCCGAACTGGCAGGAAGCTATTACAACATCGATCACGGCTTATTGGTTACCGTTCCTTTGTCCGATTTCAAGTCGCAAACAGACCATTTGATTCTCGAAGGTGAAAAATCAAGTCGTTATAAGCCTACCTTAAATCTCTATTTTTTGACTTATGAATAATATGAAAAAGAACTATCCTCCGCAGTTTTGGCTAATAATTGGCTGCATATTGATGGTAAATGGACCGGTTTTGTCACAGAACAATACCAGTTCTCCCTATTCCATGTATGGCTTGGGTGAACTACGTTTTCAAAGTAACCCGCACAATTCAGCTATGGGCAATGCGGGTATCGGAATGGCATCGGACAATTTTCTGAATACGCTAAATCCAGCTTCATACAGCACCTTGGACAGCATGACCTTTCTTTTTGAGATGGGGGTCGATGGTCAATTCTCTGAGTATAAGAGCCGAAATAAGACAGCCTCATCGCTCGATGCCAATTTCAGCTACCTGGCCTTGGGGTTGCGTATCAACCGATGGGTTTCCGCCGGTTTTGGTCTGAACCCGTATAGTTCAACAGGCTATGAAATTAACACAACTAGCGTAATTGGTGGGATTCAACAGGATTATCCGCTCAGTATTATTGGCTCAGGCGACATCAGCCGCGCTTATTTCACCACTTCTTTCACGCCGATAAAAAAACTGTCACTCGGGCTGAAAGCTTCCTACTTGTTTGGCAACCAATCGCAAAATCAATATCATGATCTAACTAAACTGGGAACGGTGTCGATTAGCAACGAAACAACCGACTATTTCAACAACTTCTACTGGGAATTTGGAATACAATACCAGCTTCAGCACAAATCAAGCACGCTAAGGCTGGGCGCGATATACAATCCCCGGCAGCAGCTTCAAACCCGACGGGTAAATACGACCTCCAATTCAGCAGACGTTATATTGCAATACGAAGAAGAATCAACAGGGGAATTTGTTATTCCGGAAGAAATTGGTCTTGGTTTCTCCTGGCAAAAAGGGACGAATTTACTTGTTGCAATGGATGTGGGGATGCAAAGATGGTCGGATGAATCGTATGATATCTTAGGGGTGGAACTGAATAATAACCCCTATTTTCACGGAGGCATGGAGTATTTACCGTCAAGTAATTTGAGAGATGCCTATTATAAACGAATGAATTACCGACTGGGGTTTCAATATGCCCAATCCTACCTCAATTTGCGGGATATTCAGTTGGACGAAGTTGTCCTGTCATTTGGTTTGGGATTGCCGATTCAGAATCAAAAATCACGGATCGATATGAGCTTTGAATTCGGAAAACAAGGAACCACAAACAAAAACCTGATTCAAGAGAACTTCTTCCGTTTTCGACTGGGCTTTTCACTAAAAGATACGTGGTTTAGCCGTCCAAAATACAATTAATCCCGGAATGGGTTAATTGGACTCTACGCGGCATGAGCCTATTTTGACCTGGAAGTTATAAGGCAAATTTATTAATGACCGAATTTTGGAAGTCGCTTTTGTAGCTGTCGCCCACAGGAATCCAACGATCGTGGATAATAATTCGATTTTTAGTGACTGACTTTATTTTGTTGGTGTTCACGATAAACGACTTGTGAACCCGAAGGAAATGACCGTCAGGGAGGTTTTCGCTCATCCGTTTGAGCGAATTCAAGGTGATAACAGGCTTTGCTTCGTTCTGCAGGAAAATTTTGACGTAGTCTTTCAACCCTTCGATGTACAAAATCTGGCTAAGCTTTATTTTAACTGATTGGTAGTCCGACTTGACCAAGATATATTCCTGGTCAGCTTCGGCGACTTCAACGCGCTCTTCTCGCCGGTTGTTTTGGTTGGTTGAATAAAGATGATAAGCCTTGTTGGTGGCCTTTAGAAAACGAGTAAAAGAAATTGGTTTCAGCAAATAATCAACAGCGCTTAAGTCAAAAGCTTCAAGGGCATGTTCTGAGTAAGCCGTTGTGAATATAAACAACGGCCGGTTCTCCAGGCTGCTAATAAATTCGATTCCCGAAACATTTGGTAGATGAATGTCGAGGAAAATCAAGTCTATTTTCATTTTCTGAAGAACTTCCAGGGCATCGAATACGGAATTGCATTTCTTCTCCAGCTTCAGAAACGGGATCATGCCTACATACTCTTCAATAATTTGCTGGGCTAACGGTTCATCATCAATTATTATACACTTCATCGGTTCTTATGTTTAAGTAGAGTTCAACGATATGTCGTTCATCTTCCTGATAAATCTTGAGATTGTGTCGATCGGGATAAACCAACTGTAAACGTTGTTTAATATTTTGCAATCCCACGCCACTTTCCCGGTTTTGCGTTTCTTTCTTATTTCGAAGGATTGGATTCGCAATTATAAAAATCAACTGGTGCTCTTTAATCGTTAGTGAAATATCAATTTTCCCGGGCCGGCTATAGTCAATGCCATGCTTAAAGGCATTTTCGAGGAAAACGGAAAAAAGCAGCGGTTCAATTTGCACAAATCCCGGGTTGCCATTGACCTGAAAATGAACTTGAACGATTTCATTCAGCCTGATTCTTTGGAGTTCGATGTAGTTTTCAATATGCGAAATTTCACGGCTAAGCAAAACCTTGGCTGTGTTCGCTTCATAAATGATGTAGCGCATCAAATCAGATAGTCTCAAAATAACATCCGGAGTATGATCGGATTTTTTCCGAGCGAGGGCATATATTCCATTTAGTGTATTGAAAAAGAAGTGCGGGTTAATCTGGGCTTTCAGATAGGAAAGCTCGGCCGTCAGTTTTTGGTTCTCAATATCCTTCAATTGCTTTTCATTCTCAAACCATTCTCTTGTTCCCCGAATGCTGGTGCTGATTGTCAATGCTATAACGCTCAGTAATAGATCTCCGAAGCTGAAAAATATTAATCGCTTTGGTGGCTCTAAGCGGTCAAAATCTGGAGCATCGCCAAAATTCATGGCAGGTGGCGGCATTTTGTTCTGCATAAACTTAGGCGGTGCAGGCCGGTTCAAATAGGAGATCCCAGTCACCACGAGCAGAATTGAGACGATTGCCCCTGCATATTTTTTGAATTTCTTTTTTGAAAGATAGCGCCGAATTAAAAAATAGTAATTCAGGTAGAAGATAGCCGCAAACAGTCCAAAGGTGACCAGTATTCGAGAATATCCAAAAAAACGGTGGACGGATATTTGGGCTTCATCTGCTGACCGGTTTAAATATACATACCTAAAATTGACTACCCAAAGGAAAAAAAGAAACAATAGCCCCCACATAAAAATGTGTAGAAAAATTGTCAGGAGTTTTTTATACGAGTTTTTGGTCATTTTTTTATTCTAAGGAACAAAAGAAATAATACCGCAAAAGTTGAACTTTTTGGAGCAGGATCAAATTCTTTTAATTTTTTTTAAGCTTGTTTATTTTTTGTTAGAAATTGGCACCAAAAAAAACGCTTTGCTTTTCCGGGGCAGCGTTTTCGTACATGCATTTAAACCGGAACTACAAATCCAGCATCAATTTTTCTGGAACTACTCCTTTGCTTAAAAGTTGTTCCGGCGCTTCAATCAATTCAAGAACTTTCATCAAAAAGCCATCCGAATCCTTAAGTTAAATGGTGCCATGATCATAGGAAAGTGTTCCATATATCATCGGGGAAATGTCAAGTTTGTCATTCGGATCCGATTTTTAGCCGTACAAAAATGCGGTGGCCGGATGCGGACAGCTGCCATATAAATTCTTAATTTTAGGCACAAAATCAATAAGTATTTATTAGGATTTAATCCGCCCGCCATAAAGTCAAAGAATCAGTAACATGACACACTATTTAAAAACTGAATGGGATTACAATTCGAAGACACTTGTCGAAGTATTTGACGAACTACCCTTATGGTCGGCCCCTTTTGGGTTAAAGTTACTGGATGGGATCAACTATCAAAGAGGAATGCAAGTCGTTGATATTGGATTTGGGGCGGGATTTCCGTTGATTGAAATAGCCATGCGATTGGGAAAAGATTCAAAGGTTTACGGAATTGATCCATGGGAAGCTGCAATTCATCGGGCAGAGAAGAAAATTGACTTTTACGGGGTCAAAAATATTGAAATCATTCAAGGAGTTGCCGGGAATATTCCGCTAAATGAGCATTCAATTGATTTAATTGTAAGCAATAACGGGTTAAATAATGTGGCTGATCTTGATGAGGCACTATCAGAATGCTCGAGGATTATGAAAACCGGAGGACAATTTATCCAGACCATGAATTTAAATGATACAATGGTGGAGTTTTATTCGGTAATGGAAAAAGTATTGAGCAGTTTAAAACTCGATTCTTGTTTGGATTCAATGCGAAAACAGATTTATAAAAAACGCAAACCACTCAGTCAATACCTGGAATTGATTAAATCTCGCGGATTTTCTGTTAAGTCAGTTACTCATGATCGGTTTGAATACAAGTTCGTTGACGGAACAGCAATGCTGAATCATTATTTTATCAGACTCGCATTTATTGGCAGTTGGAAAGACATTTTACCGTCCGAAAAGCAATCGGAAATATTTGAAAAAATTGAAAATGAATTAAATAGTAAATCACGGACTGACGGAATAATGAAACTAAGTGTTCCATATGTGGTGATTGATTGTAAAAAGCAATAACACGTTAAGGTATGAAACAAATTGAGACGTTATCGGAAAACACGCACTACAGTGCCGTAGACTTAGGCGATTTAAATGATTTAATGGATTACTCGCTGATTCACCCTGTAAATAAAAAGCTGGTAGAAGGCAAAGTGTTTTTGAAAGATCCTACGAAGGCTACAGGTACGGAAATTTCGTTTAATTCGCTTCCGCCACAATCGGAGCAGCCCTATTTTCATATTCATAGAAAGAATGAAGAAACGTATATTATTTTTAAGGGGAGTGGCTATTTTCAAGTGGATGAAGACTGTTTTAGTATTAAAGAAGGCAGCGTAATACGCGTTGCACCGCAAGGAAAACGTGGTATCTGCAATTCTTCTGACGAAACAATGATCTACATCGTAATCCAGTCTAAGGAGAACTCGTTGGAAGAGCACACTACGGCCGATGGGGAAAGACTTCCGGTAGAACCGAAATGGAGATAAAAACAAACGAAGAAACTTCTCTGCTGTGCTCATAAACAGCGGTAATCGGTGTCCGGATACTCATTCGGCTGATTGCGTTCTGTAAAACCAGTTTCTTCATTCGCTGTTTGTTTAAGCTAGATTTGGCAGGTTAGCGCGAAAAGCATCCTACAGCAGGTCAAAAGTTGCCATATGATTACCTTTGTCAGAAGGCGTTCGAAATTTGGGAAAAGCGTACGTGGCATAGTGACTTTGTTAACTGCCGCTAAGCATATCAAATTGTTTCCTGATTTTACAGCAGTTTTCACCGAACAGCGAATAAATTGCCAGAATCGTTACAGCGTATGCACTGATGCATCTGGTAAAAACCGACAACAAATTAATGGATTAGAATATGGATTTTTCGGATGTTACAAATGGCATTCTCAGATACATTACTATTTGGGAGGACAAATTAAAGGTTTTGCCAGTCGGTACGATTTCACAAAAGAGAAATGAGCAAAACCGGTCAATAAAACAGATACTCGGGCATTTGATAGATTCAGCAGCCAATAACCATCAGCGAATGATTCGTTTGCAATACAACGAAAAACTTGATTTTCCCGATTATCAGCAAGATAATGATTTGTGGATTACATTGCAGGATTACCAAAATGCGGAGTGGAATACGACGATTCAATTATGGAAGTATTACAATTTACACATGATTCAAGTGATAAATTCGGTGGACCAAACAAAACTTGATAACTCATGGCTGAGCTTTGAGAATACTACCGTAACTCTTAGACAAATGATTGAGGGATATTTGGGACATATTGAGTTGCATCTTAAAGAGGTTCAGGAATTAATTGACGGCAGTGAGTAATGGAAATCTTGACCCAGATAGAATAGAGGAGATGACAGGAAACATGTTGCCCCTTATATGCATGGAAGTTGGCGAGTCGTTGGGGCCGGGCCACGCGGAACGGATTTAATTTTTGTCCTCTTTCCAATTCGACCAAATTTAGAGTCTTAACCAACGCGGCTATATATGCCAGTGAAAAGAATGTTTCCCCGAGGCATGTTGCAGCAAAAGTTGCAGCAAACAGAAATAATAGAAACATAAACGCTTGATTGTCAGCGTGTTT
>NZ_CAXBDD010000092.1:0-15562 GCF_963974515.1 uncultured Sunxiuqinia sp. | reverse complement strand
ACCAGGACAATGTTCGTTCTCCAAAAGAATTTGAGCTGGTCTCCAGTCTCACCGAAAAAGAAGATGAACAATTCAGTACAATATTTGCTCTTATAGTCAGATTTCGTTCAGCGGAAAATATCTAAATTGCCGCCCTCAAAAATACTTGAATGATTATACAAATTTTACTCTTAGTTCTCGGCTTGGGGCTACTTATTAAAGGAGCCGACTGGATGGTGAGCGGAGCAACAGCTTTGGCTAAAAAGCACCAAATTTCTGATTTGGCGATTGGTTTAACCATTGTCGCTTTTGGAACTTCGGCGCCCGAGCTGGTTGTGAATACCTTTGCAGCCCTTCAAAATCACCATGATCTGGTGTTTGGCAATGTGATTGGAAGTAACAACATCAACCTATTCTTCATCCTTGGCATTGCGGGTTTAATCACACCCTTGGTGGTACAGTCGAGTACCGTTTGGAAAGAAATTCCGCTTTCGCTCTTTGCTGTGATTTTGCTTTTTTTTCTGGCCAACGATGTGCTGTCGCCAGGAGTCAATTTTCTTTCCCGCCTCGATGGGCTGATTCTTCTCACGCTCTTTGCCGCATTTCTATTCTATGTGTACAAGCAGCTCAAAACCGACAAGCAGGAATCCAAACCGGATCAAAAACATTTTACCAATCTGAAAATCTGGATCTTAATCATCACGGGAATGGCGGGACTGGTTATCGGAGGCAGGCTGGTCGTAACCAACGCTGTTGAAATGGCCACTGCGATGGGCATAAGCGAAAAGATTGTGGGGCTGACCATTGTTGCCTTGGGCACTTCGCTTCCCGAGCTAGCCACATCGGTGGTTGCCGCGCTTAAAAAGAACAATGACATTGCCGTGGGAAACATCATTGGCTCCAACATTTTCAACATCTTTTTAATCCTGGGCGTCAGCTCGGTTTTAACTCCGGTAAGCTATCATCCGGTATTCAACACCGATTTACTGCTCCTTGGAGTCGGAACTTTGATTCTTTTCATCGCCATGTTTACCGGCATAAAGAAAAAGCTCGACCGCTGGGAGGCGGGAGCTTTGCTGCTCATCTACATCGTATATACTGTTTATATCGTTCTAAACGAACTTTAGCCTGTTTGGTGAGTGGACTTCCTCCCATTTCAATGATGCGAAATTTCTTGCCAATGATGGTATTCACTTCTATAATGCGTAATTTGCAGGAAAATATCTTACAGCAATGGATTTAAAATTAGCAGTATTAATTGACGGCGATAATATCCCATCGGCCCATGTGAAGGAAATGATGGAAGAAATCGCAAAATATGGCAACCCAACCATCAAACGGATTTACGGCGACTGGACCAAGCCCAACCTCTCGCGATGGAAAAACCTGCTGCTTGAAAACGCCATCACTCCCATCCAGCAGTACGGATATACCACCGGCAAAAATGCCACCGACTCGGCCATGATTATTGATGCGATGGACATTCTTTATTCTGAAAAGGTAAATGGTTTTTGTCTGGTTTCAAGCGACAGTGACTTTACACGGCTGGCCACCCGCCTGCGCGAGGCCGGCATGAAAGTATTCGGCATTGGAGAAAAGAAAACACCTGATCCGTTTATTGTAGCTTGCGATAAGTTCATTTACATCGAAATTTTGAAGAACCAAAACCCGGAAAGCGGGGCTGAGGTGAGCGAAAGCAAAGTCGCACCAAAAAGTGATGTCGATAAAATCACGCCTAAAGTGATTCGCTTGATTTCGTCATCCATCTCCGATTTGGCTGATGATGATGGCTGGGCATTTTTGGGTGAAGTGGGCAACCTGATTCAGAAAAAACAACCCAACTTCGACGCCCGAAATTATGGTTTTCAAAAGCTGACACCTTTGATTCGATCAATCCCGGAATTCGAAATAGAACAACGGGAAAACACCAAAGGACAACTCAAACTGATTTACGTACGGAAAAAGGAAAAGCAGAAAAGCAGTACCGCCAAATCGAAAACACGCAGCCGGAAATAGTATCCTGTCTGTGACCATATTCGGACAGAATGCCGGTATAATCTTTGCTGGTTTCGTCCACAATTACCAAAAACCAGTGACTGATGCAACGTAAAAAATCGCCTCTGATATTTTCAGGCCACAGAAAATTCGTATTGACTTTGCTTTCTTTAGTTCTTATCCTGAGTACAACTTCAGCACAAAATCCAGAAGAAAAGGAAGAGCTTGTTTGGTTTATAGCCTCTGACCTTCCAAGTTTTCAATACAAAAGTGGCTCCTCAACGGAGTCCAGTTTTTCGCTTTATATGCAGGACAGCTTGCGGTTTCCGGCACCCGACTGCCAAGGGAAAGTACTGGTGAGTTTTGTGGTTGAGAAAGACAGCACCATCAGCACGGTGCAAATTCGCCAGGGACTTGATGATTGCCCCGGATACGAAGACGAAGTGAGTAGGTTGCTGCGATTCATGCCACCATGGATTCCGGGAAAAAATTATGGTGAGACGGTGAGGGTGAGCATGAGCATGCCCATCAGTTTTCAATCGGAACCTTAATCTATCCGATATGCTTGCGTTTTAAAATCCATTGATCAAGCAGAAGTAAAAAGGTTGTGGACAAGAAAATAACAACCATGTACTGGGGTAAGCCACCCAATATACCCGTAATTTTGTTGCCAGCTTCGACTGCCTCCGATAAATCGACTTTTGGCAGCCAGCTAAAAAGCTTACTTCCGCCCGGGGCAATACTTCCCGAACCGGAGTTAAACATGGAATACACAACAAAACCACCAATAAAAGCATACACGATCCGTAAAACCCATTTATTCAGCACAGGTTTGTATTCCGAAATCCGATTGGTTTCAGCGTAAATCCGGTTCATCACATGAACCGTGAAATCGCCTGGCGACTTCTCCGGCTGATAGGTTTTCATCAATTCTCTAAAATTCTTATCGATCTGTTTCATACGTGTATTTTTTTCAATTTATTCAACGACAATATGCGCATCGCGCTTCCTCACATTGAGACGCTTTCCAACGGCATGGAACTCGCCGAAATAATCATCCGCTTGGGCGTAAAATTTGGTTCCTATGGCTCGTTTCATGATATTTCCTCCTAATCCTTATTACAACGCATTAAAAACGGCTTCTTCCAGGTTTTCTTTTAGATAACCATACATTTTTTTTCGTGCCCGATGGATCTTTACTTTCACGTTGCTCTGGCTCAAGCCAGTAATCTGTGCAATATCTTCCATTCGCTGATCTTCATAGTAAAACAAGGTAATCAGCACCTGGTCGCCTTCGGGTAAAGTAGCCATCGCCTTTCTTAAACTCTCGCCCAGGGCATCCTGATCAATTTCCGTCAGGCGGTTGCTAATGTCCAGCTCATCCTGATCGGTTAACCGTTGCTCATCAAGCGAGTACAGTTCCACTTTTCGCTTCCGAAGTTGCGTAATGGCTCCGTTGTAGGCAATCCGGTAAAGCCAGGTTGAAAATTTAGAACTTCCCCGATACGTGCCAATCGACTGAAAAGCCTTAACAAAAGTGTCCTGTGCCAGTTCTTCCGCATCTTCCGAATTCTTCAGCATTTTTAAAGATAATCCATACACCATATCACGGTATTTCTCAACCAAATAGGAAAAGGCCGACAATTCGCCATTCTTCACCTTGTCGATATAATAATGATCATCCTTTGGGTTCATGCTACACTTTTGACGAATGATTGAGCCAGTGGTTACAAAATTGCAGGAAAATTTTTCCTGCTTGCTATATCTTATAAAAACAGAGTCATCTTCAAATCGAAGAAAAAACAACAGGCTTGTAACCGAATTCCAAAAGCTGCGTCATAAGGGCGAAGAAAAATTAGAAACTAAAAAATACAGCTATGAACGAAGCAATTGTAATTCCAGTAAGTTTTTTCGCCTTTATTTTTGCCATGGTCTATGTCTTTTTGACCACACGAAACAAAGAACGAATGGCGATGATTGAAAAGGGAACCGATCCAACTATTTTTAAAGGGGTTGGCAAATACTCCAACTTTTTATCCTTAAAGTTTGGCCTGTTATTTATAGGTGTTGCTTTGGGTGTTTTGGCAGGAAGTATTTTGAATGCAAACACAAGCCTCGACAACGGAGCAGCCTACATATCCATGATTTTCCTTTTTGCGGGACTCGGGTTGGTAGCCGGCTACTGGTTTCAGGCTAGAAAAGAAAAAGAATAAACCTTTCGGTAATGCAACCAACAAAGCCATTAGGGGAAGCTCCTGATGGCTTTGTTCTCGTTTAGACACTACGGGTTCGACATTCTTCTTCTGTATTTCTATTCACAATGCCATTCGATGGCTTGCTCAATGGCTTGCTGACACACCGGGCAAAAACCATTGGGGCCATTGCTTTTCATCCGGCAATCCATCACCGGACTGTAAATCCCTTTTTCCAGGTATCCACCCCCTTCGAAAACACCAACCACGTCCCTATATTTGCTGGTTCGCGGGGTGGGACGAGGCGTATTGTCCCCAACCATTCCGTTCCATTTCAAATCGAAATCAACCAAAGTCGTAATATTCGGTTCCCAGGGCTCCACCTCTAAATTGTAATACTCGCTGTAGGCTACGTCAGAGGTGTAATACTCATCGGCCAAACCCGCAAAACCGTGGCCGAATTCATGAATAAATACGGTCTCAGACAAACGGTCATCAACCGAGGTAACCGACAAAAAATTATAAAACCCTCCCCCACCGTATTGATTGGTATTCACCAGTAAGTAAATATGGTCATAGGGCATCACCGAAGCAGCATCGTGAATCGACAGCATATCCTGCGAAGTCAGGTAGCGCGGGGTATCAAAGGTATAAAAGTGCGAGTTGAAAGCCGTGTTTTTGTATATGTGCTCGCCTGGAATATCAGTTCCCGATTCGACTGACGGGACTTTCACCGCGTACCAATTAAAATCTTCTTTGTGCTGGCTGAACGGTTCCACCTCAAATAAGGACCTAACCATGCGATTGGCATCAGCCACAAACTTATCCATCTCATCAGCCATGTATCCTTCAGGTAAAATAACCACATCCACTTTCTTTTGAGGCAATCCTTGCAGCGAAAGTTCGGCAACCTCATAAGCCGGCACTTGCTCTTCGAGAATAAAATAATCCTCGGGATCGATTTGAGTACTGAAAACCTCCGTGAATTCGCCGTCCCAAGCTCGTTCTTCAATGACCAAGCGGCAAGTTTTCTTTGGAAAAGGGAAAATCGCCACCTGGTAAAACCCGCGCTTCTGCACTTTAGCCTCATCGGTGGTCTGCCACTCCTGAAAAACAGGACAAAACCCTTTCGAAAAAAGCAGTTCGTTGGACGATTGATCAAATAATCGGTATCGATAGGTTCCCAGGTCATAAATATCAATCAAATTGACATGCGAACCGCCATAGTGGGGTTCTTTTTTCAGTTGCCTGAGAATAACTTCCGCGGTACTGTCAGTGCCAGTCAATAAATAATCGACACGTAACACCTTGTTTATGAAATGGTCTGAAAAATTTAATTGTGCCAACATAACTTGTGGCAGAATGAAAATTAAGAAGCTGATGAATCCCCATTTTCTAATCATAACAAATTCATTAATTTTAGCTTCTAAATTTAATAACAAATCAACAGATTCAATTGACTTTTCTCATATGAACTACTTATTGGAACTCTTTAAAACGATTTTGGCAGACCTTTACGTTCCAGACAAGACGGCCAATATTACGGCACTGTTGGCTTGTCTGGTTGTGCTGTTTCTGGTAGCATATTTTGCCCATTGGCTAACCCGGAGAATTTTGGCAAAAATTGTACACCAGTTTGTGGCCAAGACCAAAACTCAGTGGGACGACTTCCTTGTAAAGCGGAAAGTATTTAGTGCGTTGGCCCACTTGTCTTCGGCTTTGATTATTTATTATACTTATGATTTTTCAGGGGTTGAATTCGTCAGTGACCTTTTGTACAACCTGGGCAACGTCTATTTTATCATTATTATTACCTTGTTTGCCGTGCGACTGGCCAATGCAGCCAACGACATCTACCAAACCACGGCGTATGCGGTGAACCGCCCAATTAAAGGGTACATCCAATTGTTGCAGATTCTTTTCATCTGCATTGCCGTTATTTTCTTTATCTCGATTTTGATGGGAAAATCACCGCTTTACCTGATTGGTGGATTAGGAGCCATTGCAGCAGTTTTGTTGTTGGTTTTTAAAGACACCATCTTGAGTCTGGTGGCCAGTATTCAACTTTCGGCCAACCATATGCTGAAACCAGGCGACTGGATCTCCATGCCCAGCCACAATGCAGACGGAACGGTGATTGACATTAGCCTGAACACGGTCAAAGTTCAGAACTGGGATAAGACCATCACCACCATACCCACTTATGCGCTGGTTTCGGAGTCATTCAGCAATTGGATTGGCATGGAGGAATCGGGCGGACGCCGGATTAAACGTTCCGTAAATCTGGATATGCGAAGTGTGCGCTTCTGTGACAAAGCACTGCTGGAAAAACTAAGCCGATTCTACATGTTAAAGGATTATTTAGCCGAG
Organism: uncultured Sunxiuqinia sp.; assembly: GCF_963974515.1. Taxonomy (GTDB): domain Bacteria; phylum Bacteroidota; class Bacteroidia; order Bacteroidales; family Prolixibacteraceae; genus Sunxiuqinia. Next base: position 9,026 of record NZ_CAXBDD010000092.1, on the reverse strand, counting down.
CGTGAAAAAGAAATTAAGGAATACAATAAGAAACTAAACGTAGAAGAAGGTGATGTATTTAACGGCCGGCGACAAACCAACCTGGGAATTTTTCGTCGCTACCTGGAAAACTACCTGCACCAGCATCCGATGATCCATCAGGACATGACCTTTTTGGTTCGTCATTTACAACCATCTGAAAAAGGCTTACCCCTTGAGTTTTATGTTTTCAGCAAAAGCCAGGAATGGGCAAAATACGAATCGATACAGGCCGATATCATGGACCATGTACTGGCCATTTTACCCGAATTTGGCCTTCGGGTCTTCCAGAATCCAAGTGGAAACGACATCTCTGATTTTCTAAGTCAGCACAATGCCCCTCTGAAAAACACTTAGGTCAGGATTCATTTTCATTCGACCTTGATATGGGAATTAAAAAAATTAGCTTATTTTCGCCGTCAAAATCTAAAACAACTAATTATAACCATTTTCACTCATTTGCTTACAAATCATCACCAACGACATGTTATAAAATACGGTTATTTAATGATTGTCGTTTTTTTATATCTTTAGCTTTTAAATTCGAAGTTGAAAAAAATATCAAAAATGAATCAAGACCATACTGATCCGCTACCACAGATTGATGAATTGGATGAGAAAATCCTCCGGTTAATTACCAAAAATGCTAGAATTCCATTCCTGGAGGTAGCCAGGGAATGTGGCGTTTCGGGAGCAGCCATTCACCAGCGCGTACAACGCCTGTTGAACCTTGGAGTTGTTTCTGGAAGTGAGTTTATTGTCAATCCGTCGAAGTTGGGTTACAACACCTGCGCTTACATGGGCCTCTTTCTCGACAAGGCCAAGTACCATACCCAAGTGGTTGAAGCCTTGAAAAAAATTCCGGAGATCGTTGAGTGTCATTACACCACCGGTTCGTATGCTATTTTTATTAAAATACAAACCAAGACCAACAATCACCTGAAGCGAATTATCGATGAGGAATTGCAGGAAATCGATGGCCTTGCCCGGACTGAGACCTTCATCTCGCTTGAGATGGAATTCAAACGCCAGGTTCCGATAAAGTAGAATAACAAGATTAACAGCATAGCGCCTCCTTCAGAAAAGGGGGCGTTTTTTTTGCCTGTAACTCCCGGTTAAGGACCAAATGTACTGATCGAACAAACTCAAGAATCAGGAATCTTCTCGTGAATTCTGTTTGCACAACATGTTGCAAACCAAAGAAAAGCCAACTAAATTAGGCTCATCATTCCTAAAATCCCAAACGCGAGCAAATGAAACCTAACGAAATAAAACACACCAAACGATTTCTTCTGACTTTCTTGCGTGCCGCCATTGGTTGGCATTTTTTTTACGAAGGTGTTGTCAAACTGGCAACCGAAGATTGGTCGGCCTATAATTTTCTGGCTAGCTCCAACAGCTTTATGGCTGGATTTTATCATTGGCTGGCTGCTTCCCAGCTCATGCCCCTGATCGATCTGCTCAATATTTACGGACTCATCCTCATTGGACTGGCCCTGTTTGCTGGAATTTTTACTCGCTATGCAGCTTTTTCCGGGGTACTCTTGCTTTTGTTGTACTATTTTGCTTACCCGCCATTTGGTCCATCCATCATTATGCAGTCTAGCAACAGCCTGTTTGTCGTCAATCAAATTTTCATTGAAGCGACTGTTTTATTGCTGTTTGTATTTCTGAAAGACAGGGGGTACGGCATAGGTTTTTTTCTGAATTTCCGGCGACAACAAAGCGAAGCAGGCCAACTGACAGAAGCCAAAGAAAACACCAGCACCCGGCGTGCAGCCTTGAAAAACCTGGCAACCCTCCCCTTTCTTGGACTTTTGAGCTGGGGTGCACTGCAGAATCAAAAGAAGTATGCTGTTGATGTCACGTCGGGCGCAACCATTCAGGTCAAGCAAACCGCCCTGCGCGAGCTTAAAGGTGAACTTCCAAAAGGTAAGATTGGTCACCACTCGATCAGCCGTTTAGTAGCTGGTGGCAATTTAATTGGCGGCTGGTCTCATGCCCGCGATTTACGCTATGTCGATACCCTGTTCAAGGCTTACAACAATGAAAAGAAAGTCTACGAAACGCTGATGCTGGCAGAAAAAGCCGGAATTGACACCATCAACATTGGCTTTCCGTCAAACCCCTTGCTCCGGAAATACAAAAAAATAACCGGCAGTAAAATCAAGGTGATTTCACAGGTCGGGCCAGACATGGAAAATCAAGATTATTTTGTCAACATCAACAAGGCAATCGACTATGGCGTGGACATTATTCAGGTTCAAGGCAATTGGTGCGACTGGCTGGTGCGCGACGGGAAAATTGATGTGATTGACAAAATGATGGACAAAATCCGTTCGCAGGGATACACTGCGGGGCTGGCCTCACACACGGTCGACGCCCTGATTGCCTGTGAGGAACAGGGAATTATTCCTGACTACTACATGAAAACGATGCATCACGACAACTACTGGTCAGCCCATCCGCTGGAAAACCGTGTGCCGTTTGAAGTGGATGGAAAAAATTACCTGGACCACAACAGATTTCACAACAATATTTTCTGCTTGTTTCCCGACCGCACCGTTGAGTTTGTGAACCGCGCAAAGGTGCCAGTGATGGGCTTTAAGGTGCTTGCTGCCGGAGCCATTGAGCCAGAAGACGGCTTTCGCTGGGCTTTTGAAAATGGCGCCGACTTTATTTGCGTGGGGATGTTTGACTTCCAATTAGTTCAGGATGTTAACATTACCATCGACACGCTGGCTAACTTACACAGCCGACAAAGAGCCTGGTTCGGTTGATTGGTTAGCCATTGCCAAAAAGAAAAGCGACCTGGCTAATGCCAAATCGCTTTTTCTTTCTTTAAATAATATTGGGTATTAACATGAGCCTATTTAATCAGTTCCACGCTGCGACGCACAAACTGGTCAAGCGCTTCGCCCTTCAGCATGCCGTTAGCCAGTAAGGCCAGGTCAACCAGCTGTTTGGTCAGCTTGTTTTTCTTGCCAAAGTCGGTCAGTTTTTCGCGTTTTTGTTTCTCCAAGTCTGCAATCGACTTGCCAAGATCTTCCAGCTTTTCCTTGTCGGCCGTTGGTACTTCTTCGTCCTTTTTACCTTCTTTGGCTTTTTCAAGCACGTCGAGCTCCTGCTTTTTCACTTCCAAATCGGCCTTGATGGTTTCAAACGCTTTGCCCAGCTTCTTGTCTTTGCTGTCCAGCACTTTTTGCACCAAAGGATGCGCTGTGTTCACCACCAGGTTCAAACTGTCGGGCAAATCGCCGTAAAAGTTCATACCACCTTGCAGTTGCCCCATATCTTTCATCCGGCGCATAAATTCGTTTCGGGTAATTACAATGGGTTGTCCGTTTTCGCCCAGATTTTTAAAATCAACAATGTAGTTCACCCCATTTGCCTGGGGACACACCGCTTGAAAAACAGGGCTCAACTCTTCTTTCTCATCCCAGCTCAGCTCCTCTTTTTCGTCTTCCTTCTGAATCAGGTTTTCAACCACATCGGAATCAACGCGTACAAAACGTTTGTCGCTGTGCTGTTGCTCAAACTTGTTCAGCAGAGGTGTTGCCAACACATCATCCATAATCAGCACGTCGTAGCCTTTATCTTTAGCCGTTTGTACAAAGGTAAACTGCTCTTCGAGGTTGCTGGAGTACAGGTAAACCAAGTTGTTGTCCTTGTTAGTCTGATTGTCCTTAATCAGTTTTTCGTATTCCTCGAAAGTGAAGTATTTGCCTTCCGTATTCTTGAACAGGAAGAAGTTCATGGCCCTTTCGGCAAACTTTTCGTCAGTCAGCATACCGTATTCGATGAAGATCTTAAGGTCATCCCACTTCTTTTCAAAATCGGCTCGACTATCTTTAAACAGCTGGTGCAGGCGGTCAGCCACTTTTTTGGTGATGTGGCTGCTAATCTTCTTCACGTTCGAATCGCTCTGCAGGTACGAGCGCGAAACGTTCAGCGGAATATCCGGCGAATCGATCACTCCGTGCAGCAAAGTCAGGAATTCAGGCACAATTCCCTCCACCGAGTCGGTCACAAAAACCTGGTTCGAGTACAACTGGATCTTGTTTTTTTGAACTTCAATGCTGTTTTTCAATTTGGGAAAATAGAGGATTCCGGTCAAATTAAAAGGATAATCCACGTTCAGGTGAATGTTGAACAGCGGCTCATCGCCCATGGGGTAAAGCTTGCGGTAGAACGAAGAATAATCTTCATCTTTCAGATCGACCGGAGCTTTGGTCCAGGCAGGATTGGTTTCATTAATCTGGTTGTCTTTGTCGGTTTCCACCTGCTTGCCATCTTTCCATTCGGTTTCTTTTCCGAAAACAACCGGCACGGGTAAAAACTTGCAATACTTATTCAGAATTCCGGAAAGCCGCTCCTTTTCCAGGAACTCGCTCGAATCTTCATTAATGTACATGATAATATCTGTACCCACTTCCTCGCGTTCGGCCTCTTCAATGCTGTACTCGGGACTTCCGTCACACGACCACTTCACGGCCTCGGCGCCATCCTTGTATGACTTGGTGACAATCTCGACTTTGCTTGAAACCATAAACGAAGAGTAGAAACCCAATCCAAAATGCCCGATAATGGCATTGGCATCGCTTTCATATTTTTCGAGGAATTCATTGGCTCCCGAAAAAGCAATCTGGTTAATGTACTTTTCAATCTCATCAGCGGTCATCCCAATCCCGGTATCAGATACGGTGATGGTCTTTTTGTCGGGATCAAGCGACACACGAACTTTCGCATTTTCAACCGAAACCGAAGTTTCGCCACGTCCGGCCAGGGTTTTCAACTTTTGGGTGGCATCAACCGCATTCGATACGATTTCACGAAGAAAAATATCGTGATCGGAATACAAGAACTTCTTGATGATTGGGAACAAATTGTCACTCGAAACGCCAATTTTACCTTTTTGCATCTTATTTATATTTTTAGTTTGACATCAATTTTACGGCTCCTCCTTTCCAAAGCCTGTGCCATTCACCAAAAATGACGAATTGTCACCATCGCTCCGGCAAGCTTCCTTATTCTGGCGAAAAAGAATGACTTATTTCTGTTTTTATGTCAGTTGAAACCCCTTATTTTGCTTTATTCAGAAGATAAACACATGCGATGAGCCCATTGGAAAAATACTTCAGCCCGTTTCGGGAAAACATTATCGGTATTGACCAGTCATTTACCAGTCCGATTGGAGTAAAAAAAATCCTGTACGCTGATTGGATTGCCAGCGGAAGGCTGTACCGTCCCGTTGAGCAGAAATTACAGGAGCAGTTCGGTCCGTTTGTAGCCAACACGCACACCGAAACCAGTGAAACCGGGGCTTTGATGACCAAGGCGTACCAGTTGTCGCATCAAATTATTAAGAATCACGTCAACGCGGGTCCTAACGATGTCATCATCACCGCCGGCTTTGGAATGACGACAGTCATTAATAAGTTTCAGCGTATTTTAGGGCTGAAGGTTTGTGGTAAAATATCGGGGAAAACCTGTATTCACGAACGCGAAAAGCCAGTGGTGTTCATTACCCATATGGAGCACCATTCCAATCATACGAGCTGGTACGAAACCATTGCCGATGTGGTCATTATTGAGCCGGATGAAAACCTGCTGGTGAAACCCGCCAATTTGCGCAGAAAGCTCGAAGAATACAAAGACCGTCCGTTTAAGATTGGCTCGTTTACTGCTTGTTCCAACGTAACCGGCATTCGCACGCCCTACTATGAGCTGGCTAAAATCATGCACGAATTTGGCGGGGTTGCCTTCATCGATTTTGCAGCCTCGGCCCCTTACGACGAAATTGATATGCACCCCGAAGACCCAATGATGAAACTGGATGCCATTCTGTTTTCGCCCCATAAGTTTCTGGGCGGCCCAGGCTCTTCAGGAGTGCTGGTTTTCGACAAGTCGATGTACCACAATTCCGTTCCTGATCATCCTGGCGGCGGAACGGTGGACTGGACCAACCCCTGGGGCAAATACAAGTATGTGGATAATATTGAAGCACGCGAAGATGGTGGCACGCCCGGCTTCTTGCAATCGATTAAAACGGCCCTGTGCTTTCAGTTAAAAGATCAGATGAGCGTTGAAAAAATAAGGGCTCGTGAGGAAGAACTGCTGAAACTTGCTTTTGACGGGCTGGACAGCCTCCCGGATGTTAAGATCCTGGCCGACGGGCAGCGCGATCGTTTGGGTATTATTTCGTTCTACGTTCCCGGCATTCATTACAACTTGCTGGTGCAATTGCTCAACGATCGCCACGGTATCCAAGTGCGCGGGGGATGTGCCTGTGCCGGAACCTACGGCCATTTTCTGCTGGAAGTAACTGCCGAACGCTCCAATGAAATTACCGATCAAATTAATCATGGCGACCTGTCCGAGAAGCCCGGCTGGGTGCGCTGGTCACTCCATCCAACCATGACCAATGAAGAGGTCGGGCTGTTTATTGCCGGACTGAGAGACATCCTGGAACACATCGATGACTATTCAACCTATTATGAGCCGGTTCCGCGAACCAATACCTTTCGGCATAAAGATGAAAAAGACTACCACCTGAAAGTAGAGGAATGGTTTGAACTTTAGGCTTTTAAACTATCAACCTGATTTCAATTCAAATTATAAACACACATCAAAGCTTCAGATAGCTTGCCAGTTAAAACGGTTGAAAACGATGGAAGGCCGCTGAAAACTGTCGGACACAATTGTAGTCCATCGTTTTCAACGGTATTCAACAGTTTTCTTTCTGATTGAAAATCGTCAGAAAATTACTTGCTGATTCTCCGTAATTGCGCATCCACCCCATCGTCAAAAGCATCTTCCGAATCGGCATATTGAACCACGAGCTGCTGCAAATCTTCCGTTTTTGCTGTGATCAGAATGTGGTTTCCGTTGTTCTCGTGCCGAATGGCTGCCGGGTTTTGTTTGAGCATGTCCTCCAGCCAATCGGGAGAAAACCACCTGATTTTAGCGCCATCTTCATCCAGCTCCAGACGGGCAAAAGTATGCATGGGCATCACATGCAAATCGAAAATCGTAAAATTGTCTTCATCAAAATACTCTTCCAGATAAAAATCGAGAAAGTAAGTTCCGTTCATCTGAATGATGTGGACCAAAAACTCGTGTTTGTCAAAGTCCAAACCATCCTTTTCCTTCATTTGCAATACAAAAGCCGTGCTGTCGCGATTTTCGGGCAAACGTTCGCCGCGGTAATTAAAGTCGAATTTCCAGATTGTTGAATCGGAATCAATCCATTCGCCAACCAGCAAATCATTCGCAAATAAGTCATCGTTGGTGTACAAGGGGTAAAAGGAGTAAACAAAGCAGCCATAAAAGAACACAAAAAACAGGGCTGTCAGAAACAGTGATTTTCGTTTCATAATGGGTTGTTTTTTTACCGAAATATACGATAAAGTCACCAGATTGTTGGAGGCTGGATGCTCGGTTTTCACAAGCCGCAGCAAGTGGTTGGACTTTTGGATTCTGGTCTCTGGTCATTTGGGTGTCATTAAGTGGCCATTTATCGCTGGTGGTTGGATTCTCGATAATGGAGCCTTGAAGCCTGCTTGTCGCTGATTCGCTTTGCGTACCTTCTGATTCCTTGTTTCTTATTCGATATTTCTTATTGTTGGCTTCTTTTACGCTTTCAGGGTCTGGCAACGCTGACAGGTCATCGTCGGCGTGTGCTCGGAAACGCCCAAAGAATAAAGAAACACTGTTGGGCTGACTGGACTGGTGGCTTGCAGCCCGCAGCTCGGTATGTCTGTGCTTGGATCATTGGAATTTGACGCTTCTGTCTGTCATTTTGAATAACCACCAGAAATACGCACTTTTGGATTTCAATAATCAGAACACGCAACTTATGCAATTCAAATTAGCACCAGTTTTTGCAGCGGCCTGTTTGCTGGCTTCCTGTTCCAGTCAACCCAAAGACACCAACCAAAACCAAGCCGACAATGCAAGCACAACTTCAGAGCAAGCCGTGACAAAAAACACTCCTTCCACGGCTGAAACCGATTACACTGGGATGGTGCTGTTTCCGGCCGGAAGCTATACCATTGGCAGCAACAAGGGCCTGCCCAACGAACAGCCGGCGCATGCGGTTGACCTCAGCGCTTTTTACATCGATAAAACACCGGTGACCGTAGCCCAGTTCCGCAGTTTTATCGCAGCCACCGACTACCAAACCGAAGCCGACCGTTTTGGCGACTCCGGCATTTTTAACTTGACCACCAACCAGTGGGAACTGAAAAAAGGCGCCAACTGGGAACACCCTTTTGGACCCGATGGCGAACAAGCGCAGGAGGATCATCCGGTGACACAAGTGAGCTGGAACGACGCCCAAGCTTATGCCGAATGGGCAGGAAAGCGATTGCCGACCGAAGCCGAATGGGAAGTGGCCGCCCGCAGCGGACAAACCGACGATCGACGTTTCAGCTGGGGAGCCCAATTGATTGTTGATGGCAAGTACCTGGCTAATGTTTGGCAAGGCAACCAGGTGACCCACAACAGCAACGAAGATGGCTATCAGTACACTTCCCCAGTTGGTGCCTTTGGCGAAAACGAAGCCGGAGTATCCGACATGGGAGGCAACGTGTGGAATTGGTGTGCCGACACCTACCAGCTGTATCCGGGCAATCCTTCGCCTTCCCGGAAAGATGAAAATGTAAAGGTCATTCGCGGAGGATCCTTCTTTTTCGACCAAAACGGCGAGGACAGCTATACTGTTTCCGGACGATCATTCAACTCGCACGAAACCTCGCTTTTCAATACCGGATTCCGGTGTGCCGCCGATGCTAAATAATTCGACATAGCTCAATCAAACAAAGTTTCTTAATTTAGCTGAACAAATCCATAAAATTAATTTGAATGAAGAGCTATAAACCGTATTTAAGTTTGAGTAAAACAACAAAGAATTATGAGCTTGGCGTGGTGCTCTCCGCATCAAAAAACCAAACGGTAGCCAGCATTGACCAACAAGAAGTTGTAAAAAACGAGCAAGCCTACTGGGG
>NZ_CAXBDD010000091.1:0-15734 GCF_963974515.1 uncultured Sunxiuqinia sp. | reverse complement strand
CCGGAATCTGACAAGTTCAGAAAAACAGACTCACCTGTCGGATTTGGCAGGCTGTCTGTTAACCAGGAATAACTCAGGAAACCATCTTCAGGACCTGCGAAAAGCTCGACTCCGTGTGGTTGACATCCCTCTTCACTATCCGTGTAAAAATCGAAATGAGGTTTTCTTTTTAGCATCATCGCAACCGATTCGCTCAGGCAACCATATTCTTTCACTTTCAATTGAACTTGACCAATTGGTTCTTCAAGAAGGACTGTAATTGAATCGTTTCCTGCACCCAGTTGCCGGGCGCCATCAAATTCCCAATAGCAGAAGGAAGAATCGATGCTGTGTGCATAATGAATCTGTGCTGAATCATCGTAACAAAAACCGGGATCGGCAACAATGGAAGCCGTTGGAGTAGGAAACACTTGAATCATGCTATCGAGTGTAAACCCGTTTTGGCATCGGGTAACCGGATTGGTAATCGTTAAACTTACGCCATAATGACCGGTTGTTCCAAAATGTTTCGTAGCATTCTGACTGTCCTCTATTTCTCCATCGCTGAATTCCCAATGAAAATCAACCTGATCATCAGTCAGCAGCGTACTGGTAAAATTCACCGTTAATTCATCACAACCTCTCAAGTGATCGGCTTCCATGGTGAAATTGGGCTTGGCACCCAACGGCAGGGTGGTTGTGTCGCTCCAGCAGCCGTTATCGTCAATGACCAGACTGATATAAGGCGGTTCAGCCAAAAAAGCCCCAACCGAAACGTTGTATTGCTGCCACCCCAAAGTATCAACAAACTGACATCCATCCAGATCCCAGTAGAAAGTAGCGCTTTCCGTAGCTTGGCCGTCAAACAACAGCTTTTTACTGTAGCCTTCGCATTTGGCATCGTCTTCAAATCGGAACAAGGATTCTGGCTGTGGATGGAATCTAAGCTGAAAAGTATCTGCGACCTCACATCCGTCCGTGGTTTTTAGCTGGTAATAAATTTCATAGTCGCCGTATTCCGAAGCGTTCAGCTGTACGGATTTGAGTTGTTCCTCTGAAAAAGCTAATCGCATCGGTTGGTTGGTTGTCCAAGTAAAACTGCCTTCGTAATTCCACAAAGCTTCGGGCGCACCGGTAATGGAAACGGAGAGCGGGCTGTTCAAATCCCCACACACCAAGCCATCGCCGCTAACATCCACCTCAGGCACCTGAAAAACCACCAAGTTCATTGTGTCAGCCGCTTGACATCCGTACTTATCGAAAACAGTGAGCTGATATTCTCCGGTTTGACTCACGTCAAACATTTGCTGTGAAGAAAGGGTGTCGCCCGATTCATTTTGCCACAGGTATGTTTCAAAACCATCGGTCCCGTCCAAGGTAATGGCGTAGGGGAAACATCCTTCATCGTGGTCAACTCCCAAATCAACTTCAGGATGACTTACGAAAATGACGATGGAATCTTCCAGTTCGCAACCGTCAATGGTGGTTGTTTTAACCGTGTACTTTCCACCTTCATTCACCGTTAATCTTTGTGTTGTTTCGCCGGTATTCCATGTATAGGAGTCAAAATATGGCCCGGCATCAAGCGTTCGGGATTCGCCGTAACACAGCAAAAGCGTGTCTCCCTGAAAATCGATACTTTCGCCCAAATCAAGCACAAGATCCAGATTAAAACCAACGCCATAGCCATATGACTCAACGCCACCAAAACCATACACATAGGCCAGAAAACCGCGGTCCTCGTTGGTATTCCAAAGTCGGTATGTTCCCGGAGAAAGTGAAATCTGTGCCCAGGAGTAATTGCTGTTTTCAAAGGGTTTAAACTGGCTTTGAACACTTGTGCCATTAAATCGAATATTCCCGGTTTCCTCGGTCAGCGTAATCACATTGACATAGTATTTCTGGATTTGATCGGAATCGTAAGCTACAAAAGTCACATCGTTCTTCGACTGGGTGGTTGAACTTAACACGATCATAAACGGGTCGCCGTTTCCTCCGGTAAAGTCTTTGTCCACCGATTGTGATTGGCTGTACTGCACAACCAAAATGGGCTTTTCTGCATAGATCCGTTTTGGCTGGTTATGATAAAGGATAATGTCCTCGAACTGCCCACGATCTAAGTTTATGGGGGCAAAACCATCGATATAAACAACCGTTCCGTCCTGTGCCGCCATGATTCGGTAAAGGTCTTGCTCACGCGATTTCAAGGGTACGGCGTAATATTCGCGGCCCCACGAATGAATCGGTGGAATTTGCTCATACAAGTGATCCCAGGCCGATGTTCCCGCTTCCACAGGTACCGTAGTTGCCAATGATCCGGAATAGAAGGCCACCGGCTTATCCGACAACACATAACTACCAGTCAGATCACCCTGCCCTGGCAGGTTTTTAAAATTCATTGATTGAACCTGGTAAACTTCTCCCTTGTTTAACGTGATTTCAATGGTATCTCCGGCATTGACCAGCTTGTCGGTGACTTTTGACGGCACGATGAGTACCTTGGTTTCATCTTCCGCAGCAACAATCAAAAACTCACTGTTTCTGCCATTGCCATAATCTCCGTTGCTATTTTCGTGGATGTTGGGCTCGTAGCAAATGGCAAAATACTCCGTTCCCAGTGATGCCGTTGGATAAATCACAGCGACATCGGCCGAATTCGCGTCCCAGTTCAGTGCGTAAACATTAACCGGTTTTTTGGAGACCAAATGAATCCCTTTATCCTGGATGGCTTCTGAGCCGGTCGCTTCTACCAACTCCCATGGAATTGGGACACGCTCGCTTTGATTGGCCTGAACTGTAAACTCCCCAAAAAGTGTTTCGCCGTTACCTGTAAAAACCTGGAAACTGGTCGTCTCGCGTGCGGTTACGGTAATATCAACAAAATGCTTGTTGTGGTAATTCCGGCTTTCCATAAACCCAAACCAAAAGTCGGTACCCTCGGTCGATTTGCGGCACAAATCAGTTTGTCCCATTGAAAAACTGACATACAGAATCAAAAAAACGGAGTAGATGTATTTTTTCACGGATCGAATCTATAATCGCCTAAAACTAATCATTATAACGAAACATCCGCACAAAATTTTATCCCTCAATCATCATCAATTTTCCCCGGCTGATTTCGCACTGAAATAACGTCGAAATAAGACCTTCTTCAGGTCGCGGAAGATAATCTGATGGGCGATCACCTCCACCTGATTGTAACGCGGAAAATCGGCTTGTGTGCGGCCTATGTCGCGGTCCGAAATGTCAACCTGGTATAAAATGGACATCAGCAGGTCGGAATTATGGATCAGCAAGGAATCAATCTGCTCCACCAATTGCTGGTGCAGCTCGTGGTATGCATCATCAATGTGTCCCGAAAAATGAATTTCCACCCCAAACATGCCGAAGTCCTTCATGATTTGGGCAATCGTGTCGAGAATGATGTCTTCGCGGTTCAAAAAAACATCGACATTGGTGTGGGTAATGTTGGGCAGATCCATTTTTGCGTTTTTCGAAGGTGAAAGGTAGGAATTTTCAATGAAGATCGCCAAGTATGGGTTGGTATCCATGCTTTGTAGCATGCGCCGATCTGCCGCATACTTGAATTTTATCAAAATGAGCATCCTCCGAAAATCTCACCTTGCAAAATTCAAGCAAAGTTTGAAGTTCCCTGGATAGACGCATTTATATTTTAGAAAAACGAACAGATTCCTAAATTGTGCGTTTGTTTTTTGACCAATCTGTGTAATTTTCTAAAGAATACATTTGTGTTTTTTATAGATTTTTAGGCTTTCCTAAAATGTACGTCTTGTGATTTTAGGACAAAGTTGAAATTCTTTAAAAAAGTTTGTCGTTTGGTTCATAAAATCAAACAACTCAACTTATGACGAGCTTGGGATACCCTCCCATTCGCCCGCAAATGGTCTACTCGGGCGTGGCCGAAGACGTTTCCCAAAAGGCCTCGCTCTTTCAGAAGTACTTCTTGAGAATAAACCCAGCGGCAACAGTTGTAGGGATTTATTTGCCAACCTGATTCGCAAACACGGGAAACAACCGGCAAAACAATAGGCCTTGATGCCGGGAGTCGACCAACGACAGTTCGATGGCGGCATCCGGTGAATATCTGGCATCAGCTCGCTCGACTGGATAATCGAATATTTGCGTCTGGCGGCCTGCGATTTACTTGAGCATACGAAACTACCGTTTAAAGAGATCGACAGACTCCAGAGCTTTTCATCGAGCAGTTTTTCGCAATTCGTTCAGGCTTACCAGCACATGGAACCGTACCGATATCGCAGCCTTAAACAGAAAAACCGGACCCGGGGATATCACTTTCACTAAGTTTTCGGGAAGAACTGATGATATCATCGTTTTTAAAACGCCAGTTTCAGGAACAGAATGGGCATAAGCGGCATGGCGTCAGTATAAATTCTGACTGTTCCCAGTTCTTCACTGATTCTCACGTTGGTCAGGTAACCCCTGACAACATTGCGGGTGTCGAGCAGGTTGAGCACCGACAGGCCTGTTTCGCCACGCAACAACTTCCAGTTAAACCGATAGGTTACCGCCGCATCCAAACGCTTGTAGTGAATGGGGGATTCTGCCTGCTTTTGCAGGATATACAAGCCCGAACCGTAAACATAGTTAGCCGAAATATAGAACTGTTTAAGATTGAAAAGACCAGCCAATTTCAACTCATGCCGCTGATCGTGCGGAGCAGGTTGGTAGCCGCCCAAATCCTCCTTACTGTACGCCAGGCGCTCACGGGTTTCGCTCAGGGTATAAGCACCCCAAACGGCATGTTTGCCAAAATCCTTTTTCAAGTAGCAGTCAAGCCCGTAAGCCTTGGAATCGCCCCGATACAAATAATAGTCTTCCGTTGGCTCACCCGCTACAACACGGTTCTCCAGCATGTAACGCGACAAATGATCGGTGGTTTTGTAGTAGCCCTCCACACTCATTGTAAAATCCTGCTTCGAAAAGTTCAAGCCTGCACTCCAATGTTGCGCATTCAAAATCCCGGATTGTTCATCGCCGGTGGTCCACAGGAAGGTGTAATTTTCATCGCGATCAACATAAGCTGTTTTGTAGATGAACTGGTTATAAATCCCCCACGAACTGTTGATCTTCACGCTTTCTCCAAGTTCATAGCTCAAGTTAAAACGGGGCTCTGCCAGCAGCCTGTTTTTCACCCTATTCAGCCGGAACCCGGTTCGCAAAGTCAGCCGCCCCATCAAGGGTAGATTGTCTTGCAGAAACAGGAAAAAGCGATGATTTTTAAAATAGGCATGCGAATCGCCAAGCTGCTCGTCCTCGTACAAATTACTGTTTTCGATAAACCCTTGATTCGCAAAAAAACCGCCACCAAACTCCAACTGGTGGCCTCCTGCAATGGTCATGCTGTTCTCAAGGCGAACGGAACTTTCCTGCGCTTCATTTTCAATTTCAACCCAATCGCGGTTATACACCTCCCCGTCTTCCAGGTTGTCCGCCTCAATTAAATCGATAATACTCTGCCGAAAACTGGAATGCGCCAAAATCAGTTGCGAACGATCACCATTCCTCCAGGTCTTGCTATAAAACAAGGAGGTTCCCAACTGTCTGTTTTCCTCATGGCTCGAAAACAATACCTCTAATGAAGTTTCTTCCTCCTCCTCTTCTTCTTCATCGTAATGCGTTTCTACCAGTCGGTTGGCCGTACTCAGACTAAAATCATCGCCACCATAATAAGCGCTTATTGCCAACTGGTCATTATTCGCCAGGTTGGCGGTGTATTTCACATTGAAATCACGAAACTGGTACCGATCGGGAAACACGCTGATACTCGCTCGTTCCCCTTCTTCATAGGTCTGCCCGGCGTCTTCTTGCTTGCCATGTATTTTCAATCCAAACAAATTGAAATCATTATGGCTGTACGGATTGTAGTACGTTTGACGGTAAGCCAGAATAAGCGAGGAGTGATCGGCAACGGGCAGTTCTGCCATGGCATTCAAGGTCATGGGGTTGATGTTGAACTGAAACCCAGGCTTTTTTCGATGGCCATTCTTGCCAAAAATATTCACCAGACCGCCCACCCGATTTCCGTAACGGGCTTCGTATCCTCCTTTATAAACTTCAATATTTTTTACAATGAAGGGGTTAATGAGACTAATGTTGGTATTAAACTCTTTCAGACCAAATAAGGTAAATTCATCGAAGGTAATCTGGCTTTGGCCCTCATAGCTGCCCCAAAGGTACAAATCCACGGTCTGTTCGTTCGAAGCCTGGATGCCGGGCATCAGTTTCAACAAGTTGAAAACCGAGTTGTCGCCTTGCCCCGCCAGAAACCGCGAGATGCTGTGATTCAACTTCATATTTCCCGCCTTCTCACCAATGACTGCCGCTTTCTCAATCAAATTGTTCTCCACCGTCACTTCGGGCAAATTCTTAAACGACGGCACCAGCTCAATTTGCTGGTTGGTGCCCGGTGCAAGCACGGTATCCAGTACATAATAGCCCAAATGCGAAACCTGCAGCCGAACCAGGCTATCTTCGGTGGTGTAGTTGAACGAACCGATACCGTCGGCAAAGAGCTGCTGCTGATTAATCAGCAACGCCGAGAAGGCCAGCGGTTCTCCACTCCCCGCCTCCACAATTTGCCCGGAGATGCTCCGTCTTTGCGGTGCTGCAACAGCTTGCTTCTTATTTGGAATGATGATCAGAACCTGGTTCGATTTCTTTAAATGAAAGGGCAAACCCTGGAGAAGTGCTTTCAAGGCGTCTTCCTGGTTTCGAAATGTTTGGGAAAGAGTGACTTTGTAAGCTGCCATTTCTCCGGCATTATACGAAAGCAAAAAGCCATACTGATCGCGAAGATGCAATAATACTTCCTGGAGAGGCTGGTTTTGAGCCTTAACAACAATGGGACGGCCTTGCGCCCATGCGGCAGAACTACAGAATAAAAAAAGAAGTCCGATTACAAATGTGCGTATCATTCATTCGTCTGAGTTATGAAATACAAGTTAGGTGATTTCCTGATGTATTTCAACCCAACGGCAGGACAAACATAACCCAAAATATCCTCCACGTTCTGCTCTTTTGTGAAATTACCGGTGTAGAATACTTCGGAAGTCGTGTCAGTTTGGATGGTCACACCATACTGACGTTCAATTTCCTCAAAAACCGCTTGAATTGGCGTGGAGGTAAATACAAAAACATGATCGCGCCATGATATTTCAGGAAAAGTCTCGATGTTTTGCCGGAGTTCTATTTCGCCATCGGGCTGAACAACAGCCTGACCGCCTGCCTGCAAAACCACTTGTTTGTTTTGCTTCGAACTCACCCGGACGCTTCCGCTCAAGCAGGTAACCCGGTAACGGTCGCCCCGTGCCAGAATATTAAAAGAAGTTCCCAGCACTTGCGTCTTCCCTTGCGAAGAGCGGACAACAAACTTTTGGCCTTTTTGAACATCGAAAAAAGCTTCCCCTTCTAAGGTTACAATCCGCTTAAAGCGCCACCAATAGGGGTAATAGCTCAGGGTGGAGCCAGCATTCAACTCTACAGTGGAGCCATCGGGCAGGTCAGCCAATTGATGTGTTCCGACTGAAACCTCAACGGTGGTGGAATAAAAACGCAGGAATGATCCCAAGGCTACAATCAGCAGAAAGCTGGCCGCCATGGCTCCCATGCGCATGCTCAGGCGAAACGAACGGGCCGAAGACTGCCAACGAATTTGCTCATCCAGCTCGGCCAACACTTCGGCCTCACTTTTCTTCCAGCGAAAGGTTCCCCCGGCGAAAAAAGCTTGGCTTTGCCTGTCAATTGCATCCAATCCGGTGTGTTGCTTGTCATCTTTCACCTGTCAATTTTTAAATCTACGGAATAAACAACTGGTCAAAATCAGTAAAACAATGTGCGAAACTTTGTCTCTTAGCTGCTGCTTGAGGTGTTCGAGCGCCTGGCTCATGCGTTTTTCAATGGCTTTAACACTCAGCCCCAACTGATCGGCGATTTCACGGTATTTCAATTCATCGATCCGGTTCATCAAAAACACCACCCGCTGCTTTTCCGGCATACTTTTTAAAGCTTCTTCATAGGCCTTTTTCAATTCCTTGTAATTCAACTGATCTTCTGGTGTGAGACTGGTTTCGCGGGGAACAAACGTATTGAAAAAGTTAAAGGCCCGTTTCTCTTTATGATACCTCGTAATGTAAAGGTCAGTGGCCATTTTGAGAAGCAAGCCCTTCACCGTCGCCAGCTTAATATCGTCTCGCTTTTCCCACAGCCGCAGAAAAGTATCCTGAGCAATATCGGTTGCCAGCTCCTCATCGCCCGAGCGGTAAAACACGTATCTTCTGACTTCTTCGAAATACGTTTGAAATAGAAAATTGAAATCTTGTCTGGTCAACGGCCGAATATTTTCACTTTGCAATCAAAGATAAATGAAAATACTTCGATTCGTCACACACACCATTTTTTTCAACCCAACTGATTAGAACTTCTTTTAAATCATCCCTCTGTATTTTATCCTGATCAAAAGCCGATCACCCTACCTTATTCAAAAACATATTTCAATCCAAACGATACAATGTTCGCCTTCAGACCATCGCTGCGGTCGTAATGACCAAAGCGCAGGTTGACAGTCTTCAGCCCCAATCGCAGGAACTTTGGGGTCGAGAATATGTTCGTATAGCTCAGTCCAATCCCCCACTGATTACTTTGGAACTCCGCTAAATCATAATCCGACGTGTAAAACTGCTCGGTGGAAACATGCGTTTCGAAAGGAGCAAAGTAAGTGGCCGCCGTTTGCTCATAATAGCGGTAAGTGGGTGTTAGCGTGAATTTGGGCGATAAGCTAACGGGCAACTCCACGCTTCCGGTATGCGCGGTAATTCCCCAGTCGTCAGTGTAATAACGATAGTAAGTGCGTAGCTTGAACGTTCCGCTCAGGTAATAATTGATCCGGGCGCCAAAAGGTATTTTCAAGCGGGTTTCGGGCAATCGCTCGACCTCATCAGCGAGGCGGAAAACACCTGTGTTTTCGCGGGTCGCATAAACAGGAATGTCGCTGGCCGTGCCAATGTAGTAATTCGGCCGATCGGCAAAATAGATCCGGTGATAGGGCGTGGACAGTCGCCCCTCCTGATAGATCAGATCGACAAAAAAAGAGGCCTGCAAACGCTCGCTGACGATTTGCGAAAAACCCAGCGAAGCCGAATAGGAATTCCGCTTTTTCGAGTCCCATTCCGAAAACAGGTCTGGCAAATAGGCCGTTGTCGGGTTTCCTTGTTCGTTGATCACCGTCATCCCCTCAAAATAGCCTGAATTCTGAAAGTTGCTCCCATACCGGCTGTATTCGTGTAACTCCGTCGGGTAAATGGGCTTCCAAGCATCCAGATACACCTGCGTTTTTAAACTCAGCTCGGTATTTTTCTCTGCAAAAAGCCGGGCTACACTCCCGCCAAAGCCCAGCGAATGATAATCGTACTCTTTCGATGCTGATCCGTGGAGGCCCAAAATCCAGTTGCGGTCGTCGGAGCTATGGCTATAGTCGATACTAACACTGGCCAGTACATCGGATTGCGATGCTCCTGACGAAGCCAGCCAGGGTGTTCCAGTCGTTGGTTCCGACGAACCTGGCTGGAAATCATCCTCGTCATCGCCCTCGTGATCATCTTCGTCTTCCTCATCATCTCCACGAGCTGAAGCTCCGGAGCTGTTAAACGGGTTGATATTACTGGAAGATGCCGAGGTGTAGGCCGACAATCCGACATCGATTGTCAAAACATCATCGTCATTTAAAGGAAGGGTCACCACAATGGTCGGCGTGAAGTTATCCAAAGATTCGTCGCCAATACCACCTCCAACAGACGAATGATCACCATTTTGCTGGTAATAGCTCATCAAAATTTCGATCTCCGGCGATTCCAGTACCCGTTTTTTGTATGTATTCTGATTGGTTGATTGAGCTTTCCCGAAATGAAAAAGGAGCAACAGGAAAAATAAAAGCAGTATTCTTTTCATAGCTGATCAATTACATCCACATCCTCCGCCCGACTTTCCGCCATTGGCACCTGCCGCTGCTTCGCGATACACCTGAAAATTCAACTCGAACCGCTGGTCGGCGGCTGCACTCAACTTCATATTCGGGTCGTTGATATACACTTTTTCGTACTCCTTCACAGCCACGCACGAACTCAGCGCAACCACGGCAAAGCCAATTAGCAACAATCGATTCAGCCTATTTCTGCCATCCGGCAATTTCCATTTCATGCTCATTTCGCTCTATATTTTTCGAATCGTAAACTTTCCCCTGGTCATCGACCACAATGCATTCAATGCCCTTTAGCTGGTCAATCAGGTTGATTCCTGCCTCGATGCCCATCACAAAAACTGAAGTAGCCAGCGCATCGGCCAGTTCGGCGCGAGGCGCAAAAATGCTTACACTCGCCAATCCGGATGACGGGTAGCCGGTTCGGGGATCAATTATGTGGGCATAGCGCTTGCCATTCAACACCACAAACTTTTCATAGTCACCCGAAGTAACCACCGCACTGTTTTGAATTGGAAACCAGCCAAAGACTTTATTTTTATTCAACGGGTTGGTAATGCCGACCATCCAGGGTGTGCCGTCGTGCTTTTCACCCCAGCAGTTCAGATCGCCCGAAGCATTGATCATTCCGCCAGCTACGCCGGCTTCCATCAGCAGTGCTTTCGCCCGATCGGCCGAATACCCTTTTCCGATAGCGCCAAAGCCGATTTTCATCCCCGGCAATTGCAGAAAAATGGTTTGCTCAGCTTTATCAAGCACGACGTTTTCATAGCCTACTTTGGCAACCGATTGACGGATTGTTTCTTCGTCCGGCATTTGTTGCAGGCTTCCGTCGAAAACCCAGATGCGATCCATGGCAGCATACGAAATATCAAACGCGCCATCCGTTATTTTCGAGATTTGCAACGCCCGCTCAACAAGCCCAAAAAGCTCCGCATCAACTTTCACCGGGCCGATGCCGGCATTCCGGTTAATTTGTGAGGTTTGCGAGTCGGGATCCCAGGAGGAGATACTCTTTTCAATCCGGCTAATCTCTTCCACTGCCAAATCGATATACCGATCGCCTTCGTCCTGGCTGCCAGCAACCACCGAAATCTCGTAGCGCGAGCCCATCAGCTTCAGGGTGCGCATAAAGGTTTCCTGCGAATGTACAGGCAAGCAAAGGCCCGCTAAAAAGATGATTGAAATGAATCGTGTCATGGCCTAATTTTCTAATTCAACCAGTTGTTTGATGTACTCTGACGGAGAGACATTTTTGTAGCCCGTTTGTCCAAGCACTTCTCCTTCGTTGTTCAATACAAGCACCAGCGGGAAAAAGCCATTGGGATTGTATTTTTCGGCGAGTTGCTCATTGTGTGCCTGCTGTTCCTCGCTCAGCCTGTTTTTCTTTTGTTTCAGAAAGTCAGCCCGCAACAACACAAAATGATCGTCCGAAAATGTTTTAAACTCCTCCGAATTCCAGATCGATTTCTCCAGTTTCATACACGGAACACACCAGTCGGAACCGGAAAAAACCAATAAAATATTCTGATTTGTTTCTGTAGCTTTTGATTTCGCCTCATCCAGCTTGGTTAGCCATTCCTGCGCAAATACTGAAGGGACAAGCACTACCCAAAGCACGATCAGCATGCCAATTTTTTTACTCATAGTACCTATTTTTTAAAATGAAAGCTTCCGGTAAAAGCCCGACTTTTCAACTGTTCTTTGGTTATATCCTGAGCAAACACCGTTTACCCTACTTTTTTTTTGCGAATGGGGATCCTCAAGCTGAATCACTTCAAATTTTTGTGGGAGAGAAAAGGGTATCCTGAAAAGATTGAATAATAACTTCCGTAGTTTTCAACTACAGCTATTGTCGTTATGCCCGAGGTTTTGTGGTCCATAAGCAGCTTGCTTCTGAATTTATACACAAGAACATCAATTGATCACTCAAGCTTGCATGATGTCACCTTCATTCCTGATGATCCCGGTAAGTCTCTACCAATTCATCCACATGATTGGTTATGATTGCCGAAAGTTCGGCTGGAAACTCCACCCGGGCTCGACTGCCGGTATTTAGAATCCATAGGGCAAAGCCCTGCAAATCGTTGTTCGAAAACTGCATGCGCACCCAATCGCCTTGCTCTTCTTCGCTTAAAAAACCGAACCAATACCTGGCCTCATCCAGGTGTTTCGCCCTGTTTTTGGGAATTAGGAGCGAAATGTTGACTTCGGAAGTGATGATTGCATTTTGCGCCATGTATTCACCAATACTCAAATGTTGCTTTCCTTTGAAGGTCTCGTCGGTGAGTTGTAAATCAGCCATGCGGTCGAGCCTGAAATCGCGGTAGTCCTGCCGCAGCCGGCACCAGGCAAACAAATGCCAGCGCGACGAGTAATTGCACAGGCCAATGGGTTCAACCACCCGCCAGCTGGCTTCTTCGGCGTATTTCGATTCATACCTGATGCGCAAAACCTGTTGATGAACCAAGGCTTGCTGTATTTCATTCAGGTAGAGCCGGCTGAAACGTTCGCCCATTGAATGGTAATTGTACACCGCTATCCGGTCGTGAAGCTTCTCAAGGTAATCTTTTTCCGATGGCTTCAAGATGGCCTTCACCTTATAAAGCGCCGAACAAAAATCCGCCTTAATCTTCTCATCGCTCATCTTCTCAATCAGCTTTTCGCCAAACAGCAGGGCCGAAGCCTCATCATTGGTAAACATGACTGGTGGTAAATGATAGTTTTCCTGTAAAAAGTAACCGATTCCGGCTTCGGCGCCAATCGGAATGCCGGCCTCTTCCAGGGCGCGGATATCGCGGTAAACGGTCCGCACACTGATGCCGAAACGGTCGGCAATTTCCTGTGCCTTAACAACCCGCTTGCTTTGCAGTTGAATCAGAATAGCATTGAGTCGGTCGGTGCGGTTCATGTATGAATAGCTATTTAAATATGAAGGAGGTGATTGGTGTGCAAAATAGTGAAATTTTCGCACAGCCTCTTGATCCCGACATTGGAATTCTCCTGGTCGCACAGTTTAGTGATGCCGGAACCGGCATAAGGTTGTTCCCCGTTTTCGATGCCGTTCGAGCTGAAGAAGAAGCCCGAAATCGCCGGATGGAAATCGTCCGGGCGATTTCGGCTTTTTTTTCTGCTCCTTACTGGATCATTACCTGAACTTCAGTCACGTTAACCTCTTCGTTCTCCATGTCGAAATGATGATAGATCTCCCGGCACAGGCCAGTAGGGACAATCCCTTTCCGGCTTATTTCGCCGAACATCCGGCAGTAGGTATCGCCCAGCTTAGCCCAGCTTCCCTTGTGGATGTCGGAAATGCAAGCTCCTTCGGGCAATACGCCAAACCGGAACTTACCAGCATTGCCGCTGGCTTGATTTACCGGCAGACAGATATCCAGCTTGAAGACGGTTTCGGGCCTTCCATCGGCACCTTCGTATTGCCAGATCTGGGGCCCGGTAATTTCTAGCCCGAGCTCCTGGGCTTTGACGACGATGTCATTCGGAACTTCTCCAAAATCATTCATCATGGTTGCCAGAGTGGTCTCCAGCGAATACATCAGAACGGGTGTTTTTTCCAGATTCTTTTTTTCCATGGCATTTGAGGATTGATTTTTTACGACAAGAGAACCTAAAAGTAAAATGCTAAAAATGGACGCTTGCTGTTTCATGATCATTGAATTTATAATTGTTTCGGTGACAAAGGAAATGACAGCTAGTGACAACAGTATGTCAGTAGGTCAAAAAAAGTGACACTGGTTTAAAACCATCCTCCAAAAGTCTCTA
Organism: uncultured Sunxiuqinia sp.; assembly: GCF_963974515.1. Lineage (GTDB taxonomy): Bacteria > Bacteroidota > Bacteroidia > Bacteroidales > Prolixibacteraceae > Sunxiuqinia. The sequence continues at coordinate 1,963 of NZ_CAXBDD010000091.1, read as the reverse complement.
AACACTGCTATTTTGGGCGGATAGAGGTGGTCACGTGCATGGACTTTCAGAAGGAATTGCCGGATCAATTTAAATTTTTGTGGAGAAAAGTTTGATCAACAAATCGAATCATCATTTGAAGCGCTTCTTTTGATTAAATATCCTATTTTTCTTCCTTAAACCTAAGTAGCCCCTCAATTGGAGGGGTCGTTTTCGGCTTCGCCCCGCTCTTCTGCCAGCCGTTTTTGATACAGGGTTCTCAATTCATCTGTCGGATGCTTGCAAAGAAAAACCTGGCTGCCGTTCTCCCGAAAATACGGATTCCGAATGGTGTATTTCAACTGAACTTCTTCAAAATGCCGGGTTAAAAAGATCTCCGGATCAATTCTTCCACTCACACTGGAGTGCACCCAGATAACATATTCGACATCCAATTTGTCAGGCGACCAAAACATAAAACTGTCGTTAAGCGAGGCAGGTTGCGGAATCCCTTGCTTCTTTCCATAAAACATTACCGCGCCCGCCTGTCCGTAGTTATCACAGAAAATAAAACAATTGTTTTGCCTGGTTTCATCCAGTTCACCGTAAACCGCACCAACGGCCTCACCTAACTGTTTCCAGCCGGTCATGTCGGCCATATCCTGAGACAAATCATGGTATTCACCATCTTCCCAACGGTAGGCATCCTTTTTCAAAGCTTGCTCATAGGTGACAAACGGAATGCCATCGAAGGACAAGGAGGCATACAGCACAAGCAACATGGCAGCCACTAAAAAGCCAGCTACCGGCAATAAAAAACGCCGGATATACTTCTCTGTATGGAAAGCACCAAACACAAACAGCAGGGGATAAATTCCCAGCGAATAGTAGGACTTTCCACTTCCCATAAGCAAGAGTAAAAGGATCAGGATAAAGGTCAGCCCAAACAGCCGGAAGTTCTTTTCCTGATCAACAAACAACAAGACTACGACCGCTAAAATCCAAATGAAAATAGCGTGCGAATTCATCAGCAACTGATCTAACAGAAAGTCGATACGATTGACATGCACCAATTGACTTTCCCGCAACTGCGTCATGTGGTGTATCACCGGCCAATGATGCTGGGCTTGCCAGATGAGATTAGGCAGAATAATGACCAGCGCCAGCCCTGCAGCCATTAAAAACTGTCGCGTCCAAATCAGGCGCCGATGTATTGAAAGCAGTAAAGCCAACCCAAAAGCCGCGTAAAGAAACACGATGGAATATTTATTCAGAAAACCCAAACCGAAAACCAGGCCTATCCAAAGCCATTGTCTCGGGTCGCCGCGGTTCACCATCTTCAGCATTAGAAAAGTAGCAAGCAACCAAAAAAAATGATTGAAACTAACGGGTTGAAAAAGCGTGTTGGCATGTAAATATGCCGGTGATAAAATGTACGCCAAGCCGGCCAAAGCAATGGCAATTTTCTTGCCGCCAAGCTCCTTCACCGCGACCCCAATGATCACGACATTGATTGCTCCGACGACCATGGGGAAAAAGCGCAAGGCAAAAGTCGTGTTGCCGAAAATGGCAGTTGCCAGCTTGCCAACAACCGCGATAAAAGGCGGAACCGAGAAATATCCCCAGGCCAGGTGTTCGCTTTGAGCATAATACAAATAGGCGTCGCGGTGCAATTCGAAGTTCGAAAACGTGACCAGGTGAATGGCAAATTTCATCATGGCCAATAATCCAATCAGTTGCCATCCCGAAGAAAGACTGTCAACTGTTGGTCGAAATTTTATTTTTGTGAGTTTGCTTTGCATGGCTGACTATTTTCAGAAGCACATTACAAAGATCTAAAATTGGGCCCTCTCAGGAGACCTTTTTTCGACAAACAGTCTTCTATTCCTCTACGAAACGATTGATGATCTCTTTCAAGCCTGCTGGGGTTACAGAATCCTAACGTGTCCATTGATGTTTTTTATCAACCCGCCCGTTTTCCTAAGATATACATCTTTTGATTTTA
>NZ_CAXBDD010000090.1:0-15969 GCF_963974515.1 uncultured Sunxiuqinia sp. | reverse complement strand
ATGACTTTCGAATCTTCATCAATGATCACGGTATGGCCGGGGGGCATGTAAAACACTTCACCTGCTGTTACAACTACCGTCTTTTTGTCCTTGTCAATGATTCGAAGTTTTCCTTTTTCCACATAGCCCCAGTGCGGTACCTGACACAGGTCATCTTTTAAGCCAACAAGCACAGGGGTATAATCAGTACCGGCAGGTACTTCATTAATGGTAACGGCTAGTCCGCCCCATCCGCCAACCATATTAATGATGTTGCCTTTGGGGAAGTCGTTGGGTGAAATGTGTATTGGCCCCGTGTATTCGTGCGGATGCAACACCAGTTCATGTGAGTCTTTTTCCTGCGATGCTCCGGCTAAACTCAAAAAGAGTGCAAGCAGAACTGGCATCGTCTTCATTGCTTTAATTATTTCCATGATACTTGAAATTAAGTGATTAAATAATTGAATGCGGAATTAACGTATTGATATCGATAATCCTGTAAGGCAAAGTTATGACCGAATAGGTAGCGAAGTCTACCACTTTTCATTCAAGGAATAACACATTTGATTCATTTGAAATTTGATCGGCTAGCCCGTCTTGAGCTTCGGTGTGTGTTGGTCTTATCGGTTCAGGAGTCGTATTGTTACAGTGCTTCTTAGGGAGAAGAAGGATTTATAATGTCGTTAAATTGCAATCTTGGAGGGATTGATTCTGAATTTTTCATGGAAACATTTGGCGAAGTATGAAGGGTTGTGGTATCCCACTTCCAAAGCAATTTCAGAGATGTTGTACCGATTTTCCCTGATCAGGGAAAGGGCTTTGTTTAGGCGGATGTCGCGGATGAAATTCACAGGCGAACGGCCCGTGATAGCTGTCACTTTTCGATAGAGTTGTGGCCTGCTGATGCCAATTTCTTTTGAAAGGTACTCCACCCCGAAGGCAAAATCAGAAAACCGACTTTCGGTAATGTCCATGAGACTATCCAGAAATGTTTGCTCTGACGGGCTCATGATTCGCAGACCGATGCTTTTTTTGATGATTTCTTTGGTCGAGCAAAGTTTTTCAAATAAGTGAGAGGTAAGAATTTCGCTATCTCTGGCAATCAAGCACATGCGCTGACTTATTTGCATCGCTTTTTCAAAAAATCCGCCTTTCTCAGTAAGTGGCTGCCCCACGCTGATACCCATGTTGAAAGAGATGTTGTATTGGTTGGCATCTGGTTTTGTGCGCTTGTTCAAAAACTCTTTTTGAATCATGTAGGCGCACTGAAGGATTTTTTCGGGGCTTTCGAATACCGCAATGACGTGATCAAAGCCCCCGGTGCGAACTTCTTTTCCTTCAAAAGTTGAGATCAGTTGGAGTGCTTTGTTCTTGGGTCCTTTGGGGAGTTTGAGTTGATCGAAGTCAATAAAACCGGAGCTGTTTGTTTTGGCCAAAATATCAAGTGTGAGAATGTAGCGGTAGCCCGTGTCAATTTTTCCATTTTCGTGTCTGACCAAACCATGATCCACCTGCTGGTTTTCGCCCATGAACATGTCGTACATGCCGCCCTCCACTTCAACAATCTGGCAGGCCGTAAATCCGTTGGCTTCGCGATGGGTTGCTGCGCAGGATTCCTTGTCAGGGCCTTCCATCAAACAGTAAACTGTTCCGGCTTCTTCATTGAACCAGTATTGATGATACACCACTCCATATTTTTCCTGGACGGCCAGATCAGCCAGGTGTGCTCTCCTGGTATCCTCCACGGAAAGCTCACCCACAAAATGAATATCCATGTATAGCGGCATAACTACTTTTTTTGTGAAAGGAGGCCTATGCAAGTTAGCCAATTTGTACGATATTCGGACAATTAACTCTTAAATAAAATTCTAAGTTTGGTTGAGGGTGTCTTCGATTTTCGTTCCATTTCGCATGGTATTTGACAGTGGATGTGGCCAATCCAAGTCACTCAAAGCAAACTCCGGTTTAGGCTTGCAGGTGTAATCTCATGCGATAAGCATTCATGGCAAAGGTGCCCAGGCGGGTCGTTAGTCTGTAATTGACAACAGCACCCACTCCCGCTCCAACACCAGGAATTAGCTGAAGTAATTTGGCCAGGTCGAGGTGATCGCGGTATTCTTCCCAGTAGGTTCTCCAATCCAGTTGATTGAGATCAGCAGGTAACCTGTGTTTATGGTCGTCCCACTCAGCTATGATGCGATAAATCTTATTTCGGTGCTCCTGACTCGAAAAGGCGAGCTGGAAAACATACAATATAAAGATCCGTTCCCGGTAGTCCTGGGTGTCGAAACCATAGTTTGCAGCTAGTTCAAACAACATCTTCATCTTGATTGACATCCAGAGTGGGAGGTCGGCAAAGCCCCAGACGATCCCACCAAATCCGGTTGCTGCTCCTTCGGCGGCAGCGGTTGAACGGTAGAATTTGATGCGTTCCTTGATTTTGGCTTCCCGTAGCTCGAGGGGAGCATCCGACAGGATTAGTCGTGGAGTGATCATTCCGGAACCAGTCATAATGGTCCGCGTCATGTGTTTTATGGCCTGGGTGATTGCCTGGTGTGCTTTTTCAGGGATTAGGCTGTTTGCTCTTGTCTGTAGCTTTTTAGTGGCTCCACTTAACACCGATGGTTTTCGTTGCATTTTTTGTTGCCACAAGTTCAGCTCGATCAAAATCTGATTCTTATAGACATCGGAACCGGAAGTATTCCTATTCATAGCTATCCTGGCTTTTATAAAATGACAGTTTTAGACCCGCATTTGTTCTTCGTTTGTCCGGGATATTCATTGCCAGTAAATGGCGTGATAGCGAAATCTGAGTTGTTTCAGAAGAGATCCGTACTCAACTCAATCATCCATTGAGCGCTTCGGCTCCGTTGGTCACTTCCAGAATTTCGTTGGTAATAGCAGCCTGACGGGCCTTATTGAAGGTCAGGGTTAAGTCTTTTATCAGATCGGTCGCATTGTCCGTTGCCTTGTGCATAGCGGTCATACGGGCTCCTTGTTCTGCAGCGTTCGAGTCGAGTAGGGCTCTGTATAATTGGATTTTCAGCGATCGTGGAATGAGTTCCTCTACAATTTGCTCTTTTGTCGGTTCATAAATGAAATCGAGATGGGTAGTAACCTCCTCTTCGTCGGCAGCAATTTCGACGGGTAAAAATTGTTCTGTGGTGCAGATTTGAACGGCAGCATTTTTAAATTCGTTGTAAACCAGTTCTATCCGGTCGTATTTTTGCTCTGTGAAATCAGCCATCAGGTTCGATGCCAGCTTTGAAGAGTGCTCAAAGGTCAGGGGGTCAAAAATATCATTGGCTTGTCCTACAATGGGCATTTTTTTCAGCTTCAGGTATTTCTCACCTTGTTTTCCAACGATAAGAAACCCGAGTTGTCCCAATTTCAGTTGTTTGTTGTATTTGGTTAGTGCCAATTCGTACGCTGTTTTGGCGATGTTGGTATTAAAAGCACCACAAAGCCCGCGGTTCGAGCTAATCAGAATTAGCAGCACCTTTTCCGGTTCGCGTTGTTGGGTATAAACGGATTCATCGCTGTTCTCCAGGCTAGAGCCAATGGAACTGAGTATTTCGTGCAGCTTATCGGCGTAAGGCCTGATCTGAAGGATGGCATCCTGAGCCTTCTTGAGCTTGGCAGCCGAAACCATTTTCATGGCACTGGTCACTTGCCGGGTGGTTTTTACCGATGAAATTCGTGTGCGTATTTCTTTTAAACTGGCCATCTTCTAGAAATGATTGAATGGTTGAATGATCGAAATTTTCGTGTTCGATCATTCAATCGTTTCATTATTTAAATCGTTCTGCTACTTCTTTTGCTACTTTTTCCAGAACTCTGATAATATCGTCATTGAGGATTCCTTTTCTCAATTGATCGAGTGTAGGGCGATATTCCATTTCCAGCATATCGATAAAATCTTTCTCGAAGGCTTTCACCTTTTCCACCGGAATGGGGCGCAGGAGTTCCTTGGTGCCGCAGTAAATGATTGCGATTTGGTGCTCGATTTTTATTGGGGCATACTGTCCCTGCTTCAAAATCTCTACGTTCTTGCGTCCTTTGTCGAGCACACGCATGGTTGCAGCATCCAGGTCGGATCCAAATTTGGAGAATGCTTCCAGTTCGCGAAACTGGGCCTGGTCAAGCTTCAGTGTTCCGGAGATCTTTTTCATGGCTTTCACCTGTGCGTTACCACCCACACGCGAAACCGAAATTCCCACGTTAATCGCTGGCCGCACTCCGGAGTTAAACAAGTTGGATTCCAGGAAAATCTGACCATCGGTAATCGAAATCACGTTGGTAGGAATATAGGCTGAAACGTCGCTGGCCTGTGTTTCAATGATGGGCAAGGCGGTGAGTGAGCCTCCCCCTTTAACCTTTCCTTGCAGGCACTCGGGCAGGTCGTTCATTTTTGCAGCGATTTCGTCGGAGTCAATAATTTTTGCCGCACGCTCCAGCAGTCGCGAGTGTAAGTAAAAAACGTCACCCGGATAAGCTTCACGGCCTGGTGGACGGCGAAGCAGCAGGGAAACCTCACGATAGGAAACGGCTTGTTTTGAAAGATCATCAAAAACAATTAAGGCATCCCGTCCGGTATCACGGAAATATTCGCCAATAGAAGCTCCGGCATAGGGGGCATAATATTGAAGAGCTGCCGGATCGGAGGCCGTCGCCGAAACGATGACCGTGTAATCCATAGCGCCATATTTTTTGAGGGTTGCCGCAATGTTGGCAACGGTTGATCCCTTTTGGCCAACGGCAACATAAATACAGTAAACCGGCGTTCCGGCTTCGTAATTTTCGCGTTGATTGATGATGGTATCGATGGCCACAGCTGTTTTTCCGGTTTGGCGGTCGCCGATGATCAACTCGCGCTGTCCACGTCCAATCGGGATCATGGCATCAATGGCTTTAATGCCGGTTTGTAAGGGCTGGGTAACGGGTTGCCGGAAAATAACTCCTGGAGCTTTGCGTTCCAACGGCATCTCAAATTTTTCGCCCTGAATAGCTCCTTTTCCGTCGATAGGCTCGCCAATGGTGTTGATTACCCTTCCTAATACTCCTTCGCCTACTTCAATGGAGGCGATTCGTCGCAGACGTTTTACGGTGTCGCCTTCTTTGATGTGCTCTGATGGACCTAAAAGCACGGCTCCAACATTGTCTTCTTCAAGGTTCAGAACAATTCCCTTCATGCCATCTTCGAACTCAAGCATTTCGTTTGCTTCAACATTTGAAAGCCCGTAGATACGGGCGATACCATCACCAACCTGGAGTACTGTTCCAACTTCCTCCAATTCGGCTTGTGACTTAAAGCCTTCCAGTTGCTGTTTTAGTATTGCGGATACTTCGGCGGGTTTAATATCAGCCATTGTTATGTAATTTTTTACTTGTTGATTTCAGTTTGTAAAAATTCTTCTTTGACCTTACGCAGCTTAGAGGCCATGCTGGCATCAACCTGGCGGTCGTCAACACGCAACACAAATCCTCCGATCATGTCGGTGTTTACCCGTTGGCTTAATTCAACTTTCGTTTTAAAATCGCTTTCGAGTTGTTGTTGTATTTGGGTGACCAATTCTTTTTGTAATGGAATCGCAGTGGTAATGACAGCCAATTTGATGCCCTGGTCTTTACGATACAATGCAGCAAAATTGCGACAGATTCCCGGAGTGAAGATCTCACGCTTGTTTTTAGCCACCATCCCCAAAAAGTCACCCGTCAGTTTGTTTACTTTTCCTTCGAAGATCATCTTCAGAAGCTTGACTTTTTGCGATGTTTTTACAACCGGACTTTCCAAAAGCAATCGTAGATCGGTACTTTCGTTAATCAGCAGTTCGATCATCTCCATGTCTTTCTTCACCTCATCCAGCAATTGTTTTTCTTTTGCCAGGCTGAAAAGGGCTTTCGCGTAGCGGACGGTCACTTTACTTTGATCCATGAAACTATTGTAATTTAAGATCTTTCAGGAGGTCCTCAACCAGGTTTTCCTGAGAGGCCTTGTCTTTTAATTCTCTTTGGATGACTTTTTCGGCTACCAGGACGGACAATTCAGCGATTTGTTTTCTCATTTCGCTGATGGCAGCTTGTTTCTCAGCTTGAATTTGCTGACGCGCTGCGGCAACAATTTTTTGTCCTTCGACGGATGCCTGGGTTTTTGCCTCAGCCAACAGGTTATCTTTTAAGTCTCTGGCTTCTTTTATGATCAAATCCTTTTCTTTTTTTGCCTGCGCAATAATCTTTTCGTGATCTGCTTTTAGGTCCTTCACTTCTTCGCGGGCTTTATCAGCTGACGAAAGCGCGTTGGCGATCGAAGTTTCCCGGTCTTTGAGCGCTGTCAAAATAGGCTTCCAGGCAAACTTCTTCAGGATAATAAGCAGAATCCCAAAGATAATAGTCATCCAAAACAGGGTTCCAAAATCCGGAGTAACAAATCCCATAACGTGTGTTTTTTTTAGTTGTTGTTGTCCAGCCTCCCGGCAACCCCGGGAGCGGACAACCAATCAATACATGCCTTTAAACAAAAAGGACCAGAGCACAGGTGATAACAGCAAAGAACGCAACACCTTCAATTAGAGCTGCCGATACGATCATACTTGACCGGATATCGCCGCTGGCTTCTGGCTGGCGTGCAATTGCTTCCATGGCTGCGGCACCGATTTTGCCGATACCCATACCTGCACCAATGGCAGCAAAACTTGCTCCAAGAGCTGCACCTAATTTTGCAAAACCTTCAAAAGTGGCGGCTGCTGTTTCCGCATCCAGCACATCTGTTACTTGCAATAGAACTGTTAAAATAGCTGATAGCATAAATGTTAATTTATTGTGTTAAAACTAGTGATGTTCTGCTTTGGCCATCCCAAAATAAAGGGCTGACAGTAAGGTGAAAACATAAGCCTGAATAAATGATACCAACAGATCAAGCATCAGGATAAAAAGAGAAAATACGATGGATACCGGGCTGATTGCCAAACCTGCCGTGGGGCCCATTAGCTTTCCGAAAATAAAAATCAGGCTGACGAATACGGTCACAATCATGTGCCCGGCCATCATGTTGGCAAAGAGACGAACCATCAACACAAAAGGTTTGGTAATTACACCTGATAGTTCAATGATTGGCATCAGTGGAAGAGGGAATTTTAACCACATGGGAACATCGGGGTTGAAAATTTCTTTCCAGTAATGCTTGTTGCCATTCAGGTTGGTCACCGCAAAGGTAAACAGGGCCAGCGACATGGTCACGGCAATATTTCCGGTAACATTCGCTCCAAATGGAAAAATTGGGATCAGCCCCATCAGGTTGTTCAGCAAAATAAAGAAGAACAAGGTTAAGAGAAAGGGCATGAACTTTTCGTATTTCTTGTCGCCAATGGCAGGCTTCGCAATTTCGTCGCGAACAAACAGGATGATTGGCTCAACGGTGTTTTGAATGCCTTTGGGCGCTTGTCCGGCCCGTCGTTTGGCGGATTTTGCTGCTGAAATAAAAATCAGGAGCAAAAGGACGACGCTGAAAAGTGCTCCGGCGATTACTTTGGTAATGGATAAGTTTATGGGCAGTCCGATGACTTCTCCCTGTTGGTTGACTTCCTCAATTTTACCCGAGTTTTCACCTTCGTGTGAAATGCGAAAATTTTTATAGGTTGTGTTTCCGTGATCGAACTTCGAAGACATAAAAACGTGCCATCCACTGGTTTTGCTATACAGGATAATGGGGAGCGGTACGGCAATGTGTGTTTCTCCGATGGTTGCCAGATGCCATTCAAATGCATCGGCCACGTGGTGCATGATGTATTCGCCAGGAATAAATTCTTTGGAATGCGAATCGTGGCTGTCAGCTTCAGCAAAAACAGGTGTTGATGTGATGCCGAATATTAAAAGAAAAAATAGAATAAAAGCGGTATATCTTTGGCTTTTTGTTGCTTTCATAAAGTTTTAATCAGTCTGAATGTCACTTTTAAAAAAGTACCTCCAAATTACTAAAAAAATCAATTGTTTCAAGTTAATTCTTCAATTTTACGACGTAGCTTATTTCAGCAACTTCCAATATCGTGAAGCAAACATAGCCGATTAGATAATTGATTAAGAATAATTTTGCCTGTTCACTTTTCGCCATAAAAAAAACAATGGCTACAAGCAGGTAGAATAACAATTTCATTGTGCTTAAAACCATATACCGGGCTGTGAACTTCGGCATGTTACTTTCGGCAATTCTTAACAAATAAAAGTGGACAAGGTTTGTTGTGACAAAGAAAAAAATAAGAATAAATGGCCACGGTTCGAAGAGGTGTTGCGGAATGATCTGAGTATAAAGTACCCAGCCTAAAACCAGCAGCGTTGCGAATAGGATAACAGACCGGCTTAAGAATCGCTTGATGAGTGCGTTCATTTCAGAAAGTTTTTAATGGCATGATAAATGGCGGCGATAACAGAGATAATCATAAATGCCAGCGTAAAAGCAGGAAAAGACAGATCGAGCCACCGATCGATCTTGAACCCAGCAAAGACACTGAGCCCCATAATGGCAATCATTTCAAAAGCCAGGTTGGAGTAGCGTATAAAATCGTCAAACTTCTTTTTATGCTTTTTTAAGTTCTTTGGTTTCATCGTGTTTGATTTGTTCGCCCATTTTGCACGAACCGGAAAATAAAGCGCCGGGTTCAATGCTCAATTTTCCCGTGCTAATTTCTCCATAAATCTTCGATGAAGATTTCAGGCTTAAAAGCTGTTCAATCTGAAGTTTTCCTTTTTGGTAGCCCGATATTTCACAATCTTTGCACCGAATTTCTCCGGTAACTTTTCCCGTGTCTCCAACGACCACTCTGCCGGAGCAATCTAAATTTCCGTTCAATTCCCCATCGATCCTGATGTCGCCATCCGAAACAACATCACCAGTGATGCGGGTTCCTTTTCCGATTAAATTAATTCCTTGAGAATCAATTTCATTACTTGTTTTTGCCATGCTGTGTGTTTTTTTGAAGAGCATCAAATATACTAAGAAACTGGTTTAAATCTTCGGCTTTTCTTCGATCTTGTCATGACACATGATTAAAAACAGGAAACCTCCTTCATACACAACCAAGCCGTGGCATGATTTTTCAGACCGGAAAAAATGAAAATCGATTACCTAATGTAAACGATTGGATCAAAAATTTATTCTGTCAGGCAAGGAATGGTTAATTGTTGAAATGATACAGGAAGGTGATGGTGCCATCAAAAGCTGGCTTTTTGCTTCCTTCGATTTCCATTTGAACCCGGAGTTTGATCCGGCTAATTCCCCGGAGGTTGGTACATTCCTGCAACCACACGTGTGTGCGTACCTTGCTGTTTACCAAAACCGGAGAGCCAAATTTAAACTGTTCGATGCCGTAATTGACAAGCATTTTAAAGTTCTTCACTTCCACGACTTGTTCCCACATGTATGGAAGCAGTGAAAGGGTTAAGTAACCATGGGCAATGGTACTTCCAAAAGCACCTTCGGTTTTTGCTTTTTCGGGGTTGGTATGAATCCATTGGTGATCCAGAGTTGCTTCCGCAAATTTGTCGATTTGTTCTTGGGTCACCGTGTGGTAGTCCGAAACACCCAGCTTTTCACCCAGGTAGTTCTCAAACTCCTGGTGGCTTTGAATTAACAGTCTGCTCATGAGGGCTATCGTTTATGTTCTTTTTGAGATTATTTGTCTGTGTCATAGGCCCATTTCAAATACATGGACCCCCAGGTGAAACCGGCACCAAAAGCGGCTAAGATAATGTTGTCACCTTTTTTTAGCTGACTTTCATAATCGTACAAACACAGTGGAATAGTTGCTGCGGTTGTGTTGCCATATTTTTGAATGTTGATCATCACTTGTTTCGGGCTGATTTTCATGCGGCGCGCAACAGCATCAATGATGCGCATATTTGCCTGGTGAGGAACCAGCCAAGCCAGATTTTCGGGAGTCACCTTGTTTTTCTCCATGATTTCGACTGCCACATCGGCCATGCGTGATACGGCATATTTGAATACCGTTTGCCCATCCTGATGAACGTAATGCATCCGTTTTTCCACGGTTTCAATTGAAGCGGGAAACTTGGAGCCACCGGCTTTCATGTGCAGGTAGTGGCGTCCTTTGCCATCGGTGTGATTGATGTGGTCGATAATGCCGAGATCTTCGGTCGTGGGCTCAAGCAAAACTGCTGCAGCTCCATCGCCAAACAGTGGACAGGTGCTTCGGTCGGTGTAGTCGGTTATTGACGACATCATGTCAGCACCAACAATAATCACCTTTTTGTACCGGCCGCTTTCAACAAATTGAACACCGGTAGTTAAAGCAAATACAAACCCGGAACAGGCTGCGTTGATGTCGAAACTCCACGCATTGGTCAGCCGTGCTTTCCGGCTGATTACATTGGCAGCTGCCGGCAACGGCCTGTCGGGGGTAATGGTGGCACATATCAGCAGATCAATTTCGTCGGGATGGGTGTTTGTTTTCTTCAGCAGTTCGTTCACCGCTTCGGTTCCCATGTCTGAAGTCGCTTTTCCATCCCCTTTAAGGATGCGTCTTTCTTTAATACCGATGCGTTGCATGATCCATTCATCGGTGGTCTCAACCATAGTGCTTAATTCTTCATTGGTGAGCCTGTATTCAGGTAAAAAGGCACCAATGCCTGTGATAGCAGCACGAATATCTCGCATAATTTGTACTTTATTCAATCCAATAACGCAGTCATTTCCTGAATGAAAGCACATTGGCAGTTGATTAACAAAATTCAGTTAAAATAATTGCGAAAGATAGGGTGAAAAATTTGAACAGCAAAGAAAAACCGGGCAAAAGAATGCCTGTAAGTCGTTTTAAAACAATTAATTAAACTGTTCGAAAAGTTTATTGAAGGGGTAAAAAAAGATCAGAAGAGCCTGTCTTCTGATCGTGTTATGAAGGTTAAACAGTAACGTCTTTTTCGATTGCAAGCTTACCGCGGTAATACCCACATTCTGGACAAACAGTATGGTATTTTACTGTGGTGCCACAGTTAGAACACGTTGCCAATGTTGATGGCGTTGCTTTATAGTGTGTTCTTCTCTTATCCCTTCTGGATTTTGATGTTTTGTGTTTTGGATGTGCCATTTTAAAAAGTCTTTATTTGTTATCTAATAATTTTTTCAATTCATCCCACCTTGAGTCTGTCTTCTCAGGTTCTTCTTCCGGTTCTACCTTTACAGACAACAGGTTTAGCCGCTTTAGCATTTCCGGGTTGCACAGGCTTTTGCCATCGGCATCGTCCGAATGAACATGCTTAATTGGAATCGATAAAATGATGAAGTCATAAATGAGTTTGGCAATTGGAATGTGTGTTTCGCCCGGGCTGATCCAGATCACATCGTCACCTTCCTCAAATTTCTCTTCTCCATACTTTACAAAAACCCTGTTTTCACTTTCAACCGGTTGGTCAAACAAGTCTAAACAGCGATCGCATTGTATATTTACCGTTCCTTTTACATGAAACCAAAGAACCATTAATGCACTTTGTTTTTCCAGCTCCAGTTTTACGTCAACACGCCCATCGCCGACGATTCCTCCGTCGAAATACTCAAAGAATTGCTTTCCGATCTGGTAGTCAAATTCATGCTTGCCAATTGCAAGTCCTTTGAGTGCAATGTTGTATGCTTTCAAATTTGCCATTGCTTGGAAAAAAGTGTTGCAAAAGTATAAAAAATAAACAAACGGAGAAAATTATCTGATTTTTTTAACATCGAATCCAGCCTTTTCTGCAAAATTCTTTCTTTCAAGCGATTATCGAAATCAAAGATGTTGAAAAATCAACCGTTTCGCAAAATTATACGAAAGGTAGTCCCTTTGCCGATTTCCGAGTGTTTAATGAAAATTTTGCCTTGGTGGTAATTCTCGACAATGCGCTTGGCCAGCGAGAGTCCAAGACCCCAACCACGCTTTTTGGTCGTGTATCCAGGCTCGAAAATGGTCTTGAACTGTGATTTCGGAATTCCTTTGCCATTGTCGGAAATATCGAGTATGAATTGGTCCTTTTTCTTGATCAACTGCAGATTAATCACACCGTCGGATTCGATGGCATCGATGGCATTTTTACACAAATTTTCAATGACCCAACTAAATAGGGCAGCATTGTGAGGAACCTCGTAACGGACCTTTTCATCCAGATCAAGTTTGAAGCGAACTTTTTTCGACGAGCGGTTTTCGAGGTAACTGACGGTTGATTGCAGGACTAGCTTGAGGTCGTCGGTTAGTAGTTCGGGTGCTGAACCAATTTTGGAAAAGCGTTCGGTGATTTTTTCGAGGCGGGAAACATCTTTTTGAATTTCTTCAATCATGTTTTCATCCATGTTTTTCATTTTCAGGATCTCAATCCAGGCCATTAACGATGAGATGGGCGTGCCCAGCTGGTGTGCGGTTTCTTTCGACATGCCTACCCAAACCTGGTTTTGTTCGGCATTTCGCGATGCGCTAAAGGCAAAATAGGACACGGAGATAAATAGCATGATGACTCCAAATTGTACCAGTGGGAAATAACGCAGGTTAAGCAACAGGTTGGAGTCGCGGTAGAATAAATATTGCGAAACATCCTTCGAAAGGACAATTTCTATGGGGGCTTTTTGGCTTGTCATTTTCGCCAGTTCCTGCTGAAGAACAATTTCCCGGCGTTTTTCATTGTATTTAATGTTTCGGTCGCCCAAAATTGTCCCGTCGGCGGAAGTCCAGACAATGGGAATGGTGGTGTTGTTCTCCATGATTGTCTGAAGGAACGTCAGATCCTGATTTCCTCCGGCCTCCGTATCCACCAGTCTTTTCATGGCTTCAGCCCAAAGCTCCACACTTTTCCGTTCCTGAATCGACATCTGACCAATCAGCCAGTTGGTATAAAACAGAGAGCCGGCTCCGATGATTACTGCAGCAAGGAGGAGTAGAATTTTCCAGCGCCTTTTTTTAAAATAGAGTTCCAAGCTAATAATGTTTAGTTCATTTTGCTAAACGCATCATCCCGATAGAAAGTATGTGTGTGTTGAAATTACAATTATATCTGCAGCAATTCAATACAAGCCTGGTAAATGCCTTTCTGGTCGAAGCCGCAATCGCGTTGCAATTCTTCAGGCGTTCCGTGTTCAATAAACTGATCGGGAACCCCAAGGCGGACCAGTTTGGCGTGATAATCGTTTGCAGCCATAAACTCGAGTACGGCAGAACCAAAACCTCCCTGAATTACGCCATCTTCGACGGTAATAATTTTCTTGAATTGCTTAAACACCTGGTGAAGCAGCTCTTCATCGATTGGTTTGACAAAACGCAGGTCGTAATGGGCAGCGGAAATGTTTTTGTTTTTGAGGGATTTGACAGCTCGCGAGGCGGCGATTCCAGTGGTGCCAATGGTCAGAATGGCTAGTTCTTCACCTTCCGAAATGATTCGGCCCTTGCCAACTTCGATCGGTTCAAATTCCTGTTTCCAGTCAACTTTACATCCACAGCCTCGCGGATAGCGAATGGAGAAGGGGCCCATATTTTCCTGCTGCGCGGTGTACATTAGGTTGCGCAGTTCAATTTCGTCCATCGGGGCGGATACAATCATATTGGGAATGTTACGCATGTAGGCCAGGTCGAACACCCCGTGATGTGTTGCTCCGTCGGCGCCAACCAGCCCGCCGCGGTCGAGGCAAAATACGACGTTCAGTTTTTGGATGGCTACGTCATGGATAATCTGGTCGTATGCCCGCTGCATAAAGCTGGAGTAGATATTACAAAAAGGCACCAGCCCCTGGATCGCCATTCCCGCCGAAAAAGTTACCGCATGGGGCTCAGCAATGCCCACATCAAAGGCACGATCAGGCATTTTTTCCATCATGATGTTGAGTGAGCTGCCAGTTGGCATGGCGGGCGTTACCCCTACGATCTTAGGATTTATTTCGGCCAACTCGACAAGCGTGTTCCCAAAAACATTTTGAAACTTCGGAGGCTTGTTCAATTCGCATTCGCAACCGATGATTTCGCCGGTGTCCTTATCAAATTTTCCAGGGGCATGGTAAACTGTCTGGTTCATTTCTGCCAGTCTGAAACCTTTGCCTTTTTTAGTAAGAACATGAAGTAACTTGGGGCCTTTAATCGCACGCAGGTCGCGCAGTACGTTGGTCAGGTATTCCACATCGTGCCCGTCAACCGGCCCAAAATAACGAATGCCCAAACTTTCAAAAAGATTGGACTCTTTTAGCAGATAAGATTTCAGGGCCCCTTCGGTTTTCTGAACCAACCGCCGGGCTTTTGGCCCAAACCCGTTGAGTTTCCCCAATCCTTCCCAAACTTCGTTTTTGAGTTTGTTGTATGATTTTGATTTGGAGATATTCAATAAATAATTGCTAACGCCCCCCACATTGGGGTCGATAGCCATGTTGTTATCATTTAGTATGATAAGTACGTCCGAGTTGTTCGACGCGGCATTGTTCAACCCTTCAAAGGCCATTCCTCCGGTCATAGAGCCATCGCCAATAACGGCTACAATCTTCCGGTCTTTTTCTTTTTTGACGGTTGCGGCCAGGGCCATGCCAAGTGCAGCAGAAATTGAGGTACTGGCATGTCCAACACCAAAGGCATCATATTCACTCTCCGAGGGTTTAGGGAAGCCGCTGATTCCCTTGTACTTTCGGTTGGTGTGAAATTCGGCCCGGCGACCGGTTAAAATTTTGTGCCCGTAGGCCTGATGTCCGACATCCCAGATGAGCTGGTCGTAAGGGGTATTGTAAACGTAGTGAAGAGCTACGGTAAGTTCAACCACGCCGAGACTGGCCCCCAGATGTCCCGGATTATTCGATACTTCGTCAATAATGAACTGCCGGAGTTCATCACAAAGTGAAGTCAATTCTTCCTCTTTTAACAGACGTAAGTCGGATGGAGTGTTGATCTTTTCAAGTATACTTCCCACAGGTTCTTCAATGAAAAAAAATTAGGCCTCAAAGATACAATTTCTATTAGTTACAGCCTGAACTAAAAACAGATTTAAATTAAACAGCATATGTTGTCTGCAAGTTTTTAGTCTTTCAGTTAATTTAGATTCGGATCATTTTTCGCTCACGGTTTTTGAAGGTCACAATTTCTTCAAAGCCAATTTTCTTCATCAGGTTGAGGGCTGTTTCATAATGGCGGGCGATTTGGGTGGTGCTGTGGGCATCCGATGAGATGGTCATCGGAATGTGGTGCTGGTAGCAAAGGGCAACAAGTTCGGGGCTGGGTGTTAATTCGGCGCAGGGGCGGTCCAGTCCTCCCGTGTTGAGTTCCACCACCACATTGCTTTCCTTGAGTACTTTCAGCGTGTCTTCCATGAGCCGACTCTGGTCGCTTTCGGGATAAACACGAAACTTCTTGATGATGTCGAGGTGGCCGATCGTATCAAATAAACCTGATCGGGCGGCTAGTTGGATTAACTCGTAATACATGTTGTATAGCTCATCGTTCGACCATTTTCCGTAAAGCGACTGATCGGTATCGAAATTCCAGTCACCAATAAAATGAACCGAGCCAATGACATAGTCCAGGGGTAAACTACTGATGATTTTCAGGATTTCTTTTTCTCTTCCAGGGAAGTAGTCCATTTCGATCCCATAGCGGACCTTGATTTGCGAACTGTATTTATCACGAAGCTCCAGGATCTGCTCGGTCATCACGGGGATGTCAATCGGCATGACGGCCCATTCGACTGTCTTTAGGCAAACATGATCGCTAAAACCGACTTCCTCAAGTCCGATGTCAATGGCTGTTTTGATCATCTCTTCGTAGGAGTTCTTCCCGTCGGAAAGAACACTGTGCATGTGGTAATCAACCAATCCTACCATAGTCTATTCTTTATTTGCAATGTGAAGTTTGAAACGGATGATGAAATCTGAGATTCGGTTTTTTTGCATCCTAAAATTAATGAAAGCAAGCGAATATAAAAATAGCGGTGAAAGTTTGATTGGATGATTTTGGTGGAAGCTCTTTCCGCAGCTTCTTTGAGAGGAACAGCTTT
>NZ_CAXBDD010000089.1:0-16012 GCF_963974515.1 uncultured Sunxiuqinia sp. | reverse complement strand
GTCCGAGTGATTCAACAGGCAATGAACGATACCTTTCGGACTTTCGACCAGGCTGTCTTTTCGCACCGGGATGGTTTCATCGCCTACTCTCACATCCGGGGTACCTTCTAGAATGTAAAAGAAAACGTCAACTGGAGTGATGTGCGGTTTTAATGATTCACCAGGCTGCAGTGTAATGTGCATGGCCTGGGCACTTTCACTGTCGTACAGTTTGCGCACATCCACTTTATGCGGTGTTTCAACAATTGGAGTTTTATGAACTTCTGCTATTTTCATTATTTCGAAATTATAAGTTTAACTGATTGAATTAATTTATTGCCTTCAACCTGCAGGTCAAAAGTAAATCCCGAGATTTGCCACTTCTTTACAAATAAACGAAGAGCTCCCATAATG
This sequence comes from uncultured Sunxiuqinia sp., assembly GCF_963974515.1. Taxonomy (GTDB): domain Bacteria; phylum Bacteroidota; class Bacteroidia; order Bacteroidales; family Prolixibacteraceae; genus Sunxiuqinia. The sequence continues at coordinate 15,619 of NZ_CAXBDD010000089.1, read as the reverse complement.
ATGACGGCTAAATGAGCCGCCTCAATATCGTTACGTAACTCGTTGTTGTTTTGGCCTTCATTTAAAATGGTCAGCAGTATTTTGTTATTCTGCTCAATTAGCTCAGAAATTTTTTCTATAAGTACTTTCTCATTGCGAAACATTTCTTCAGAAAATACAACCGAAGCCAGTGAAGGCATTTCTGAAAATGATCTGAAATGTTTTTTAAATAGTTGTTCAATTTTTTGAACAGCCGATTTTTCTGATTTTAATTCAGAAGAAAATATGTCGTTGCTGTTTTGTTTCATCAAATCAAGAATGGAAACCAGTATCTGTATTTTATTCTCAAAATGTCGATAGATGGCTGGTTCGGTAATCCCCAACTTTTTCGATAGGTTTTTTATCGTTAGGTTTTGAATACCATTCTCATTGATTAGTCCGAGTGCGGTTTCAATAATTTCCTGTTGTCTTGCTGTCTGCATAGGCTCGCTATTTACTCTTTTGATCTTTCTTACAAAGGCACGAAGTTAGTTAATAAATACTAACTTTCAAGTATATTGGACTCAACAATTAAAAATTTTCAGCAAATTTAAAAACCTTTGTCAGTTCGAAGAAAAGGCATCCATCTATATTATCTTAAAAAACTCAATTACTCCAAGGCACCATCGTTAAAGGATAGCATCAAGATACAATCCTATCGAAATTGTACACAATAAGTCCAGCACCTAATGATGGGAAGGAGTCCGATTCATTGACCTATCCTCGGCTCTCCCTTGTTTTTTTTTTCTTGCGGATGAGCTTTGAGCTTGTTTGCTGGAGTCATCTTTTTGGTTAATTCAACATTAAACGTAGTACCGCTTATAGAGTCCAAAGAAATGACAACTTGTTCATAACCTGGTGCCGAGAAAACCACGTTCCTGGCGGAATCATTGGTCCATAGTTTGTAATTCCCATTGACATCTGAAATTGTTCCGATCGTTGTTGTTTCGAACAGGACACTGGCGGCTTTGATTGGTTGTTGAGTTCCCTTCTCAGTAATAATTCCCGATAGATTTATGTCCTGTCCAAAAATACAGTTTGCGGTTGTTAAGAGAATTACTAACATTAAAATTTTATATCCGGAGTCTTTCATGTCTTTTTCTGATTATAGATTCAATTTACGTAACGTGCGTATAATTTTCAGCTACAACGCAAGGGCATGCTAGCTGACTTTTTCCTGTTTAAGCAGGCTATGAACGATGAAGCTCGATATCAAATACTTTTGGTTTTCAAGGTTTGAATCAGCGTCAGATTGATTCTGAGAGTCTTGATAATAGAACTGGTTGTTGATAATTGAGAACGCGGAAAGCGACAGTATGCTTGTGAAAAGATATTTCGGATCAATCGGATTGATCAATCCTTTTTCTTCCGCAAGAATGATTTCTCTTTCAAATTTACTGACAAAAATTTCGCTTAGTTCACTGATGATACTGGAGACCTGCTGATTCGTGTTTAATCCATTGAGTATGAATGAAGGCAAATATGGATGGATGGCAAACACGTTCAGTACCTTAGAAACAAATTCATCGATTAAGTCGAAAAGATTCGTGTTTCCTTGCGATATAACTTCTACGTTTTCAAAGATGATATCGATTATTTTATTCATTACAGCTTCAAATAAATTTTCCTTAGAGCGGTAGTAATAATGAATCGATGCCTTGCTGACTTTGGCATGTTGTGCAATCTCACTTAGCCTTGCGCCGGCAAATCCTTTTTGAAAGAAGATGACTATGGCTGAATCAAGGATCTTTTCATCCTTTTTAACTAATGGACTCATTTTGATAGAATTTCATGACTAATAATTGTGTGATATGAAGATATAGGATTTATGAATGCCTATTTGAAATAGATGATCTTAACTTGAATCGTGGTGTCTCCTGTCAACTTGAACGACGCCTTATCAAACGATGGCTTGTTGGTCGGACCAATCGATTGATAGTTGGAAAATCCCAGTCCTTCTTTAGGCAAAAAAAATCCCTTTTCAATTTTACCATCATTATTTTCATCATGGAAAATGTTTACAGCATACTCTCCTGGAATAAGTTCATGAAAGGTTACAGTCGAGCTCCCTTCGGAAATTGATCCCTGGGTTTTCTTGAAGTACTTATTTAATTCTTTGTCGGGAAGTGCGTCTTGGGTGTTATACAAAACAAACATGACATGTCCTTCCGAGTTTCTGAGACTCTCGACATTTACCGATAGTGAATGGTTACCTTCTTTTGAAGGGATTCGAAAAGAGTAGCTCAATCCGATTAGGGCAAATAATAGGCCGATGGCGATGTTTCTCGCTGACAATGATCTTTTCATAATTCTAAATTTTAATTTGAATTCAACTTTGGTGTGATTTGTCTGAACCCAACGAGCTCTCCAGACTGACATTGCGGACGTCCTCGTTGGCCTTGTAATTCCTTATTTTGAATTAAACATATAGGTGCCCAGATGAATAAACAGTATCGTGCGTTTCAGCTGTTCCGCAGCTACTAATCTGCGGGTGACTTGTTCTTAATGGCCTGAGTTTCGCTGACCATTTTATTGAGGAGCCGTTGTTGATTCATAAATAGGCGGAAGCTCCCCAGAATACTAACCGCCAGCGACTTGGCAGTTCGCGTGGACTTAAATACTTTGTCTTCTTGTCCATGATTTATTATTTGCAATAAGTAGTGCTTGGCTCCAATCTTTATTCTCCATAACAGCTCTTGTATCTCAGGACTTTTATTTAATAGTTCTGCTGAAAAAATTAAGGTTAGATAATATGGTTTGGTATTAAATAAGAAGTAAAGGTTTTTAAAGAGATAGTTCAGTTCTTTCTCTGACGAAAAATTCTGTTGTTTGGCCGTATTTACCAATTGATTCAATTCACGCTCTAAACTTTCTAACATCGTGAGTAGAATTTCCTCTGTTGTTTCACAATGACAAGGAAGGGTCTGTTGGTCGATATTCAAATCACGGGCTAGTCTTTCCGGAGACAAGGATTCTATTCCGGATTTAACGATTATTTTTCCAACTTGAGCGATAATTTCTTCATCATGTCTTTCCATCGTCTTTATTTTATTAGTTAAAACTAACTAACTTCACACGCATAGCTTATTATATTGAAAACGATCAATCTGTAATGTCTATTGAATAGTTGGTTCAGGTTACTGCCCCGTTGACTTTCATTTTGGCGATGAGCAACTCAACAAATACCCATAAAGTGATTGGCTCAGTCGTGTCTACCTGCATCACTATAATTTCAAACATGCAGTGCCCACAGAAACCCTCTTAGCGTTTGAAATAAATCCACTCCTTTAGACTGCAAATCAAATAGCTCATTTTATAGTTAGTAAACATTCACTAACAAAGAAAGCCTATATTTTTTTAGTTTCCAACTTTTCGGTAAATTATTTTGAGGATTTTGATTTGATGTTCAGACATTTCAGGAAAAAATCATCAGATGAAATTGCTATAAATACCATGCGCGTCCCATCAGATCATTGTTTTGAAACGTATTTCCCTGACCTCTTCTATCTCTATACCTCAAAGACTCAATACCCACCACTCGCCACGGTCTGTGCTTTAAAATTTTCAAGCTTTTCCACAGCCCACGCAGTAATATAAGCACACGTCAACGTGTCATTGATTTTTCAATTGAAAGCGAACTTATTTATTACCTCGAAGTAATGCCAAGTTTTCTTTTTGTAAAACTCATCAGTGTTCCAGTATCTCCCTGTTGAACTCATAATCCCCGAAGGGCACTTTGAAGAAAAGACGATAAAGAACGGGGACAAAAAGTAACGTAATGATTGTTGCAAAAAATAGTCCGAAGATAATCGCCAGGGTTAAAGGTTCCCACAGCAGTCCACCGCCGAAAAGAAGAGGTAGCATTCCGAGTGATGTCGTTAATGTTGTTAAAATGACCGGTCTGAAACGATTGTTTGCAGCCTTAAGGATGGCATCTCGCCGGTCTATTTCCGGATTTTCAGCTATTTCCACATCGATCCGGTCAATGAGAATGATGGCATTATTTACCACAATTCCGGCAAGCGCAATTACTCCCAGAATCCCAAAGAAACTCACAAACGAGCCGCCGACAAACCACCCGATGACTACTCCAATCATTCCGAGAGGAATTGCCAGAACAATAATCCCAGATTTCCTTATGGAGTTAAACTGAAGTACCAAAAGCAATAAAATGAGAGAAAACGCCAGAGGTAAATTTGAAAAAATTGCCCCAAGATTCTCATTCGTATCTTCATCTTCGCCACCAAACTCGTAATCGTAGCCAGGATCCCAAGATGCCTTTTGCTCTTTCATCCATGGACCAATAGCTTCAAAAATGTCAGAGGCGTTATACCCTGACTGCAAATAAGTACCTACCGTTCTGGTTTTCTTTAAATCTTTTCGGATCACTTTTGAAAATTCCCAATCCATCCTAACATCGGCTACCTGAGCCAGCGTAACATTTTGACGCATTGTCTCGGAATAAATACTAAAGGCTTTGACGGAACTTATATCGTGCTCCTTATTCTTGTCATTCTTCATGTAGATTGGGATACGTTCGCTGTCTTCCCGAAAGTCGTCTATCTTCATACCTGACAGTCCTGTATTTAAAGCCATGGCAATCTCCATATTGGTCAACCCCACCCGTTTGGCTTTATCAGGATGGATATCTACAATGAGCTTATTAATCTTTGGTCCCCAATCGTCGGTAATGTTTTTTGCCCCTTCTATTGTAACCAGCTTTTCTTTTACCTTTTCCGACAAAACAGCCAGTTGCTCCTGATCTTCCCCGGAAATGCGGATTTCAACCGGCGTTCCGGATGCACCGGCACCTGTCAGCCGGTTTACCCGAATATCGGCGTCGGGAATATGATTGAGGCAAAAACTATCAACTTTGGCAATGATGTAGTCGTTGTCGACATCACCCGTCGTATTTAGCAACATATGTGCGTAATTGGAATTGGCTTCATCTTTAAAATACCCCAGATCGTAGGGTTCCGGACCTTCACCAATAAACGATGAAAAATCAATAACTCCAGGCCTTTTTGTTGTCCCGGGATCCACGAAAAGAGAACCCAGAATGTAATTCTCAATATCATTCACGGCTTTTTCTGTATACTCAATTTGCGTACCTGAAGGAAATTTAATGTCAACCGTTACCAGGTTCCGATCGCTGTCCGGCACCAGTTTAAAAGGCAATAGTGGTATCATCAGCAACGAGGTGATAAATAATGCCGCAATAAATCCTAAAAATACAAATGGTTTTTTTAGGACACGAAACAGCAAGCTGTTATACCATAGATTAATTTTTTTCATGTTTCGGTCAACTGCATTTTCTTTCTTGGTGTTGGTTGTCGAGTTGCCTTTTATAATAAGCATCGCCAACAAGGGAATAAATGTAAATGCAAGTAGCCACGAACTTAAAAGTGTTAGACTGACCACCCAGAATAAGGGGGACGAAATTTCTCCCATGGGTGTTTGGGCTAAGGCAAACGGCAAGAAGGCTGATGCAGTGGTTAGTGAAGAAATTAACAACGGGATGATTAACACTTTACAGGAGTAGACACTTGCTTTAAAGGTGCTCATTCCATTTTCCATGTTTACCAGGATGGATTCTGCCATCACAATGCCGTTGTCGACCAATAAACCAAGCGAGATGATTAGCGCTGCCAGCGATACTTTATTTAATCCCAGGTTGAGCAATCCCAGGAAGAAAAAAGTTGACAGAATAACCATGGGCAACAGTGCTGCCACCAGCGAGCCCGTTCTAAATCCTAAAAAGAAAAGCATCACTGCAAGAACGATTACCACGCTCTGCAGCAAGTTGATCAAAAAGTCATTAACCTGTCCACTCACCACCTGATCCTGAGACGCTGATCGAACAACCTCTACACCTATGGGCAGGGTACTGTTAATTCGTGTCAGGGCTCTGTCTACATCTTCCCCCAGCCGCACAATATTGGCCCCGTCCTTTAACGAGATGAAAAGGGCAATGGCAGGTTGTCCATTTATTTTCACAATCTTTTCACGTGGAGTTATATAGTCTTGGTAAATATTTGTCGTGATGTCTTCTAAAAATAAGGGAGCTCCATTTGCCGTTGGAATTAGAATTTTTTTCAGATCATCCAGGGTTTCAAAGCTACCCGAAGGTTCAAGAACAATGCGCTTACGCCCCATGTTAATTTCACCACCGGGATATAAAATGTTGGTTGCAGATACAATATTTCGAAGCTTGCTGGCATTTAACCCATAACGAGCCAATTGCTTGTCATCAAATTCAACAAAAATCCGTTCTTCCTGAACACCACCATATTTCACTTTCGCAGCATCGGGAAGATATAACAATTGTTCGCGGACTTCTTTTGCGTAGTCTTCCAATTGATTGTAAGGAACTCCGTCACCCGTTACTCCCAAGATAATTCCGAAAACGGTCCCAATATCTTCATTCTTTACAATTGGACCAAAAATACCTGAAGGAAGAGTGGGTTTTACATCATCGACCTTATTCCGGAGATTTTCCCAAACAGCTTGAAGTTGACCTTTGTTGACCTGCGAAATAAGCTCCACGGTGATCACCGAAAGTCCGTTCCGCGATTCACTTTCAATTGTCTTAACTTCAGCCATTTCGCGAATAGCTTCTTCCAATGGATCCGTCACCAGGGATTCAACTTCCTGCGGAGAGGCTCCCGGAAATTTTGTAACCACTGTCGCCATCCTGATCGTATAAGGCGGCATACTATCCCGCTCCAGTTGAAAATAGTTGGCAACGCCTATAAAGGCCACAATCAGAATGGCGATAATTGTGATCCGGTTATTATTTAAGGTTATTCGGGTAAGGTTCATATCTGCTGTGTCTAGGTTTATTATTTCGCCTGATCGATTAACTTCACTGTTCTTCCCTCGTACAGAAAGCGGATGCCGGCAGTAATAACAATCTCTCCGTCTTTCAATCCGTTTGTGACTTCATACCCCGAAGAAGTTAGATCACCAAGATTGACAACTCTTTTGGTGACAACATACAGGCCAGGTTCATTGCTTTTATCGGCGAGAAAAACAAAATCGCCATCCTGATCATGACTAATTGCATCCGGTGTGACAATGATAGTTCCATGAGCCTTGTCTTCATGCAGTGGAATTTGAATGTTGCCTGTCATTCCGGGTAGTAAGCCCGTTGATGGCTCGGATATTTGAATGATTACCGGATACGAAGAAGCACCTTGGGTTCCCGGACTGATCTCATTTACCATTCCCTGGAAAGATTCTCCTGGCAAAGTAATAAAACTGACGGTAACCAACTGGCCTTTTTCAATTTGATTAATCATGTTCTCAGGAATGGAGGTCCTAACCTCAATATTACTGGTTGAAGAGAATACGACGATTGGGCGGCCCGCGCTGGTCATTTCGTTTTCATCAGCTAAAATAGCGGATATTGTTCCATCAAAAGGAGCGACCAGGCGAGTATAGTCTAGTTGGTTTTTAGCAGCTTTCACTTGTGATTGCGCTGTTTTTACCATCGCTTCAGCCGACTCGAACTGTGCTTTTGATTTTTCATAATCTGTTAATGAGGCATTATTGCCAGCATAAAGTTTTTCAACTCTTTGAAAGCCTGAATGTGCTGCTGAATATTGCACTTCTGCATTTCGGAGCGAAAGAATTGCTTTGTTGTAGTTGATGAGGTAATCCGAAGTATCTAAACTGGCAATGACTGTGCCTTTTTTTACGACATCGCCTAACTCAACATTCAGCTGATCGATTGTTCCTCCTACCTTGAAACTCAGTTTTGCCTCTTTCGCAGCTTGTGAAACTCCGGAGAATGAGCGATTTTGAGAAGTTGTGGTTTTCTCAACTTTCTGATAAAATACAGGGCGTATAGTTTCATTTGCGTCCTTTTTTCCACTACAGCTCATCAGGAGCAGGGCGATTAAAACAACTTGATACACTTTCATTCTTCTTCGTTTAAATAGTTTAGCAATCGACTCGTATACATATCTCGCTCCATGTCAGCATCTAAAAACGAAAACTTTCCCTGCAGACGTTCGGTATGAATAAAGTCTAGAATATATTGATGGTATGCATTTGTTGCCATGTGCTTGGTTCTTGTCATTACATTTTGGGCATCAATTAATTGAATGACGTTGGCAGCGCCAAGAGAATAGGCATTCTGTATGAGCCTAAAATTATCTTCTGCGGCTTGCGCTGCTTTCTGCGACAAATCTAACTCCTTATAGGAAGCATTCATTAATTGAACATTTGAGCGGATGCCTTTCTCAATTTTGTTGAGCAGGTCCTCTTTCTGCCAGGCAATTTTATCTTGTTCAATTTCCGAACGTTGCAATTCTGTTTTCTTTCTTCCACCCTCGAAAATTGGAATAATCAGTCGTAAGCCCAGGTTCCAGGTAATGTCATCAGGGGGCGGCGGAACCGGCAGTTGTGGATTGGCGATTACACCTTCCCGGACAAATGCCTGGTCGGCATTCCCAATCAGTGCGACTTCGGGCAGAAAAAGCTGCCTGATTTGCATGGACTTCTGACGATCAACAATTTTACTTGCAGTCTGAAGTTGCTGCAACTCGGGTGAATACTTATACATTTCGTCGACAAGAAAGTCAGCATACTTTTCAGTCAAGTTCGAGTTATTGAAATACCAGGCTAATACCTTTTGATTGAGTACAATGGTTTCCGTTAGGTCAACCGAGTCAGGTGTGGCAATAGAGCTGCTGATGGGTGCATTAAGCAATTCGTTCAGCTGGTACATCGCTGACTTGTATTTCGATTGCGCATCATTCAAATCAATTTTATTCAGGTTCAGTTCACTTGTCCACCGATTCACATCAGATACACTTCCTTCACCAGTTTCTTCCTTTGATTTTGCCATTTCCAGGTTTTGTAAAGTCGTATAAACATTCTCGTTTTTTATTTGAAGATTGCTTTTTGCAAAAAGTAAGGCAATATAGGCTGTGGAGACATCCAGAACGAGATCAAGTGTGACTTGCTTATTGTACTGCTCCATATTTTCGGCTGCAAGTTTCTTTATGGCAATGTTTGCAAAAGCCGCTTCCGAATAGATCACTTGTTTCAACGAAGCTGATCCGGTGACGGTAAATTCTCCCTTTTGCCCCATGGAGGCTTCAACCAGGTTCTGACTTAGCTGAGCTCCTGTTCCTGATAGCTCGATTTGCGGAAGAATGGTAGACTGGGCAATTCGGACGTCCTTTTGTGCAATCAATAAATCCTGATTGGTGATCTTTCCTTTTAGGTTGTTCTCCAATACTATGGCAATGGCGTGACGAAGGCTTAATTCCTCTCCAGGAATCTTTGCTACGTTCATCAAAATAGCATCTTCCAGCACTTCCCATCTCGGAACCTGATCAATTTTCCTTAGGGATTCCATATTGACAACAGGCGGGCGTATTTCTCTGTTTATGGCAATTGGAATTTGGGCAAGATTAGTCCCTCTTCTGACCTTTCCCACATGTAAGGCAACTTGTCGGGCCATTTGCTGCAAGGAGAACTGTGGAGTAAAGGTTAAGGTGGCACCATGTTCCAGATAACGAATTCCGGTTATGGCCAACGAAGGGATTTGTTGGTTGTTCAATTCTGCAAAGAAGTCTTCAATTTCCGGTTGTGAATGTCGAATCAATGGAAATACATAGGCAGCATCGATGTTCGATGGCAGCTTTGATGACACTTGCTCTTTACCTTCAACTGGAACAAAGATGACATCAAACCCATCGGACTCCGATTTAAGCAACTGGCTTATCGGAGCAAACTGTTCATATATTGCCTGGGGAAGTATAATAGCCAGATGTTTGAAATTAAACACATTGTGAAAGTCCAACAGATCGCTTTTTAAGCGAATCCATGATTCGATGTAGGAAAAATTATCAATTCCGGATCCTTGATCTGTACCCACTGGCAATTTCTGAAGTTCCTGGTCCAAAATGGTAGACGCGATGACCGGCTTTGGATAAGAAGATAGATTTGCGGCTGCGTCAGAAGACAGGAATCCAAGGGTGACAATGATATCGATATTTGGATCACTAAAAAAAGTTTGCAAGTGCTGTGTTGCCACTTCGTAATCCCACGCTGAAGTCACTTCTTGAAAAGTCACTCGGTCACCACTCTCGGTTAGTGCTTCTATCTCAAGCTTCAATTGGTTGCTGAGAAGTTCAAATTCATTGATATCTGCATCCTTAAGAATCCCAATATTGAGTGTAGACTGGGCTTGAATAGTTGTTGGTATGATCAGTAGTCCGATGATTATTATTAAAAATATTTTTGTGATACTCATGTGGATTGTAAATTAATTAATTCTGCCTATGTAAAAACAATACAATTTAGGTTAGTTTGTATTCACTAACAAAGAAAGGGCAAAATATTTAATCCTGCAACATCTTGCTCGAATATTTTTGCTGACCGTTATTACCCTTGCGAAATTATTCAACGTGCGTTTGATTGATTCAAACAGGTAAATCAATTGCAGCACCTTAAACGCCTAGTTCTTTCACATCTACGCATGTCTGAAAAAAGTGTTGGATACTGATGAAGAAAAGAAAATACTTGAAATGCTCAAAAAGGTTCTCGATCCTGAGTTGATGGTGAATATTATTGACCTGGGTTTGGTATATGGCGTAACTTTCGATGCCCAGGGCAGACAGATTGATGTTACACTGACGCTCACTTCTCCCGGATGCCCCATGGGAGGGATCATTATTGAAGATGCACAACAAACACTTGAAAACAATTACCCTGGTTCTGAGATCAACATTAACCTTGTATGGGAGCCTGCCTGTTCAATAGAAAGACTCACAGAGAATGGAAAAGCAGAGTTGGGCTATTCTTAAAACAACAATAGTATGATGGATTGTTTTCTCATTTTTAATTGGCGATAGGAAAAAAACGTAAATACAAGGGTAACACAAATTCTGAAAATCATCGCTCCAATGGTTTTTGTTTCATACCAACCACCTTGGTCAATATGAATAAAAAGGCCTGCAAGCGCGGCAGATAAAATGGCAACAGAAATAATTAGGATTTTATACGGCCATTTTTTTTGCACAACAAGGCCATAGGCTGCTACTAAATATAGCAAACTACTGATAAAGTTTGCCCAAACTACAAGCAGTACATAATTTCCCTCTTTGGCTCTGATACCAAACAAATCAAAAATGACGGAGCCACTAAGAAAAAGCGTCAACAGTGCAAATAGCAAAATCAGGACGGCCAACAGAATACGTGGTGCTATCTTTCTCATAATTTCTTGTTTATTTGATTGAAAGAATGTAGTCAACCATTGCCTCTAATTCATCTGCAGGCAATGCTTTCGTAATAGCAATTTGTGGTTGCATTAAAGCAGCCTGAGAGGGATCAACAATGGCTTCGCCTTCTCCTTTCAGATACGCAATCAATCCTGCTTTATTTCCTGAATAAGCTGCTGCAATATCTTTGATAGAAGGTCCAACCAGCTTTGTATTCAATTGATGACAAACCAGGCATCCGTTTTCAGAATATAATTTCTGTCCGACGCTGGCAACTGCTTTTGTTGGCTTAGGGCTTGTTTCCACAGTTTCCGAAACTGCACTTTCTTCTGTTATTGTATTTGGGCTATTCTCTTTGTTTGTTGAGCTGCGGGATACGCCCAGTATTAAAACCAAACTTACTTCAACAACCAAGTATTTTGTCATGTTGATATTTTTCATTTCAATGTCCTCTCACATGGCGTTTAATGCGCTGTATCTATAACATGTATTTCTGTCTAAACTGATAATTCGAGCATGCTTTGAATCGGTTTTCTTGCCCTTTCTATGATAGTGTAATCAGTAAAAAATGAAACTAATCGGCCTGCACATTGCAATTTAGGCAAGCCAGCGCGTAAGCGTCATATTCATCGTAGGCGGGTCCCGGTATCCCATTGACGGTGATAATACGATCAACCCGGGCTTTGTCGCCGGAATCAAATGTCAAATATTTTTTAAATCCATCTGTTTTCACCAAACCAGTAATTTTCCCTTTGGCCTCTTCAACATCGTTTCCCGTTCCGAAATAGAATACTTTGCTGAATTCCTTTTCCTGTTCTTCCAAAAACATGTCGTAATAGTCAGGGGGTATAGGACTAAATTCTGTTTCCATCGTTGTCTCCTTTTTAAAATTAAAATTTCATCTTATTGTGTCCATTCTACGGTATTGCCTCCGGTTCCTTAATTAGTTTCATCAAATCATCGTTCCAATCCCCCTCCACCTCTAGTTGCGCCATGGCGCCAAAGAGAATTGCCTCGATCAGGTTATGATTCAAATAAGTATACGTTCCGGGCTGCCGGAATTGATACAGTGCAGCAACCGCCGATCCGCCGACAACAGACCATGATTCATAATTTGTAGCTGGTGCATCATTGAACGAGCCTCCCATCCAAACAAGATCAGCATGGCCGCCGATAAGGTGGATCCGGGTATCGCGGTTTGCTTGTGACGTGATGAAAAGCACCTTTTCGCCTACTTTGGCTTTCAGGGCATTGTTCCCAGTCAATGCGTTCATTTTGCCATTGAATAAGAGGTGTGTGGGCAAGAGTGTCTTCATTGATGTGATTAAATCAGGAAAACCTTCTGCCGGAGAATCATATGCTTTGTAATTTCCATTTTCGTCTTTCGGAATATAAAAGTCTTGTTCAGCAATATAGAATGCTTTGTCGTAGTGTACCGGATTACCCAGTTCATCCTTCAAGCCGTCCCGCGGAAGTACCATAATCGCCCCATTCATTCCTGAAACGACATGTAAAGGAACCATTATGCCGCCGGGAGCACAATGGTAAACAAACACTCCGGCTTTTGTCGCTTTAAATCTGAACGTCACTTGTTGCCCCGGAGCAACATTGCTAATGTCTCCGCCTCCCATCGCTCCGGTAGCAGCATGAAAATCAATATTGTGGACCATAGTGTTTGTGGCAGCATTTATGAGCGTCAACTCCACGTAGTCGTTCTGATGGACAACAATCAACGGCCCAGGTACAGTTCCGTTGAATGTGAGGGCCCAGGTTTTCACACCAGGGGCTATTTCCATCTCCTTTTCTTCAACAAAAAGTGTTACTTCCACCACAATTGGATCACGTTCTGAAACCTGTTCATGTTTTGGCAGTGCCGGTGGAGATACCATCTCCTGCTCAACATGCTTTAGGTTATCAGCATCAAACAATGGAGCTTCTGCAAAAACAGACTCTTTAGTATTATTCGGAGAGGGGTTGCATGAGGTTAATATACCTATCAAAACCGGAAGAAGCAGGACATAGTTTATTGTTTTGTATTTCATCTTTTATACCTCCATTAGTGTTTAATTAAGAAATAACGAAAAACATTTCAGCCCCACAGACTCGAGATTCAAAAACGCTTAGCGTGCATCCAATCTCTCATTTTTATCCTATAGAACTGTCTGTTATTTCCAGCCTATTTAAAACAGCCTTGTTTTGACTGACCTTAAAAGCCAGTGATTGTATGGTTAGCGTATTCACCAGGCTATAAAATGATTTTCTCACCGCTACATATTCATCATGCATCGGACATGGATTGTGGGTATCGCACGATTTTAAGCCAAATCCACATTTATGGAAAAACTCCTGTCCTTCTGTCACGTTGATAATATCCAGCAAGCTTAAGGGCTTGTCTGGATTATCGAAGAAAAAACCGCCTCCCCTTCCTTTCATGGATGACACTAACCCCGCACCGGTGATAATCTGGAGTACTTTCCCGGTAAAGCCTTCCGGCGAATCAATATTTCTCGCAATCTCCTTGAACCCGGGCCTTTCACCTTTCAAATTTCGAATATAGATGTAAACCAGCGAACGAATAGCGTATTCTGTTGTTTTTCCTAACATGACGACTGGCTATGCTTTCTGTTTGTGACAGTGTAAAGGTACAAATTATTTCTATAAAAAGACACGCATATCTTTTTATAGAAGATTTTCGTTAGCTTTGTCGCACTATTGTTAGATTATTAAAATGGTCAGAGATGCAGAATTATTTTGAAAAACAATTTCAACTAAGATATTTTGAAATGAATAAGTTCGGAGAAGCTTCTCCAACGACCGTCTTAACGCTACTCGAAGAAGCAGCTGCAGACCATTGTTACTCGATAAATCATAGTTTATATGATCTGGAAGAGCAAAATGTTGGGTGGGTACTACTCTCCGGAGTGATGGAGATGGACCGTTATCCTAAATACAAAGAAAAAATTACGATCAAAACATGGTTGTCAAGCTATTCCAAAATTAAAGGTATCAGAGAAAATATCATCTATGATGGCCAAGGATGCGTCATTGGACGAGCCAAGGGACTTTGGGTATTCTTTGACATTCAAAGGAAAAGGCCTATTCAGATATTCGACGACATAAAAGAGAAATGGGGTAGCGATCATGAAGAATCTATTGACCACGATATTTCAATGAAAATTGAGGCAATTGATTCAGGAGAATATGCCAACGAATTTAGAATAAATCGATTTGATGTTGATACGAATCTGCATGTGAATAACATCAGGTACTTGCAATGGATGATTGAGTCTATGCCAAAAGAAATTACCGACAATTATGATTTACATTATATCGATGGACGCTTTATTGCTGAAGCTCATTATGGTGACACAATTCTATCCTATTCAAAGACTGATGTTCATGAAAATTGGTTTTCTCACACTATTAAGACGCAAAGTAACAATAAGGACTGTGCCACAGCAAAAACGAAATGGAAGGAAAGAAAATGGCAAAAGAAATAGACAAATCCAAAACCAATGAATCTCCGACGGAGAAGGAGGAAATTAAGAAAATAGTTGCAAAACCAATTAAGGAACCAACCCGTTTGTATTTTTCTTCTCCCTGTCTCCTTTCTGAGATTGAAGACAATGAGGAGATCCTTAATCTTTAATGCAAACGCCTGCCGGACCACTTTTGCGTTCATGCAAATGCCGCGCCGGACGGAATCGTTACATGAAAGAACTTCCTATTCATGAAGTAAACTCGCCTTACGTCTAAAATTATGACTATGCACAGTTCATTATTATCAGCGTGTGTCCTCGCTGCGAGTAGCGTTGATAGTGAAACAAACAAAGACTCCAGATTATGCTCAACCCAGACAAAAAATACCTTCATTTCCGAAAGACAGACCCTCCGGGTTTTCAAAAGCGTCCGGCATAAAACCATTCATTGCAAAATTGGAGGAGTTAATTTCATTTCAAAAACAAAGAAATTGAAAATGAGATAATTACAATCTTATAGTTCAAATAAGTTACAAATGTCAGTACGTTAAACCAAACTGCCAAAGCGGAATCGTGTTCAAATATCCCAGTTCTATGTCGTCTTTCACGACATACGCTTTATCAATCCCCTGGATTTGCTTTAATCCTTTATTTTTTCCACCAACTTCAAATGTGTAATCGTCAATGACAAAATCAGCGACTGGGGATTTGACGACGTCATACTTAACTCGAAGCTGATTCAGAAAAAACGTCTCCCTTATATTTCCTCTATTTGAATGATCGTTTGCCAAGGCGTATATCAAATTCGTATTGTCGAGATAAATTTTATTCACCTTACCCAACCCCCTTATTCCGCCGGTAGAATCCCTCAGTTGTGCGATCATT
>NZ_CAXBDD010000088.1:0-16121 GCF_963974515.1 uncultured Sunxiuqinia sp. | reverse complement strand
TGTTCCCCAGCGCCCAGCGGTAAGTCGGGCTGTAACTATTTCTTTACGGTTTGTAAGAGAATAACGACCTGTCAAGGTCTTCAGATTCCGACCAGTCGGAACAGGCATTAACAGCATCAAAAGAAGGAATTGTGAAATTCATGTTAGTCGTGGACCAGCAGCCGAATGACGGCAGGTCTGGATCTTCAGATCTTTGTCGCCCGTGAAAACCCTTGGTTTTTGTGTTTCTCCTTCGTCCCATTAGCCATCGTTTTTTCTCCCACCTTATGCTCCTTTTTGTTGAAGCCAGTCTTGCTCCGGGCTTCAGATTTCACCGAATAAGGAAAATAAGGTTGGGGTGTGCTTGTTCATAACATGACTACTAAGGTCTGAAAAGAAAATTAAGGGTTTCTAATGCCTGATTCGACAAGTGAACCGTTGGGAATCAACCAATGACGATCAATGACTATTGAATAACCATAAGAAGTGTTCAGTTATCAGTCGTTGAATTCAGTTACGTCCAGTACCCAGCATCAAGTTTAATTGGCCGACGCCACACACCGGAATCCGGTATGATTGAGGCTGGTATCCCAACTGGTTTTCATTCGGGCAGCGACACGAAATCCGGAGCAGTAATCATCATTACACAAAAATGAACCACCGCGGGTCACTTTCTTTTGGGCATACGGTTCAGCCGGATCATGCGAATCGGCAGGGCCCTGCGGATTGATGACAACGCCTTCGTTCTCGCAGGTGGCGTAGTAGTCGTTCCGGTACCAATCAGCACACCACTCCCAAACATTCCCGGCCATATCGTACAAGCCGTAAGCATTGGGCGCGTATTGCCCCACCGGAGCTGCCAGCATAAAGCCATCTTTTTCGTGGTTGTCGTACGGAAACCGACCATCCCACGAATTGGCTTTCACTTCACCTTTGTGAATCAATTCCTTACCCCAGGGATAAATCACATCCTGCTCTCCACCGCGCGCGGCATATTCCCATTCCGCTTCAGTGGGCAGGCGTTTTCCAGCCCACGCAGCGTAAGCGGCGGCATCCTCCCACGACACATGCACCACCGGATAGTTATCTCTGTTGTCAATCGAACTGCCCGGACCCTCTGGGTGGCGCCAATCGGCTCCTTGCACCCAGGTCCACCACACTGATGGGTTGTTTAGTGATACCGGCCCATCGGTTGGCTTAAAGACCAATGATGCTGCGACCAGCACTTCGTCCGGCGGTTTGGGGGTACCAGGAGGAACCTGGCTTTTCATTTCTTCCCAATCCGGCTTTCGCTCAGCTGTAGTAACGTAGCCCGTCGCCTCAACAAAAGCCAGGAATTGCTTATTGGTTACTTCGTGAGTATCCATATAGAAGGCGGAAAGCTTGACTTCGTGATGTGGAAATTCATCCGGTCGTCCCCATTCGGAGTCACCCCCCATGGTGAAACTTCCTTCGGGAATGAGCACCATGTCTTTCAAGTTGGTATTTGGAGCATTTGAAGTCTGCAGCGCGGGATTTGCAGCGGTCTGAAAACGATCGGGGAGGTTGGAACAGCACGTTAAAGTCGTATCATTGAGCTGCACTTCCTGTTGGGTTTTCTTTTCGCTATTCGATTGACAGCCCAGCAAGATTCCCACCAGCAAGAAAAGTAGTATCCGTTTCATAAAAGATTTTGATTTACCCAACTTAAACACGTGTGATATGAAAGTGTTTATTTTTTGGCTTATTTAGAAAATGGATTGTTCAAACAGAGATTACTTCTTAACTTTCGCTTATCTAAATCCAACGCTTATGAAATCGCCCAAACTGGCAGAAAACAACTGGAAAACCATCCAAAATCAGGTCGTTGATCTGGTCATCCTTCCGTGGGGCGCAACCGAGGCACACAATTATCATTTGCCTTATGCCACCGACAATTACCAAGTAGAAGCCATCGCTGCCGAATCGGCCGGAAAAGCCAATGAGCTGGGTGCAAACGTCGTTGTGCTGCCAGCCATTCCTTTTGGTGTAAACACCGGCCAGTCCGATATCAAGTTAACCATCAACCTGAATCCTTCAACCCAAACTAAGATTCTGTTCGACATCGTTGAAAGCCTCAATCGGCAGGGTATTCATAAGTTGTTGATCATGAACGGGCATGGCGGAAATGACTTCAAACAAATCATTCGCGAGGTGAATTACCATTACGCCGACATGCTGATCTGTTCCAGCTCCTGGTTTAAACTTTCGGAGCGAAATGATTTCTTTGATATTCCAGGCGATCATGCCGATGAAGCGGAAACCAGCCTGATGATGTATTTACAGCCCGACTTGGTCTTGCCTCTCGACGAGGCCGGAAATGGCGAAAGCCGTCAGTTTAAAGTACAGGCGCTAAACGAAAACTGGGCTTGGGCCGAAAGGCAATGGAGTAAAATAAGCAGGGATACTGGTGTTGGCGCACCGCACCTGGCTACGGCCGAAAAAGGCAAAGCCTTTATGGAATTCCTGGTTGAACGATACAGCCTATTTATGCTTGATTTGGCACAACTCGAGCTCAATGATGATATTTATGAGTGAGTTGGGGGTGGATAATTGGTCATTCAGTGGTCATTGATCGCCGGAGGTTGGGCTCTTGATCCGGATACGTGAGGCTGGATACTCGGACAAGAATCAGAATCAGATGCAGAAGATGCGGATCCTGTATGATTGAGGCTGGTTACTTGAAACTCGTGCTTGGCTCCTGGCAGCTTACAGCTGCTACCTACGGCATGAGGTTGAACTCTTGGAATTTGATCCGCCAGCTGGCGGATCAAAGTTGAGCACTCCTAACTTTCCTCCGGTGCCAGTTCATTTTGCCCGAATAGCTCAAAGGCGTTTGCGATCTGCTCAGGACGTCCCATAATGTATACCGTATCATCCATTTCAAGCTTTTTACTTCCATCGGGGTGCTCAATTAGTTTATCTTTCCGGAGAATAGCGACCAATGTCACGCCAAACACCTTGCGAAACTTAATATCACTAATGGACTTACCTATTACAAATGACCCTTCGCGTACCTTTAGAGCCATAATTTCCAGGTTGGGCAATTCTTTGAATAACGCGTCGGATTGATTGGATGTATCTCGAAAAATGCCGTAGTGGTCGTTCCTGATTTTGGCAATCACCCGGTTGATTTCGCGCTGTGGAACCAGTCGTTTTTTCAGCACCCGTTCAAACAAATCAATGGCAGTTTCAAACTCCTCGGGTATGACCTGGTTAGCACCCAACTTATACAACTCCTCGATGTCCACCACTTTTTTCGTTCGCACAATGATGAAAACATGTGGATTCAACAGGCGAATCTTATCAATAACCGCCATGGACACAATCAAATTCCCCACCGAAATTACTGCCACATCGGCAGTTTTGATATGTGCTTTCTCCAGAATGGGCTCATTGGTGGCATCGCCATAAATCACGGTTTCGCCTTTTTCCTGTAATCTTTTAACAATTCCCGGATCAAAGATGATAGAAACGTAGGGCATCTTCAGGTATTTGGCCATAACCGACAGGTTGAGCGAACGCGAATCCTTCCCGATAAATACCACATGGTTTTCAAGGGCAGGCAGTTCAATCTGAGGAAGTGGAAACAAACCTTCCACCCAAACTTTCGGAATCGGCAATTTCAACATCAGGTCGGCAGCCGGGCGCGACACCATCATCAAAATCGGTGTGACTGACATACTGATAATGGCCACGGCCAGGAACAACTGGTAATAGTAATCGGGAATGATGTTGTATTTCAGGCCCGACTGCGCCAAAATAAATGAGAATTCACCTACCTGACAGAGAGCAAAACCAACCATGATTGTCCCTCGAAAGGTATGGCCAAGAACAAAAGCAGTTCCTCCCGCAATCACCATTTTTATCACCAATACCAGCAAAACCGTTGAAAAAACCAAGGTCAGGTGGTCGGCCACAAAGCTGAGGTCGAGCAGTAAGCCAATACTAACAAAGAAGAAGCTGGTGAACGTGTCTTTAAACGGAATTAAATGACCGAAGGCATTGGCGCTGTACTCGGATTCCGAAATCATCAAGCCCGCTAAAAAGGCGCCAAACGCCAGCGAAATGCCCATCTCCGAAGTTAGCAAAGCCACCGACAGGCAGATGGCGAAGATGCTCATCATAAACAGTTCCTGGTTTTTGGTGAGTGCAACCAGCTGCAGCAGTTTAGGCATGAGCCAGCGGTTGCCAACATATACCATGCCTACCAGCACCACCGTTTTGCCCAGAAGAGGCAGCAATTGTCCGCCTATATCCGACGCTTCACTCCCCAGCATGGGGGTAAACAATAACAAGGGAATCAGAATAACATCCTGAAAAATGAGGATACCTAACACCGTCCGTCCATAATTGGACGTGATTTCGGAGCGTTCCTGCATCAGTTTTAGCACCACGGCGGTACTGCTCAAGGCGGTAAGAAAGCCCACAAATAACGCACCCGCCCAGTTCAGGTTATACAGGCGTGCCACCAGCATGGTGATCCCCGCAGTCAGGATCAGTTGCATAAAGCCGCCAAAAAAAACGATTTTACGAATTCGTAACAAATGGTTGATGGAAAACTCCAAGCCAATAGTGAACATCAGCAAAATGACACCAATTTCGGCCAGCAACTCTATTTGGTGGTTTGAACCAACAATACCCAAAAAATAAGGGCCAGTAATTACACCAGTCAAAAGGTACCCAATGATGGTAGGGATCTTAATTTTTGTAAATAAGAAGTTTACAAAAGTCGACAGGGCAAAAATGATGACAATATCTTTTAACAGGGGTAGTTCCATATGTTTTCGTTTTAAACCAAAAAAACGGACGAAATATGCGCACGTTCAATTTTCAAGATCAAAGTACGACATTTTATCAATTAATCTGCTGCTGATGCAGGCCCAAAAAATCATATTTTCGCATCCGAAACAATATCAACTCCATGAGCAGCCAGCTTCAGCGTGAGGTTCAGTAAAAAAAACTTCAAGCAAGCTTGCTCAGAAATAACAACGACAGGGAAACCAGAGCTGTTTCAGGTGACGTGCAATTTTCGAAAGCTGCAAAAAACAAAATTCTGAATGCTTCTGGACGGGGTTTTATGGTCGACCGTGATGCACCTGATTTTTTCGAAAAACATCTTCAGCCTGTTTGTCATCGAGTTTTCAGAATAGCGCCTGATTTCAATCCCGCTACATTTTTCTGGTCCTTCGTCCGAGAAGGTACCAATAACCAGTATTCCAGCTGGCTGAATGCTTCGCCGGGCCGTATCGAGGTAATTCGAAATTTCCTGCTCCTGAGTGAGAAAGTGAAAAGCAGCGCGGTCGTGCCAAAAATCATACTTTTCGTTGGGCTGAAAAGTGGCAGCATCAGCGACAATCCATTTCACCAATGAGGCCTGCTCTCCCAGGCGCTCCTTTGCACGCCGTATCGCCGCCTCCGAAATATCCAACACCGTCAGATCGCTATAGCCCCGGTCAAGCAAATGATCGACCAGCAAGCTGTCGCCGCCGCCAATGTCTATAATTTTAGCTCGTGTTGGAACCTTAAATTGTTTGAAAAAGTCCAGCGAAGTTTCGGGCACCGGCTCAAACCAACTGACCTCGTTCAAAGATTTGGTTTGGTAGATGGTTTCCCAGTGTTTTTTGCGGTCAAAATTATTCATCGTTGGTTACGCTAATTCATGCAAAATTAATAATTTCGATCAGAGCGGCGTTGCTCTGGGTTTTCGGATCAGTGAAAACGTTTAGCTTATTTGGTTGTCTTTCCTCCCATTTCGGTAAATACCCGGTCAACAGGTTCCCAAAGCTCAATTTTGTTGCCATCCGGATCCATCAGGTGAACGAATTTCCCATAGTCATAGCTGGTAATTTCATCCACGACGGTTACGCCGTTGGCTTTCAGTTTTTCCACCAAAGCTTCAATCTGCTGCACCCGGTAGTTAACCATGAATGCCTTCTTTGAAGGCGAAAAATAATCACTGTCTTGTTTGAATGGGCTCCACTGGAGGTAGTTAATTTCGTCGGGCCGATGGGCGTTGCGAAACTCAAAACTCGATCCCCACTCGTTGACCTCCAAACCGAGATTGGTGGCGTACCACTTTTTTGTTTCTTCCGGATCTTCCGAAAAAAAGAAGATCCCTCCAATTCCGGTCACTTTGGGAACAGGATTTTCGTCTGTCGATTGGTCCGTTGATTCATCGGCTAAGTTCTTCATCGCACGATTGTTTAGTTGTTTTTATTCACGGTTTCAAACACCGCTGGCAGAAACTCATCATTCAGTCGCCTGAAGCGTTTAATTCACTTCCGAATTTAAGAAAAATAATTTGAGTCGTCTGCGGGAAGAAGAATTCTCCGTGTTTAATCGCGGCAAGCTGAAGGCTACAAGGATTGAAAAAATGCCCGATCCCAAATTCCAAGCGTCCACCCACAGGTAATAAATGACCAATAATAACAAATAAGGCTCAATAGGACTTTCGGTGCAGTTCCCTGTTGTCCCCTGGAGCCACCAAGGTAACATCTTTAAAATTTTCTCTATGTGTCTTGTGTGGTTCCTGTGATTTTTAATTTATTAAAAGAACCTCGATGAATTTTGGCTATCGATTGAATGACTAAGGCCTTGTACCCGGAAGGAGAGAATAGCAACGAGCTTTCTGCGAGTCGCCAGAAGATCCTGAACCAAGTTCAGGATGACTCATCCAGCCGCGAGTGTCAAAAATCCAGCATCAAGAATCCAGCTCCAGCGTGCTAATCCAGTTTTAGCACGGCCATAAAGGCATTTTGCGGCACTTCTACGTTGCCCACTTGCTTCATGCGTTTCTTCCCTTTTTTCTGCTTTTCGAGTAGTTTGCGTTTCCGCGAAATATCACCCCCGTAACATTTGGCTGTTACGTCTTTGCGGACTGCTTTCACGGTTTCACGGGCAATAATTTTAGCGCCAATGGCTGCCTGGATGGCAATATCGAACTGCTGGCGCGGGATCAGCTCTTTCAGCTTTTCGCACATGCGTCGCCCCATCGGGTAAGCATTGTCGAAGTGAATCAACGACGACAGTGCGTCCACCATTTCACCGTTCAGCAAAATATCCAGGCGCACCAGCTTGGCTGGTTTGTAGCCCGTAATGTGGTAATCGAACGAAGCATAGCCTTTCGAAATCGATTTCAGTTTGTCGTAAAAGTCGAATACTATTTCGCCCAACGGAAGGTCAAACGACAATTCGGCCCGCTCCGCTGTCAGGTAATTTTGGTTGATGAGTGTTCCCCGCTTGTCCAAACACAAAGTCATCACCTGGCCAATAAAATCAGACTTGGTAATGATCTGTGCCCGAATATAAGGTTCGTCAATATCGTCGATGGTGGTGGTTGCCGGCAAGCCAGAGGGATTGTAAACCGTAATGGTTTCGCCACTGGTGGTGTGCACTTTGTATGACACGTTGGGCACCGTAGTGATGACGTTCATATCGAACTCGCGGTCCAGGCGTTCCTGTATGATTTCCATGTGCAGCATGCCCAGGAATCCACAACGGAATCCGAAGCCCAAAGCAGCTGACGACTCCGGCTCATAGGTGAGCGAGGCGTCGTTGAGCTGTAGTTTTTCCATGGCTGAGCGCAGATCTTCATAGTCGTCCGAGTCGATGGGATAGACCCCGGCAAAAACCATTGGCTTCACTTCTTCGAAACCTTCAATCGCCTTTGGGCAGGGACGGGTCTTGTGCGTAAGGGTATCACCCACTTTCACTTCCTTGGCCGTTTTAATGCCCGAAATGATATAGCCCACATCGCCGGTGCTTAGCGTCTTCCGCTTTTCCATCGCCAAACGGAGCACGCCTACTTCATCGGCATGATATTCCTTCTTGGTGTTGACAAATTTCACCAGGTCGCCCTGGTTGATGGTTCCGTTGACAATTTTGAAATAGGCGATCACTCCACGGAATGAGTTAAACACCGAGTCGAAAATCAGTGCTTCAAGCGGCGCTTCCGGATCGCCTTTGGGTGCCGGAATCACTTTTACAATTCGGCGTAGAATCTCTGCAACCCCTTCGCCGGTTTTGCCACTGGCACGGATAATATCTTCGTGGTCGCAACCAATCAAATCGATGATCTGGTCTTCCACCACTTCGGGCATGGCATTGGGCAGGTCCATTTTATTCAGAATCGGAATGATCTCGAGGTCGTGCTCAATGGCCAGGTACAGGTTCGAAATGGTTTGTGCCTGAATTCCCTGGGTGGAATCGATGATCAGCAAAGCACCTTCGCAGGCAGCAATCGACCGCGACACTTCATACGAAAAGTCAACGTGCCCAGGCGTATCAATCAGGTTCAACACATACTTTTGTCCATCCTGCTCATAGTCCATCTGAATGGCATGGCTCTTAATGGTAATGCCGCGTTCCTTCTCCAAATCCATGTCGTCGAGCACCTGGGCTTTCATGTCCCGTCCGCTTACGGTATTGGTCACTTCCAGTAAACGGTCAGCCAAAGTACTCTTCCCGTGGTCAATATGTGCGATAATACAAAAGTTGCGAATGTTCTTCATCGATAAAAAGCTTTCTGTCAATTACTCCCTGTACGGTTGGCCGCAAAGATATTCAAAAATTAATAACAATAATAGAAAGCCGATTCCGTTAAGAAAGTTTAATAATTCCCTAAGTTTTCCACCCATCCGTTTCGAATAAGGAAGTGAAAAAGTCAAGAAGCATGTGATTTCGATTATCTTTGCACCGCTTATAACGAAGTTTATTAATGAAAGATTACCTGATATACAGCATCGGATTTCTGAGCCAGATTTTGTTCTTCGGAAGAACAATCATTCAGTGGTTTAAATCCGAGCACGAAGGGAGAGTATTATCGCCCACCCTGTTTTGGAAAATCAGCCTGCTGGCATCCATACTGATGCTCACCTACGGCATCCTGCGTAACGACGCGGCCATCCTCATCGGACAAATACTGGTTTACTTTATTTATGTCCGCAACATCCAGCTCAAAAACGACTGGAAACCGATGTCCTTATTCATGCGCTCCGGTATTTTGCTGACTCCCGTGGTCATTCTGGGCTACCTGTTTTTCGGAACGGAGTATTCGCTGGCCACATTTTTCAACAATGAAAACAATCCGTTGCTATTGATGATCTGGGGAATCGCGGCGCAGATCGTTTTTATCTCGCGGTTTTTCTACCAATGGATTTATTCGGAAAACCGGAAAGAATCGATTTTACCCTTGGGATTCTGGATCATCAGCATTTGCGGGTCGGCCATGAATTTCGTTTACGGAGTTTTCCGGCTCGACCCGGTATTAGTGGCTGCCCACAGTTTGGGCATGTTTGTGTATCTTCGGAATATTCTGATTCACTACAACAAACGAAGCCTGTTTAGTCGTTTAAAAATCCCGGTCTTGAACAAGCTCATTGCCTTTGTTTCGGGAAAAATAAAATAATCAAGCGTATGCAATCAACCATCGTTGTCACCGGATGTGCCGGTTTTATCGGATCGCACCTAAGTGAAAAGTTGTTGGCCAACGGCAACCAAGTCATTGGAGTCGACAATTTCGACCCCTTTTACGATCGCCAGGTAAAAGAACGCAACCTGGCGGCGTTTAAGAATCACCCCAATTTCCGTTTTGCTGAAATTGATTTGGCTGATCTGGCCGCGTTAAGCCAGGAACTAAAAGACGACGCGATTGATGTGATCGTCCACCTGGCTGGAAAAGCCGGCGTTCGTCCTTCCATCGAAGATCCGCAGGGATACATCCGGGCCAATATTCTGGCCACGCAAAACATCCTGGATGTGATGAAAAACAAGGGCATTAAAAAGATGGCCTTTGCCTCGTCATCGTCGGTTTATGGCAACACCAAAGAAACACCGTTCCACGAAGAGCAAGATGTGAGCCGCCCAATTTCGCCCTACGCGTTTAGCAAAAAAGCCTGCGAGCTGATCAATTACACCTACCATGCCTTGTATGGGCTCGACATCATTAACATGCGCTTTTTTACCGTGTTTGGTCCGCGGCAGCGCCCCGACCTGGCCATTCATAAATTCACCAAGCTGATATTGAGCGGTCAGGAAATTCCGATGTTTGGCGATGGAAGTACCTCGCGCGACTACACCTATTACGAAGACACGGTGTCCGGGATTCAGGGGGCAATCAATTACCTGAATGCCCACCAAGGGGTTTACGAAACCATCAACCTGGGCAACAACCAGCCGGTGAAACTCACCGATATGATTATTGCCATTGAAAAGGCAACGGGCGTAAAAGCCAACATCAAGCAATTGCCCATGCAAGCCGGCGATGTGGACATTACCTTTGCCAATATAGAAAAAGCCAAGAGATTAATGCGTTACAACCCGCAGTATTCCTTTGAAGAGGGTGTGCAAAACTTTGTGGATTGGTATCGTGAAGTCCATGCCATCTAAAAGAAAGCGCTTGTTCCGGAAGTTGCTTTTCCGGAGCAAACGCGTCTCTGATTAAGCCAGCTTTTGAGTTTTCCGCGTGTACACTTCCTTGAGTGCACCCCAAAAAATGAGTGAAAAGATAAACAGAATGGTGCCATAAACCGGGGCAATCATACTTACCTTTAACCCACCGGCAACCAACGACGGAGAAATATCACCCGCAGCTTCAATGGCATCGAAAGCCATGATCAGTCCGATGGCCTGTCCCAGGAAGCCCGTAACAATGGCCAAACTTCCGAACAGCAAAATTAAGCCCAGTCCGCTTTTGGTGACTTTGTCCTGCACAAAAAAGTGAAGAATCTTTTGTGCTGTGAAAACCAGCATGCCAATTCCCCAAATGGTCACAATCGCCATAAACAGGGGGCCTCCCTCGTAGAATAATTCAACTAGTCTCATAATCGATAAATTTAAGGTGAAATAATGAAAGCAATATTACGCTCTCCTGTTTTTTAAAGTGAATTTTATCGATCAACGACACGAAAAACAAATGAAACGACCAAGAGCCACACGCCCGGCGTCCAGGCAACGATTGGTTGCATTCGGGGGCGATTTGAGGTTATTCATCGACATTCTTTCCGTTTCATCCTATTTTTTCAGTAATTTGATGCTTCGATTGAACGAAAAATGAAGATCATTCCGAAAGCAACTTCAGCCCAGATCATTCCCGCACGATTGATGAAAGTCGGGCAGCACCTCCTGTTTTGGGTGATTTCCTATCTATTTTTCATTTTGTTCTTTGGACGTGCCAACCGCGACTATCAAACCACCATTATTTTTGCATCGCTCTTGTTTCCACTGGCCATGGGTACCAGCTACTTTCTAAATTATTACCTGATTCCACGTTTTTTATTCAAGGGAAATCATTGGCGATTTTTGCTTTTCCTGGTCTACACCTTTGTATTTACGCTTTGGGCCGAACTGGTCATTAGCATGTTTGTCTTTGTCAGTGTCAGCGATTTTCAGTTTTACAAACTCGATCCCACTTCGTTCGACGTGGTTTTCCTCTTGGTAGGACTGTACTTCATCATCCTAGCTTTTGTGGCCATTGAACAGGTTAAGCGCGCGTTTGAGATTAAAAAAGAAAACACGCGGCTCGAAAAAAGCCAATTGGAAACCAACCTCAAACTGCGGGAGTCGGAGTTGAAATTACTGCGGGCACAAATCCATCCGCATTTTCTTTTTAACACACTCAACAATCTCTATGGGTTAACGCTTGAGAAGTCGGATCTGGCGCCGGAGTTGGTGCTAAAGCTGTCGGATTTGATGGACTACATGCTTTACAAGTGCAACCGACCGAAGGTAAGCCTGAAGAGCGAGTTGGAGCACCTGAACAACTACCTGGAGATTGAAAAACTCCGCTACGGACATCAACTGAAGATTGCATTTGTCATCCAGGGAGAGGCGGATCAACTGGAGATTGCGCCCATGCTTTTGCTTGCTTTTTTCGAGAATGCATTCAAGCATGGTGTCAGCAAGTCCATTCAGAATCCTTTCGTACAGATTAACCTTCACATTGAAGGACGGCAGTTTAAGCTTCGGGTTCGCAACAGCCGCAACCCCGCGACTGGGGCGAATGACGATTACACCGAGGGAATTGGCTTGAAAAACGTACAAAAACGATTGGAGCTCATTTATCCCAACGCGCACCAGTTGGAAATCAGGCCCGGCGACCATACCTTTGAAATTAAGCTTCAATTGACACTTGACGTAACGACAGAACTTCAAAACGAAAAGCCATGGACGAACTAAACTATACCTGCCTGATTGTTGATGACGAGCCGATTGCCATCCGGGTGATTAAAACGCACTTGTCAGAATTTAAAAACCTGCGGCTGGTTGGTGAGTGCAGTCATGCCATTGAAGCCATTGAAGTGCTGTCGAAAACCAAAGTCGACTTAATTTTTCTTGACATTCAAATGCCACAAATTACCGGGGTCGAATTTCTGAAAAACCTGAATCACCCGCCCAAGGTGATCTTCACAACGGCTTACCGCGACTATGCCATTGAAGCTTTTGAACTGGATGTGGTCGATTACCTGCTTAAACCCATTTCGCTGCTGCGATTCTCCAAAGCGATCAACCGATTCTACCAACGAGTCAACGAAACAGCGTCATCATCGGCTACCGACTGGAATCAGAGCCAGCAGGCAGACCACCTGTTCGTTAAAGCGGACAAGAAACTGCACAAGATCTTGTTCAATGAACTTATTTATCTGGAGAGTTACGGCGACTATGTGCTGGTTCATACCGAAAAAGGTAAAATAACGGTCAAGGAGCGGATCAGCCAACTGGAAGAACAGCTGCCCAACAAGCGATTTATGCGGGTTCACCGAAGTTATATCATTTCAATTGACAAAGTCAGCTCGCTGCTTCCGGGACTGGTTGAACTCGGGTCGCATAAAATTCCAATCGGGCGGAGCTACAAGGCCGAAGTGGATAAACGGATTGCCAAAGGTTAGTTGGCAGAGTGTACCCCATTCGTTTGACTAGCCTGAGCTACAAGGATGTCAGGTTTGATCCTCACTTGATCCGGACTTTTTTCGAAGAACCAGAAGATAGAACCACGCGGAAAAGTTTCGATCTTTAAGCCCTCCTCTTTGCCGTCAGGCGAAAGCAGGACAGGCCGTTAAAGTCGCCCAGGAAGGCGCAGGCGGCAAGGATTTTGGCGGGTATCCCGGCTTGTGTGCCGGCACGAAAAAATCCTGACGCGGGGAGAAAGGGCACGTTAAATCGATTTTTGCATCCTTTTTATCAATGAAAAAGGATGTGCCCGTCCGGCATGAGGACAAAGAAGCATTGAGAATAAACACTCTTTTTCCGATGCGGCGTCCGTCAATAGAGGCGGGGCAGGCATGCTGGCCGGGAGCATGCCAATACCTTGTGATTGCGCCTTGTTTGTTGCTGTACAATTTAGCCCTGGGTGCAGGGAAGAGTAAGCGGTTTTTCTCTCGAAAGGCAAGAAATTTAGTACGTGTTGTAAATTACCTGATGCTCACTGTTGTCAGTACGTTTGAAAAATCCGTAAGGAGAATTCAATTGATACCATATAATGGTCTAATTATTAATCCGATAACGATTCGTTTTTTCGGAATGAAAATGCGGTTGTTTCTCTCTGGCTTTTTTCTGCGAGCGGTTGATTTTTTCGTAGCACGAATCATCCAAATGATTACATTTACCGCCTCATTCTATTTCTTTTTGTGGGGAGTAAACCATACGATGATCAGAAAAATAAAACGCGTGCAAAAAGTGCTAAAAGAAGCTTCCTTGCACACCCAGCAGTTTCAGAAATCCAGCCAGATGGGATGCCCGTCAGGCTGTTCGCTCTGTTGCCTGAAGAAGGATATTTTTGCCAGTCCGCTGGAGTTTTTACCATTTGCCTACCATTTGCATAAGGCGGACAAAGCTGAAGCCTTCTACGACGAACTGGAGCTAAGAGCCGACAACACGATTTGCGGCATCTTTACGCCCATTAGCCTCGATGGATGGGGCTGTACCGAGTATGAACACCGGGGATTGATTTGTCGTTTGTTTGGCTATTCCACTACTTCGGACAAGATGCAACAAAAGCGCATGGTGACCTGCAAAACCCTGAAAGAAACTACTGCTTATGAGCAGGTAAAACCGGCCCAACTGATCAAAGCACCGTCGTTTCAGGATTACTACATGAAATTGGCAGCCATTGATTTTCAACTGGCCAACGAAAGTTTGCCCATTAACCAAGCCATCAAACGGGCCATCGAACTGGTCAGCACCTACTATTCGTACCGGGGTAATAAGAAACCTGCGTAGTTTCTCTTCCGGCACAATCTCCCGACCAGCAAAAAAAGTGCGCACAGTATGAGCGACCGCTCCGCAGTGCAGGAAACCTTGCTCATGGCATGAATGGAGAAGTCCGCTCTTCAGTATCTGCCTGCTACTGATCGGATGAATTGAGCGATCCGATCCGTAGTACAATTATTTAAAAAGCTTTCCTTATTTTTGAGGCAAAACAGACACGATGAGAACAATACTAATCTACACTTTTTTAGCCTTTTTCCTGATGAGCTGCCAGGCGCCGGAAAAAGAAGTTTACCTCTTCTCCTTTTTTCAGGACAATGGACAAGATGGCTTACACTTGGCATACAGTTACGACGGCTACAAGTGGGACGCCCTGAAAAACAACGAATCGTTTCTCACCCCGCAGGTGGCTGACGATAAGCTGATGCGCGATCCCTGTATCACTCCGGGCCCCGATGGCAAGTACCACATGGTGTGGACCGTGAGCTGGAACGACAAAGGAATCGGTTACGCCTGGTCCGAAGATTTAATCAACTGGTCGGAGCAGAAGTTTATTCCGGTGATGGAGCACGAACCCGAAGCGCTCAACTGCTGGGCCCCCGAGCTCTATTACGACGAGGACAGCAAACAGTACCTGATTTACTGGGCAACGACCATTCCCGGTCGCTTTACCGAAGGCGACACGCAAGGCGATGACAAATACAATCACCGGATGTACTACACCACCACCAAAGATTTTGAACACTTTAGCGACACCAAGTTGCTTTACGACGAAGGATTCAATGTTATTGACGCAGTGATTCAAAAAGTGGACGGGACTTACTATATGTTCCTGAAAGATGAAACCAGAACTCCGGCGAAGAAGCACATCCGAATTGCGTCCAGCGACCAGCTTACGGAAGGTTACCGGCTCATCAGTGAGCCCATCACGCCCGATTGGGTGGAAGGGCCGACCATTACAAAAATTGGCGATCACTGGGTGTTGTTTTACGACGAGTATACCCGCCACCACATGGGAGCAGTACGCAGCACCGACTTGAAAAAGTGGGAAGTGATCAACGATCAGATCAGCTTTCCGGAAGGTACACGGCACGGAACCGTTTTTAAAGCTCCTGAAAGTGTTTTGAATAGGCTGCTGGAAGTAAAGTAGCGTAAGTTGAATGACGTTCTTCTGAGGTTTAGCGCATAACAGCTTTTCAGTCCAAAGAAAACAGTTGAAGGCAGTTGAAAACAATTGTCTTCAACTGCCTTCAAGCGCCTTCAATGCTTACATTTCCGGACTGGTCGAAACTCCGGATGTTCGCTTTCCGAATGAAAACGAATTCGCTAGTTCGAAAGCAACGCCTTGACCTTATCGGCGATATCTTTTCCATCGGCCTGTCCGCCCAACTGCTTCGACGCGATCCCCATCACTTTACCCATGTCTTTCATGCCTGTTGCGCCAACCGACTGGATGATTGTTTTGATAGTCGCTTCCAGCACTTCGTCACTCATCTTTTCGGGCAGGTAAGTTTCAAAAATCTCCACCTGCTTCATTTCCTGCTGGTACAAATCATCGCGGCCCTGCTCCTGGTAAATGTTTGCCGAGTCGCGGCCTTGCTTGGCTAACTTTTGAATGACCTTGACCACTTCCTGGTCATCCAGCTCAGCGCCGGCGCCCTTGGCCACCCGGGCTTCGAGCAGTACTTTTTTGATTCCACGCAACGCTTCCAGCTTTTCCTTTTCGCGGGACTTCATCGCCGCTTTGATATCTTCATTAATCTGATCAAATAAGCTCATAGTATCCGTTTAAAAATTTCAAGTTTCAAATTACACCCGCCAACTGGCAGACAAGTTTTTCTCAGGAGATTGGGAATCCCTTTGGACGCAAGTTCAGCCACCAGCGATAAATGCCCATCAATGACTGATTATCCAGTCCC
>NZ_CAXBDD010000087.1:0-16140 GCF_963974515.1 uncultured Sunxiuqinia sp. | reverse complement strand
GGAACCGTATATAAACTGAAAGGAGATTATTTAAAGAACCAGGAGTATCAAAAGGCGGCTTTGCGGGTATTTGCTAGTGATCCAAAAAGGTATGTGGATGCGATAGTCACAGCAGAATATAATATTGCTGAAAACCTGTATTTGTTGAAGGAGTATAATGAGGCAATTCAAACAAGTTTGGTTAATGTCAATCGGGTTGATGATGAGTCAAAGTCCTTCTATTATAGTCTTTTAGCTCGTATTTACAGTGAGCTTGGCAATGTGGCGATGACTAAAAATTACTATCAGAAAACCTTTGATATTCTTATTCAATTAAAAGGTGAAAGCAGCTACGATTTAGGCTTGGAATATTCGGATTACACATCCTTTTTATTATCGGTTGGAGAATATGATGAGGCCTTGAAATATGTAAAGTTATCGGAAGTCTTGGTCGGAAGATTCTTTACCACGAAAAGTTTGCAATACAGTGATGTGATGGTGAATTTTGCTGATTATTACCTTCAGCGGAGTTCGGAAGCAAGTGGATTGACCGATTTTTATTCGAAGCGAAAAGAGGATTTGTTAACAGCGCTTGATTATTATCAAAAGGGCTTGCTTGCCGGTACGGATGGGTTTTCCGTTGTCGATTTTTCTGTCAATCCGGAGCTAGGTCAAGAAATCTCAGAGATCCAGCTGTTGGAAGTACTAAAGAAAAAAGCCTACTGCCTGGAAAATTTAGCTGATCTGGATTTGTCGGCTTCGGATAAGCAGGATGCGATAGCCAATTACACGATTGCTTTAGGAACAATTGAGAAGGCAGTTGAGTTGATCCATCAAATCCGAACAGGCTTTGTTTCTGAAGACAGTCAGTTTTTTCTGTCTGAAAATCAAGAGTCTACCTTTATGTCGGCTGTTGGTGTTACGTACAAGCTTTACCAGCAAACCAACGATTTGGCGTATGCTCACAAGGGATTTGAACTTGCCGAAAAAAGTAAGTCGGCCAGCTTTTTAGCCTCAATTAAGGATTCGAGAGCGAAGAAATTTGGAGGAATTCCTGACAGTTTGTTGAATAGGGAAGACTATCTGAAAATGAATATTTCGAGCTATAAGGAAATGCTTTTTGAGGAGAATCAGAATTCAGAGCCAGATTCGGTTCGGATTGAACTGTTCAATT
Organism: uncultured Sunxiuqinia sp.; assembly: GCF_963974515.1. Taxonomy (GTDB): domain Bacteria; phylum Bacteroidota; class Bacteroidia; order Bacteroidales; family Prolixibacteraceae; genus Sunxiuqinia. Next base: position 14,987 of record NZ_CAXBDD010000087.1, on the reverse strand, counting down.
CCAAAATATTTCAATTGGGAGAAGAATATGAGCAGTTGGTGCAGCTTTTCGAGGATTCCTTTCCGAACTATTATTCCTTTAAATACAGGAATGAAGTGGTTGGAGTTGAGTCGATTCAGAGTAGGATTAATAGGAAAACTGCAGTGGTCGAGTATTTAGTTGAAGAGCCAAACGATCAGCTTCGCGATGGACAGATTTTTAAGTTTATCATTACCGACAGTGATTTGCGTTTCACCAGAGAAACGATTGATTCGACTTTTGTTGCCAATATTGAGTCGGTGTACCAGTTTTTAACAAGCTCAAAATACTTGTTTACCGGCATAGAGGAATATAAGGGATATGTTACCTCGGCCTATCGGCTATATCAGGTATTGTTGGAGTCCGATCGAATGGTGTTGGAAAACAGGGATTTGGTTGTAGTCCCGGATGATAAGTTAGCTTACATTCCTTTTGATGCTTTGCTATCGCAGATGCCGGATACAAGCAAGATGAATTTTAGGACGCTGCCGTATTTGGTGCAGGATTATTCGATCAGCTATACCTATTCTGCGACTTTGCTTTACAATTATTTTGATAAAGCCAAGCTTGCTGAAAAAGATTTGCTGGCTTTTGCTCCCAGCTACCTGAATGATGATCGGGATTACACGGAGATTTCTGAGTATCGGGCTGGTTTGCTTCCGTTGCCTGCTGTAAGTAAAGAGGTTGATTTTATTGGGGAATATGTTTCCGGCGATATCTATAAAGATGCTGCGGCCCAGGAGTCGCAGTTTAAAAGCGCAGCCTCAGAATACGATATCTTACATTTGGCTATGCACACGCTGATCAATGATACGCTGCCGATGTATTCGAAATTGGCCTTTTCAAAGCCAGGCTTGGGTAATGCTGAAGATGGCTGGTTGAATACAAACGAAATTTATACCATGGACTTAAAAGCGCGCATGGCTGTTTTAAGTGCTTGTAATACAGGAAGTGGTAGGTTGCAAAAAGGAGAGGGTGTGATGAGTTTGGCTCGCGGATTTTTGTATGCTGGCTGTCCCTCCATTGTCATGACTTTGTGGGAAGTGGAGGATGAGTCGGGTGCCCATATTATGAAAGATTTTTATAAATTTTTGTCGAAGGGAAAAAGTAAGAATGAAGCTTTGCGATCAGCGAAGCTGGAGCACATTCAAAATGCCGATCCGCTGAAAGCTCACCCTCATTATTGGCTTGGATATGTGGTTGTTGGAAACCCTGAGCCGATTTTTAAAAGTAAAGATATTTACTTCGTGCTGATTATTTTTGGTGTGATTATCTTCCTCTTTCTGGATCAGATTTACCGCAAAAAGAAAGCCCGGGATTAACCAATCCGGGCTTTTCTTTCACCATTATTCTCTTTAAAACTTCATATGCTAAAGGAACGTATTCAGAATTTGATTCCGTGAACATTCAGGATAATAAGGAATATCATTTTGAATACTTAAAAAAAAATGAACGTTTGAACTAAGGAACATTGAACTAAGGAACTAAGGATTAAAAGTATTACGGGTTCATTTTTTTGCTAACAAATTTTAGTTTTTTATTGTTGTCTTTATTTGCTTTCATCTGCTTTGCCGCTATTTCTCCAGGTATTTTATTTTTCTCAGGATAGCTGATGCTTTTTCCTGGTAAAAACTATCGCTGTTGGCAATTTTGGTGAACTGCCGATATGCTTTTTTCCTGTTTTCGTCTTGCAGGTAGCACAGTCCGATGTACCATTGTGCCTGTTCGATAAAGAGGTTGTCACGGTCTTTTATCACGTTTTGGTACGAGATAAGCGCTTTTTGGGTCTGCCCGGTTTGCTGGTAGGCTATGCCGGAGTAAAAGTTACTGACTGGGTTGTTTGGATCAATTTCGAGCACCTGGTCAAACAAACCGATGGCGGCCTGGTAATCCTGATCGTTGAACTGGTGCAGCGCTTTGGTCAGCTTGCTGTCGATCAGGGCATCGCCTGAACGGAAAATCCCCGTTGTTTCGTAAGGCTGGTAATATTGGCTGTACAGTTCAGCATCGCTCGATGGACTGTTTTTACTGAGCAGTCCGGCAATACTCAAAATCAGCACGAGCGAGGCCGCTATTGTTGCTATGGCAACCCTGGAAGTGTTGATGCGAGTTGCGAAGGAGCGTTTTTGTTTTTCTTCGCCGTTGATTTCCTTGCTGATAGTACCTAGTTTGGCCCGCAAATCCATGATGTCGGCTTCGCCAATGGCTGTGTCAATTTCGGCAACCAGGTTCAGCTCGTTCTCCAGGTCGGGGTTTGCGGCCAGTTCTGCTTCAAACGAAGCCAACTTTTCGTCGTTCAGCTCGTTGTTCAGGTACTGGTCAATTTCTTCCATCTTTTGGGCTGTTGATGCCTCGGTATGCTGAATAGCCTGGAGGCTTGCCCGGAGATCCATGATGTCTGTTTCTCCTGCAGCCCGATCGATATCTTTATACAACTCAATGTCTTTTTCCAGATCTTTGCTAAGCATGAGTTCCTGTTCGAAGTCAGCCATCAGGCTTTCATCCAGCTCGTTGCTGTTGTATTGTTCGATTTCCTGGGGTGTTCTTTGGTGTGCAGGAATGTTTGCCGCAATTTGCTGCAGGTTTGCTCTTAAATCCTGGATGTCTTTCTCATTCAGGGCTGCCTGAACATCGTCGAATATGGCTTCGTCCATCGGCGTTAAGGAAAATTCTTCGTCTGCAGCAGCTTCCTGTGCCTGTTGTTCTTTGTAAAAGTGGTGGATATTTTCTTTGGCAGCCATGTTGTGTTGGGCCAGGTGTATTTTGGGCAGGCTCTGGCTCATGCTGATTAAATCGTTGATGTTGACCGGTTGGCTGAATTCCTTGAAAGATGATAATTCTTCCGAAAGCTCAAAGCTGTATGCTTGTTCTTCCTTGCTCATGCGCACTTCTTTAGCCGCATTTTGCTCCTGGCTGATGATGTTCTGCAGGTTGTTCCGCAGGTTGATAATGTCAGTTTCCTGCACGGCTTCGCGGATTTCCTCCTGCAGCCTGATTTCTTCGGCCAATTCTGGATTGTAAGCCAGTTCAGCATTGAATTCGCTTAGCGCATCGCCGGTCAACTCTCCGCTAAGGTACTGATCAATTAATTCGATATTATTTTTGCGTATCATCTTTCAAAAATTTATTATTTCAATATCCTCTTCTACGTTTTAATTTTCTTGGTTGGCTTTTATGTGCTTCTACGCACAAATAGCCTTTTCAGGACTAATTTTTTTTTTTCTTTGATATCCAATGAAATCAAATTACACAAGGTTTGTTAAAGTTTTTTTTGAGCTGTATTGCAAGTTTGGATTTAAGGCTGTTTCAAAACGGAGTAGCAGATTGCCGCTGGTTTTGATCGCCGAAACCTTGCAATTCAAATGTTCTTGTAGAATTACCTGAGAATTAGAAGCCGCCAGAATTTCGTTAAAAATTACTGGTTCGTGTATTTTATCATTTTCACTTCTTTATTCCCAAATTGGGCAAAAGGTAACCCCTGATTTTTATTTTATTTTAAAATGTATTCATTATTAGTGTTTTGTGTCTTTTTTTATGGGGCAGATTTACCGCAAAAAGAAAGCCCGGGATTAACCAATCCGGGCTTTTCTTTCACCATTATTCTCTTTAAAACTTCATATGCTAAAGGAACGTATTCAGAATTTGATTCCGTGAACATTCAGGATAATAAGGAATATCATTTTGAATACTTAAAAAAAAATGAACGTTTGAACTAAGGAACATTGAACTAAGGAACTAAGGATTAAAAGTATTACGGGTTCATTTTTTTGCTAACAAATTTTAGTTTTTTATTGTTGTCTTTATTTGCTTTCATCTGCTTTGCCGCTATTTCTCCAGGTATTTTATTTTTCTCAGGATAGCTGATGCTTTTTCCTGGTAAAAACTATCGCTGTTGGCAATTTTGGTGAACTGCCGATATGCTTTTTTCCTGTTTTCGTCTTGCAGGTAGCACAGTCCGATGTACCATTGTGCCTGTTCGATAAAGAGGTTGTCACGGTCTTTTATCACGTTTTGGTACGAGATAAGCGCTTTTTGGGTCTGCCCGGTTTGCTGGTAGGCTATGCCGGAGTAAAAGTTACTGACTGGGTTGTTTGGATCAATTTCGAGCACCTGGTCAAACAAACCGATGGCGGCCTGGTAATCCTGATCGTTGAACTGGTGCAGCGCTTTGGTCAGCTTGCTGTCGATCAGGGCATCGCCTGAACGGAAAATCCCCGTTGTTTCGTAAGGCTGGTAATATTGGCTGTACAGTTCAGCATCGCTCGATGGACTGTTTTTACTGAGCAGTCCGGCAATACTCAAAATCAGCACGAGCGAGGCCGCTATTGTTGCTATGGCAACCCTGGAAGTGTTGATGCGAGTTGCGAAGGAGCGTTTTTGTTTTTCTTCGCCGTTGATTTCCTTGCTGATAGTACCTAGTTTGGCCCGCAAATCCATGATGTCGGCTTCGCCAATGGCTGTGTCAATTTCGGCAACCAGGTTCAGCTCGTTCTCCAGGTCGGGGTTTGCGGCCAGTTCTGCTTCAAACGAAGCCAACTTTTCGTCGTTCAGCTCGTTGTTCAGGTACTGGTCAATTTCTTCCATCTTTTGGGCTGTTGATGCCTCGGTATGCTGAATAGCCTGGAGGCTTGCCCGGAGATCCATGATGTCTGTTTCTCCTGCAGCCCGATCGATATCTTTATACAACTCAATGTCTTTTTCCAGATCTTTGCTAAGCATGAGTTCCTGTTCGAAGTCAGCCATCAGGCTTTCATCCAGCTCGTTGCTGTTGTATTGTTCGATTTCCTGGGGTGTTCTTTGGTGTGCAGGAATGTTTGCCGCAATTTGCTGCAGGTTTGCTCTTAAATCCTGGATGTCTTTCTCATTCAGGGCTGCCTGAACATCGTCGAATATGGCTTCGTCCATCGGCGTTAAGGAAAATTCTTCGTCTGCAGCAGCTTCCTGTGCCTGTTGTTCTTTGTAAAAGTGGTGGATATTTTCTTTGGCAGCCATGTTGTGTTGGGCCAGGTGTATTTTGGGCAGGCTCTGGCTCATGCTGATTAAATCGTTGATGTTGACCGGTTGGCTGAATTCCTTGAAAGATGATAATTCTTCCGAAAGCTCAAAGCTGTATGCTTGTTCTTCCTTGCTCATGCGCACTTCTTTAGCCGCATTTTGCTCCTGGCTGATGATGTTCTGCAGGTTGTTCCGCAGGTTGATAATGTCAGTTTCCTGCACGGCTTCGCGGATTTCCTCCTGCAGCCTGATTTCTTCGGCCAATTCTGGATTGTAAGCCAGTTCAGCATTGAATTCGCTTAGCGCATCGCCGGTCAACTCTCCGCTAAGGTACTGATCAATTAATTCGATATTATTTTTGCGTATCATCTTTCAAAAATTTATTATTTCAATATCCTCTTCTACGTTTTAATTTTCTTGGTTGGCTTTTATGTGCTTCTACGCACAAATAGCCTTTTCAGGACTAATTTTTTTTTTTCTTTGATATCCAATGAAATCAAATTACACAAGGTTTGTTAAAGTTTTTTTTGAGCTGTATTGCAAGTTTGGATTTAAGGCTGTTTCAAAACGGAGTAGCAGATTGCCGCTGGTTTTGATCGCCGAAACCTTGCAATTCAAATGTTCTTGTAGAATTACCTGAGAATTAGAAGCCGCCAGAATTTCGTTAAAAATTACTGGTTCGTGTATTTTATCATTTTCACTTCTTTATTCCCAAATTGGGCAAAAGGTAACCCCTGAGTGGAATTTATTTTATAGTTGTATCTGAATCAGTGGTTATGTGCTTGCTTAGGCATTATCTTCCAGGATCTTTTTATATTCGATGTCTTGCTTGATGCTTTTTACCAGGTACTCTTTGCATTTGTATTTACGTTTTTTCGCGTATTTTTCACTTTGATAGCCCATAACCTGAGCGATTTGCTTCAAAGGAACTTTGTCAAAAAAGAGTTGAAGAATCTTTTGGCAGTCTTTGCCTAAGTTTTTGAAGTGTTTTTGGTAAAGTTTATATTTTTCGTTCAAGTCTGCCGTTTCTTCGAAGCTACGATCGTAAATTTCTTCGTTAAACTCGTGGTTGTCCTGGATTCTTTCCTTTTCATTTTTTCGTTTCTCAAGTTGCTTTAACCACAGGAAGCGGCAGACTGAATAAATGTAGGTTTCGAATGTACAATCGAGAATCAGGTCGTTGGCCTTTAGTTTCCGATAAATAATAATAATCGCTTCCTGAAAGATGTCGTTTGAATCTTCATCATCCCCGCTATTCTTTTTTATAAAGAAATTAATCTTATAAAAGTAATTCTTGTAAATATACTGTAGAATTAAATTGTCGTTTCTAAGAATCCCATGAAGAAGTTCTTCGTTCGTGTAGTTAATCATTGTCTCTATTTAATTCTTTATAAAAATACCAGCGCCGATCTTATTTGGTTGTAGCAAATTTACTTCTGCTTCGTGAAACATTCATTTACGTGTTAAATATGTCTATAAATTGTTGAAAAAGCAAATGAACTGCTCGCATGGATTTGATTCCAATTTTTCTACCTGAATTAAGATGTGTGTTGATATTAATAGCAAAAATACAAAATTAGCTGACTCAATAAACTGGGCTGGTTTAAAATAGTTTGACTCGGAATCGAATTGTTGGATGGTAGTTGTGTTCTTGGGATCATCTTTTCGGATGAAGTAAGTGGCAATTGGGAAGTGTAAAATTAAAAAGGTAGACCCTCTGGCCTACCTTTTCTCACTAAACTAACTAACCTAACTAAACCTAAACTTATGAAAAAAAACGTACTACAAAGATATGCTTTAAAGCATTAACGTGAGTTAAAAATCTGTTAATTGTTGTTAAATAATTGTTTTTTCCTATGAAAAGAAATTATTGAGCGACGAAAGTATAGGAAATCGTTCCTTTTTGCTGGGACGGAGCCGACTCGTCGGTGTTGAAAACGGTTCGTTGAGCTGCTTGGAGCGCATAGATTTCGAGCATGGGATCTTTCAACTCCGAGCTGTTCCTGACTTCTGCCTGAATCACTCGCCCCCGTCGGTTTACTACAATATCAACAACGACCAATCCTCCTCCCTGAGCAAGGTAGACAGGAATGGGGAGCCGAAGGTGATAGCGGTTTTCAAGAAAATAGTGGATGTTGCTTTCGCCGGAATAGATCGTGTTTTTTATGGAGTCAGGGTCCATTCCCTCTGTGGTTTCTTCGGGCATGGCAAATTCTTCAAGGTCTTTCACTTCTTTTGAGAGCTGCTTGTTGACATCGGAGACCAGTTTTTGAGCTTCAGCAATTTCCCGTTGATAATCCGCATCAAAAAACGGGTCTTTTGCTGGCGCATCATTAACCGCTCGGTTGCTTCTTGATGTTGTTTGCTCCAACTCGTTTTGATTGGAAGGTGTATTTTCTTCTTCCTGTTCTTCCGCAATTTCTTCAAAATTGGGTTCTTCAATGTCTTCCGGATCTGTGAAATCAAGAATGATAGGTTCCTCCTTGACCTCACCTTTGAGGTTCATTTCAGCAAGCATAAAACTACCGACCAGCAAGATATGGAATATCAGCGTTCCAATGATGCCGTATATATTTTGTTTGTATAGCTCCTTAATTTTTGACATGCCCGACAAAGTTAATAACAAATAGGCCTTAAATGGCTTCTGAATTTGAAATTTGAATTCGAAACTTTTATCTAAATAAATTTCGGAGTTTAGCGCAATGTCATTTTTTAATGTAATTTAATGGCAATGTTATCATGTGGTTTCAGTCGACATGATCGCTAGTTGCTTGTTAAGATAATCAATTGAATGTTTTTACCGTTTGTTATTGCAAGGAACATGGCTAAAAATTAGATTCCGTGAAGCGGCAGTTAAAAGTGATAATAGTATTTGTATTGTGTTTGCAGGTAAGCAATTTGCATGCACAGGAACAAAACAGAGATTCTGTTTTTAATAGTCCTTCTACGTCTGAACAGTTTTATGATAGCCTAAGGCACAAAGCATATCGTAGTCGGATTACCCGACTGGTATATGACAACCTCGTCTCTGGAGAGGGAAATGCAAATCAGCTGCAGATAGAAAAGGAGCTTTTACGGATGAGTGAGCTGGAAGGTAAAACCATCGCCTCTGTGAAAGTTCGTCAGCTCGATATTATCGGGCCATCGTTTGCCGATACGGCCAGAGCCAGCCATAGCTGGCTGGGGCAAATGGCCAATAAACTTCATACCCAAACGAATGAGCGGATTATTTGGAAAAATATCTTGGTGCAGCCGGGAGACACGCTTAATGTTGAGTATTTGCTGGACAATGAACGGATCATTCGACGGCTTCCGTTTATAAAAGATGTTCGTTTTTGGGTTGATCAGGACTCGTTGAACCCGGAACATGTTCACGTGGCAGTTCTTACCAAAGATGTTTTTTCTTTTGGAGTAGGGGGAAATATTAACGGATTGCAGGCCGCCACTCTGGAAATGTATAACCAGAATATGTGGGGAGCCGGACATCAAATATCGGCAGCCATTGTGGGGCATGCCGAAGAAGTGCCCTATGTTGGATTCGAAGGATTCTACAGCATTAATAACATTGGAGGTAATTTTGTGAATCTCTCCATTGGATACGCGAATACCTACCGAAGAGAAGGTGTTACATTGGTGTTTGATAAAGAATTTCTGCGTTCAACGACCAAGTGGGGTGGAGGCTTGACTTTTTCGCGTTGGGAAAGGGCAGATCGCTTGATTGAAGATGTTCCCATCGTGATTGATTTTGAATTGGATTACCGCTACAGGGATTTGTGGGGTGGCTATTCCTTTCAGTTGTACGAAGGCATTCCTTATCGGAATAAACAACTTGTGTTGTCGGGACGGATGAGGCTTTACGATTTTTTTAAGCGTCCGGAGCCTGACCCCATGAATAATCAATATTTTGCGAATTCAAAATTTTACCTGGCAAGCTTAAGTTTGTCCAAGCGATCCTACTTTCGCGATCACCTGATTTATAGCTTCGGAATAACCGAAGATATTCCCAAGGGTTTTTTGCACGAGTGGGTGATTGGGTATGACGATAATGAATTCAACAAACGTTGGTATTCTCATTTGTATTTCTCCTCCGGAAACTTCATTCGGTATAAACCCTCATTTTTTCATGCTTCGGCCGGAATCGGTGGATTCTTTCATTCACAGCAGTTTGAGCAAGGACAAATCGAAGTGAATGCGGACTATATTTCTCGACTTTACACGGTTGGAAACAAGGGATTTCGGCAGTTTTTTAAACTGAACTATGTTTTAGGGTTGAGTCGTTTTGATGTGGAGAGCCTCTCCTTATATCGCGATAACGGAATTCGGGGGTTTAGAAGTCGAACGGCACTAGGCAAACAGCGTTTGGTTATGAGCTTTGAATCAGTTTTGTTTCCCCCCAAGCATGTGCTCGATTTCAATTTTGCCTTTTTTGGTTTTGTCGATCTTGGCATCATCGGTTCGAACAAACATTTGATATTCAATGAAGATTATTACGCCGGGATTGGAGCTGGGGTCCGTATTCGAAATGAAAACCTGGTTTTCCAGACCTTGCAGTTACGACTATCCTGGTTTCCTAATCACCCGGCTGATGTTGGTGGTTTTGGAGGTGATTTTACCGAGCGAACCAAAACACAGTTTTACAGCTTTCAACCTCGAAGACCCGATGTTCTCCGGTTTGAATAAGGATTACAAATAATCGAAAAAATATTGACTAATCTTTTGCATCAGATGAAGACGATCCTTGCCGCTCACGTTGTGCTCATGGGTTGGGTAAGCAAAAAAGTCAACCGCTTTGTTTTGTCGGACACATTCGCGTAAGAATTGCATGCTGTGTTGCATAACCACCGTTTCATCTTGTGTTCCGTGAATAATCATCAGCTTTCCCTTTAGTTTGTCGACGTGATTGATCATATTGGATTCCTGGTAGCCTTTTGGATTTTCCTGTGGCGCATCCATATAGCGTTCACCATACATCACTTCGTACATACTCCAATCGACAACCGGTCCGCCGGAAACTCCGACTTTAAAAGTCTCGGGATGGCGCAACATAAGGTTCAGCGTCATAAACCCTCCGTAACTCCAGCCATGAACCCCAATTCTGTTGGCATCAACATACGGAAGGTTTCTTAAATACTCAGCGCCTTTTACTTGGTCGGCAGTCTCGGCAAGGCCTAAATTCCGGTGGATAATATTTTCAAAAGCTGCTCCGCGGTTGGCTGATCCACGGCTGTCGACTGTAAATAGAATATAGCCGTTTTGCGCCATGTAATAGTGCCACCAGTTGACATCGTAGTGCCAGGAGTTGTTGATCAGTTGAAGGTGTGGGCCGCCATAAACGTAGATAATGGCCGGGTATTTTTTTTTCGAATCGAAACCAGGCGGCAAAATCATCCGGCAAAACAAATCGGTTTTGTTATCGTCAGCTTTGATTGTGAAAATTTCATTCTTGCCAAATTCATATTCTGATGCAGGGTCCGTGGCAGTATGAAGGGTTTGAATCAATTCCCCGCTTACTGACCGCAAGTAAGTTTGATGCGGAACATCGCACGCTTCCCAGCTGTCGATAACCATTTTTTTGTCTGGAGAAAATTTACCGCTGTGGGTCCCGGCATCGCCATCGATTTGGGTCATTTCACCGTTGGATATTTTCACCCGGTACAAGTGGCGTTCAACAGGGCTTTCCTTTGTTGCCTGAATATAGACGAATTGGTCGTCGGTTCCGTAAAATTCGGTGACTTCCCAATTGCCTTTCGTAATTTGGTTAAGTTGCTTGCCATCGGTGTCATACAAATACAGGTGAAACCAGCCATCCTTTCGCGACAAGTAATAAAATTGCTCCGGATTTTTCTTTGAGAAAACTAGTGGATGCTGCGGCTCCACATAAGTTTTGCTTTTTTCTTCGAACAGTGTTTTTGTTTTCTTTCCTGTAGCTGCCTCGTATTGATTGAGTTGCATATGATCTTGGCCACGATTGAGTTCGGCCAGGTAAATATACTTATCTTGCAGATCCCAGCTGATATTGGTCAGATAATGATCATCGGGCTCGCCGGTATTCAAAAAGTTGGTTTTGCCGGTTTCCAGATCATAAATGCCGAGCGTCACCTGGTGGCTGGTCATCCCGGCCATAGGGTATTTCACTGGCGCGAGTTCAGCTTGTCGAGTCATGTAATCCACCAGCGGATAATCTTTAACCATGCTTTCATCTTTGCGGTAAAAGGCCAACTTTCTCCCGGTTGACGACCAGAAAGTTCCTTTGGTAATTCCAAATTCGCGCCGGTGAACGTACTGTCCGTTCACAATGCCTTCAGCGCTGTCGAAGGTGATTTGCTTTTCGCCATTTTCATTCAAAACAAACAGGTTTTGCCCGTTGGTGTAGGCAGCAGTTCTGCTTGCTTCGCAAAAATCGAGGTTTTCAGCGTTGTCCGGAATTTCAAGATGAAGTTCAATCTGCTTAGTCTCCAAATTGAAAAGAATGAGCTGTTGATGCTTCCGGAAGCGGATCGTATTTTCATTGACAAAGGAAAAGTCAGGAAAACTTGAATAGGTCAGTTTCCCATTCAGCGATGCAGCTTGGTCCAAATCTTTTTTTGTGAGCAGAACTTCTTTGGGGGCTTTGCTGACAGTATATTGAAAAAGTGTATCGTTCTCTACCCGAACAAAGTGCTTGTTGTTTCTCCAGGCCAGTCCTAGCGGTTTTTCAACACGCAGGTGGCCAGACTTCCCCAATACGGCATCTTCGAGAGTCAATGACTTCTTTTGCGCAAAAGCCAAGGTGGAGAGCAGGCAAAATAAAATGGTAAAATGGACTATTTTCATCGATAGAATTTTTTTCAAATTTAAGCAGCGGCGAAACTACCACTTTTTTACTTTTTTGATCATGAGTTTGTTCATGGTTCGTTTTATTACAAACTGGAGGTAAAATTAACTCAGGAGGCTGATAATTTCTTTTTGGGTAATTTCCAGGAATGGGTTGTTGGAGTTGACAAATTTCTCGGCAAGCGAAGATTTACGCTCTTTCAATAATTGGATTTTCTCCTCAATGGAGCCTTCGGTGATGAAACGGTAAACAAACACTTTCTTGTCTTGTCCAATGCGGTGCGCCCGGTTAATGGCTTGGTTTTCGGCTGCCGGGTTCCACCAAGGGTCTATAATAAACACGTAGTCGGCCGAGGTGAGATTGAGTCCAACGCCACCAGCTTTTAGCGAGATCAGGAAAATCCGATTCTCGGGGTCTTCCTGAAAATTTTTAATCACCTGTTCGCGTTTGGTGGTTTGGCCGGTCAATATCGAATATTTCCACTTTTCCGATTCAATTTTCTGTTTCAACAATCCCAGATGTTTGACGAAGGAAGAGAAAATCAGCACTTTATGGTTTTCAGCCATTAAACTTTTCAGGCTGCGAAAGATTTCGTCAAACTTGCCCGATTCAGCTTCATCGTCGTCATTCAGCATGGAGGGGTGGTTGGCCAGTTGGCGAAGTTTGGTCAGCCCCTGTAAAACAACAATGGCCGACTTTTTCATTCCTTCCTGTTCGATATTTTTCAAAATATTGTTGCGAATAATTGACTTCTCTTTTTCATAGGTCGTTTGCTGTTCTTTCGACATACCGCAATAACGGATTTGCTCGGTCAGTGGCGGCAAGTCGCGGGCCACTTCTTCTTTTTTGCGTCGTAGCACAAACGGGCGGATAAGAGTTTGCAGCTTGCTTTGCTTTTCGGGATCGTTCTTTTTTTCGATGGGCGTAATAAATTCGCGCTTAAAATAAGCCTGGTTGCCCAGCAAACCTTTATTCAAAAAATTGATTTGTGACCACAGATCCGACAGCGAATTTTCAATGGGAGTCCCGGTCAACACCAGCCTGTATTTGGCTTTTAGCTTGGTAATAGTTTGGTAAGTTTTGGAGCCGGAGTTTTTAATGTTCTGGCTTTCATCCAAAATCAGGTAAAAAAACTCTTGATCTTTTAGCAGCTCGTAGTCGTTACGAATGGTACCGTAGGTAGTTAAAATAATGTCGTAATAAGAAATGATGCCTTTCAGGTCGAGCGATTTTTTTCGTTGCACACCAACATATTTGTAGGCTTTCAGCGAGGGCGTGAACTTCCGTATTTCGTTCTCCCAGTTGTGAATCAACGACGTGGGCATCACAATGAGTGTGGCGGCTTGCAAAGATTCGTGCTCTGGTACGGGGAGGGCAGAAAACATAGACAATTGACGATCGTTCGACCGAATGTCCGGAACGATGATTTGTTTCTTCAACCGTTTTAGTTTCAGCAGCAAGGTTAGGGTTTGCAGCGTTTTCCCTAGGCCCATGTCGTCGGCCAGGCAGCCGCCAAACTGGTGCTCATACAGACGGTACATCCACGAAAAACCTTCTTCCTGGTAGGCTCGCAGTTTGGCCTGAATGTTGGCTGGCACGGCAACCGGCTCTGAAGCAGATTCACTGATTTTATCCAACCGCTGAAAAAAACTTTTATCGATGCCACGCAGCTGCTTTTTAAGGAGTTGGTAGTGGTACTTTTTGAGTTTCATGGTGTTCCCGTCTTGCTTCACAAAAGGGAGAAGATCTTCGTATTCGGCAAACCATTCTTTGGGCAAAATGGCCACTTCGCCGTTGGGCAATTCAAATTCGCGAATGCCACTTAAAATATTTCGTTTCAGTTTGATGAACGGAATTTCGTAATCACCAAAGCGGACTTTCGCATAAATATCAAACCAATCCTCTTTGGTTTTTATCTCCACTTGCAAGTCTTGTGTTTCAGTAGAATATCGCTTTTCAAACTGGTTTTGCTGCAGCTCGAAACCGGCTTCTTGCAAACGTCTTTTGTTTCTGTTGATCCAAGTCAGCAATTCAAATAGTCGGTCGGTAGTGTCAAGCAATTCAGCGCCTCTAGGATGGAAGTGGCCGTTTCTTTCTTCCAGTCCCAGTTGCTTCAGTACATTCAGCAAATCGGTTTCCCATTGCTGATCGCGGACGTACTTTTTGAAAGCGTAATTGTCGTCTGTTTTATCGAGCACCACAAACACCGACGATTTGCTGTTGGGAAGGTATTCTGTTTGGCCGTACCTGAACTTGGGAAGAAAAACCGCTTCTAATTTCAGGTTGGGCTCCAATGACAAGAGCGCCTGTTTGTCGCTGGTTCGCTCTTCAATGGAAAAACCGGAAGCCCGCACCGGGTAGTTTTTGACAATGTTTAGCACAAAGCTCTGGAAGTACTTTTCTTCTACCGCTTTGGGAATGGCAATGACTTCTTTCTCTAAAAAGGGAGTCAGCTTTTTGGCACTGATGTGTTGGAAAAGGAACAACTTGTTTTGCCAAACAAAGCTACAAGGCTGGCTGGTAACCACCGTCAGCTTTTTGTGCAGAATTTTGATGGGCTGATCCTTGTGTTTTATTTCAAGCGAATACCGGGTGCCTTCGTTGGTTCGTTCAAAACAAAAGGTGGCTTTCGAAAACAGGTTGGGTACTTCAATCTGGTCTTCGTCATACAGGTTGGAGTATTTGGCTTGCTTAAAAAATAGTCGCGTGTTTTGCTGCATGAGTACAAGGGCTATTCTTCGCATGTGCCGGTCAATGTAGGGGCTGATGTGCTCGTGGAACAGTGTTTGGTCAAGCTGCTGAAAAAATTTTCCGGCTTCTTTTTGTTTCGAAAATTTCTTCACCAAGGTTTCGTCGCTGTACTGGTTGGTCAGTTTCACCAGTTCTTTTTCCTGTTCGGTCAGGTTTAATCCGTCCAGGTCGTGCAACTTGACTAGTTTCATAATGCTGTAAAACGAGACCTTCTTTTCGATTAAAAAAGCTTGAAACAGATTGCCAAATGTTCGATGTTCAGTTAGCCCGATAATTAATTCCTGTGCCATGAATAAAAACCTGATTGAAAAAATGAGCGGTAAACAAGCTAACGCTTGAAAAAACCGAACCTCAAATATAATTGAAGTTTTGAATCAACCGATTGCTTTTCATTCAAATTTTACAATAA
>NZ_CAXBDD010000086.1:0-16597 GCF_963974515.1 uncultured Sunxiuqinia sp. | reverse complement strand
TTTCTGAATTTCAGGTCTGATCCGTGTCCCAGGAAACAGATCCGGCCCGTATTCCGTTTCAGTCCCGGATGGTCTTTTTTATCGGCTGTCCCATTTTTGCTGGCTTCTTTCATATTTCCTTCAAGAATCACTTCACCGTTCAGTGTAATTTTAATATCATCGCCATTGACGATCACTTCCTGTGAGTTCCATTCACCAACCGGTTTCAGAAAGCCACGCTTGGCGGCAATAATTCCGTAAACCGACCCGTGATATTGGTAGGGTGCCAGCTTGGCATAAATGGGTGCAGTATTGTCCAGAATTTGCAATTCTTTACCGACATAAGCGACATCGCCTTCCAGTGGTGCGTGGATACCCAGCCCGTTGTTGGCACCCGGTGTGAGTTGAAATTCGAAGCGGAAAATAAAGTTCGAATAGTCTTTTTCGGTGTAGAGGTTTCCGTGGCCTCCTTCGGCCGGACGAACAACCAGCAAACCATCTTCGGCCCGATAGTCGGTTTTATTTCCAACCCAGTTGTCCAGGTTTTTGCCGTTGAACAGCGATACAAATCCTTCGGCTTTTTCATCAGCACTCAGGCTTGGAACTTCAATATTCAATTCCCGGACGTACAGGTTGCGGAATGCCAGATCGTTGCCGTGCGCCTGTAATTCGATGGCTTCTTTCGGGAAAATAGGCATGGAGCGGTCCCAATAGTTTTCCATGGTCACGTTGTCTACAACCAAAACGCCATTCAGGTGAACGGTTACTTTGTCCCCCACCATTTTAATACGGAACGTGTTCCATTCGCCAACTGGATTATCGGCCACCACCAGCGGTTTACTCTCGTGTTTCTGATTGTTGTACAAACCTCCTGAGCCGACCTGTGCACCAACCTGAACCAGGGAAGTGTCCCAGATTTGAACTTGCGGTGTTCCGCGAAGGTAAATTCCGGAGTCGCCTTCCTTGGTGATTCTCCAGTCAACCAGCATTTCAAAATCGCCATACATTTTTTTCGTGCAAAGGTTGTCGCCTTTTCCGTCGAACACAATGATTCCATTTTGTACCGACCAGTTTTCGTGCATTTTTTTGTCTGCTTTAGCTTGCGCGGCAGCGAGTGCCTTGTCCGACATTTTTGCACGGGCAATTGGGTTTTGTACCAGTCCCTGCCAGCCGGTCAGATCTTCACCGTTGAAGATAGAAACATAACCTGCTTCCTGCGGCATTTTGTCCAAATACTCCTGAATATCAATTTTAAAATACTGGCTGTCGGCACCCGAAATTCTGGCTTTGACTTGATGTAGTGTTTCGCGGACAAAAGCTCCGGTCAGTCCATCCTGCTCTCCAGGAGTCGGAAGCGCAATTTTCATGGCCGATTGAGCGGCAACTGCGCTTAAGGCATCCTCGTCAAGGTAGTTGGCGACAAATGCCAGCGAGAGGAAGGTCTTCACGTTTCCGGCTGCGCGAATAACTTGCTGCTTCTCGTTGTCGGTGGTGCATTCGCTCATGATCTTATCAAGCCACAGCAATTTTTGATCGGCCGGGGAATTCGCCTGCTGGCTCAACTTCAGGTAGGCAGCCAGGGCCTGTTGTTTGTATTCGGACTTCGACGGGTTGCTGTAAACTTCAAACAAAGCAGGCAGGGCCGATGCGTCGGACCAGTTGGTCAAGGCCGAAAATGCGGCTTGCTGCTCCGATGAGCTTCCATCATTCAGCAGTGAAACCACACTTTCCAAAGCATCTTGATCGTTGAGGTATGGAAGAATCGGAACCAGTTTTTGGGTCTGATTTCCTTTCTTCATTTCTTTCAAAACCAGGTTAGCTGTCGGAGCATCTGCCTGGCGATACAGTTCGATAAGCGCTTGTTGAACTGCTTGTGTTTCGTCTGCTGATGAACTCTTTTCCAGAAGCTCCAGCAGGGCCGGTGTGTTTTCGGCTTGGGCCACACGCGAAAGCGCTTGATAGGCCGCCTGGCTGACCTGATCGCTGGAACTGGAGCAAAGCGTTTCAATTTGACTAAAGTAAGCATGAGCGCGTCGTGCGGCCAGGATGTCGATCAGCACGACCTGAGCATCTGCTTCGGCTCCATCCAGTTGCGCTGCCACTTGGTCGCAAGCATCTTGAGATGTTGCGGTTAGCAGGGCTTGTTTAATCATTGCCAGATCGGTTTCGTTGGAGACTTCTTTAAGTTGGTCGAGCAGGCCGGGAATGGCTTTTTCCTGTTGATTGATGGCCAACGCACGGATGGCTTCCTGACGAACGGCAGGATTGCCCGATTTCATTGCGGGCTGAATTACTTGTGTGTACACGGCCGCTTCGGGACGATGAGCCAAAAAGTAAAGCAATTCGGCCTGTTGTTCCGCCGAATATTTGGGAAACTGTTTCACCCAGTGATTGACTTCTTGCTCATTCAGTCCATTTTTTGCCAAACGAAGGACAGCCATGCGGTAGCTTTTATCAGCATGGTCAAATTCTTTGGACAGAAGTTTCAGTGCCTCTTCGCCTTGGTTTGCCCGCAAAATCTTCAGTGCCGCTGAGCGGTAATGCAGTTGGTCGGAACGGGTAAATTTTTTGAGCGCTGTTGCAGCCAGTTTGCTGCTTAGCTTGGTCTTTCCGTGTTGTCCCAAGTTCCCGGCGTATGCCAGGTAGGAAAGCATGGTCTCTGATTCATCGGCAGAAAACGAAACCTGTTTGGCGGCATTACTGAATGTTGCGGCCGACGCCTCACCTGCGATGCGCGCCAAAGCGGCATAAGTCTGTTTGAGCGCTTCTCCGCTGGCGGATTCGCTTAGAGACAGCAAATAGGACTCGGCAGGTTGGTAGCTCAATGCGCCCAAGGCTTTGATGAACGCTATTTGTGGCTTGTCGCTCTTGTTTTTTGCAGCCTGAAGGATGGCTTCGGCGGCTTCGTCGGAGCCGATGCTCGTCAGCGTGGCGATTGCCGGAGTCATCAGCCCTTCGCTATCCAGGTAGTTGGCTGCTGCTTGAACGGTGGATGCTTGTCCGCCATAAGCGAGTTGCCGCAGGAAAAAGGCTTTGACTTCTTTGTCCGAAGCTTTGTCGAGCGCTTTGATCAGGCTTTCCTCGATCAATGCTTTTTCGGCCGAGCCCGGCCATTTGGCCAAGCTTGTCACGGCATAACGAGCCTGGGTGTCGTCACCAGTTCCGGGAGGTACAATCAGATCGCAAAAGTTGGCGATTCCATCGGCTCCCAAATCTATGATTTGCTGGCTTAATTGGTTTGTTTCCTGGCTGTTTTTGGCCGGGAAACGCGCCAGAATGTCGGCGACTTTGGTTTCCAGCGTCCGTCTGTCCTGCGCAAAAGCAGGAAGAAGCAACACGCTGATCAGAAGAGTTGTCAGTATATTCTTGAAGTGATTCATTTCCTTTTGAAATTTTGTTTAAAAACTAGGTTATTGCTATTGAATTGACTTTGGTGTGACTGATTTTCTCACTTAAATCTGCCACCCGCCACGCATGGGTTGGTTGATCAAGCGGTTGGCTTCATCATCATTAATAAACACCTGATTGACCGGATCAAATTCGAGGGTTCGGCCCAAACGAAGTGCGATGACACCCATATTAACAATGGTTGCCGAGCGGTGGCCGTTTTCTTCGTTTAATGCGAATTTTTTGCGTGTACGAACTGATTCGCTGAAGGTGGTAATCTGAGGTTCCGGATCAGGCATGGTGTCAATCAATGCCTGCAAGTTTGGAATATCGGATTGGAATCCGTTGAATATTTTTCCGTTGGGGCCTTCAATGTAGGCTGCGTTTTTATCCTTGTTTTCACCATCCAGAATGATTTGGCAACCATCGTCGTAGGTGTAGGTTATTTTCCGCCAGGTGCCGATGGCATCGTCGTGTTGTTGGGGGGCGTCCACTTCTACTTTCACCGGGCTGGTGTTGTCTTTGCCCAGAAAATATTGAACCGGATCAATGTAGTGCTGTCCCATATCGCCCAGACCTCCGCCATCGTAATCCCAGTATCCGCGGAAGGTTTGATGCACCCGGTGCGCGTTGTAAGGTTTTTCCGGGGCTGGTCCCAACCATAGGTCGTAATCCAATTCATCAGGAATTGGTTGTGGGGTCAGGTTCGTTTTTCCTACCCAGTAGAATTTCCAGTTGAAGCCGGTCACGCCGCTGATAGTGACCTTCAGCGGCCATCCCAAAACGCCACTTTCGACGGCTTTCTTCAGCGGTTTGACAGGCGTTCCGAGCCCGTAGAAATTATCCTTGAAACGGAACCAGGTGTTGAGTCGAAACATTTTCCCCGTGGCGTTGATGGCTTCCACTACCCGCTTGCCTTCTCCAATGGTTCGGGTCATGGGCTTTTCGCACCAAACATCTTTACCGGCCTGCGCTGCCATTACCGACATGATGCCGTGCCAATGCGGCGGTGTCGCAATGTGCACGATGTCGATATCGGAACGCTGAAGCACTTCACGAAAATCATGGTAACCCTGAACTTCAGAATTGACCATATTGAGCGTGTCTTTCAAGTGATTTTTGTCGACATCGCAAACGGCGAGCAATCGGGTGCCTTCGTAGTTGATGTGTCCTTTTCCCATTCCTCCAACCCCAATGATGGCTTTGGTGAGTTGGTCACTTGGAGCAAGAAAGCCAGCTCCTCCCATAACATGCCTTGGAATAATCGTTACTCCGGCAGCCGCAATCAGTGATTTTTTAAGGAAATCGCGGCGTGGATTCATTTTTTTGTTCATCGTCTTATTGGATTTAGTAGTGCTCAATTTAATGAATTGTTTAGACAAAGAAAGAATCCGTGGGATAATAGCAGGGGTAACAAAGGGGGTAACGGCTAAAAAAATACGGGTCTATCAGTTTTTATTCTCATTTGATCTTGCTTTTCTTCAGGCGCCAGAAGGTCGAATACAACAGAAAAGTTTCGATCCTTAAGCCTCCACTTCGCCGGAGGCGAAAACAGCGATGTCCCGCTTAAACCTACCAGCAGCGTGTCATCCTGAACTTGTTTCAGGATGAGCCAGAGAATTGAGACGATTGGAGTGTCCTCGCAGTTTTCTTCCCTTGTTTTCCAAAACCAAATCCTCGCAGGCTGCCAAAGCCCGCCTACTTAGGCAGCTCATTTGGCACCTTTTTGAAGGTCCGGCATAAAGACTAAGGAAGTACAAGCCCGGGAAAACACTAATTATCCGCCGTCAGGCTTTTAAAGTCGACTGGATAGCTTTCCTGGTACATTTCACGGTACACTTTTACAAAATGGTCGTAAACCGTGTGGGCAAGGCTCAGTTTCCCCTGGAGGGTGAGCAGTTGTAGTTTTTTACGCAGGGCGGGTTCATTTAAAGGGTCGTGCAGGCTGACCACTTCGGCAAGTTTGAAGAGCTGCTGGGCATGTTGTGTTTCATCCAGCGTTTCAAAAAGCCTCATGCCCATTTCAATGATCCGGTCGCTCATCTTGCTGATGTATGGATCAAGCCACGATTCGGACATGTTTGGAAAAAGCGTTCCGCGGTTCAGGGTGTTCACCAGCTTCTGCAGGATCTCATCGGATGGAGTACCAGCGGAATTTTCCAGCTCGTTCAATTGGCTTTCCGCTTCCCCATAATCGAAGTAGCTGCTTTCGCTTAGTTCGATCCGCCATAACTTGTCGCTAAAAACCAGGTTGATGCCCGGGCAGGAGACAAGTGCTGCTTTCAGGTTTTGAATGTTTGTTCCGCGCGTGTTTTTGGCATTTTGGGTACTCATTCCCGGCCAAAGGATGCCCGAAAGCCTACTGGTCGAAATGCCTTTTTGGCCATTCACACTATTCAAAAGAACCAAAATAAACAGTTGTTTGATCTTGGGCGAAAACTTCTGGCTGACCTCTGCTCCCTTTGGGTTGATGACCTTGAGTCCGCCAAAGCAGTATATTTTTTCCTGATGTTGCACTGGCTTGATGAGCTCTTCAACGGGCTTAGTTTGCTTTTGAGTCTTGCTGGTGTTTCTTTTTCGGAGATACAGATAGACCAAAATCAGTAAAAACACAGCGAGTAGAAGCAGGCTCCACAGCGCGGCCCCTTGGCTTTGCGGGTGGGTGGCCGATTGCTGAAATTGTTGGCGGATTTCCTCATCGTTCAACTCGCGGTTCCAAATCTTAATGTCCCCCATGTGGCCAACAAAAAACTCTTCCCACAAGTTGCTGCCAATGAGTAAGGTGTAATCCGATTCGCTATATGGCGTAATCAAGTCGATTTGTTCGGTAAGTTCGCCATTCAGGTAAAATCGAATCTGGTTTTCATAAGACGAATGCACCAACGAAATAAAGGTCCATTCGTTGATTGGCACGATGGACGAAACAGACTGGTAGTCTTTAATTCCCTGCATGGTATAGGTGAGTT
Organism: uncultured Sunxiuqinia sp.; assembly: GCF_963974515.1. Lineage (GTDB taxonomy): Bacteria > Bacteroidota > Bacteroidia > Bacteroidales > Prolixibacteraceae > Sunxiuqinia. The sequence continues at coordinate 10,265 of NZ_CAXBDD010000086.1, read as the reverse complement.
GGCCGTTGTGCAGTTTTAATACAAAGTCGCGGCCCTTGCCCAGAATGCTGTTGTTGGCGTCGGTCTGGCTTGGTTTTATCCACGCGGTAACGCTGAAGTTTGGTTGAAGGCTTTCTTTGCTTTGAATGCCGGCATCGAGGTAAGCCCGCCCCGGAAACCAGGCGCAGGAACCACGCACGGGATCGGTCGTGAGCTCAACGTCGTTGTTGATCATTTCCTGTTCGTTGTTTCTTCGGATGTTGCGCGCTTTCTTTTCGAAAATAAAATGGTCGGTCAGTCCAAAATCCGGGCTCAGGCTGACAGCTTTGAATTCCTTCAAATAGCTTCTGTTCGCAGGAGAGTCGTGCATGATGTCGGGCGAAAAACGGTAGCCAGCCTTGTAGGGAATGAACGGCTCGGGGTTAGAAGTGAGTAGCGGAAAGCAAAAGTAACCGTTGCTGGTTCGCCGGGGATAGGATTTCCATGATACGTCGACCAGCAAGTGATTGTTTGATAAGATTACGCCATAGAATTTGTCCCTCGCGTTGAGCTGCGCCACCAAGCTGGCTGATTCCTGAAGCGAGAGTTCGTTTGCCGGAATAAAATTGGGCAGCTTTCCGCACTGGCTCCAGAGAGTCAGGTACAGGTCGGCATTGGTTGGGGTGGGGGCCGTGTTCACCCAAAGCAGCTCTTTGGTGCTGAATAAAGTTTTGCTGAACAAGCTGTCGGCCGATCGTTGCTCGAGTTTGACCTGGTCGAACTCATCGGGGGTGATCAGCACCAGTTTGTTGTTTCCAAGCGATAAGTGGTCTTGATCTGGCTTGCTGATGACCGGAATCACGTTCTGCCGCCCGGTGAGCCGGTCGAATGTCGTGTTTTGGCCCGACTGCTGCAACTCTTCGGCAAAGAAAGCAAACGGAATGTTCGCTTTTTGGAGGCTATCAACCGCTGATGCGCTGAGCTCATTCAGGTGAATCAGCAAGTGCGTCTTCAGCCGAATCGTGGTTCGCAGACTGTCCGGCAACTCCTGATACCATGCTGGTTTTGCCTGGACTAATCCGCTTGTCAGGATTAGCCAAACAAACAAGATCAGACGATATTGACGGGTGTTTGTTTTCAAAAAAATATCGGATTGATTGGTCGTTCCTGCAAATCTATAAAAAGCTGACTGATGTTTCCTTGCAAAATGAGGAAAACCGCTTCGGAATTCAAAAAGGTGGTATTCCGATGCATCGAGGGGTTGTTCGTTTTCTTTTAGTTTCCAGCCAAGGTGCCGGCGGTTTTTTCCACTTCCCTGAAGACACGCAGCAGGTTACCGCCCCAGATTTTTTTGATGTCTCTTTCAGAATAGCCGCGCTTCAGCAATTCGTAGGTGATGTTCGGAAATTCGCTCACATCGGCGCAGTCGGCCAGTCCGCCGCCGCCGTCGAAATCACTGCCGATGCCCACATAATCTACGCCAACCAAGTTCACCACATGATCGATGTGGTCAACCAAATCGCTGACAGTTGGTAGTTCTTTTGGGTAGTTTTTCTTCATATCCTGCCATTCCTGGTTGAAAGCCGATTTTTCGGCTTCGTTCATTTGGTTGTATTCCGTCCGGTAAATATGCATCAGCCGGCTTTGAACTGCGTAACGCCGGGTAGTGGTGTCGGGTTCTTTGATGTAATCGTCGAGCAAACAGATTTGAATGACCCCGTCGTTCTTGGCTAGCTTTTTAATCATCTCATCGCTCATGTTGCGGTCGTGCTGGCACAGGGCACGCACACTGCTGTGCGAAGCAATCACCGGTGCCTGGCTCATGTTCATCACATCAAAAAAGGCCTGGTCCGAAATGTGCGACACATCGACCATCATGCCCAGTCGGTTCATTTCGTGGATGACCATCCGCCCAAAATCACTGACGCCGTTGTGTTCCGGTTCAGCCAAATCACTTGACGAATCGCATAGATCGTTGTGAAAAGAGTGGGAAAGGGTGATGTAGCGGACACCGCGCTTGTAAAATTCCTCGACCCTCTCGAGGTTTCTAGCCAGGGGGAAGCCATTTTCCAGTCCAATATAAATGGCCCGTTTGCCAGCGCTTTCAATGGTTGTTGCCTGATCGGCCGTCAGTGCCAGGCTGGCTGTTGGCTGATGTTTGATGACTGCCGAATGAATGGAATCCAGCATCTGGTGCGCCAACTGATAGGCTGTGATATAGTTTTCATCTGTCCGTGGTTTCTGGCCCACCCACACGGCAAAGAACATGGCATCGAGCCCTCCGGCTTTCATGCGGGGCAAATCTACCCGGATATAGGGGCTGTGGTGTTCGTCGCCAATGTCGAAACCGGCTTTAATCATTTCCATAGGGGTGTCGCAATGGGTGTCGATGGTGAGGGCGCGCTCGTGAATGCGCAAGGCTTTTTTCCACCGGTGCGTGTCTTTCTCTTTGGCTTGGGCAAACAGGATTCCCAAGCTCAGCAGAAGTATCAAAGTCAATCGTTTCATTCGGTTATGGTTTTAGCTCATCATTCCATCCGGATGTTGAAGCCAGTTGTCTTTTCGTTGAAACCGGACCGGATCGCCGGTTATTTCTTTGGAAAAGGCTTTTAAATCCTGTCCGGAGAAGTTGCCGGAAGTCATGATCAACAGGTTTTTGTCTCTCCAGTTTTTTGCCCGGAGTTTTTCGAATAATTCTTCCGGGTCGGTAAAGACCTGCAGCCCGTTGCTGGCAAAAGCCGCAGCCACTTCGGCTTTAGTGATTGGGCTCAGGCGTTTGTGCTCAATGGTTTTTGGGTTGAAGAAGACGAACGCTTCGTCGGCTTCGTCCATGCAGTTTTTGTATTGGGGAAGAAAATCTTTTTTCAATGAGCTGTAGGTGTGCAGCTCCATTACGGCAACCAGTTTGCGGTTGGCGAATTGCTTTTTCACCGCGGCTGTTGTGGCTTTCAGTTTCGAAGGGGAGTGAGCAAAGTCGTAGAAAACCGTACAGCTTTCGTTTTCGGAAAGTGCTTCAAGACGGCGGTCGGCTCCTTTAAACGAAATCATGGCCCGATAGAATTGCTCATCGCTGATGCCCAATTTGTCGCACACCAGCTTGGCTCCGGCAATGTTTTGCAGGTTGTGATCGCCAAAAACCTGCAAGCGGATGTTCCGTTGTCCGTGGTTGAGGTAAGTTACGCCGTCTTCAACCGTTGATTTATGTGCCTGGTAGGCCAGCTTCTGAATATCGGCGCGCGATCCATCGGCAATTTCCTTCAGGATTTTATCGCCTTCAAAATAAATCAGTGTGCCGTCTTTTTCGATTTTATCTGTAAAAACCCGGAATTGCTCCACGTAGTTTTCAAAGGTTGGAAACACATTGATGTGATCCCAGGCAATGCCGCTCAGCAGGGCGATGTGTGGATGATACAAATGAAACTTCGGGCGGCGGTCAATGGGCGACGACAAATATTCATCGCCTTCGAAAACCGCGATTCTGGTGTTTTCCTTCAGCGAAACCATGGTTTCAAAGCCTTCCAGCTTGGCCCCAACCATGTAATCAAAATCCATGTGGTTGGTTTTCAGTACATGCATAATCATTGAGGTGATGCTCGTTTTTCCGTGTGAGCCGCCAATCACCACGCGGATTTTTTCTTTGGTTTGTTCGTACAGGTATTCCGGATACGAGTAGATTTTCAGCCCAAGTTCCTGCGCTTTCTTAAGTTCCGGGTTGTCGGGATGGGCGTGCATGCCCAAAATGATGGCATCAATTTTTTCGTTGATCAATTCGGTTTGCCAGCCTTGCTGTTTGGGCAGCAAACCATATTGGTCGAGGCGGCTTTTGGACGGTTCAAAAATCTCGTCATCGCTGCCTGTTACCTGGTATCCTTTTTTATGAAGCGCAATGGCCAGATTGTGCATGGCGCTTCCGCCAATGGCTGTAAAATGAATGTGCATGTAGTCTGAATTAAGCGTTGAGCGCCTAAAAATAGCGAAAGTAGTTTAAGTATTCCTTGTCAGAATGAAAAAATGGAGGTATTTCGGGATTCGGCTGATTTCGTGTATTTTTGGATTTCTTCAAAATAGGATGAGATTACAGCACGTGAACGCAAAAGAACGATTGAGAGGAATTTTCGGCAAACGATGGATTGGCCTGTGGCTGGCACTGTTTACCTTTTTACTGACTGAGTTGCTGGCCGCTTTTCCGGCCTTGACGGAGTCGGTTTATTCACGCGGACTTTATCCGTCGATCGCCATGGCTTTGTCGTCGGTTAGCCGGTGGTTCCCCTTTTCGCTCGACGACCTTTTTTACGTGGGTTTGATTGTGCTTGGGCTGGTGAGCATCCTGGCTCTTGTGCTTCGGCGCATGCGCTGGCATTCGTTTCTTGCGCTTTGGTTGAATTCGTTGGCCGGACTGTACGTGCTTTTTTACTGGCTGTGGGGCTTCAATTATTATCGGCAGGAGTTGAATGAACGGTTGACAATTGCGCAGAGCGAGCCCGATACTGAAGTTTTCATTGAGGTGTTGTCCGAGCTAATCGAATCGGCCAATGCGGCCTATATCAGCGTCGATACCCTTGATGTGGCGCGGGTGGATTCATTGGTTGAGGATTCGTATCAACAGCTTGCTCCGTTTTTGAAAATTGATTATCCAGCCGGAGTGCGGCGCGCCAAACCAATCACGTTTAGTGGGTTTTTTGCCAAGGCAACCATTTTGGGTTACTACGGGCCATTTTTCAACGAAGTCCAAGTCAGTAGATACTTGTTGTCCGTCCAGTATCCCTTGGTTTTGGCGCATGAAAAGGCGCATCAGTTGGGAATTACCGGTGAGGCGGAAGCCAACTTTTACGCCTGGCTGGTTTGTGCCAACAGCCCGGACCAGGTACTTCAGTACAGCGCAAGCCTCTATTTGCTTCGCTATTTTCTGAGCGAAGCCTACCAATTAGAAGCTTACCCCCAGCTGGTCAAACAAATCTCTGAGCCGGTGAAATCCGATTTTCAGCGGATCCGCGAGCATTGGCTAATGCTGCGCGATGTGAAAATTGACGAATATGCTTCGAAAATGAACGACGCCTACCTGAAAACAAACAAGGTTGAACAGGGCATTGACGATTACTCCGGCGTGGTAAAATATGTAATGGATTTTTCAACCGATTCGGTTGCAAACAAGCGCCTTCGAAAATTGTTAAACCCATAGAAAGTAAAAAGATGAATCGATTAATTCCCATACACGCCGGCCATTTTTCATGCGATGGTGGCGCACTTTTCAGCGTTATTCCAAAGCCATTGTGGTCGAAAGTCTATCCGGCCGATGAAAATAACGTGACCCGGTTGACCATGCGCTGCTTGCTTGTCGATCAAGGTGAACGGAAAATCTTGATTGAAGCGGGCGTCGGCAATCATTATCCGGAGAAGCTGCGGAAAAACAACGGACATGAAGACACTGACGCGTTACCAAAATCGCTGGCTGCGCAGGGGTACGATACTGGCGACATTACCGATGTGCTGTTCACCCATTTGCATTGGGATCATTGTAATGGTGCGGTGTTGAATGAAGACGGCCAGCTGAAGTTGCTTTTTCCGAAAGCCACGCACTGGTGCAGCAAAGGGCAATGGGAACATTTCCCAACAGCCAGCGTTCGTGAGCAGGCTGCCTTCTTCCCGGATATCCTGAATTTTCTGAAGTCGGAAGGAAACATGCAGTTGGTTGAAAACGAAGGCGAGCTTTTTCCCGGAATCAGCGTCCGGTTTTTCGACGGACACACACCCGGGCAACTCATCCCGCTGATAGAAAGCGAAGGAAGAACTTATGTGTACACTTCCGACCTGATTCCTACCAAAGCGCACATTCCCATTGTTTGGCTGGCGTCGTACGATTTGTACCCGGTAACTGCCATGGAGGAAAAGGAAGCCTTTTTGAAGGAAGCAGCCACAAAGAACTACATTCTGTTTTTTGAACACGATTATTATACCCAATGTACCAGCCTGGAGTGGACCGATAAAGGTGCTAAACTAAAAGAAGCATTTTCCATTTAGGATCATTTGATCGATTCTTGAGAGAAGATTGTATCGTTTATTATTCTTGAAAGAAGTGATCTTGTGTTGTTGGTAGTCAATTAGTTACATAAGGTGTTTTGTGAAACACTTTTTGAAATACGCGGAAACTCGGTAAAAGTTTATATTTTTGCCTCCCCTGCTTTAAGAAAATAGTTTTCTGTTTTGGCAGGAAAAACTGAATTTGAAAACTTCAGAACCCGAACCTAAAATTGCGATAACCAATTGAATTAAAGTCTGGTAAATGGAAGGTCAAGTCAAATATCTTAAGGCAAAATCATTCGTTCTCGATAAAATCGATTTTTTTTACCCTCTATTTCGTCCATTTTTCGATCTACAGACCTTTCGCTACCTGGCCATTGGCGGTTCAAACACCTTGCTCGATATTTTCCTGTACTTTGTTTCCTACAACTTCATACTTGAAAAGCAGGTGGTTCACCTGTCACCGGGTATAGCAATCAGTCCGCATATTGGCGCTTTTATTATCGCCTTTTTAATTACCTTTCCTTTGGGCTTTATGCTGATGCGCGGGTTGGTATTCACTGAATCAATTCTTCGGGGCCGAATTCAACTGGTCCGCTATTTTTCAGTCGCAATGCTGAATATAGTACTTAACTACGTTTTACTGAAATTGCTGGTCGAGTATTTTCTCTTCTACCCCACACCGTCCAAGGTGATTACCACTGGGGTCGTTATCATTGTGAGCTACTTATTACAGCGGTTTTTTACGTTTAAATCTTAGAATAACGGAAGTTTTAAAATGGCGAATTTCGAGAAACCTGCGAAAAGAAGTAGTAAAGACAGCCCGATATTAATTTTGGGATAACGGAGTTCGAAATGCCATCATCAATAACTTCAACTTGCCCGATCAGCGAAACGATATAGGGATGCTTTGGGAGAATTTCTTATTTATGGAACGTTTGAAGACCAAAGCCTCCAAACGAATTTTCTCGAACGACTATTTCTGGCGAACTTACGATCGGCAGGAGATCGATTTGATTGAGGAGCGGGATGGACAATTGTATGGCTATGAGTTTAAATGAAACCCAAAAAATGTTAAGGCGCCCAAGGCTTGGTCAATGGCCTATCCTGATACTGAATTTCAGGTGATTTCAAAGGATAACTTTCTGGAATTTTTGCTTTGAAGCCTTTTATTTTCTCAAAGACCCATTCTCTTCAAACCACGCCAGAGCATCGCTGATCGCCATTTCTATAGGGGTTTGTGGTAGTTGCAGTTCCCTGATGGCTTTTGCAGGCGAATAGTAGTTGTCGGCTTGGAGCAGGCGCGCGTTAATCTTGTTGAGTTTGGCCGGCTCACGGCTCAGCTTTTCATATAGCGTTCCGGCTTGGCCGGCGAGGGTTAAAAGTGGTTTGGGCAATTTTACTAACTGTTTGGGCCAGCCACATACCGCTCTCATTTTGCTGAAAAACTCTTGGTAGCTCAGGTTTTCATTGGCCAGCAGATAGCAATGGCCGTTCTTTCCTTTTTCAATGGCGCTGACAATGCCGTTCGCCACGTCTTCAACATGAACGAAATTCTTTCCGCCGAAAGGGTAAGGCATCATTTTCTTTCCGTGTGCCATCAACAGCATTAGTCCTGAGCTGGGCTTGGCATCGTACTTTCCCAGCATAAACGTGGGGTTTACGACGGTCGCCGGAAATTGGTGTTTCCGATGAAAATCGAGTACCAGTTGTTGCGCTTCATGTTTGCTTCGCATGTAGCCCGATTGGTGCTGCAGATCGGTAAAAGGAGAGGATTCATCACCGGGCTTTTCTTTACATCCGGGGCCAAAAGCGTTGGCTGAGCTTACAAAGATAAACCGGCCAATGCCGGCTTTTTTACATTCTTCAAGCACCAGTCGGGTGCCGTCAATATTAGCCTTTCTGTAATGTTCGTAGTCCGATGGCCATTGCGAAGTATTGGCCGCCACATGCACTACGGCTTGACAGCCGGCGAGCGCTTTTCTTAAATCGCCCGTGTTCAAAAAGCTTCCTTTGAACAGCTCCAGATCAGTACCTTTCAGTGATAGCAGGTTGCTGCTTCCCCTCACCAAGCCTTTCACGTCATAGTTGGCTTGCAACAGTTTTCTGGTCAGATTGCTTCCAAGCAGGCTGTTTGCCCCTGTTATCAATATTTTCATGAATTCTTTTTTTACCATTTTCACGTTTGAAAATACGGGTGCCCACAAAAATCCGGAAGTTTTCGGGAACCAGGCGGATAAAGAAGGCATTCAGCTGGCTCATAAAACCAGGAATGATGACGGATTTGCCGCGGAGTAGTTTTTTGACAGCGATCCGGGCTATTTTTTCAGGGCTCATAATGGAAAGCTTGATGTAAAAGCTCTGACCGTTGATCCGCTTGCTGACATCCGAATTGGTCATGATGGGGCCGGGGTTCAGGACGCACACGCTGATACTGGAGTCCTTAAGCTCGGCTTCAAGTCCCCTTGTAAAATGATAAATAAATGCCTTTGTGGCCGGGTAAATGGTTTTATACGGAACGGGAGAAAATGCGGCGAGGCTGGAAACATTTAATATGTATGCCTTGCCCTGCGTTTTTAGTTCGGGAAGAATCAGCCGGGTAAGAAGCGTCATGGCGCGGATATTGAGCTGGATCATGTTGTCTAGATAATCCGGATCTGCATCGATAAAATGCTGGGTTCCTCCAATTCCGGCGTTGTTAATCAGGGTGTTGATTGAAAAGTTGTCGGTAGCCCAATTTGCAAAGTCAACGACTGCTTTTCGGTCTGTCAGATTTGTTTCTTTATAATAGACCTCGATGTTGTAGGTTTGTTTTAGGATTTCGCTTAGTTTAGCCAGGTTTTCATCAGGTAGCGAAATGAGAATCAGGTTCATTTTTCGTCTTGCACATTCAATGGCAAAGGCTTTCCCTAATCCTGTACTTGCCCCGGTAATTAAAGTGTATAAACAGTTCGGATTTTTCATTTTGACTATTTTTTTATCATTGTCAACCATCGACTGGCCGGTTGTCTGTCGTGGGAGGCTTCTGTTTTTAGTTGTCAGAAGTACATACCCGGGTGTGCGTTTTTATTCCGTTTATTTATTGGATCAGCAAAAGTGACCAATGGATCAACACAAAAAGCAGGCTAGAAAATTTCGTTGGACAAATAAGATTGGTTATTGTTTTCTAACGGTCTAAAAATAATGACATTCGAACATTCGATGGTTCAGATTCTCATTGGAAGAATGCTCTGTTCTTGTGAGTCAACTATTCTACATTGTGGCCTTGCCTACACGCTTATTTGCGTAAAGGTATTGTAATTACAGGGGATTCCAGGTTTTTGAGCAAAAAAATTACTTTTGGTTGCATTTTTCAATAGCAGCTAAATAATTCCGATCGTTGCTGCGTGGCGGACTGCCTCTGTGATGTTGCTCACATTCAGCTTTTCAATGATTCGCTGGCGGTGTGTGTTAACCGTGTTAACTGAAATAAAAAGCCGATCGGCAACCTGTTTGCTGATCAATCCTTTGCCGAGCAACTGCAGAATTTCCTGTTCACGTAAACTCAAACTTGTATTTGGAGTTTCTTTTGGAAAATGGTACAGATCGCCGGTCTTGGCGTTTACCAACCGGTACCGGCACAAACTCTGAATATCCTGGTCCGGCGACAAATCCATGATGCCAAGTGCCAGCCAGACATTGTCATCCCCGTCCAGCTCAAGCAGCTTGTGTTGTTCGATCACGCGCACATAGTTGCCGTCTTTGCCCTTGGTCCGGTAGTCCATAATCATCTTGTAGTGCTTCATATTCAGGCGGTCTTCTTTTTTTACCTTCAGCATGAGTTCCAGAAACTGCGAGGAAACCCGGTTCAGATGAGCCAGATCTTCCGGGTGCAAACGACTGTCGATGTATTCATGCCCGGGTTTTCCGGCTTCTTCCAGGTTCCAGCCCAACAGATCCTCAAAAGTTGAAGAAAGATAGGCATGTTGCAACCGGGCCATGTCGAAAATGGAAATAGCACTACTGTGAACCGATTTGATTGATTCGAGAATTTCAACATGTTTATCCAGAAGGGAATAATCCAGTTTTTCAAAATCGAAGCTTTGATTATACCAATTGAATTCTTCCTGTTTGCCTGTCATAATACTGATTTTTCAGTATTGCCCGAATAAATGGACAATTGCAACTTTGTACTACAGATAGATTTGACAATAATAACAAAAAATCAAAGGCAATTGACTAGCTCCTGCCGGACAATTGTCTCTACAGTGAACGAGAATAGCTTGATATATATTACTGAGACCTATTAA
>NZ_CAXBDD010000085.1:0-16901 GCF_963974515.1 uncultured Sunxiuqinia sp. | reverse complement strand
ACGGTGATATCAAAGGATTAACCGTTGATTTTTATAGCTGTAGGTGGGTGTTAAGCTACCTTAAAAAAGAAATCAACTTAACAGAGTACTATAAAAAAAGACCCACCAAAGGTTGGTCACTTAGCAAAAGCCAGTTTTTAAATAACGTGAAAATCGCATACGGTATGTATGGTCTTTCAGATATATGAAAAAATAATAAATAGACAATAGCACATACTCAAAATGACTATGAAAATACATATTTGCATGCCAGCTTTGAGAGTGTGAATTTATTTTCAACTTCGAGTATTTCCGATCCTGATAGTGCCTGATTTTCGCTATGGAAACATGCTGTCTGCCAATAAACCTTTCCTGAAACCATCAAGAAATCATCATTTTTACGTAAGTTAGTAATCTATAGATCAATGCTGCTATGACGACAAAAGACCGAATTATTGAAGAAGCTTTCAAGTTATTTTTAAATCACAACTACGAAAAAGTAAGCATCTCGGATTTGGAGGAAGCGATCGGAAAAACACGAGGCGCGATATTCTACTTTTTCAAAAACAAGGAAGAGATATTCAATACTGTGATTGAAACCTACATCATTAAAAAGCAGGCTCCTAATGAAAAAATTGACTTTTCTGACGATCTTTCATTGGAGCAGTTTATTTACCGGTATGTCAAGGAGATAAGCACCACCATGTCCCGGATGTTATCCCTGTCGGTGGTGAATATCTACAAGCAATATTTCTCTTTATACCTGCAGGCATCACGCATCTATCCCCATTTTTCCGAGATCATGACCCAGCATTCGATCGTCGAAATCAACCTTTGGGAAAAAGCGATCAGCCGGGCCATCCAAAACAAGGAAATTAAGAAGGTAGATCCCAGGCATTATGCTATCCTTTTCCGGAGCTGTTTTTTGGGGCTTGCCTTCGATCGGTGCCTGTCCTACGGGCTGGATACGGAAGAATTGCTCACAATCTACCTGGGCATTTACAACCAGCTTAAGCTAAAGTCTTAGCTGACTTTACTGTAGATGAATGTCTAGTTTATGATTCGAGCATAAAGCACAGTATATTTTAGACATTAGGACGTACTTATCTTCTCCCGTGAGTAAATTACTTACCCAATTCGCCTGTATCCTTCAATGATATAGTACGCTATACTGGTCTTACCAGTTTAGTGACATCAAGCACGTTGACGAAATACGAAGATACTAAAAACCCATAGAGCTGCACCAAGGCAGTGGATTTATCCAGCCAGGCTTGCGATCTACACCAAGTGATACGCCCATCATTCCAGCCATCTCGCATTGGAGATTGGTTCCCAAGTGGGAATGACCGCCAAGGAACCAAAAAATCCGTACAAAGACGACCATCTCCAGGGGAGAACCAATCTCCGAAAAAACTGCATTCTGCAGCCAAAGCAAAATGCTACCTTGTGTATGACAATAGATTATATAAACACCTCAATTTAAATGAAAAATCAACCCCAGTATATATTCGGTGAAATGACCAGAACCACCAATGTCCTTAATCGTTTGGGAAGGTTATGCCAGTAAATGGCTTCGCCCTGAAATCAAATCCCACTTCGACAACCAGATACTGCTAGTCCGCTTTTTGCTTCCCCAGGCAGACTATACTTTTCAATCATTTTTCAGTTTTCTATAATTATTAAATGCACGAGATTACTCGAGAGACCTATGACGACCAACATTTTTTCGCTCACTCGTGCCAGTTCGCCTATACCTTCGGTAAATTCCAAGGACTGCGATACTTTGCTTTAATATACTGATCTGCTCCAGGATTATTTACAAATTGTCTTTGTTCAGAATCATAGACGATTTTATCCCCTGTTCGATAAGAGATATTGCCCATGTGCGCTAAGATTGTCGCAAATGCCCCCTTGTGCATGGGACTGTTGGTCTCGATAGACTGTTCCCTAATGCAATCACACCAGTTTTTAACATGAGCTTCAATTCCCCCGTGTTCATACTTGCCTGTCAAAAGCATCCCGTCAACCATTGGACTTCCGCTGTTATCTGTTTCAGGAATAAGCTCATAACCTTCGCGGTTACAAACCAGAGTTGCCTTGCTTCCGATCCACGCAACACCCTGATTACGGTTGTATAATTTTGCTACTTGTTGAGCCCATTCGATATGAAAAGTTTTGTACTGAAAAATAGTTGTTTGACAGCTTGGCGTTTCGTTAAAACTTTCGGGATGTTTATAAGCCGAGGAAAAAACAGCTTCTGGATAAGTTCTGTCGTTCATCCCCAGGGCTTTTAAACCGTCGAATGCCGAGTCGATCCAATGAACACCCCAGTCGGTTTGCTGACCACCACCGTAATCCCAGAATGTACGCCAGCTCCAATAACGGTGATTATTAAACGGACGCTTTGGTGCCGGTCCTAACCACATATCGTAATCTATATAGTCGGGAGTGGGAGTGTCTTCCTCCCTGGCAACAGGATTGGTAGGTTCGTTAATCCAAAGCTGTACTTTGTAAATATCGCCAAGTACTCCTGTATTTAATATTTCATTTGCTTTGCGAAAATACCGCTGACTGGTTTGCCACAGGCCAGTGGTTACAATTCCCTTGTACTTCTTTTGTAAATCAATCATCAGATTACATTCTTCGATTGAGTTTGCTACCGGCTTTTCTATATAAACTGCTTTTCCGGCTTTTAGTGCTTCAGCAAACATGTAGGTATGCCAGTGATCGGGCGTGCCAATAATTACACCGTCAATATCTTTATTTTCCAGTAATTCATGAAAATTACTATAAAGCTTCATATTCCCTGTCTGGATTGGGAACTCTTTTCTAAAACGAGTGGCTTGCTCCTCAAGTCTAACCTCATTCACATCACACATGGCCAGACAGTGCACCCAAGGGTTGCCACTGAGGGCTCCTTGCAGATCTCTACACCCCATACCAACACCTATGACGGCAAGATTGACCCTAGAGCTGGGAGCACTCTTGGTCATATTAGCCATTACTTTGCTTGAAATCAAGGATGACATTCCTATCCCTGCAATCAAAGACGAAGAATTCTTAAGAAAATCCCTTCTATTAGTTTTCATACAATTGTTTTGAGCATTAAATAATTTGATGTTGCCAAATTAGAGGTTACGTATCCAAATATTCCGGAAAGATACCCTCGTCCCATGGTCTTGTAAAGCAAGTGGCATACGACCATGAGCTTCATACTTAGGTAAACCTACATAAGGTGTATTTCCCTCTAATACATAATTGTTTTGAACAACTACACCATTCAAAACAACAGTGATTATTGCAGGTGATTTTAATTCATCATTTGAACCAAAACGGGGGGCTTTCCAGTAAATATCGTAAACTTGCCATGCTCCATTCTGTGTGTACGCATTAACAGATGGAGCATTCTGTTTGTATATACTACCAACCATACCATTTACATAAGTTGAATTACTATCTCCATCTAGCACTTGAACTTCGTATCTACTTTGAATAAAAATGCCGCTGTTTCCGCGATCCTGACCGACAAATTGTTCAGGAGCCGGAGATCTAAACTCGAGATGCAACTGACAATCACCAAAAAAGTCCCTGGTGACGATATTACCTGCTCCTGGCTTAACCACTAATTCACTATCTTTTACTGTCCATTGAACAGGGCCACCATTTGCCGATCTCCAATTTGACAAACTTGTGCCATCGAATAATATAATTGCATCTGATGGCGGCTGTCCTCCGCTGCCAGGTACAACTACTTTTGGAACAGGATAATACCATTCCGTACTCTCTGGTGCCCACTGCTGATCATGTTGGGAATATGCATTGGATAAAATAAGAGAAATAACGATAACTAAAATTGTCTTTTCCATCTTCAATATTTTACAAAATTTGACCAGAAATCTAATTTCATTTTAAAAAACTAGATCAGGTACACACTGTTTGCCATTTTTTGCGGCAAACAGTGTGTACTACACTTAATATCCTGGATTCTGAACTAAATTAGGGTTAGCATCCATCTGATTTTTGGGTATTGGAAATAGCTTTCGGAATTCTTCGCTTTCATAAGGTTTGAATATTCTAGGCTCGGTATATTTGTTAAACCTAATCAAATCAGAACGACGCCATCCTTCAAGAAATAATTCCCTTCCTCTTTCATCAATTATATCTTCAGCAGTTAGTGAGGTAAAAGGAGTCACATTGGCCCTGACACGAAGTAGGTTTATTAGGTTAACCGACTCACTATTGGTGTCGTCGATGCGCCAAAGGGCTTCAGCCTTCATTAGGAGAATATCTGAGTATCGGAAGACAAAAAAATCGCTATTCAAAAAACCGTTCGTTCCCATCTCAATTTCCCATTTTTTGATTCTTGCTCCATTTTGACGAGCCGTATTATAAAGGGAAATAAATGTTGGAGTTAGGTTAATCCATGGGTCTCCATCGATTGCAGGATCTTGTTCATAACCAGGGTCAAGCAAGGGCTCGCCCGAAGATGTATATTGTGGTCCCCAAAGGAAATTATCTGACTTGCGGGTATCCTCCTCATCGTACAAGTAAAAGAACTCTGTTTGTACAGATAGACCATTCCACGGTTGTTGTGTCATGTTAAAAGTCTGAACATGAGAGCCGTGTAGACTTATCAGTGGAAGGAACCATGACCATTGTGTGTAGATTTCGTCAAATGGAATTGCAAAAATTGCTTCGCTTGAATTTTGATTCTCAGCAATGAAATTTTCTCGATAGGTCGTTGTTAAACTAAATTTTCCTGATTCGATAATCTCGTTGCACTCATTCAACACATTCTGCCACTGTTCTCCACCAGCATATATTTCGGCGTTTAAATAGAGTTTAGCCAGAATTGCCTTCGCGGTCCAGTAGGTTACTCTTCCATAGGTTTCGTTATTCAATTCCTTGGATAATTTTTCCTGGTTGTCTAAAACTTCCTGCTCAATGAAATTAAATACCTCTAAACGGGAATTCGTAGAAGGAAGAAAATCTGAGGAAACATCAAATTCGTCGATTATCGGAATATTTCCCCACATATCAATCAGCCACAAATACCATAGCGCTCTAACAATCTTCAATTCTGCAATATAACTATCGTAACTCACCGCATCAATTTCTTCCAATTGATAGATCAGACGGTTACAATTGTTAACCTGGCCATAGAAAGCTAGCCAAGTACCTTCAAAAAAGCGGTTATTCGTAATCCAGGTATGATCCGTCATTTGCTGATCCTGACCATCTCCAGCCCAATCACCGCCTGTTCGACCAACTATTGCGACCTCATCTGCTGTACAGTAGACTGTCCATAAATTTCCAAAGTCCTGAAAGTTTCTTAATCCACTATAGGCAGCTCCAATAGCGGAAACAATCTCATCATCCGTTTGCAGAAAGTTCTCGTTCCCTAACTGGCTATAGAGAGGTTCATCCAAATCGGTGCATGAAGGGCCGATTAATGCAATGCTAAAGATAATTAGTAAAAGGCGTAGTCCAATTACCTTCATTTTTTTATATAAATAATTTATGTGTGAATTCATGTTGTGTATTTTTAAAATGAAAGATTAATTCCAAATGTGAATGTACGGGTCGTAACCCAGCTATCCAGAGGCTCTACGCCAGGAACTAATACATTACCTCCATAAGTATAACGAACCTCCGGATCGACTCCTGTATAGTTTGTAATGTAAAATAGATTCTGTCCTGATACATATGCTCTTGCTGCAGTAATTGTATTATGGACTGGAAACTTGAAGTTGTATCCCACAGTAAAATTATCTAGTTTGACAAAAGAGGCATCCTCCAAATAGTAGCTATTATAAGCAGAGGCACCTTTATATGAGGGGTCGAAATATTTCGTATTAATGAGATTGTATGAGCTTATTCTTGAAACCTGTTCGAAAATTGTCCGATTTAAATTTAGCAGATCATGTCCGTATACGCCACGAAACAGAAAGCTTAAATCGAATTTACCAAAAGTAAAATGATTAGAAAAACCTATCTCACCTTTTGGTAATCCACGCCCAATAATTGTAACATCGTCTTCATTTACGACTTGATTGGCATCAACATCCTTAAGAATATATTTGCCGTCAGCATCCACACCCTCATAAATCCAACCAATCATTTGTCCAATGGGCTTGCCTTCTTCCACTCGAACAATATTTCCTGCTAAAGGAGCAGGAAGACCACCTATTTCTCTTACTCCATATCTAATATCTCCCAATGATAACGAGACTATTTTTGAGTTATAGGTCGCAAATGTTACACTTGGAGTCCAGCTAAATTTTTCCTTTTTGATAGCTTGATAGTTCAACGCAATCTCAATCCCTTCGTTTTTGAGTTCTCCCGCATTCAAGACAGACGTTGGATATAAATTAGGAGGAACAGGTACATTCAAAGTTATCAACGCGTCAGTTGTTTTTCTATTATAATAATCGAATGTTCCTGTTATTCTTGAATCAAACAAACTAAAGTCAATCCCAAAGTCAATTTCGGATTTGGTTTCCCACTTCAAATCAGGATTGGGGTTGCTTTGTGGCGAATAAACAGGTGTAAACTCCCCATTATAAAAGAAATAGTTCGTTGATCCACCCGGGCCGTACAACTGCTGGGACAGATAACTTTCCCCTGGCAAAGCACCGGTCACTCCATAGCTTGCCCTTACTTTAAATTGATCAACTCCGGGAATTGAAACAAGTTGACTTAAATCAACCCCTGTGCTAACTCCCGGGAAATTCCCCCACTTATTGCCTTCACCGAATCGGGTGGATCCTTCTCTTCTCAAGGAAGCTGAGAGGAAAAAAGTATTGTCATAATTGAGATTTACCCGTCCAAAGAAAGCGATTAGCTTATTATTCTCTTTTGAACTAGTAGCAATAGCCTTTCCATCCGCAATATCTTTGGAAGCGGCAAGATTATTGTATTTGAATGCATCAGTTAAAAAATTTCCTCCCTGAATATGAAAATTTTCATTCGTGAGACTTTGATATGAATACCCGCCTAACAAAACGAAATTCAGATCATCGAAGGACTCCACATAATTACCAGTTACTTCAAATAATTCATTTTTAAGATTAGAACTGGCTCTGGTCGCCAATCCATTTCGGTCTACTCCGCTGCCATAATAGCTATATTTGCTGATATATTGCCCACGTGTACTATCGTCAGTATTTTGTGCATAGCGTACTGATGCGGTCAATTTTTCTATCGGTTTATAGTCAGCTTGTAGATTATACATTAGTCTTGATATTTTTTCCTCATTTGTATTTTGCTTAACGATGGCAAGCGGGTTGTATAATTCATGAACTTCAGACTGAAAGTACCCTCCATATTTTGAATAATACGGCTCAGAAGAATAAATTGGAGCACTTGGAGGCATGACAATCGCTGACCTAAAGGCATAATCAAATCCCAACTGAGCCTCTTTGCTTGTAGCAGCTAAGTTTAATGTCAGCGTAACCTTGTCATTGAGTGCTTTCTGAGACAGATTCAGTCGTCCATTAATTTGTTTGAAGCCCGTATTAAGTAGTACGCCGTCGATGTCACGATAATTAAAGGAGGCTCTGTAAGTTGTCTGATCGGTTCCTCCAGAAAGAGATAAATTATGAATCTGAGAGATGGCTGTCCTTGTAATTTCATCCATCCAAACGGTATTTCCGCTCAGATCTGTCCCCCCATTAGCGAGGTAGTCCTCTAGATTCATTGATGGATGTGTCCTGTCTGTAGCCTCTGTTGTGACGTATCCATTATAGTCAACTTTTGCTTTTCCTTTTGTTCCGGTTTTCGTAGTAATTAGGATCACCCCACTTGAGCCTCGTGTACCATAGATTGAAGC
Source organism: uncultured Sunxiuqinia sp. (assembly GCF_963974515.1). Taxonomy (GTDB): domain Bacteria; phylum Bacteroidota; class Bacteroidia; order Bacteroidales; family Prolixibacteraceae; genus Sunxiuqinia. Next base: position 9,091 of record NZ_CAXBDD010000085.1, on the reverse strand, counting down.
TGCCGCCGCATCTTTGAGCACGTCCATTGCTGCAATGTCATTTGGATCAACACTGTTAAGGTCCGCACCAATAACTCCATCGATGATTATAAGCGGTTGCGTGTTGGCGCCCAATGTTGATAATCCCCTCAACCTGATTTCGAAAGATCCATTTGGATTTCCTTGTGGTGCAACAATATTCAGTCCTGCAACTTTACCTTGCAGCAACTGAGCTGGGCTATTAATACTTCCGTGGTTAAAATCTTCATATTTTACCCCAGTAACGGCTCCTGTCAGTTCTTTTTTTGACTGACTTCCATACCCGATAGCCACCACTTCTTCAATCCCAATCGCATCTTCCTCCATAACCACATTAATCGTGGGCTGATTAGCAAGAACAATCTCCTGACTCTTCATCCCCACAAAAGAAAAAACCAACGTGCCAGCTGCTGGCACATTAGAGATGGTATAGCGTCCATCGAAGTCGGTAATGGAGCCGTGGGTAGTTCCTTTTACCAAAATTGTTACCCCGGGAAGCGGTTCGCCAGACGAGTCGGTAACGCGCCCCGAGACGGCTTGCGCTTGTTGCAAAAAAGACTTGGCAGGCATTAAAACGATATTTGAGCCTACCATACCATATTCCACCTTAGCATCGCTGAATATTTGAGTCAGTACTTCAGTAACCGATTGGTCTTCTGCATTGATGTTGACTTGCTGGGTCAGATCGATCTCATTCTTGTCATACACGAAAAGATAATCCGTCTGATTTTCGATCGTTCTGATCACCTGGATGAGAGGGGCATTTTTTAGCTGAATATTCACTTTGGCAACCTGCGAGTTAACATTAGTTGCATACAGCGACGATGCAAAAACGAATAGCAAAATACATGTTGTCCTCATTTTTCGTAATAGTCGTTTAGCGGAGTCAAAGAATTCCTCTGACAAATAATTTTTCATACATTTGTTCTTTGGTTGTTAATACTTGAATTGTTTTAGTGAGCAGGTCAGGTATCGACCATTAGCCGGTAGGTGTTGCAAGCGCCTTCCGGTTTTTTGTTTGCGTTAATTTCTTCTGTTCATAAGCACTTCCTTTTTTAGATTATTGGTCTATTCAATGGTTATTTTATTTCTTCTATCGTCTATCGTGTAAGAGAATTGGTTTTCCAGCTGAAGCACTTTCAGGATGTGTTCCACTCCGTCTTTTGTTCTGAATTTTCCGGTGCAGTGATAATTTAGAGCCCGACTGTTTTTAACTTCTATTGTCAGGTCGAAATACAGCTCCAATTGATTAACCAATTCGGTGAAAGTAGCATTATCAAAACTTAGGATACCCTCCCTCCATAGAAAATGGTCCATATTTCGGATTGGTGTAATAACCATTCTCTTGTCTTTGAGATTAACCTGTTCGTTAGGTTTAAGCATGATTCCACTTGAACTGCCTTGTTTCAGTACTTCAACAGCACCTTCAAGAAGTGCCGTCTCAAAAGTTTCAGCACTCGAATAGGCCATCAGGTTAAACTTTGTTCCCCATACCTTGACATCGTATTTTGATGTGTTTACAATAAATGGCTTCGATTCATCAGTGGCGACATCAAAAAAACCTTCGCCATCAAGTTTGACTTCACGGAAATCTCCCGAAAATTGGCTTGGGAAAGTCATGGTGGTTTTCGCGTTTAGCCACACTTTTGTGCCATCTCCCAGCGTAATTTCGGCACGTTGCCCGGCAGGAACATGCAAAGTTTGTATGTTGGTTTTGGTATTCTGTCGAATATCTTCAGACAAAAAATAATGGGATACTAAGAATGCAAGAACGACTATGGCCGCTATCTTAAGGGCTTCGATAAAGTACTTATTTCTCCTTGTAACAGATGTTTTCTCTTTAGACTTTTTCAGGGATACAACATTCGCATCTGTTTGCCAGATCATGATATCGTTTAATTTTCGAAGTGCGAGGTATTCCTTCATATTTTTGGGATCAGCATCCAGCCAGTTGGTTACCGTCACCTTTTCCTCGTCAGTACAATTCCCGTTGATATATTTTAAGAGAAGGTCTTCCATGCTTGAAACGTATAGTTTTCAGTAGAGGAGTTTATATATTTTCCCTAACTACTAACAGAACGATTGAAGCTGGAGCATCCCTAGTCGATTTTTGAACTTTTTTAATAATTCAGGAAAGAAAAAAATCCAATTAGCGGTAGATAATCATTTAAGGCTAAGCGTAACTCCTTTATTGATTGTGAAATATGATACTCAACCCCTTTTTGAGAAATATCAAACAATTCAGCAATTTCTTTGTGCGATTTATTTTCAAAACGACTTAGAAGAAATATTTCCCTTGTTTTCTCGGGAAGCGATTGGAGCGTTTTTTGAATGATTTGCTGTATCTCTTTGGAGAAGATTTCATTTGGATCACTCGACTCAAGCGATGTTCTTCTGATTTCCAGCTCCCGGGTCAGTGCTTTTTCGATTGTACCGTGGACATCCCGTTTAATGGTTTGATGTTTTAAATAGTCGAGCGTACTGTTTTTCAAAATGGAAAACAAAAAAGGCCTGACTGGATCTACTGCTTCCTTTTTCATTCGTTCCCATAATTTAATAAGGGCATCAGATACAATATCCTCGGCGGCCATATCATCATGAACATACGATTTTACATACAGGTAGGACTTCCTGTAATAGGCAGTATAAATCTCATTAAAGCTATTGGCCTGATTGAGATACATCTCTTTTCAGTTTCGGTTTGCTCCAGCAAATTTAGAAAAATTATCCACTTTATTTGGTTGAATAAAATTATCTACTCTCAGGTGAGATGTTAGGATCAATCAATGTATGAAGAATATTTTTAGGCTATGCTCCATTTAATTTCATCTTCAGTATATTCATATCCTTCGATATTTTTGAATCTACAATCCTCGCATAAATCTGCGCTGTTTTTAATGAAGTGTGGCCTAACATTTTTGAAACTGTTTCAATGGGAACGCCATTTGCCAAGGTCACAGAAGTCGCAAAGGTATGCCGGGCGACATGCATCGATAAATTCTTCGTGATCCCGCAGATACCAGCGAGTTCCTTGAGGTATTCATTCATATTTTGATTGGAATACACCGGAAGCAGTTGATATCGCATTGCTTTTTTATGTAACTTCATCCCTGTTTGGGCGTTTCCCTCAAAACAAAAAAGCACTTAACCTATTCAAGTTAAGTGCTTTTAGTATTTGTCGTTGTCCTTGAGAGTGACTTGGCTGAGAGTAAAACTACCTGCTGAAGCTAAAACCCTAAAAGGCGATCTTTAAACCAAGTCAAATCAAAATTGCACTGGTGTTAAATAATCTCACAGCCCATTCATGAACCTTTTCGGCCTAAGCCCTCGGATGATTGAATTATGATCAGTATAAATTAAATAACAACTAATTTGGTTTCAAATCGATCTTTTTGTATTTAAGTTCAGGAATGTTCTTCAATTTCGTTGGAGGTGACTTATTGAGACCACGAAGGTCGAAGTCCTGTAAGATATTGATTTTATGCGAATTAAATCAAAAACACGTGCCCCTCGTTTTGGGCACACTTACAAATTCAAATAAAAATAAAAGCGCTTAAAATCAATGGTTTAAGCGCTTTTGTTTTGGGGTAAATACTCAAAAAACTTCATCCTCTATATGGTTTGACTTGAGATGTTAGAAAATCAAAAGAGCCCGTAAAAACTAGTGTTTACGGGCTCTTTTGATGTCGATTTATTTTTAAATAGTCGGGATGAAAGGATTTGAACCTTCGACCCCCACGTCCCGAACGTGGTACGCTACCAGACTGCGCTACATCCCGCTCTTTTTTTTGAGTGGAGCAAATGTACAATTTTCGATGGAAACGATCGAGCACTTTTTTCAAAATATTCTTGTTTTCGCAATTTCATAAAAAAAATAAATATCAGACGATTGACTCTTTTATTGTTTTTCTGTAACTTGTATCGACATTACACTAATCTCCTAACGTATGCATATCAAGAACCTGATCAAAGAGCTTCCCTGGCACGCCGAGCGTGTTTGGCAGAGGCGGGAACTCTCCCAAATTGATAAAATTATTATTCATCAGGAATTGGGCGAAAGTACTATCGAACAAGTTAACAGCTATCACACCTCCGTTGGACCACAAAACCACATCACGCCTAGTGGCTGCCCACACATGTGCTACCACTATGCCATTCGGAAGAATGGCGAAATTGTTCAAGTCAACGAATTATCTGACATTGTTTGGCAATGCAAAGGACAAAATACAAGCGGAGTTGGAATTATGCTTGTCGGTAACTTTTCGGGCCCGGGATACGACATGGGCACGAGCGAACCAACCCCGGAGCAAATTCAGTCGACCGAGCAGCTGGTTGATTTTCTGCTTGAAAGCCTGAATCTGCCAAACACCAGTCTTTTCGGACATTATCACTTTGGCAAACCGGCGTGCCCAGGATATGTCATGCAGGAATGGGTTGAAAAAAAGCGGGGACATCTGAACGTCGGAATCAGCGAGCAAAAAGTTGAAAAATCAATTACTGAAATTCAATCTCGACTCAATGAGCTGGGCTACAATGCCGGAAAAGTTGATGGCATCCTAGGAATGAAAACACAGTCAGCCATCCGGCGTTTTCAAGCTGATCAGCACTTGCTGGTTGATGGGATTGTTGGTCCTCAAACCTGGTCAAAATTATTGAACCTAACAGCAAAATCATGAACACAAAAAGTAATATCAATCAAGACGAATTCTATACCATCATTCAAAAAGAATTTTGGTTGAAATGGTTCTCCAAGCTCATGTTTACCCTTATATCCGTGAAAGTTTGGGGATTGATCGCTTGCACCTGGGTGTCAACCTACCTGCTGCTGTGCCACGAAATGGTGCCCATTGCCGATCAAGCGTATGAGCTGGGAATAAACGGTGCGCAATGGGTGACTTTCAATACAACCATTTGGGGACTGATTTTCGGCATGAAAGAAATTTTCCGGGTGATGGATAACAAAGATCGTAGTGATGCCAAAATCATCAAGCAAGACAATGAAACGAAGGAGGAAATTGCTAAAATAACGGCAAGTACAATGACCGGCGGAACTGAAGGTGGTTCAAAATCAACGTATCGGTCTGATGGAAAAGAAATAGTTGGCGACGAACCTAATTAACGGTAAGCTATGGGAAAGACTATAAAATCAATCATTATTGGCCTAATCGTGTTGGCGGTTGTTGCTTCGCTTATTCTCGTGAGCTTCAAGATTGAAGGGCCGGGAACGCTCATTGGTGGTTTAGCCGTGTTGTGGGCAGGCGCTAAATCGAAGATCTTTGGCAGTAAAAACAGCGAAGATAAAATTGAGCAAATCAAAGCCGATCATAACCTAAAACGGTCTGAATGGCAAACGGCGAAAGAAGAATATGACTCCAGGTTCCGGATGCTTCAGGCACAAATGCAATACATTGATTATAAATCGGCCCTGATTTCTGAAAAAATAAGTACCCTGGATGAACACCAAAAGCAAAAGATTAAGGAAATAGAAAGTGCCAACAGCGACCAACTTCTCAAACTACTCAATGAAAGGAACAAGCCATGATTAAAAAACATCTCGTATTCAGTCTTTTTATCTTATTGGCTGTTGGCACCTCGGCGCAAAGCAGCAAACTGGTGCCAGGAGCGAGTTTCACCAACCAGTCAACCGACACGCTTTACATCATTCCGATGCAGCAGGTGAAATCGCTCCTGTCAAGTGCAGTAAACAATGATATAAACGAGCAGAAGCTGGAATTGTACAAGAACAAGATCAGCCTGTTTGAAGAGCGATCGGCACTGGCTGATAGCGCCATGACCATTAAAAAGCTGGAAGCCGATTACTGGCATAGCCAATTGCTTCAGAATGATCAGCTACTGGAAAATCAACGCATTGAAAACATCAAGCTGATTGATGAAAAGAACCGGATCCGTCAGTCGCGTGTATACTACCTGGTAGCTGGCTTGGTTGCGGGGGCGGTAATTGTGTCCCTCTGATTATTCCTCCAGAAAATCGTTCAGATAACTGAACCCGGGAGTCAGTTTCCCTTTTTTCAGAATGGTCGCCCGCTCGATAATTCCTTCGCTGTCTTTACCGAACAAGGATGGAAACACTTCGTGATACAAATCTCGGGCAAACGTTCTGGAAGCGTCCATGGGCAAGGCAGCCGGCAGGTTATCGACAGCCGCAACCGTGACATGATCAGGAGAACTAAACGGTGCCCGTTCAATTAAGTTTGTTGCATCCACATCGTAAAATGGTGACCCAATTTCTGAAGTTCGCAAGGTGGTCGGGATTGGTCCGGGTACATCGCAGCTAATATCCGATATCAGAGAAATGCCGAAATCATTTGATTTCAAATCATCAGCTGTAAAAAAATGAGGCGAAACTTGGTTCCAGAAATGAGAGGCGATAAATACATCAGCTACTTTCGTGTAAGGTAAAAACGCCGATTCATAGTCTGCCGGATGATCGTAGAAATGCTGCTCATTAAACATTCCAACCTTTCTCTTCACATAGTCTTCCGGATCTAAACGGGTAAAAACCGGATGGTCATATTCGTGTTCCAAGAATTCCTTTGGCAAGACTTCAGGAATCCCTTGATGGTTAATTATTTCAAGCGCTCCCGAAGCAACTCGCCCGCCTCCGGTGACCACAATTTTCAAGGCTGGAATTCTTAATCGGCTTAACTGCCTGTGTAATTCATTCAGATCTTTACAGTTTTCGGGGCCAGGCAGTTCGATCCGGCAAAAACGTTTACCAATTCCAACAAACGCATAATAGGCTCCAACAACTCCGGCCCAAAAACCAAAAGCCACCAGCCGGGTACGATGTTGATCCACAAAGTATTCGTAGTCAAGCAATGTGATTTTCTTTTGAGCCATCAATTTAAAAAAATCCCGGTTATAAGCTTGCTCTTTAGCCACATGACTAAACATGACATAGGTTTTCCCTTCCATCAATGCTTCATTGGCCACTTCCTTTACACCAATCAGCAAATCGCAGTGCGAAACATCATCGACCACCGAAATACCCAATTGTTGATATTCATGATCCTGATGAACCCTCAAATCACTTGACTGTACGAAAAGCTCGATTTCAGGATGATTTTGCAGCATTAATGCTGCTGTCTCCGGAGTAATGGCCACCCGCCTGTCTTGCCATCTTCTGGTTTCGCGAAGAATTCCCACTTTCATTTTATGAACCGATTTCTTTTGTTTGCGGTAAGATAGTAAAAAATGAGAGGAGTCACAGACTCCCGCCAAAGGCAATTTCGAGCAGAAGCCTCAGTGTTGTTCAATTTCTGCCATTTATGCCACGGTAATTTCATCGTTCAGATACACATCCTGTATCAAATTTAATAACTTAACACCATCATGCATAGAGCGTTGAAAAGCTTTTCGTCCGGAGATTAGTCCAGTCCCTCCTGCCCGTTTGTTGATTACAGCGGTTCGGACTGCATCAGCAAAGTCGCTTTTGCCGGAAGATGCCCCACCTGAGTTAATCAGCCCAATTTTCCCCATGTAGCAATTGGCTACCTGGTAGCGACACAGGTCAATTGGATGTTCTGATGCCAGCTTGTCATACATATCAGGATGGGTTTTCCCGAATTTTAGTTCTTTAAATCCGCCATTGGTATCCGGTTGTTTCTGCTTGATCAGATCTGCCTTGATGGTAACACCGAGATGGTTGGCCTGGCCGGTCAAGTCTGCCGCAGTGTGGTAATCAACATCCTTTGTTTTGAACTCATTATTCCGGGTGTAGCACCACAGGATGGTGGCCATTCCCAGTTCGTGTGCCCGCTCAAAAGCCGAGGCAACTTCGATGATTTGACGATTGGACTCTTCGGAACCAAAATAAATGGTAGCCCCAACAGCGGTTGCCCCAAGATTCCAGGCCTCATCAACACTTCCAAACATGATCTGGTCATACTTATTTGGATAAGTCATCAATTCATTGTGGTTGATTTTTGCGATGAACGGGATTTTGTGCGCATATTTTCTCGCATGCAAAGCCAAAGCGCCAAACGTTGTTGCGACAGCATTACATCCTCCCTCCATAGCCAGTTTAATAATATTCTCAGGATCGAAATACTGTGGATTGGGAGCAAACGAAGCACCAGCCGTATGTTCGATGCCCTGATCAACCGGCAGGATGGAGACATAACCAGTTCCCCCCAATCGTCCATGGCCATATAATTGCGCCAGGCTTTTTAATACCTGAACATTCCGGTCAGAAGTGCCAAATATAGAATCAACAGCACCAGGACTGGGAATCGCTAAATCTTCTTTTGTAATTCCTGTTGGTTTATAGCTCAATAAAGAAGATGCTTCTTTTCCAAGATATTCTTCAATTTTTGATAAGGTATTTACACTGCTTTTCATGTCTTTGAATTTTAAGGATTATCAATAATCCCTTAAAAGGAAAATATCATACCAAAGAAAACGGATCGTTCATAGTGAGCTGTGAATGTGATTGGTATACGCATGGGGATATTCCATAATCCAGAGGGCTAACAACTGAATGTAGAGCATATTCTACAAACAATCTCGCTTTTATCCCTAATTTGATTTCCGATCTAAAACCATCCGTCTCCAACACATTGATGTCAAGACCTTGTCGGAGGCGAAAATGTTAATCGATTTTAAAATCGAAGCAAATCATTTCCACTTCGCTCAATTTTTGTACTTTTGTAGTCCTTTATACCGGGGCTGACTGGTTTTGACAGCGGGTAGAAGAGGTATGTAAGCATGTCGAGCTTTGGTTGTTGGCTCGGAAATCTTAATGATCAAACTTTTAATTGGCGAAAACAATTACGCTCTTGCAGCGTAACCGAATCAAGTAGGTTATGCTTAATCCCGGCACCAGGTGCTGGGACAAGACATCGTCCGGATGCTATTGCCTTGAGGCTATCCGATTCGACGGTGCAAAAAATCGAGGCTAGTTGAATGTTCGCTTTGCACATTCAGCGAAACTTAAAAAGCTAAGGTAATAGTCGGTGGCCTTGATCCAGCTATTACTCGAAAATCAAGTCGAGGCTACACATGTAGAAAGCATATTGCTTCCTCGTTTGGACCCGGGTTCGATTCCCGGCAG
>NZ_CAXBDD010000084.1:0-17035 GCF_963974515.1 uncultured Sunxiuqinia sp. | reverse complement strand
CAGGACTTTGGGGCTATTCGTGTCGCAGGCTTTCAATTGGGTCCATTCGTGCTGCTTTTTGGGCCGGGTAATAGCCCGAAGTCAGCCCCACGCCAAAACACACCACCACGCCGGTCAGAATCCACAGCCAGGGAACAATGAAGGAACTTCCGATGAGCACCGAAACAATATTTCCGACTAAAATTCCCAATACAATCCCCAAAGCACCTCCAATCTGGCCAATGACCACGGCTTCCATCAAAAATTGCTGACGGATTAGCGACGAATTTGCACCTATTGCTTTCCGGATTCCAATTTCCCGGGTCCGTTCAGTAACCGACACCAGCATAATATTCATCAACCCAACTGCAGCTCCAAACAAAGTAATCATTCCAATAATGGTGGCCACCAAAGTGATATTTTTAATATTGTTCAAAAGCATATTCACAAGGTTGTCACTTTTTTCGATATTGAAATCGGTTTCATCCACAGGGCTCAGGTTTCTGATCATCCGGAAAGTGCTTTCAGCCTCGCCAACGGCAGCATCAACAAGCTGGGTATTTTCCACTTTCACCTGTATATTGAAATTCATTTGCGGCCGTGAAAAATACGAACGCACATTCGAGTAAGGAAGCAGGCAAATCTCGTCGCCACCACCGCCAAACCCACCTCCCTTCGCCTTCAACGTCCCAATAACCAGGTAGCGTCCACCGCCAATACTAATTTCCTTTGCCACCGGGTCTTCATTTTTATCAAACAAACGCCTCACCAAGCCATCACCAAGAACCACAAGATTTGCTCCCGATACCAGATCAGCTCCTGAAAAATTCCGGCCTCTGTCAATTTCGAAGCCCGATGCAAGCAGGTAATTTTCATCCACTCCACGAACGGTTACATTCGGATTTGACTTTTCAGATCCATATTTAACAGTGGCTGTACCCGTAGCTGTTACCGAAACCGAAACCAAAGCCGGAAAGTCAAATTTCTCTTTAAATTCACGGGCCTGGTAATAATTAATATAAGCATGATTTTTTGTTCGGATCCGCTCGTTGCCTACCTGGACATTCATCCCTCGCGAAGTAATTGAAAACGTGTTGGCTCCCATGAAGGTAAACTCTTTGGTAATCGATGATTTAATGGAATCAATAGCCGTTAAAATACCTACCAATGCGGTAATTCCAACGGCAATAATCAACACGGTTAAAATTGTTCGCAACAAATTTGACCGGATTGACTGAAGTGATAGCTTCAGATTTTCGTATAGTAACCCACTGTTCTGCATCGTTCTTCGTTCGAGTGATAAAAGAATAACATGACAACCAAAAAACGTTTCAAGTTCAAAAATAATTTGCATTAAACCAACGAATCAATTCATGAAAAATCGAATTCGCGAATCAATTATTCATCGAATTCACGAAGCATCGGTTCAATTCATCACGAAACACGTGAGCTGCCAAAAATAAAAGGATGACACTAAGAACCGATTAGCCAACCGGTTAGAGGCGCCATTTTAGCAATTAATCTTTTTTAACATTTATTGCCTAACCTTTCCGAACCGATCGCCGTTATAAAAGCCTGTGTGCTTATAAAAACGTTCATATTCTGGAAATTAAAAATCACATTTAAAAAAATTGAATGGTATACCAGTTGAAAATAACCTCTATTGAGAACGCTGATTTTTTGCGAATAATTGAAATAGACGGCGAAAGAAGTTTTGCAGATTTACACTGGTGCATTCAACAATGTTGTGGCTACAGTTCCGATCAACTTGCGTCATTTTTTGTAGCTGGAGACAATTACGGAAAACAAACAGAAATTACTTTTTTAGACTTTGGTAGAACGAGTTCCCGAACCGAGATCATGGGAAAAACCAAACTACATAACATCCTCTCTGACAAAGGGCAGCGTTTGCTCTATGTATTTGATTTTTTTAATGACAGATCTTTTTATATTGAATTAACTAAAATTTACATGGAAAAGCATCTTCAAGAAAACAAAGTCACCTACAAACAAGGTGATGCCCCTGCTCAAGTCCTGGAAGAAGAATTACAGGGCCAGGGTCTCGAAATTCTCAATCAGGAGAACAGGTACCGCGATTATGGTGATTTAGATGATTATACCGAAATTTTTGGCGAAATGGAGGACTTAATCGAAGGGGACTAACTGGGGTTCCCTTCCCTTTTTTTTCCAAAACAACTACCTTTGCCCTTTCAACGAAAACAACACATGAAGAAAACCTTACTGGTCGTTCAGGGGCCTACCGGAATTGGAAAAAGTAACCTAAGTATTCAGCTTGCCAACCATTTTCAAACCGAAATAGTTTCGGCCGATTCAAGACAACTGTTCAAGGAGCTTTCAATTGGTACAGCTGTCCCAACTCCCGAAGAGTTGAAGCAAGTTTCACATCATCTGATCCACTCTCACTCCATTCTCGAAGACTATAATGCCAGCCGTTTCGAAACGGAAGCAGTCGGACTCATCAGCCGGCTTTTCAATAAACTCGACCTGTTGGTTATGACCGGAGGGTCCATGCTTTATGTTGATGCTGTTTGTAAAGGGATTGACTTCCAACCGGATGTTGATCCAGAAATTCGCGAAAGACTGATGCGCGATTTGGAAGAAAAGGGAATTGAACATCTGCGACTCCAGTTAAAACAGCTCGATGAAGCGTACTACCAGCAAGTCGATCTGAAAAACCCCAAACGACTGATCCGCGCACTTGAAGTTTGTCTGATGACCGGTAAACCGTACTCTTCATTCCGAACTGAAACAACAAAAAAACGTCCGTTCCAAATTCTCAAAATTGGTCTGAATATGGATCGGGAGCACTTGTATGAGCGAATTAACCAACGCGTGGACCAAATGATGCAGGCTGGGCTGGAGAATGAAGCCAGGAGCATCAGTCCACACAGGCATTTAAATTCGCTCAACACCGTTGGTTACAAAGAACTGTTTGCCTATTTTGACCATGAAATCAGCAGAGAGGAAGCAGTGGAGCTCATCAAGCGAAACACCCGCCGCTATGCCCGAAAACAATTAACATGGCTGAGAAAAGACGAGGCCATCCATTGGTTTGAACCTCACCAGCGAAGCGAAATTATTGATTTTATTGAGCAAAATTTGAACCAATGAATCAGGCACCACCCACCAAATTCACCATTCGCGTGTATGGCATTTTTACCAACGATCAAAATGAGATCCTGATAACCGATGAGTTTCAGCTCAACACCCAAATGACGAAGTTTCCCGGTGGGGGCTTGCATTTTGGCGAAGGAACAATCGATTGTTTGAAGCGGGAGATGCGCGAAGAGTGCCAACAGGAAATCGAATGCATCAAGCATTTTTACACCACAGACTTCTATCAAAAAGCGCTATTCTACGACGATCATCAACTCCTTAGTATTTACTATACTGCAAAGCTGAAGCCCCCGGTCAATTTCAGAATATCGACCGAGCCTTTTGATTTTAAAGTCATGGAAAACGGCAACCAGTCGTTCAGATGGGTGAAACTGAAAACACTCAATCCTGACGAATTAACCTTCCCAATTGATAAACTTGTTGCAAAATTGCTGAAAAGAACTGAAATTTAGCGTCCCGTACATCAATACTGATGCTAAAGGTTTCCATCAGTCAAATAGAAGAAGGGCAAATCGACTAATTCCCGGCGACAAATGACAAAAAACATTAAAATAATCGGCCCGGCTTACCCGTTTCGCGGCGGACTGGCTTCATACAACGAGCGACTCGCGCAGGAGTTTCAAAACCAAGGGCATCGGGTTGAAATTGAAACATTTACCATTCAATACCCCGGCATACTTTTCCCAGGAAAATCGCAATATGTTGACGGGAAAGCACCGGAGCACCTCAAAATCAAGCGAACCGTCAATTCAATCAATCCCCTCAACTGGCTGAGAATAGGAACCCGCATCCGTCGGGAAAAACCGGACTTGCTAATGGTTCGTTACTGGTTGCCATTTATGGCGCCGGCTTTAGGTACCATCTGCCGCATCGTTCGAAAAAACAAACACACCAAAGTTATTTGTCTGGCCGACAACATCGTTCCACATGAAAAGAGGCCCGGCGATCATTTGCTTACCGCCTATTTTATGAAAAGTATTGACGGCATGGTGGCCATGTCGCAGTCCGTGCTCAACGACATTAACCGCTTTAACCCCAGGTTGCCCAGAGCGCTTTGCCCACACCCGCTGTTCGACAATTTTGGAGAGCGAATAGAACAGTCAAAAGCAAAAAAACTGCTTCATCTGGAACTGGAAACCAGTTACCTGCTTTTCTTTGGGTTTATTCGCGATTACAAAGGATTGGACATTCTGCTAAAAGCCTTTGCCGACCAACGACTAACAGAACGTCCGGTAAAACTGATTATCGCCGGCGAGTTTTATACCAAACCTGACCCTTATCTGAAGTTACTTGCCGACTTAAATTTAAACGAGCGTGTCATTTTACACACCGATTTTATTCCGAATGAAAAGGTGAACCAGTACTTTAGTGCAGCCGACTTGGTTGTGCAACCATACAAAAGCGCAACCCAAAGCGGTGTCACTCAAATTGGATATCATTTCGAAAAAGCCATGCTCGTGACCAATGTTGGCGGCCTTTCCGAAATTATTCCAGATCAGAAAATTGGCTATGTGGTCGAACCAAACGAAGAAGCCATTGCCGATGCCATCTTCGATTTCTATCAGAACAAGCGTCAAATCGTTTTTGAGCAAAACATCAAGGAAGAAAAAAAGAAGTTTTCGTGGGAAAACATGGTCGACGCATTTTTAACGGTTTACAACGAGATCAAATAGTCGGTTTGAATTTGTATTCTTTAGAAAACGATAACCTTGCTGACTGAACAAATACAGGAACTTATTGCTTTCATTAAAGATGAGTAAAATCTGGTTGTTTCGGGAATTCGCCCAATCCGATTTTTATAAGAAATAGACTATATTTACCCTTTGCAAATTGAAAAGGCATCATTACTTGTTGCATGACGGAGATGAATAAATTACAGACAAAAGCAGAACAGCGATTAATCGCTGACTATTACGATAATTTGACCAGTACGTTTGACCAGCGAATTAGCCAGGATGGACGCGAGCGTATTCAGAAAGCTTTTGAATTTGCAAACAGTGCTCATGCCGGCGTCAAACGGAAGTCTGGCGAACCTTACATCATCCATCCGCTGGCCGTTGCACACATTGTTTCCAGTGAAATGGGACTGGGGGCAACGTCAATCATCTCTGCGATTCTGCACGATGTTGTTGAAGACACCGACTACAATCTGGACGATATTCAAAACCTGTTTGGTGAAAAAGTCTGCAAAGTTGTTGACGGACTGACTAAACTATCGGATGAAATCACCGCCCAGCATGATTCAAAACAAGCCACCAATTTTCGAAAAATGCTGATGACCCTTTCGGATGATGTCCGGGTGATCCTGATTAAGCTGGCTGACCGACTTCACAACATGCGTACACTCGACAGCATGCCGCTTCCCAAGCAACTGAAAATTGCTGCTGAAACGCTCTATATTTTTGCTCCATTGGCTCACCGCCTGGGTTTGTACTCCATAAAAACGGAGCTGGAAGATCTCAGTTTAAAATACAAACAGCCGGAAACCTACAACCAGATTGTTTTTCGCCTTCACAGCCAACGCGAGCGACGAGAATCCATGATTGACATATTTGTTAAGCCAATTCAGGAACAACTGGAAAGCGAAGGAATTGAGTTTACAGTCTCCGGCCGGTTAAAATCCATTTATTCCATTTGGAATAAAATGCAAACCAAAGGGGTGTCATTCGACGAAGTATATGACTTAATGGCCATTCGAATTGTATTTAAACCAAAAGCAAACGTATCGGAAAAGCGGCAATGTTTTGATATTCTTTCGCTAATTACTGATATTTACAAACCCAAGCCCGACCGGATTCGTGACTGGATAACCATTCCCAAGGCCAATGGTTACGAAGCGCTTCATGTTACCGTGATGAGCCCCCAGGGAAAATGGGTGGAAGTACAAATCAGAACTGAGCGAATGGATGAAATCGCTGAACGTGGTTTTGCAGCCCATTACAACTACAAATACAAAGGTATCCAGTCGCCCGAAACGGAACTCGACAAATGGCTCGAAAAGATCAGGGAAATGCTTCAAAATCCCGAGTCAGATGCCATGGAGTTTCTGGATGAATTTAAAATGAATTTATTCTCCTCAGAAATTGTCATTTTCACCCCGAAGGGCGATATGATTAACCTACCCAAAGGGGCTACCGTAATCGATTTTGCCTACGAAATTCATACCGACCTTGGGAATCATTGCATCGGTGCAAAAATCAACCATAAGCTGGTGCCGGTCAGTTATGTCCTGCAAAGCGGTGACCAAGTTGAATTGCTGACGTCAAAAACGCAAAGCCCGGATCTATCGTGGCTACAGTTTATGACAACTGCCAGAGCAAAATCGAAGGTCAAGCAAGCATTCAAACTGGATAAAAAAATGCACCTTGAGAAAGGACGTGAGATCATTGAAAACAAGCTCAAAGAACACAAAATAAAACCATCATCTGACACTTTAAAAAAATTAACATCACACTACAATCTCTCGAACAAAGACCAATTGTATGCTCATGTTGGTATGGGATTCATTCAAATTGATGATTTGGAAAGTATCTTGAAGTCGCGACGCGAAAACAAACTAGCTAAATATTGGAAGCTTTCCTTTGGAAAAAACAAGGAAGAAGAAAGCGAGTTGGAGCTCGAACTTCCAAAAACACAGATTAACAAAAAAAATACCTTCTTATTGAAAGAAGATCCCGATGAGACCAACTATACGCTGGCTAAGTGTTGCCAGCCCATTCCCGGAGATAATGTGCTGGGGTACATGACCTCAAACAATCATGTGATTATCCATAAGCGCAATTGCCCGGAAGCCAATAAACTAATGTCGCAACAAGGTGACCGGATTATCACCGCCGAATGGACAAATTTTAAAAAACGCTCCTACCTTACCCGTATCAAAATCAACGGATTCGATCGCGTTGGAATTGTCAGCGAGGTTACCAACATCATCTCGAAACAAAACAACATCAACATGCGAACGGTCCTGTTCGACACCCACGATGGCATTTTTGAGGGTGACCTGTTTATCTACATTCACAACCTCGATGACTTGAATAAATTAATTTCCCGATTAATGAAAATCAAGGGAATAGACACCATTGAGCGCATTGAAAAAATCGAGAATTAGTTTTTATTTAGTCTAAACAATGCTTATTTTTTACTATTTTTGAGCTCTATTTTAAATTGGTTTAAATATGAATAACCATAAGACGAAAGATACTGTGAAAAACATGTTCACAGAATACTTGGAAAAAAATGGGCATAGGAAAACGCCGGAACGATTCGCCATACTCGACGAAATCTATTCGCGTGAAGGGCATTTCGATATTGAATCGCTTTATATTTCAATGAAAAATAAAAATTACCGGGTAAGCAGGGCAACACTATATAACACCATCGATTTGTTACTGGAGTGTAAACTTGTGGTTAAACATCAGTTTGGAAAAAACATTGCCCAATTCGAAAAAGCCTTTGCCACTTTGCAGCACGACCACTTGATTGACACCACCAGTGGCGTTGTAAAAGAGTTCTACGATCCTCGTATTCGCGAAATCATTGAAGAAGCCTGTTTAAAATTTAATTTCAAGCTTTCCCACCACACCTTATACATTTATGGAAAAAGCATTGAACCTTAACTTGTTTTATACTCATTATAAATAACAACCTCTGGTGAAACAGAGGTTTTTTTGTGCCCGAATGAAAAAATAATTCTTAATTTTATTCGCCAAATAATTTTCATTTCGGCACCGTAGAAGGCAATCTCTCTAATAGATTCAATTTCTGCGGTTTAATTATGCTTGAAAATTTGTAAACCAAATAGAATGAAAGTAGATGTTATTTTAGGTCTCCAATGGGGAGATGAAGGAAAAGGAAAAATTGTTGACGTCTTAACCCCAAAATATGATGCCATATCGCGGTTTCAAGGCGGTCCCAATGCCGGCCACACCTTGGAAATCGACAACTTCAAACACGTATTGCACTCCATTCCCTCAGGAATTTTTCACGAAAATAAAGTGAACCTAATCGGAAATGGGGTTGTCTTGGATCCTTTAGTTTTCAAAAAAGAAATCGAGTCATTAAAAAAGCACGGTCTTAACCTACGCAAAAACCTTTATATTTCGAAGAAAGCCCATTTAATTCTACCAACTCACAAATTATTGGATGCTGCTTCGGAAACTGCAAAAGGTGATACTAAAATTGGTTCAACGCTGAAAGGAATAGGCCCAACTTACAAGGACAAAATTGGCCGTGACGGATTGCGTGTTGGCGATTTGGGTGAGGGGTTTGAGCAGAAATATGCCGAACGGACCAACGCACACAAAGAACTGCTCGAGAAGTTCTTTCAGTTCGACTATCAGGAACTGCTCGCTGAAGTAGAAAAAGACTGGTTTGAAGGAATTGAAGTATTGAAAGAATTTACCTTTGTCGACAGCGAGCACATGGTAAACGACCTGCTATTGGAAGGCAAATCGGTGTTGGCAGAAGGAGCTCAGGGCACCCTGCTCGACATTGACTTTGGGTCTTACCCTTTTGTCACTTCGTCGAACACCATTTCAGCCGGAGCTTGCACCGGATTAGGAATCGCCCCTCAAAAAATTGGTCGGGTTTTCGGGATTTTCAAAGCCTATTGCACACGCGTAGGAATGGGACCTTTCCCAACGGAACTTCACGATGAAACCGGACAGAAATTACGTGATGCAGGAAACGAGTACGGATCGACTACCGGACGTCCACGCCGCTGTGGCTGGCTGGATTTGGTAGCTTTAAAATATTCGATCATGATCAACGGCGTAACAGAGCTGTTTATGATGAAGGGGGATGTTTTGGATGATTTTGATACGATAAAAGTATGCGTGGGCTATGAAATTGACGGAGAAGTGGTTGACAAGTTTCCGTTTGAACTTGACGACAAGGTGAAACCAATTTACGTAGAGCTTCCGGGCTGGAACACCGACTTGTCCAAAATGGCCCATCAAAATGAGTTTCCGGAGGAGTTGAATAACTACATCAATTTCATTGAAGACGAGACCGGACTTCCAATTACCATTACATCTGTTGGTCCCAACCGGTCGCAAACCATCCTTACCGGAAAAGAATAGCAGGCTTAATCCATAAAATAACGAAGAAGAGCCTCACTGTGGGGCTCTTTTTGCTTGTTTTCACCAGCAATTCTTTCTAAAGTTCAGTTAAAATATTACTTTTAGCAGACTTATTTCATATTAATCAACGATACTGTCGCAAAAATCCTGACTAATCGATTTTTTTAGTGCGTGAAAAAATTGAGGGATTAGTGCCCAGAGTTCGAATTAGGCAGGTCTACATGCGACTGAAATAAGCCATTGCGATTTGAAAATAAGATAATTAAGGCCCATTTGGTTTTATTATCTGAAGGACGTTCGAAAATTTTTCTACGAGAGAGAAGTTTTGGAAAGCAGTTTACTGAAACCAAAAATGAATGAACGTTTATGGATATTGTGCGCCCGACTCTAATCCTCGATAAAGAGGTCTGTCTTCGAAACATTGAAAGAATGGCTGAAAAAGCAAAGACAAAAAATTTGCTGTTCAGGCCTCATTTTAAAACCCACCAATCCGCAACCGTGGGAGAATGGTTTCGTGATGCCGGCATTACGGCCATTACGGTATCGTCCGTTCAAATGGCCAGTTATTTTGCTAAACACGGATGGAACGACATCACGATCGCAATTCCGGTTAACGTCCTTGAAATTAACCAGATCAATTCTTTGGCTAAAAAAATAAAACTTAACCTGTTGGTTGAGAATAAGGATGCTCTGACCCATTTATCCAAGTTCATCAAATCTCCCGTTGGTTTATTTATTGAGATTGACACTGGTCATAACCGTACAGGAATCATGGCCAGCAAAACGAACCAAATTGATAATTTGCTTGAGATCATCAAACAAAATCCGGCCATTCAATTCAAAGGATTTCTAACCCACGCCGGCCACACCTACAAAGCGAAAACCCGGCACGAAATCTACAACTTTCATTTTGACGCCCTGCTGAAGATGCGTTCGCTCAAAAGCCGGTATAAAAAAGATTGGCCCGACCTGATTGTTTCAATGGGTGATACCCCATCGCAAAGCATTTGCGAAAACTTTGACGGAGTGGACGAAATACGCCCCGGCAACTTTGTCTTTTACGACCTGATGCAACTCAAACTGGGCAGTTGTAATTTTGAAGATATTGCTATTCGGTTGGTGTGTCCCGTAATCGCCAAGCATGGCTCACGTAACGAAGTTACGATTTATGGAGGAGCAATTCACATCTCCAAAGATTCCATCATCAACATTGACGGGAAAAGTCTCTACGGTCAGATTGTCATCCGTCAGGGGAATGAAAAGATTCTGTTGGACGAAAAAAATTACCTGTGTGACATGTCCCAGGAAAATGGCATTCTGAAAATAACGTATAAGGATTTTCACCTGATTAATGTGGGCGACTTGGTTGAAATAATTCCAGTACACAGCTGCCTCACAGCAAATTTAATGGGAAGCTATTACACGACGGAAGGAGAACACTTATCAATGATCCCCAAAGATCAGGAACATTCCAGCTCCCGGGTCAAAGCTTCCAAATAGCTTGTTATCGGATACAGTTTTTCATCGTACCAAAGCGATGCAAAATACAGTCCAATGGGCGATGCTTTCAAACCGTTTTGCTGGTAGTTTCTATCCAGCCAACTGAATGCGGAAAGACAAACTTCGTCGTACGCTTTGCCTGCGAGTGCAGAAATTGCCAAAGCGGTTTCCTCAGTTGTTCCTGATATCGCTTTTCCACCCCCCCAGCTACCATCGTCATTCTGGACGTTCAGTAAAAACTGTTCACCGAACTGAATCAAATCCTTAACGTTCTCCCTGATCAACAAATCAAGCCACCCATGCGACAAGACATCATTCAAATAAGTCAGTACTTTGGCGGTTCCATAAACAGGATTAGTGTGATCAACGGCGTGCTGGTTGCCAAACCACAAAGGAAGCCAGCTCCCATCTTGCCGTTGATACTTCTGCAGGTAACTGAGCATCCGCAGAAAAGCCTTCCGGTACTGTTTGAGAACGTTCAGGCTTAACTCGCCGTCGTAAGCATTCAGGCAGGCCGAAAAAGCTAACAAACTATGTCCGGTCAAATCTGCACAACTTTGGTCAAAAGGCAGTTTTCCCCACCCTTTGGAGAAAGTTGGAACGCCGCCATCGCTATTTTGCAGCTTCAACAACCAATCGCATCCCGCCAAGACCACGTCCTTCACCTCTTCTTTAGGTTGAAGTAGGAGCAAAGCCAAAATCACACCTGGTGTATCATCGCCATCAGGTACCGAACCACTGTGATTGGTCCAACCCCAACCGCCCCGCTGGCTTCCGTTGAACGGATGGATAGTTCGATTTTGAGTTTTTTTCAAATGTTCAGCCAAACGTGTTTGCATTTCCGGAGTCAGTACTTCGTCCTTTTTCGTCCGGAAGGCTTTTACAGCTAACGTTGTTACCCAGGTTGACAAATTGATATCAATCGGCCAGCTTCCGTCAGCGCGTTGGGTTTTCTTTAAAAATCGAATGCCTTGTTCAACCACTTTCAGCTCACGGTAGCTGGCTTCAATCAAGCTCAAGACCACGAAGGCGGTGAGCGGAATGGCTTCCAGAAAACCACCACTCGCGGGCATCAGCTTATGTAACAAGGCCAAAGCCGGTTTAATCGACCACTTTCGGACCAGACGTCCAAAAGCACTTGATGGTTTCTTGGTAAAAACCACGATACCAACGGCAATCAAAGCCGGGATGGCATAGCTAACCACACTTAAGTTTAGCATCCTGTAGAATTTGCGTGGCAACAAAGCCAATTCAAAAGGCAACTGCGGAATGTGCCGGAACGCTTCACCCCCGGGCACACCACATAATCCGCATAGAGTCAGGATTGGAACCGAAAAGGTATAATCTTTCTGATAATGATTAAGAATGATTTTCGCAACCTGGGCAGAGTGAACATCGATATTTTGTGAAGCCAGATAAGCTGCGATCTTCGTTTGCAACCGGGCGGTTGACTGATCTTTTTGGGCATACAGGTTGGTGGCAGCATAAACCAGCAGACTGGTGCTCACATTACCCGGACTTTCGGGAGTATCTCCAAAACTGCCATCGATATTCACATTTGATTGTAGCCATCTCAAACCTTTTTGGATTTCCGCTTGGTGCGCTTTCGGATCGTGAAAGTGTAAGGCCGCAACAGCGACTGCCACTCCCAGCGCGCTCGAAGAAAGCTCACCCGTCCAAAACCCCTGCGGATTCATTTCGTCAAGCAGAAGTTTTGAAAGTTCATGAAAACGGCTTTGTAAATCTTGCTTTGTCAATGATATATTCTTTAGTTGATCACAAACGATTCTTCTAATTTAGTCATCCGCCAGGCAACCCAAAGCCAGCAAACCATAAAAGGTATATTCCAAATCGCGGGTGGCATCGCCATCGCCCGATAAAAAAGCGCCCTGATCAAAGTTTTGCTCAATAAACTTAAAACAAGTTGGAGCGATCAGTCGCAGATCGAACCCGGTTTTCTGCAAGGCAAATAATGACACGCCCATCGACAGCATGTCGCCGGTTTCAACTTGTTCAAAACTTCTAAATCCAATCCCTTCATTAAAATAGCCAACTAGCTGCTGCTGCATCTTCTCCGTCTTCAAGCCTACTTCATCACGTGCTACTGTCAACGCGGCAACCAGGCTGGCCGGTGAACCTACAGGCGGCTTATACCAGCGCAACAGCATCCGAACAAAAAGATAGAGCCAACGTTTTTTGCCATAGCGGGCGTCGAAAACCAGTAAAAACAAAAAAAGCTGGTATGAAAAGTTAATCGGGTGATCACGCCTAAACAATTCCCTGAAAAACGTGAACGGCCCTTCTTTCTTCTGGGAAAAAGCTTGTTGAATTAACATCCCGGCAAAGCGGTCAACCGGGTTGGTTTCGGCCTTCCGGTCCCGGACAAAATCATTTAAACGATTCAATTCAGCACCCAGATTTAAAGCCGATGCAAGCCAGAACCCAAACAACGAATAATACAAATCCGGTTGCTCGCCTCGATCCATAAAACCACCGCTGCGGTGCTGCCTGCCAACAACAAATCGCATGATTTCCTGTCGACATGCCTCATCAAGCAGATGCAGCCCGGCTTGCAAGCGAAGAATAAATTGCCGGTAAATTGGACTATGGTTTCTATCGGGACTCATAATTGATGCGATCAGAAAATTTTCCCCATCACGCCGTATAAGCTGAGCTTCAACTTTAGATTCTGCAATTGATCAAGCTCTTTGTAACATTTATTAACATAGAGGTTCAAGAATGCCTCAGCATGCCGATCAACCTGCTCATCAATAATCATCTGACGCAACTGGATAGAGTCCATTTTTTCAAGCTCGGCCATCCTTGCCTGGTGCCCGTTTTCAGAATACCGTTCGTTTAACAGAGCCATCAAAAAGGGGAAATGCTGCATTTGTCCCAGCGAGTCTTCCTCGTGGAATTCATTCAAATCATCCCGAATTTGGTAGGCGATTCCAAACCAGTCAGAGAAAGTTTCCAGGCGATTCAACTCCGCTTCAGAGGCTTTGCCATGAATCGCGCCAAGCAACAAAGCAACTTTCACAGCTTCCCCGGTTTTCTGGGTGAAAATTTTCAACAGCTGATCCACTCCCATGGAACGAAAATCACTGCCTAGCATCAAATCTGCCCCCTGACCAGTTGCCAGGTTTACGTGTGATGAAGAAACGACACGCAATGACTCAGCTAAAAGTTTTGGTTGAACCGGCAGATTGGCGAGCAGTTGATATCCTTTTCCGATCAGGTAATCGCCCACATTGATGGCCACCGGAATGCCGTTCGTCTTATGCAGGGTTTCCTGGTCATACCGAAAATCATCGCCGTCTTCAATATCATCGTGGATGAGCGAAGCTTTGTGAAAACATTCAATAATGATTGCCAAGGCCATTTGTATTTCCTCGCGAACTTCCGCTGAATAAGAGCGATAAGCCAGCACCGTCAACAAGGGGCGGATCCTTTGTCCTCCCATCACCAGCATGCGTTTGGCCAGTTTCTCAGTCACATCATGGGCACGGAAAAAATCTTGCAAGGCAAATTCTGTAAAATAATCCTGTACCTGATCTTTCAGCGAAGAAACCGAAAGCGGTTGTTTCTCCGGATTCGGCTTCAACTGGTGCATTTCTTCAAACAGCCAGCCATAATCGACATTCGTATTTTCGCAACCATCGTACAACAGTGGCAGCCCCAAAACCGGAACGGCAGAACGAGAAACAGGCTCGAACGAACGCTGCAGTACCGGCATGCAACTCACACCGATCACCGCGTCAATCGCTCCCTCCTCAACCAAGCCAACGGCTACGGTTGTACCTTCGGCAACCAGCGTGGTGTACCCCAAAGCTTCAGCTTTGTTGAGTACCGAATCAATCTGGCAGCCTTTACAGCTGGCACAAATCAGTCCCAGCGAATCCATTTCTGCCTGGCAGCTCAGCGTATTTTTCAGGCATTGGGGCAACAAGAGTAAACGACGATCAAAAGGTGTGGCCGCCACCACCTCACGCCAAATTTCATTGCCGCAAAGTACAATGGCAAAATCCAGGTAGTCAGCTTCGGCTCCAAGGTTTTGAATAACCTCCGATGCCAATTCCTCCAGACGGTCAAAATCAGCAGGCGGTACGATATGTTTCTCCGCGACCAGCCGAACGGCTTCCTTACGAAGCGTATTGCGCAACCTGACATCCGTCGGTACTTTTAAAAGTCGTTGTGTTTTAATCATCTTCTTATCCATAAGCGCCCAATCCAAAGAAAGCGCGTTTTTTCGCAAATTTATAAGCCCAGCTTTTTTCGGGAATGGGCTTGCCCGAACCATGACTGCAAACGCTCTCCATCGCCCGCAAGCGTACAGCTTCGTTATCCCTTCCCGAGGTGTCTGTAGCTTCGTATTTTTCAACAAAATCAACCAGCCACTGCGGATCTTCCATGATAATGCAGCCCGATGTTTTCTTCGGAATTTCCACTTTTATATTTCTCAGAAAAGCAGAGGTGCGATAAATTTCCTCCAAAGGTTTATCGCCAACCCGGTCAGTGGCAAACTGAATCACCGGGCAAGGCTCAATGTAGCCAGACGCATTAATGTGGTGGCTCAAGCCACTGGCTGCGGGACAGAGCCCTTGTCCTTCGCCATCCCAGTAAGCATCAATAATGGCCAGATCATATTTCGTGCGCGCTTCCACCATGTGAATGCGCAGTTGTTCAATTTCTTCACGGCTCAGGCTCAGTTCAACCGTGGCATTTTCGCCCACCGGCCGGTAAATGTAATACCACAGGTAAGTGACACCTTTCTCAATCAATGAGTGAATAAAATCAGGCGACATGGCCAGCTCCAGGTTCGACCTGCAAACGCTCATGGCCACCCCGGTAACCAAGCCTGCATGGGTCGCGTGGTCAATCGCTTCGTGGGTTCGCTGCCATACATCTTTCCCGCCACGGCGAACGTCCGCCACAACTTCATCGCCTTCAAAGCTGATTAAAGGCGTAACATTGGCGCACTTCCGAAGCTTCTCCGCTACTTCGGGTGTCAATAGGGTGCCGTTGGTAAACAACTGGAAATAGCAGTCGGAATGTTTTTCGAACACATCGAAAAGCGGTTTGTAAAGCAACGGCTCTCCGCCCAGAATCCCAAAAAAGTATGAGCCCTGCGCTTTGGTTTCGGTAATGATCTGATCGAGCTGTTCGGCCGACATCCGGCTGTTCTTTTTCTTGCCCATCACCCAGCATCCCTGGCAATTCAGGTTACAATCGTCGGTGACCGAAATGAAGTGGAAGGCTGGAAAAAATTCACCCTTCTTTAGCCGTTTCTGAAAGCGGTTGAAACTGAGCGCACCTTTGATTCCCAAGTTATAAATAAATTTATAGAGACACCGTTTGTCGGTTCTAAACAGTAATTGTTTCAGCATGTTATTTTGGTTTTTGCGCCCCTTGTTTAAATTCTTCCAATGCTTTTCGTCGTTCTTCTTCGGCCATTTGCACCACACCTTGTCTGAAAATATTCTTTCGTGTCTGGTTGCGCTCATTCAGCAAAACAAACAAGCCCTCCTTTTTTCCGGCAGGCTGTGCCGACTTTTCTCCGGGTATGGCACCTGCCAGTACTGAATTTTCCGCCAAACGCGGGAACATAATAGCTGAGCTTGGACAAGTCCGCCCGCAAGCCGGGCAATTATTCTTACAAGCCAGTGGATTCACGACCGTCAAGCTCTTTTTATCGTAAGCGTAAACCCCAAACATGCAAAAGCGGGCACATTGTCCGCAAAGGGTGCAAAGCGATTGGTCGATCACCGGAAACCAAGCCGGCACATCAAGTTCGCTAACCTGCACCTGGTAGCAGGCCTCGCCGGATTTCAACTGATAAGTATTGCTTAGTTTTTCCAGAATTCGTTCTGTAGAAAGCTCCTTGAAATTCAGCATCTCAAACCCTCCAAGGTCAATCCCGGCTTGCCGAAGCATATTTTCAACAGCCCTTGGATAACAAGCCACCACCAACTTTCTGTCATATCGTTGGCCAAGGGTTTGCAGCACATCTTTTTCATGTACCGAAAGGGCACACAAGTCGCGTAACTCATACACATCGGTATCCAACTGTTGAAAAGCATTGGCCAGTTGGTCTGTCTTCTCACGGGAAACTACATCAGCTCCACATCGACAAAAAAGAATACAGGTACTATTACTCATCCAGGGTTTCAGATTTAATTAGCTAAATAAATTAAAATCTGCTCAATTGAGAAATTCATGCTGTACTTCTACGGCAGCATTAACAAGTTTTTACAAATAGTGTGATGGAGAATTAAAAACGCCCATCACAAATTCGCGAAACATCGATAGTCCCAAGGATTTGAAGGACGAGAAAAACA
>NZ_CAXBDD010000083.1:0-17187 GCF_963974515.1 uncultured Sunxiuqinia sp. | reverse complement strand
AGCTGAGCTACTGAGTCATCCTCGATGTTGCCTTTTTGTTTAAAGGCGGTGCAAAGGTAAAAACTATGATTTTAATTGCAAATTTTATTTTAGAAATATATTTCCGATTGGATATTTTTTTTCAAAGCAAAATAGCTTCTGCTATCCTGACAAAAAAAGGCTATTTTTGACGGAAACTGATTTTACGCGATTATGAAAGACAAAGTTGTGGTGATCACCGGGGCTTCTTCCGGAATTGGTAAAGCATTGGCTTATGAGTTTGCTTCGCGCGGGGCCTCGTTGGTTTTGGCTGCTCGCCGACTCGATCGCCTGCAGCAAATAAAGAATGATTTACCAAACGCCACGATGCTTACAATTCAAGCTGACGTTAGCCAGGAACAAGATTGTCAGAACCTCATTAACCAAGCTGTTTCACACTATGGCAGAATCGATGTTCTGATCAATAATGCAGGTATTTCTATGCGTGCGTTGTTTGCTGAACTGGATCTCAGTGTTATCAAAAAGCTGATGGACGTGAACTTTTGGGGGACGGTTTATTGCACAAAAAGCGCTTTACCTCACTTGCTTAAAACTAAAGGTAGTGTGGTGGGTGTTATCTCAATTGCAGGCTATGTAGGTCTTCCGGCACGAACCGGTTATTCTGCTTCAAAATACGCGATCCGAGGATTTTTGGATGCGCTCCGCGTTGAAAACCTAAAAACCGGATTACATGTTTTGGTTGCCGCTCCGGGGTTTACTGCATCCGAGGTTCGTGAGGCTGCCCTGACCCAGGATGGTTCATCACAAGGACAAACCCCGCGCGATGAGAGCAAAATGATGACTGCTGAGAAATGTGCCTGGCACATTGCCAATGCTGTTAAGAAGCGTAAACGCGAACTGATTCTGACTTTTGTTGAAGGTAAATTGTCCGTTTTTCTGGGTAAGTTTTGGCCGGGGCTATTGGATAAACTCACATACAACCACATGCGCAAAGAACCCAATTCGCCATTTATTTAAAGGAACCACATGCTGATTAGTGAAACACAAGTACGCGTTTACTACGAAGACACCGATAAGATGGGCGTTGTTTATTATGGTGTTTATCCCCGTTATTATGAGATTGGAAGAACGGAAATGATCAGGGAACTTGGATTGACCTACAAGGAGATTGAAGCGTCAAACATTTTGCTTCCCGCTCGTAGCTTAAATATCAACTATCTGAAGTCGGCTTACTACGATGACCTACTGACTATCCGAACCATTGTGGAAACAATTCCGAAAGTCAAATTTCCAATCAAAACAGAGATTTACAATCAACAAAATGAATTGATCAATACAGGTCAAGTGGTCTTGGTTTTCTTTGATGCCGTAGCAAACAAGCCTTGCCGGATTCCGGAAAAGTTTCGTAGAGCATTGGAGCTTCATTTTAAATCTTAAGTTGATTGAACAACGAGTATGTGTAGCTGATAATCACAAAGATCCAGATCAAAACTCCGGCTATTTTATTGAACCACCAGAGCAATCTCAGATTAAAACGGTGTTTAAATAAGCTAACCAGGCCGGTCAGCAACAACCACCAACTGCAGGCTCCTGAAAATACTCCAAAAACGATGACAAACGATTGGTAGGGAGTATCCAGGTTGAGAACAATCCCGGTGCTGGCAAACACAGCCAGAAAAACAAAAATAACCAGTGGGTTAGGAAAGGTAATTAGGAACGTAGACACAAAATCCTGGAAATAGGACGAGCCTTTTCTACGTAGGCGGCGAATATCCTTTACCGGATTCTTAAGAAAAATATGGACTCCCAATAGCATGATGATCAGCGCGCCAAGGGTTTGGAAGGTCAGCTGGTATTGTCGGATGAAGTTAATTATCCAGGTTAAGCTAAAGCCGGCAATGATAGCATAGATCGCATCCGAAGTGGCTGCTCCCATGCCCGATAAAAATCCAGCAGTGCGGTCTTTGTTCACCGTACGCTGAATAATCAGTACACCGATTGGCCCAAGCGGAATGGAAACGGCAACTCCAATAATTAATCCTGTCAGAAACAAATTGAAAAACATGGTGCAAAAGTAGTTAATTGACGAAAAATAGACAGAACAGGACGGCAGCTAAAATTCATTTTTTAGCATTTATTTGTACTTTTACCTGAATACACCAAAATACAAATCAAATGAACAGAAACACGCTTCTATTTTTATTCGTTGTACTACCGGCAACACTTTTGGCGCAAGATTTTCAACTAAAATTATGGCCCGATGGCCCGCCCAACAAGAATACCCCTCCGGGTGAAGAAGAATATTATAAAGAGCGTGGAACTTATCGCTACAGCAATATCTCCGAAGCCGAACTTTATATTTATCAACCTGCAAAAGAAAAAAACACAGGCGCCGCGGTAATTGTCTGCCCGGGCGGTGGGTATTGGATTGAAGCAATCGACCATGAAGGTTTCCGGATTGCGGAATACCTCAAGCAGCATGGAATTACCGGCATCGTATTAAAATACCGCTTGCCCTATGGCAATTCCGAAATACCTTTAACCGACGCGTTGCAAGCCATCAGGCTTACTCGTCACAAAGCGCAGGAGTGGGGTATTGACCCTCAGAAAATTGGTATCGCAGGTTCATCTGCCGGAGGACATTTGGCTTCCACGGCTGGAACTCAATTCGACCAGGCTGAACCCAAAACCACCGCTCCCTATCAGCAAATTAGTGCCCGCCCCGATTTTATGCTGTTACTTTATCCGGTGATTAGTTTCAAAGAGGGCGTTGGGCACATGGGTTCGCGGAAAAACCTGATTGGCGAAACCAACGACTGGAACATTGCCCGGCAGTTTTCAAACGAATTGTGGGTAGCCGCGAACACTCCACCCACTTTCTTTGTTTTGGCCGATGATGACAAAGGTGTTATTCCTGAAAATTCAATCTCGTTTTACAGGGAACTTAAAAAGCATGATATTCCTGCAGAGTTGCACATTTTCGCTAAAGGAGGTCATGGCTTTGGAATGACAGACCGGGATATTCCGGTAGCTAAGTGGCCGGAATTATTTGTCGACTGGCTAAAATCAATGGCAATAATTGACTAATGACTGAAGCAAAACATCCCAATCAAGTTTTTAAATACTGCCCAAGCTGCGGCTCAACCCAATTGAGGCAAAGCGGCAACCGATCGAAAAAGTGTCTGCATTGCGGGTTTCATTACTTTTTCAATACATCGGCAGCAGTGGCCGCCATTATTTTTAATGAAGAGGGAAAAGTGATGCTAACCCGCAGAGCGATTGAGCCACACAAAGGCATGCTCGATTTTCCAGGCGGTTTTGTTGATCCGATGGAAACGGCCGAAGATTCGCTGGCCCGCGAGTTGAAAGAAGAACTGGGCACTGGGGTTAAAACGATGGACTATTTTTGTTCTTTCCCAAATATTTATCCTTTTTCGGGCATCCAGATTCATACGCTCGATCTGGTGTTTACGGTTGAGCTGGAATCGATGACCAATCTGAAACCGATGGATGATATTTCGGCAATCGAATTCTATCATCCTGCCGAAGTGAATCTGGATGAGTTGCCCGCACAATCAATGAAAAATATTCTAAAGAAATTAAATGAACACAGTTGAAATAATTAAAACACGCCTGGCAAACTTGAGGCTGCAAATGGAAAAGGCCAATGTTCAGGCATATTGCTTCTCAGGAACAGATCCTCATCAAAGTGAATATCTGCCAGGGCATTGGCAATCTCGCAGTTTTATCAGCGGTTTTACCGGGTCGGCCGGCCTGGTAATAGTTACGAGAGATAATACGGCTTTATGGACCGACTCGCGCTATTTTCTGCAAGCTGCCACCGAACTCGATGGGACCGGCATTGAGATGATGAAGCAGCGGGTCGCCGGCACTCCCGAGCCAGCCGAATGGTTATCCGAGACGCTTAGTCAAGCGGATACCGTAGGAACAGATTTTTCCTGCATGTCCATCAACCAGTACAAGCAGTTCAGCAGTGATCTGGCGGCCAAAGGATTGTCCTTGAAAGATACCGGAGATTTACTGGCAGCCTTTTGGGAAGATCGTCCCACCATGCCGACGAATAAGATTTCTGAGCACGAATTACAATTTGCAGGTACCAAACGAACCGATAAATTCAAGGGAGTGCTTCAGTTTGTAAAAGCAAACGGTGCCAATGCGACTGTTATTACCGCCCTGGATGATTTGGCTTGGACGTTCAACCTGAGAGGAACCGACGTTGATTTTAATCCGGTGTTTATTGGCTTTGCTTTCCTTTCCGAAGACCAGAAGATTCTTTTTGTCGATTCCATAAAAATTGATTCCAACTTGGCTGATCAGTTACAAGAAGAAGGCATTCAGCTAAGAGAGTATGTGGGATTCTACGATTTTCTTTTGAATCTGAAAGATGACCGCGTGGTGATGCTTGATCCGGCGCGGACCAACCAAGCTGTGCGAGATGCTATTCCGGACGCAGTAAGAATCATCGAGCAAACGTCTGCTCCAACTTTGTTGAAAGCCCAGAAATCTACTTTCGAGATTATTCATATTCGGGAGACGATGAAAAAAGACGGGGCGGCTATGGTCAACTTTTTGTATTGGTTGGGTAAAACAGTGGGGAAATCGCCAATGACCGAATACGATGTGGTGGAAAAACTGGAATATTTTCGCTCACAACAAGAAGGTTTTCGGGGAAACAGTTTTTACCCGATTGTTGGCTTGAATGGCAACGGAGCCATTGTGCATCGCTCGGTGACCAAGGAAACTGCTGCCAGCATTTGTGATGAGGGGATTTTGCTTTTCGATTCCGGGGGCCAGTACTTGGGCGGCACAACCGACATTACACGCACGATTGCCCTTTCAAAACCGACAAAAATGCAAAAACGGGATTTCACCTTGGTGCTGAAAGGCATGATTGGCTTAAGCATGGCGCAATTTCCGGCAGGAACAGTTGGCAGCAACCTGGATTGTTATGCTCGTATGCATCTGTGGAAAAATGGCATGAACTATGGTCATGGTACGGGGCATGGCATCGGCTATTTTCTGAATGTGCACGAAGGACCGATGAGCATTCGTCAGGAGTACAACGAACAAACCATCAAGCCGGGCATGGTCTTATCGAACGAGCCGGGTCTTTACCGCGAAGGAGAATATGGAATTCGAATTGAAAATGTCATTGTTTGTACAGAGAACGAGGAGACACCGTTTGGCCGCTTTTTAGCTTTTGAAACGCTGACCCTGTGCCCGATCGACTTGACCCTGGTCGATAAAAAATTATTGACAGCAGAAGAAATGGATTGGATTAATCAATACCACAAAAAAGTGCTGAAGAAATTGTCACCACTTCTGGAGAATGAACAGCTTGATTTTCTGAAGAAACTAACCAGAGAAATTAACTAAAAAAAAGAAGCCGTTTGCATGTTGCAAGCGGCTTCACTATTTTAATTCCTTTTCTGAGTTTTATTCACTATTCATCGAGATAAGGAACTCTTCAACTGAATCGGTACGCATCAGTCTGGTTTTGATGAAATCCATGGCTTCCAATGAATTCATATCGGCCAGGTAATTTCGCAAGATCCAGATCCGGTCCATCATGGCTTTCGAAAGCAGCAAGTCTTCGCGACGTGTGCTGGACGAAACAATATCCACTGCAGGGAAAATCCGTTTGTTCGACAGTCTGCGGTCGAGCTGCAATTCCATGTTGCCGGTACCTTTAAATTCTTCAAAGATTACATCATCCATTTTCGAGCCGGTTTCAGTTAGAGCCGTTGAAAGGATGGTCAGTGAGCCGCCTTCTTCGATGTTACGGGCAGCGCCAAAAAAGCGTTTTGGTTTGTGCAGGGCGTTGGCATCAACACCACCTGAAAGCACTTTCCCGGAGGCTGGAGCAACCGTATTGTAGGCACGGGCCAGGCGGGTAATTGAGTCCAATAAAATCACCACATCGTGGCCACACTCAACCATTCGTTTGGCCTTTTCAAGCACCATGCCGGCAACGCGCACATGGCGGTCAGCTGGTTCATCAAAAGTAGATGAAATCACTTCGGCATTTACGCTGCGTGCCATGTCGGTAACTTCCTCCGGGCGTTCATCGATCAACAGAACAATCATGTAAACTTCCGGATGATTGGCTGCAATGGCATTTGCTATTTCCTTTAGCAACATGGTTTTACCAGTCTTTGGCTGAGCTACAATCAAACCTCGCTGTCCCTTACCAATCGGGGCAAACAAATCAACCACACGAGTCGAAATATTATCATGCCCGTTTCCGGTCAGGTTAAATTTTTCATTCGGAAAGAGCGGAGTCAAATGATCAAAAGGGACACGATCCCGAATGTAATCAGGAGTTCTTCCATTAATTTCAAGAACTTTAATTAGCGGGAAGTATTTTTCGCCTTCTTTGGGTGGACGAATCGTCCCGGTAACCGTATCTCCGGTTTTCAGACCGAACAACTTAATTTGTGATTGAGAAACATAAACGTCATCAGGCGAGTTCAGGTAGTTGTAGTCCGACGAACGCATAAAACCATACCCATCGGGCATAATTTCCAAAACGCCTGAGTTGGTAATAATTCCTTCAAATTCGTACGATTTGTCAGACCCACCATTGCCGTGCTTGCCTTTGTTTTCCCATTTAGGGTGTTTCGGTTTGCGGTCCGGCTGCTCTTTCTTTTGCTCTTTTGACGTGTGTTGTTTGGCGGCTGCATGTTCTTGCGGGCCCTTTTCTGCCTTTTTAAGTGTTACAGTTGGTTTTTGAGCCGGCTGTTGTTGTTCTTGAGGCTCATCTGCCTTTTTGTCTTGAGCTTCACCCGGCTTATTGTCGGCGGGTTTTTGAGGAGTTTCGCCCAATTTCTTTGACTTGTCAAAAAACGAAGACGCTTTAATAACGGTTGTCCGTTTACGTTTTTTGTTCTTTTGTCCATCTTGACTGTCTCCCTCATCACCAGATGGTTTGTTTTTATTGTCCGCTTTGGGCTCTGTTCTGGTGTCGGGTTTGTTTTTCGGCCCCCTGTCTTTCTTTGAAAAATCAGATTTTTTTTCAGAGGCGATAATTGCCTGAGTATCTAAAATTTTGTAAATCAGGTCTTGTTTTTTGAAAGATTCCACCTTCTTAACGTTAAGCTCCTTAGCGATATCCCTCAGTTCGGGAACCAACTTTTTGCTTAATTCAATAATGTCATACATATTTTTTGAAAATTAATTACATCTATTAATGCTCGGAGGAGAATAGTAAAATGTCTTTTTGGAAAATTATCTGGATAAAGTAAAAAATCGAATTATTCTGCAATATTAACGAATATGAAGCTATTCCCCAAAAAAGATTCTAATTTCTCTGGATTTTAATTTGCGTAAGAGCAAATTCTTAAACAAAAATACCGGTTTTTTGGTTCATCCATATGAGGGATTAGGCAGTTTTCGGGCAAAATAGCACAGTTCATGAAAAAAAAATGAATTTCTGCTGATTATAGGCTTTTATTATTTATTTTCACTCGACAAGAATGATGCCTGTTTTGCATTCTTTTTTAACCTATTTATTTGATATTTCAGCCGTATGAGACAGTTAAAGATTACCAAACAAGTAACCAACAGGGAAACCCTGTCGCTGGATAAGTACTTGCACGAGATAGGAAAAGTTGACTTATTAACCGCTGAAAAGGAAGTCGAGTTGGCTAAACGGATAAAAAAGGGAGACCGTGCAGCTTTGGAAGAATTAATTAAAGCAAATCTTCGTTTTGTGGTTTCAGTATCGAAACAATACCAAAACCAAGGGTTAAGCCTCCCCGACTTAATTAATGAAGGAAATTTAGGACTAATAAAAGCTGCCGAACGTTTTGACGAAACCCGCGGATTTAAGTTTATTTCGTATGCAGTGTGGTGGATTCGTCAATCGATTTTACAAGCTTTGGCCGAGCAAGCTCGGATCGTGCGGCTGCCTCTTAATAAAATCGGGTCAATCAATAAAATCAACCGAACTTTCTCGAAGTTGGAGCAGGAGTTTCAACGGGAGCCTACTGCTGCTGAGGTCGCAAAAATTTTGGAAACTACAGCTGAAGTAGTTGAAGACTCCATGAAAGTGTCCAGCCATCACGTATCAATGGATGCGCCGATGCGTGACGAAGATGACAACAACTTATACGATGTCATGCTGAATGACGAATCGCCGAGCCCGGATGACGAGCTGATGAACAATTCACTAAAAAAGGAAATTGAGAGAACACTGATGACCTTAGGAGAGCGAGAAGCTGAAATCCTGAAACACTACTTTGGTTTGAGTGGTTATCGGCAACACACCTTGGAAGAAATTGGTTCACTTTTCAACCTGACTCGGGAACGGGTACGGCAAATCAAGGAGAAATCAATCAAACGTTTGAAAAATAATTACCGTAACCGTTTATTGAAGTCCTATTTGGGGCAGTAAATGCGAGTTTTCTGTCGATTCTGATTTCTATTCAACCCGATAAAAATTACCTTTGTGCTAAAATTCTTAGCCCATGACCACACGATTTGTAGCTCCGTCTATTTTATCAGCCGATTTTTCAAAATTAGGTGAAGATATTGAGATGATTAATCAAAGTGAAGCCGATTACATTCATTGCGATGTGATGGACGGAGTGTTTGTGCCCAATATTTCCTTTGGGATTCCGGTGATTGAAAAAGTGGCTGAAATGGCTACGAAACCGCTGGATGTGCATTTGATGATTTCCAATCCTGATCAATTCATCGTGCCTTTCCGGAAAGCCGGGGCTTCAATTCTGACAGTGCATTACGAAACTTGCCCGCATTTGAACCGGACAGTGCAATCGATTAAAAATGAAGGAATGAAAGCCAGTGTTTGTTTGAATCCACATACGCCGGTTCATTTACTTGACGATATTATTGTTGATCTGGACATGGTTTTGGTTATGTCGGTTAATCCAGGGTTTGGCGGGCAGAGTTTCATTAAAAATTCCTACAAGAAAATACGTTTGCTGAAAGAGATGATCGCCTCTAAAAATCCAAAATGTTTGATTGAAGTTGACGGCGGTGTGAATTTTGAGACCGGCGCTAATCTTTACGATGCGGGTGCTGATGTTTTGGTTTCGGGAAGCTTCATTTTTAAATCGGATGATCCCATAGCAACCATCCGGAAATTTAAGAACCTGTAGTTAATTTTGTTGATCCGTTTGTTCAGACAGACACTCTGTGTTGGTATTTGTGCCTTTCAAAGGGCACCCGCTGTTGCAGCTGTCGCATTTCTCCAGCTTCCGTTGGTTTGGTTTTGGCTTGTTCAATGAAGAGTGCAACCGGTAAAGTTTTCGAAAAACGACCACCAACGTAGTCAGTAAAATAAGGTATGTCAGAATTTCCTGTACCATCAGTTTTTATTAAAGAGTTTGATTCAGACGCAGGTTCACTGTCAAAAAAACAGGCGTGCCAGATGCAACGTGATAAATGATAAAACCCACGCCAGAGTGGTGGTGTAAATCATTGTAAAGAGCGCCCAGGATAACTTGCCCGATTCATTTTTAATGGTGGCAATCACGCCAATGCAAGGGAAATAGATTAAAATGAAAATTAAAAAGGCGAGGGCTACCGGCACCGAAATAATTAGCTGTCCCTGTTTGGGCCCCGACAAATAACGCTCTTGCTGAAGCTTTTTGGTCAGACTAATGTCTTCACGATCGTCAACCTGGTAGAGGACTCCCATAGTGCTCACCACAATTTCCTTCGCCGGAAGACCAGCCAAAAGAGCCACACTCATTTTCCAGTCGAAACCCAACGGACGCATGACGGGCTCAATTGACTGGCCAATTTGTCCCAAGTATGAATTTTGCAGCCGGATGGCCTCGTGTTCCATTTCAAGCTGATGCAGTTTTTCGGAACTATTGCTGGAGGTTTGATCTTCCCGCATTTGCTCAATTAAGGCAGACAGATGTTCTGTTTCCGCTGTTTCGCGGGGAAAGTAGCCTAAAGCCCAAATAATAATCACGCCAATTAAAATGACACCGGCAATTTTTTTCAAATACTGCCAGGTTTTATCCCACATGTGGATCAATACATTTCTAAATGTAGGAATTCGATAGGGTGGGAGCTCCAGTACAAAAGGCGTCTCTTTGCTTTTGAAGATGGTCTTGTTGAAGATTTGGGCAACCATAAACGCAGTGAAGATTCCCGTGAAATAAATTCCCACCAAAACCAAGCCTGGGTTATTGGGAAAGAAAGCTGATATAAACAACACATAAACCGGCAAACGCGCGCTGCACGACATGAACGGAATGATGAGCATGGTGAGCAAACGGTCGTTTGGACTTCGGAGAGTTCGGGTGGCCATAATAGCCGGGACATTGCATCCAAAACCCATGACCATGGGGATGAACGAACGCCCGTGTAATCCGAACGAATGCATGATTTTATCCATGATGAAAGCAGCCCGCGCCATGTAGCCTGAGTCTTCCATGATGGAGATGAAAAAGAACAGAATCAAAATATTGGGTAGAAAAACCAGCACGCTTCCGGTTCCATCGATAATTCCATTGGTTAGTAAGTCGCGCAGCATACCGGGAGAAAGGGTCGAGGAGACAAATCCGCTGAGACCTCCCACCAAGCTTTCAATCCAGGCCATGGGATAACTGCCGAGGGTGAACGTACTGTAAAAGGCGATAAAAATGAGGACAACAAAAATCGGCATGCCCAGTAACGGATGGGTCAGAAAATAATCAATTTTCTCTGACCGTGACTTTTCGCTATTGATTTTTTGCTTGAGATTTTCTTTCAGGGCCCCGGCGATAAAGCCATACTTCGCATCGGTAATCACCGTTTCAGTATCAGCATTATAAAGGGTTTCAATTCGCCGGGTTTCTTCTTTTGCAATCGCTTTTATTTCGTCAAAGTTAGAATACCTCGACAGATTGAACAGCGTTTCATTGTCTTTTTCCAGCAATTTCAGAGCTAAAAAGCGGGATGAGATTTTATCTGTGATGGGTTTATTTTCTTTGATTTTGGTCCGGATTCGCTGAATCGCTTTTTCGATCTCCTGCCCGTAGTTAATGTGGATGTGCCGGACAATAGGATCTCGGTCTTCATAAACTTCGATGGCCTTGCCGAGTAGATCATTAATTCCCTTTCCTTTGGAACTTATTGTTGGAATAATTGGAATCCCCATCATTTTTCCCATCTTCTCATAACTGAAGTCGCTTTCGTTTTTCAGCAACTCATCATACATATTCAAGGCGCAAACCACCTTGATATCCATGTCAATCAGTTGGGTGGTCAGAAACAGGTTTCGTTCCAGGTTCGACGAATCGATGACATTGATAACAATATCGGGTGTTTCGCGCCAAATGTATTTTCTGACGTAAATTTCTTCTGGCGAATAGGCCGTTAGCGAATAGGTGCCGGGCAAATCAACTAAGTTGAACTGGTAACCATTTTTTTTGAAGGAAGCTTTTTTTGCGTTGATAGTTACACCGCTGTAGTTTCCAACATGCTCTTTCGACCCGGATAAATAATTGAATAACGTTGTTTTTCCACAGTTGGGATTTCCAACCAGCGCAATGTTGATAATTTTCCCCTTTTCAGTGGCCGATCTTTTCAGAATCTCCTGATCAATAACACCTTCGTAGTTTTTGCTAACCAGCTCTTCTGCTTCATGAAAAGAGACCACTTCAATTAGACTGGCTTCCGACCTGCGCAACGTAATGTTGTAATCCAGGATTTTGAATTCAATAGGACCTTTAAAGGGAGCATTTTTAATCACCTTTACTTCTTTTCCGGTGACAAATCCCATTTCCATAATTCTTTTTCTGAAAGAACCATGCCCAAGAACCTTGGTTATGATGACCGTTTCATTATTTTTTACCTCAGAAAGCCTCACCCACTGTCTCCTCTATGCTAATTTGAATTAAATTAAAATAACGGTGCAAAGATATTTAAGTTTTTAAAAAAGAATTGAAAAATCAGGGAAAAGCCGTGCCTGCTTTTTGGATTACCTTAACTTTGCAGACTAAGAACAGATCGTATGAAAGAAGAAGATCATTTAAAACACATACAAGACGCCATCAATGGATTGCCTGAAGATTTCAATATTCTTGAAGAGCAGATTGATATTGAGTTGCAAATCGCTTATTTTGAGATGGCCCGGGAAATGCGGGCAGAATCAATGGATAGATCGACAATTGCCGAAGTAAAAACCGCCTTGTATCATCCTGATATCGAACTAGAAGAAAAAAAACGCTTGTTGGTTCAGCTCGCGGCGATTGATGATGTGGAAGCTTTTCGAATTATTGAAGCTTTTCACAAACAGGCCGACGACGAGATCAAAAACTGGTCGGTGCTGGCATTGCAGGAAAGTCGTATGGTTATTCAAAGCTCTTTATTGGGCGAGCAGCAGGTGTTCATTTCTACTGGGCTTGGAGGTAAAGGTCAAAACATACGCTATTTTGTAGCCATGATGCATGCCGAAGCCAAAACCCCATTTAATGAAACTCAACGGAAGCTTGTTGAAAGTGAGTTTCGTTTTTTTCTGTCTGAAAGCGAGGGCGAATTGGAGGAAATAACCTTCGATGATCATTTTGTTACAGCAGTATTTTTGTTTCCACTCAAACAAAACTTGCACGCCACTTTTAAGTCGTTTATCGATGAGTGCAACCAATATGGAAATTTTTTAAGCGAAGATGTAATCATCACCAACGTGAAGAAGCTGGACGTTGACGAAATAAAAGAATTCATAAAAAAGGCAAAAAATGGAAGAAAATAAGATTAACCTGGCTTTGCAGGTGCTGCCGCAGGCCGACGGTAAAAATAGTTACGACCTTGTTGATGTCGCTATTAAGCTGATTGAGGAGTCGGGTTTAACCTACCAGGTATGCCCGTTTGAAACCGTTATTGAAGGGAAATTTGATGAATTAATGGCTTTAGTCAGGAGCATTCATCAGGAGTTGGAAAGAAATGGAACCGAAAAATTAATGACCTACATGAAGCTACAAACTGTATTTCAGCAAGATGTAACCATACAGGATAAAATGCACAAATATAATCGCTAAAAAAAGCTGGAATTATTTGATCGTTACATTCAAAAAATAGTATATTTGCAGCGCTTTTGCAATGGACCTGTAGCTTAATGGATAGAGCACCTGACTACGGATCAGGAGGTTGTGAGTTCGAGTCTCGCCAGGTTCACAAAAGAAATCAGAGAGTTACGACAAATGAGTTGTAACTCTCTTTTTTTATTTGCACACAATTTGCTCTCCACCGGAAATTTAAACTGATCCTTAAACTGATCCAATGTGAGCCGGTTTTTCAATGTGAGCCATGATTGAGCGGGTAAATCGAATAAAAAAAAGAGCTGCTCCGAAGAACAGCTCTTTTGCACGGGAGGAGCGACTCGAACGCCCGACACCTGGTTTTGGAGACCAGTGCTCTACCAACTGAGCTACACCCGTGTTTGAATGCGAGTGCAAATATAGTAATTCCTGAAAAACTACCTACAAAAATAAAATCGTTTCAAAAAAAAAGTTTGACTGGGTTTAGAGCTCCAGAATCAGATCAATCAGTTTTTCATCGTGGTCAAGGCTCATTTTCTTTCGTAGGCGGTAGCGGTGATTTTCAACGCCGCGTACCGATATGCCCAAGAGTGGCGCAATTTCCTTGGATGCCAGATTCATACGCAGGAAGGCGCACAGGCGAAGGTCTTTGGCTGTTAATTCGGGATACATTTCCTTGATCTTGTTCAGAAACTGTTCGTGGGCCCGCTCAAAATTGGTTTCAAAGACTTGCCAATCATCCTGGCTGGTAATGTTTTCTTCAATCTTGCGGGTGAGGTGATAATAGTATTTGTCGGGGTAGCGCGATCCTAATTGCTCTTTTTGCCGTGCTGCAATTTCCTTAATTTCAAGCAGCAGTTCATTCTTTTTGATGATTGACATGGTGGAGTTAGCCAGTTCTTTGCTCTTGTGTTGTATTTCGTTTCGCAATTTTTCATTTCGGAGCCGGATGAGTTCCTTTTCGCGTTTTTCGTGCTCCAGTCGCTCTTTTTTTCGGGTTTGTTGAATCCCCCAGGTTCGAAATCCAAACAGAACTCCAAGGAAGGCGAACAAATAGACTGTTCGTGCATAGTTCGACAGATACCAGGGCGACGCGACTTCAATGCGTAACGAATTAACCTGGCTTTCATTTCCCCACTGATCAACCGCTTTCACCAGCAATTCGTATTCGCCTGCCGGCAGCCTGTCGAAGCTGAACTGAGGGATTACTTTTGTTTCAGTCCAATCCTGATCCAGCCCTTTCATAAACGACTGAAAATAGATGGGACTGTGCGTAAACAACGGAAAGGAATAGTGGAGCTGTACGTTGTGGTATTTGTACTGAATGAATATTTCCTGTTTGTTGATAGGACCCAGGGTGGTTTGCTGTCGGTTGTTGGTCAGTTCTAGGGTGCGTAGTTTAGGCTGAAATCCACTGATTACTGAGCTGGTGTCGGCTGCCTCAGCATCAAGCTGGGCAATTCCGTTTTCGAGACAAACAATGGCTTTGGTAGCGGTGAGGGGCAGGATGTTTTCAAAATCATCGATCAGTTCATTTCCTGAGAATAGGGAGCGAGGGTAGGTTTTGATCGGGTCAATCGTATTGTTAAAAATCCGGAACAGCCCGATTTCAGAATCGGTAATCAGCCAGTAATGATGATCGGGGGCCGCAACAATTCGTTTGGCGGCAGCCATGTCTTTCAGCTGCTCGTTTAAAAAATGGTAAGGAATGATTGAATCATTTAAATCATCATAGGTGTAAAGCTTTTCTTCGGTAGTGAACACAATTCGGTTTTCGACCTTAAAAACATGCAGCGAATGATCTTTTTTGAATACCGAATTCAGTCCGTAGTAGCGTCTGTTGATCACGCTGTCGCGTTTGTCGTTTAACTGAAGTCGATAGATTCCGCGCCGCATGTGGCTGGCCCAGATATCGCCCAGGTGATCAATCTCTATGTAGCGGATCAGGTCCACAAAGCCTTTGATGGTTCCGTCCTGCGTGTAGAACCCATTTTGCTGCTTGAGCCGGATGATACTCGAGTAGGTTGAAGCCAACAAATATCCAGCTTTCATAGGATCCTGCCGGATCGAGAAGCCGCCCGACTGCTGAGAAATGAACTGTTGCTTTCCATTTTTTAACTGAATCACCCCATCGTTGTGCCCCGCAAAAAGATGATCGTCGTGAATGTGGATATCCCACACCTGATCTTGGGTTTCCGGTACAAGTTCGTATTCCGACGGGTCATTATATAGGCTACGGGTGAATAAGCCTTGGTTTGTTCCAAGGTACACATGGTCTTCAAAAACAGCCGCATCATACACGGCCCCAATATTGGGAATGGTTTCAATCATAAACCCCAGATTGGCGGCATTAGAGACAAAATCGACGCCGTTGTCAAGCGCTAGCCAGATGTTGTTGAATTGGTCGGTTGAAATCCCGAGGACCGTATTGTTTTGAAGTCCGTTGGAAGTATTGTAATTGTTTAGTAGGTGTCCATGCTCATCGAATACGAGTATTCCGTCCATAATGGTGCCAATAATGAAATGCCCCTGCCCATCTATATAGCCCCGGTTCACTTCGTTTTTTCTGAAATACTGATGCCAATCCCGGTTCCATTGTGTTATGGAACTTCCGTCCCAAATGAAGATTCCGTTTGAGTTGGTCCCAATCATCAGTTGATCATCTTGGTAAGGAAGAATAAAACGAATCATGATATTTTCGAAAAGAGGCGATTGGATATGAGGAACTGCTTGTCCGTCTTCAATTCTGAAAATTCCTTGGTTGCGCACGGCAAGTAAGATGTCGTTGCCCACCCGGTGCATAGTATTGGTAAAGCCGGGCAACTCAATCGGTGTAATTTGGTCATTGCGATACATCAACACACTGTTGAAGGAGTGGAAATAAACTGCATCGTTGAGCAAGGCAATATTCCAAAACTCTTCGTTGTCTGAAAAATATCGTTCGGCTAACTCATTTAACGAGTAGTAGCTCAGTTCTCCGGTTTTGTTTGCTTTCCAATATCCCAGTTCCCGGTAGCCGGCGGTGTAAATCAGCGAGTCGGAAGCAACCATCACTGATCGCAATATGGTTTCGTTTGGAAGATGATACAACTTCCAGTTAATGCCGTCGAACTCTAATAACCCCCTGTGATTGGCAAAATATATAAACCCGTTGGGACATCGATCAACCGACCAGTTTTGCTTGGCAGCCTGGTAGGTTTCTTTCTGAAAATTCCTAATCGTGTTTACTTGGGTATTGCCATAAGATGTGTTTTCCCTGAAAAGCATTGGACCCGCTACTACATTGCCGATGACTAACAAAAGTAACATGTAACTTTTCATTTTCTTCGGTTTATTGATCGATTCAACCACATCGCCTCTAGTTGGACATAGTTTGTTTTCCAGAGATCATGATCAAGTCAAAGCAAGAAATTTCTCCCGCGAATGTAATAATTTATTGTTTTTAATGATATCTGTGCACATAAACTAAACGATATATTAACGCTGGGTTCATTTTTTTTAACAAATTTTAGCAAAATATGTTGTACAATATACGAATAAAAAATGATAAAAAAGAAAAACATAAGTATTCAAAAGACCTGTTAATTAGGCTGCTATATCTGTGTGCTTTGTTTAGTGTGAGGTAATAATGAGTCTGAAAAGCTACTTCATCAGCCCATGTGAATTAGAAGTGTATGTGAATTTTTCTTAAACGCGAGGTCACACCGTAGCTTTGGGTCACAAACTGATCAAAAAAGTATACTATGAAAAAACTAATGTTTCTTTTTTACTTGATTTTTTCGGTTACTGTGGTTTTCTCGCAACAAACAGCGATAACAGGAACAGTAACTGAATCCGAAACCGGAGAACCGATTCCTGGGGCTAGTATCATTATCCAGGGTACCACTTCTGGAACAATCACAGATTTTGACGGGAACTATACCATTCAGGCAGCAGGCGATGATGTCCTGGTTTTTAGTTTTGTTGGCTTGGCCAGTCAGGAAGTTGCTGTCAATAATCGCACGACGATTAATGTACAGTTGGAGCAATCGACCGAGCTGGTTGACGAGGTGGTTGTAGTTGGTTATGGACAATTAAAAGTCAAAGACCTGACTTCATCGATTTCGACGGTCAATTCCGAAGAAAT
Source organism: uncultured Sunxiuqinia sp. (assembly GCF_963974515.1). Lineage (GTDB taxonomy): Bacteria > Bacteroidota > Bacteroidia > Bacteroidales > Prolixibacteraceae > Sunxiuqinia. The sequence continues at coordinate 63 of NZ_CAXBDD010000083.1, read as the reverse complement.
TGCGAAATCGCCTTCTGGACAGGCCATGCAGACTTTGCAGGGTAAGGTTGCCGGTATGCAAGT
>NZ_CAXBDD010000082.1:0-17491 GCF_963974515.1 uncultured Sunxiuqinia sp. | reverse complement strand
CGTAATAAGCTGTATGCCATCAATAAATAACTGCTCAAAAAGCTTTTGCCCGATGTATCCCTTGTCTGCGAAGAGTTTGCCAAATATTCTGCCCAAAAAATCACTGTTTTTCAGTGGTTCCTGGTCATCGACATTTCCAGGGGTGATGACAAAATTCAAGATCTCCCCTTTGTCATTGATTATCAGGTGGAGCTTAAACCCAAAGAAATAGCCCATTGTTGATTTGCCCCTTTGGGCTATCCCGTCAAAAACTTTATGGTTAAAAATCCGTTTGTTGTTGCAGACCCTCAACGGTGTCGAATCGACAATTGATATTCCGGTACAACAGCCCAATCTCATTACTTTCAGGAATATGGCCATTGGAAACAGTGCCTTTTGCTGAAGTTCAACAAACCTGTTATATGAAACTGTTTGGGGAAACTCTTTTGTCATGTGAACTTGTACATATTGCGTGTAAAAGTGTTTCAGGTTCCTATAACTTTTTAAATGAAAGGCTATTAAGATCGTAATGACCTCCGGGTCGGAAAGTTTACAAGGCTTGTTCCGGCGTTTTTTGGAGTTGTCGGTGCCAAGTTGTGCCCCCTCCAATGTCTTGTTAAATTCTTTGCAAAATTCGTCTGCAAAGAAGAAAATTTCAACTAAATTTGATTCTGTCAACATAAGGGTTGTTTTTAATGTATATTATTCTATTTCAGTATTTTAATATACAAACAATCCTTATGTTTTCAAAATTTTTCGCTGCCTTTTTTAAATCGAACTCAGGTTAATATTTCTTCCCTGGTTATGTTTAAACGTAACCGCCATTCATTCACAAATTCACCTTTCTCAATTCCTAATGGGTCAAATACATTGTATCTCAAATTGATTTTTCCTTTGGCATAAACAACAAATGGTTTTAAATCATCCTTTTTAAGCAATTCTGCGAGAAATCCCATTCTCTTTGTGACAGCCAGGTTACTTATTGCGTCACAATGTGTAATCATCTTGTCACTATCGAGCCGGGTCTGACTGAACCCCCTGATCAATTCAGCATATCCGCCGGAGTATTGCGGATAGTCAAAACAATCTACCATGGTCTTCTCTACATCGGTAATCCGGTATGTCCGCGACCCGTAACCCTCCTGTATTATACCGGTCATTTTTTGGGGAATTGTTTTGACGAACTTATAAGTAGTGCCAAATATATCCTTGTTCCTTTTCATTTTTGAGGTCTGGATGAACAGGATATTAGGGAACTGTTCGGTGAGGCCGTGATAATTAAGAGCAGACCAATAAGCAATAGCTCCGTCCCCTGAGATAAAACAACCAATCACCTTTTCATCGCGGAAGTTGGCACGACAATATTTCCCTTTTTCGATGCGGGACAAAAAGCCTTTTTTTTCAAGGTTTTCAAGGACAGCATTCAAATCATCGAACCTGAAATTCAGGATCTCCTCAATTTCCGGGATAGTGAATATTTCAATTTCGTGATCATCCATGAGCCTCAAGAATTCTTGTTGTCCCTGTTAACATTTACTGAATGATAAGTTCTTGACATTACCTCTAGTGTTAATATAAGGGGCAATAATTACCCCACATGATATAATTCAATGCAACGATAGAATGAGTTTTTATATTTTCCAAGCAAATTTGAATTTAATCTGTTACAAGAGTTTCATGACCAAAAAGAAAAAATCCGGAAGTTCTTTATTTTTATTTCATCTCTTTTAATTCATTGATTCTTTTTGTATCAATATAATGAGTAGCATATTTATCCTCAATTGATTCATCTCCTGATTTACTAAACCGTAACCGGCGTTTTATCCCTTTACCGAATTGGTTGTAGGCGGTCCAGGAACTTTTTAAAGCCAACTCGTCCGAGTATTTTCCGATCAACTTGTTAATGAAAGTCAGCTTCCCCAAGTTGGTTTTGCATACTTTTTCGAGGTAATCAATGCGTCCAAACCGCCAGGATTCATAATCGTCTTTAGTAAGATAGCCCAATTGCAAAAGCACATCTACCGCACAGACATACCCTTTCTCGTAACGATTTGAATGTACCAGCCTTTTAACCTCTTTTCCTAAATCCACGTTATTCATTAAAATCCTTCCCGTTTAAATCAATTTGTTCTTTAACACGCTGGATGTAGCGCATTTTCTTATAGTCAAACCACTGTTGCCGATACTCTCCTGAATTATCAATTTGCCATTTAAAGTTCCGAAACGGTTTTGGCCTGTTTAACGCATTGATCAATTGATCCTGTAGTTTGGGGTCATCAATACGCTCTGCAAAATCAGCCATTATCCGAAATGATTCATGGGTCTCAAATCCTTCAAATTCAAAATAATCATCCAGGTTTTCATCAATCTCTTTAGCTTCTTCTTCCCATGGCTCCTCATCAGCTCCAATCCAGCTGTCAAAATTGAGTAATGTTTTAATTCCTCCCGTTTTAAGGTTGTAAAAACATCTCATCCCGCAGTCCAGGTTGTCGGCAATTTCCTCTATTTGTTTTTCTGTGAGTTTCATGTTTAGAGTATATTTTTCAAGTTTGCATTTACCAAACCTGCTGTGCTATAATTTCTTCCTGTTGTTTAGTAATTCCTTTGCTCTGTCAACCGCCAGGCAGCAGATATTGCCAAATGAATCATCTCCCTGTTTATATAGATGGTATGCATTGACGAAATTGTAATAAGCTACAATGGCTTTCGGGTTATTCTTTGCCTCTATTAATTTATTATACGACGAATTCCGTATATCTTCTCCAAGAATTTCATGCACATAATTCCTTAGCTCCTCGTCCGGGACAATGACTTCTTTGTCAAGTTGTTTCTGTAGCTTCTTCCTTCTTGATTTTGATTCTTTCAGGTCGAAAAGATTCCTTGCAATGCCCTTTTTCACAGCCATAAAATCTTCCGGAGATCTGGCAGGACTGGCCATCAGGGAGTTTCCTTTTTCATCCGGGGGATACAGCCATAAACCTTTTTTAAGCGATTTTTTTATCTTTCGCGGTAATCTGAATTGTTTCATGAAAACTTCTTTTTTTTCCATTTCTTTTATTGTCTTCATCCGGTATTCGTCATTTATCCGGGAATGCAAATTACAAAATGCAGATGTAATGACCATGACCAAAATAAAACCTGATTACTTTACTTTCCGGACAGACGATTACCGTTTCTGCCGTGCAGGTAAATTTGACGGGAATTGGGAACGGGCATCTCCCAAAAAGTTTTTAAGTTTGAAATCTCAAAAATGAGCGTGATTCGAAATAAAAAGTTAAAAAAGATGTACGAAGAATTCGAAAGATCCGGTTATAAAATAACGACCGATTCTACATTTCACAACACTCAGGATCATATTACCCCATCGCTAAAATGGCAATTGGAAAAATTATATCCCAAAATACAAAAAAGGGATAAAACAGTTATTGACAAATTGCTCTACCTGATTGAACGCCATCCAAAAAACCCGCAATTGAAAAACTACCTGTCTGCGGCTTATACGTCATCGGGCAACTTTAAAAAAGGAACTGAAGTAAACGAATGGATTTTAAAGGAACATCCCCACTATCTTTTTGGCCTGTTAAACAAAGCCCATCAGATGATCGACGATGGCAAACCCGAAATGGTGCCCGGAATATTGGGAAAGGATATGGAACTAAAAAGCCTGTATCCCGACCGCGACCTGTTTCACCTGGCGGAAGTAACCGGCTTTTTTAAGCTGGCAATCATGTATTTTGCAGCTATCGGCGATTTGGAGCAGGCAGAAACAAGATTGCAGATTCTGGAAGAAATTGCGCCGGAACATCCCGATACCGAATCTGCCCGGCGCCATCTGATGCCCAAAAGGCTGGAAGCGGGATTCAAGCGATTTGAGGATGAAGAAAAGACGAAAATAAAAGTGAGAGCCAAAGGAAATTATCAATCCTTGCAAACCACCGAAAAACCAGTTTTTAACCATCCCGAAACAGAATGGCTATATCAGTATGATACGAACATAGAAAAGGAAAAACTGGAAACAATCCTTTCGTTACCCCGAAAAACCCTGGTCGAAGATTTGGTAACCATCCTGAAAGACATCATCTTGCGCTACGAATATTTCCGGGAATTGGAGGAAGCGGGGAAACTAAAAGAAGAAGAATGTTTTTTTGCCTGCCATGCTGTTTACCTTCTGGGCGAACTGGAAGCTGATCAGGTTCTGGACGCGATCCTGGAAACTTTCAGGCAGGACAGTGATTTTCTTCAATTCTGGTACTTCGACCTGTTAACAGAGGATTTTTGGGAAACGCTTCTGAAAACCGGCAAAAATCAACTCGATAAGTTGCAGGATTTTGTATTGACGCCGGATTTGGACACTTATGCGCGCGGCGAAGTGGTTGGTTCGGTATCTCAACTTGCACTTCATTACCCGGAACGAAGGAAAGAAGTGATCGGGTGGTTTGACGCCGTTATGGGCACCGTTATCAGTGCAAATCCTGATTCAGGAATAATCGACAGCGACTTCAACGGATTCCTTGTTTGGGAAGCTGTAGAATTGCAGGGCGTTGAACTGATGGACAAAATTGAACAGCTTTATGAATCCGGATATGTTACAGAGGGAATCGCAGGTTCATTTGAAGACATAAAAAAGGACATTGATCGGAAACCGGAATATGAACACAAAAAAGAATTTACCCCGATATTTGAAAAGTATGAGGAATTAAACCGGTTTAAATCTTCGAAAAACAGTAAAGAAACCGTATTTCCTCGTTATGATGAGCCGATCCGGGCAACACCAAAACCTGGTGCCCCCACACCAAAGACAGGAAGGAATGATCCGTGTCCGTGCGGCAGTGGGAAGAAATACAAAAAATGCTGCAGAAATAAATAAATTTCATTACCGATGGATACAACTGAACTTTTTGTGCCTGAAATAAATGCGATGATCGAACATGCTCATTTTGAAAGCAGTCACGTTTCAAATGATTCGTATCTGAAATTGAAGGAGGTATATAAAATTTTCAGTTGCATAAAACCGGGAGAGAACGATGAAAACAGGCATACCTGGTTTGAAATCTCGCGAGGACCAATCTCTGCTTTTGGCGATTATGACGAATATAAGGAAAGCGGTGAGGTGGAAACCTTCGAAGAGTTTGAACAACTTTGGAAAGATTATTACCCGGAAGAAACCACCTGGTACAGGTTTGACACTGCCAAATATCAAAACGAGTTGTTTTTTCATTTAGACGGAAAGCTCATTGCTTCGATCAGGGAGGATGAACCACCAGCAAAAGATCCCGCTTTTGATTCCGATTATCTTGACCGGTTTGCTGATTGGCTTCTCAGAAAAGTGGTCAGCGAAACAGGTAAGCTGAAAAAAGATGAAGCTGCCTACAATCGGTATATTCAGCAAAATCTGTCCTGGTCGAAGCGGTTCGGTCGGATAAAAAGGAAAGATTATTGGGAGGTACAGGGTGATGAAGCCATTCGTCCGGATAAGGATTTAAGCGATGAAAGCATTGATAAGCTTAAAATAGTTGTTGAGAAAACGAAAAATCACGATATTCTTTTGGCAGAGAAAATGGCTGCCGGTGAATTTTTCAGGATTTGTGAAATCTGCTACGATGCCAACGGCTATTTCAAAAATTCACAGGTTCAATTGACGCCAAAGGAAAAGTACCTGCAAATGGCCGATGGCAGGGATGGCGGTTTAAGAGAGCTTACCGAAGAATCGCCGTTGGCTTTTCATATACTCTAATAAATTGCAAGTTTTTAGACCACTTTTTCTGTGGAGCTGTTATTATTATTCAGCTCTCTTGGATCAATGCAAATGTACTCCTGACTATATGGTGTTTTATTTTTCACAACGCTGTAAATTGTACGAAGCATCTTGTTGGAGACATTATTCATGATTAAATAGTGAGGTTTCCCTTCCAACTGTTTCTTTTGATAATATAATCTGTATTCTTTATTGTGCTTGATAGCCGATTTGGCCCCCAGGTATAGCAATGTCTTTAGTTTACGGTCAGCAAACGGGCTTGTTTTACGTTTTCCAACCATCTTGCCTGATTCGTTAGGGAAAGGGCATACACCTGCATAGGAAGCTGCTTTACGGGCAGTGTCAATATTTTTAAAATTCCCTGTTTTAATGATCAAATCGGTTGCAATAACAGCTCCAATACCTTTAACACTGGTTGTCAATTCGTAACTTTCATTAAGTTCCTTATTTTCCCTGATAATGGCTTCAATTTCATTCTCAACCTCTTTGATTTGATTGCCGAGGTTTGATAAGGCTTTTTCAGTATGCTTTTGAACACTGATGCTTTGCATCGGGCTGCAGGAACGGCTATGGTTCCCCGCACGCAGCAACTTCCGGGCTTTTACCAGTTGAGAGCGTAATGAATACAAAAATTTTAATTCAATGATTTCTTTTGGACCGTATGAATTGAAGGTAAGTTTGTCAGCAAACCTTTCCCCGTATTCCCTAATCCTTGCAGCATCTATCGGGTCAGATTTCCCTTTAATCAAGCCTAAACTGTGTTTGATATTATAACCAGAAACCAAAGCTATTTTTATTCCGGCCTGGTTGCAAAGGGATACAAGTAAATCTCCATAGATTCCTGTATTTTCTGCACATAAAATTGCATCTTCAGAAACTGAAGATAAAAACTTGGCTATGTCCATTAATCTGTTTCTCACTTGTTTGTTTTTCCTTTTTCCATTTTCGTCGATGAAGTTAACATCGAACTTTTCCATCGATAAATCAATTCCGTATACTTGCATAAGCTTTAAAGTTTATGCTCCGCATTGAGTGGCTAACATCGTAATAGTGGGTTTTACCCTAAATACTCTCTGGCTTTAACTCAATAATCTGCTGTACTTAATATGAAAATTAGTTTTTATCTGTCGAATGGATAAAGTTAATGCAGCAGATGGAGCTTTTTCCCCTAAAAGTAATCTAAATATTCCCTCCGATCGTTGACTATTCTTTGCTAATACAAACTAACGAGGAATGGTACCACAGTTCGGCCTGGTTGGGCGGTCATCCCTGGGAAATATGCAGGGGAGGAAATTCAACCCATATCTCGCTTTATATTTCAGACGTGCAGGACAAATGGAAAGTCCGACTGGCGGGTTCAAGTATTGTCCGGGTGGAAGAAATTTTAAAGATGGCAGTTGCACTTTATGACAACAACATCCCTTTTGAACTGTCAGACGCAGAAGAAATCTTACGCATGGTCACCGGAAATGATTCTATCGGAATCGTTCCTCAGTATATTTTTCCCCGTTATTGCCACCGGTTCTTCCCAAAGGAAGATCAGATCATCGATTTTATGAACCTGGGGTATGACAAGGAAATAACCGGTAAAATAGTTGAAAAGACTTACTGGTATCCTTTGGAACGGATTGTTTTGGGCTGACTCATCCGGTGTTGCTATTTTTTTATCCACTTCTTTTACTGTCTTCACCCGGTATTGGTCGTTTATCAGGGAATGCAAATTACAAAATGCAGATGTAATGGCCATGACCAAAATAAAACCTGATTACTTTACTTTCCGGACAGACGATTACCGTTTCTGCCGTGCAGGTAAATTTGACGGGAATTGGGAACGGAGGATTTAAACCATGTATAATTGCCAAAATCTCAATTCAAATAAAAATCAAGACTGCATTATTAAAGCAATCATTAACTTTGAAGGCAATAACTCTTAAACTGAAATCAAAAAAATGAGCGTCATTGGGCTAAATAAAGAAAAAGTACAGGCTATGCTGGTTGACCTGGAATCGGAACAGATTGAACGGACTACTTCCACAACCGACACCTCAAAATTTGCCCAGGCCATATGTGCTTTCTCAAATGATCTATCCAATACAGCCAAAAATGGCTATTTATTTATAGGTGTATATGATAATGGTACTCTGTCCGGACTGAAAGCCAGTGACCGCTTACTTCAATCTTTGGGAGGACTTCGTTCTGACGGAAACATCCTGCCCCAACCAATTATGTCTGTGTCTGTATTTTCATTTGTACACGGAGATGTCATCGTCATCGAGATACAGCCTTCGCCTTTTCCCCCGGTAAGGTACAAAGGAAAAACATGGATACGGGTAGGACCGCGTAAAGCTGTTGCCAATGACATGGAAGAACGTATCCTGATTGAACGGAGGGCATCCAATGTCAGTACTTTTGATGTCCGCCCTTCTCTAGGCCTTGGACTGGATAGCATCAATCAAAAACTATTTACCGAGAATTATTTACCACAGGCTATTGACAGTGATCTGCTTGCCGATGATCACAGGGAATTGACAGAAAAACTGGCTAGTCTCCGTTTTTTCAGTCCAAATTATAGCGCAATAACCAACGCTGGTTTATTGCTTTTTGGAAATGAGGTCGAAAGATATATTCCCGGAGCATACATTCAATACGTAAAATTTGATGGTTTAACTGAAGCTGATGATCCCATTAACGAGAAAAAGTTTTCGGGCAATCTTGTTCATATTTTATCAGAACTGGACTCTTTTCTTGAATACGCCATTGTTCAGCAAAAGCCTGTTCCGGTCACCGCCCTAAAAGAGAAGAAACAGTTCAATTTCCCCAAATGGGCTATCCGCGAACTACTCATGAATAGCGTCATGCACAGGGATTATGAGTCGAATGCACCTATTAAATTTTATCAATATAAAGACCGGATTGAGATTATTAATCCAGGTGGGTTATATGGGAATGCCCGCCCCGAAAATTTTCCAAATGTCAATGATTATCGGAATCCTGTCATTGCCGAAGCCATGAAAGTTTTAGGCTACGTAAACCGCTTTAACCGGGGAATTGCCAGGGTGAAAAAGGAACTTGCAGACAACGGGAATTCTGAAGCAATATTCGATTATAAAAAGATTGGTATGTTTGGGGTCACTGTTTTTGATGCACTGTATAAACTGACAGTCCCTGAAGATATTGTTCATGAATCTGGGGAAACAGTGAAACTTCCTAGTGAGAAAAGTTCACAGAAAAGTTCACAGAAAAGTTCACAGAAAATTCTTCAGTTAGTACAAGAGAATAGCGTTATCACCACAACAGAAATGGCCGATAAGCTCAATATTACCCGAAGGGCAATAGCAAAACAAATTGAAAAGTTAAAGAGAGAAGGTAAATTGAAACGTATCGGCCCTGATAAAGGAGGAAGATGGGAAATCTCCAGATGAATCCTGTTTATTCTTTGGGCAAACGATTCAGGAAAATGACCGAACGCGAAGCACCGGAGCGAAGGGGTGCCCCAATACCGTTTCTACCGTGCCAGTATATTTGACGGGATCAAGGGTGGATCGGGAAATAGAATACCACTATGGCTTTTTGGCTTTCTATATTAAAATCCCTGCCGCAACACGCATGCCTATCAGGTTTTCTCAACCGAACTCCCCTTTGAAGATGTATCCAAAATACGGGAATGGATCTAATCCGAAAAAAGTCTTCATAGTCTGCTTCAATTATTGTTTTAACTTGCTCTCACGATCAAGCGATCTAATATATCCAGGTTGAAATTTGCCCTCCCAGGTCTTCAAGTGATTTTCCTTTAGTTTCAGTAATATAACGCCAAACCACAAAAGCCAGCATAAGCATCCTAACCGAAAAGAAGGCAAATGAAAAATCGGTTCCTTAGGGGCTGCTGCTGCTGAACACTGAAAAGAGAAAAGTGATCGCAACTGCAAAAAACCAATGAGTCAAACTACCTAAAGCTTGTCCTTTACCGCGAACGCTGTATGGAAAAACTTCCGATTTGGAGGGATTGGCTGCACTGGCTGGCTGAATAAACGCCAACCGCTCCCTTAAGGCTCCTATGCCAACTGAATCAATACCCACAGTTAAAACTCCTTCTCCCCAAACTCACTTTGGGGATGCTTGGTGTTACTGTTTTTCCAGTTCAGGTTGAAGCTGAGCTTGACCAGGATCATATCGGTTTCATAGCAATAGTCAATGGTCGTGTAAAAATCGTCGCCCCAGGTGGTGATGCGTTTCCTGTTGGATTCGTTCATCCCCAGATCAATATTTTGCCATTGAACGCTGCCGGTCATCAAAAACCTGATGAGATTAGAATTATTTGACAAGAACCTTTTGCTTGGTCCAGTATCGACCCCGTGTGGCACATCGATAATCAGCTGACTCTAATTCGGATGAACAATCCGGATGCTACTGAATATTCAATTCATGAACTGGGCCAAAATTTTTGCCACGTATTCTTTCAAATGTTTGCACCATTTCTTTCAGCTTTTCCGGTTTTTCCCCGGCAAGATTAGTTTGTTGCCCGAGATCTTCTTTCAGATTATAGAGCTGAAATTCAGGTGAATTTCCTAACTCAATATTGACCTTTTCATTAACGGCTTGTCCCTTATAAGGAGGGATCATAACCCAATCACCTTTTCTTAAAGCAGTTCTGGAAATGGCCTCGATGATCAACTGTTCCCTTCCTTTGTTTGATTTACCAAGCAAAACATCCAGCAAATTTTGACTATCCGGACCTTTTGCCTGACTCCCCGCCAGGGCAGCAATGGAAGAAAACAAATCAACCTGACTTACCAATGCATCCGATAGCCCTGGTTCAATCGTTCCTTTCCAGTAAGTTACAAAAGGCACACGAGTCCCGGCTTCAAAAAGACTGTATTTACCACCTCTTAAGGGTCCCCATGGAGTATGATCACCAAGGTTTTCCACGGCATCGTCGTAATAACCATCGTTCAGAACAGGACCATTGTCACTGGAAAAAACGATAAGGGTATTTTCCAGCAAGCCTTCTTTTTCAAGCGTTTTCAGAAACTCACCAATGCACCAGTCTGCCTCAGCAATAACATCCCCTCTGGGCCCCATTCCTGTTTTACCCACAAAACGCGGATGTGGTGTACGGGGAACATGAGGTTGCTGCATGGCATAATAAAGGAAGAAAGGTCCTTCCTTATGTGTTTTGACATATTCCTGGGCTTTGGCCAGAAAATGGTCAGCCATATCCACATCGCTCCATTTGGCAGCTTCACCGCCTTTCATGTATCCGATCCGGGGTATACCATTCACGATAGTGGCATTATGTCCGTGATGCCACATCATGTCGCATAATTCAGGATGGGTCTTACCCGTGGGCTGTCCTTCAAAACTGTTTTGGTAATCTACTTCAATAGGATCATCAGGATCGAGTCCCTGTACCAGACCATTTTTTAGATAAACCGTTGGCACCCGGTCTTGAGTGGCCGCCATATAATAAGCATAATCAAACCCAACTTCGTTAGGCCCGGGAGAGACACGCGTATTCCATTCCACGACTCCTGTTCCAAGGCCAAGGTGCCATTTGCCCACCAATCCCGTGTGATAGCCTTGCTTTTGTAATAGTTTTGGCAAAGTTATTTTAGCAGTATCAATAATGAGCGGTGCTGTACCCGGCAGGATACGGGCACTTTCATTGCGCCATGGGTATTCGCCGGTCAATAAGGCATAACGGCTGGGCGTACAGGTTGCTGAAGAGGCATAGCCCTGCGTAAAACGTAAGCCTTGGTTGGCCAGGTGATCCATACTAGGGGTTTCCAACTCCGTGGCGCCATAAGCACCAACATCCCCATAACCAAGGTCGTCCATGTAGATAAAAACGATATTGGGCTTTGAAGCCTTTTTTTTACTTTTCTGTTTGCCTTTACATCCTACAATTACAAAAGATACCAGAGTAAACATTAAAAATAAAAGAACACCATATTTTTTCATAGTAATAATTTTAATCAAAACATCATTCAACCTTAATAGTGACCGTCGTTGCTTCCAAACCTTCTGACTTTGCAGAAACAACAATATCACCGGATTCATCCAAAGATTGCAATATCAGCAAACACTTACCCTTAAAAGCTTTTCGATGGTTAACTTTGTGAGGAGACAGATCCAGAATGTCGCCGTTTTCAACCCCTAATAATCTGGCAGGACCTGAAACATCAAAAACAACCTGATTGTCAGCATCTGGCACCATAACACCATTCTCATCAATAACAATCACTTCACAATGTACCACATCCTGTCGGTTGGCTTTGATCTTAGCTTTATCGGGATTAACGGCTAATGATGCAGGTTTCCCGGCTGTTTCAAACGCCTTTTGAGCAACGGGATCCCCATCCTTGTATGCAACCGCCGAAAGTGTTCCCGCTTTATATGGCACCTGCCAAACCAGCTGCCGTTCTTCTCCCATTTTTTTTCGCCCCAGTGACTTATCATTCAAAAACAGCTCCGCTTCACCACAGTTGGTATAAACCACCACCGGAATTTCTTCTCCCTCTTTACCCGGATGTGTCCAGTGAGGTAACAGGTGGACCATCGGTTTATCACTCCAGAGACTTTGATACAGGTAATAGTGATCCTTTGGGAAACCTGCCAGATCAATTATTCCAAAGTTTGCCGTCCGTGCCGGCCAGCCAAACGATTCACCCAAATAATCAAATCCGGTCCAGCGGAAATTGCCCATGTACCAGTCATACCGTTCAACACGGTTCCAGTCATCACGAATTCCAATGCGGACTATTGAATTATCATATGAGGATTGATATTTATGAGTAATACCTGGAAATAACTCCTTTTCCGACAGGTCCTTTATCTTGGTAATTTTGTGCTCCATCTGTGGGAATTCTTCCGGTTTTTCCCAAGGTGCAGGATTATCTTTCACACGGTACCAAGTTTGAGTACGGTAAACACCCCTGGTTTGAAGTGTATGCGTAATTTCGGTTCCTATAATGGGCCTTTCGGGGTGCGCTTTGTGGTAGTTTTCCAACACCCCTTTAAACTCTCCATGCCCGTTAAATCCCGCAATATCTATATAGGGAGCCATGTAGCCCCTGCCCTGGGTAACTGGACGGGTATCATCAAAGCTTTTGGCAAATTCCACAATCGTTTTTTGCTCCTCAGGAGTAAAACCATGAACCTCATTACCAATACTCCAGATCACAACAGATGGATGATTGCGATCGCGATGCATAAAATCCTTAAGATCTTGTTCCCACCAATCCTGAAAATAATTTCCGTAATCATGTTCGGCCTTAGGATTCCACCAGCCGTCAAACGCCTCATCCATTACCATAAACCCCATGGTGTCGCACATCGTATAAAATTCAGGAGAAAATGGATTGTGCGTCGTTCTTAATGCATTGCATCCCATCTCCTTCATCATTTTAAGCCGTCGATACAGTACGTCGTTGGGAACAGCCGCCCCCAGAGGCCCGGCATCATGGTGATTGCTCAATCCCTTAAATTTCACCGGCTCCCCGTTGAGATAAAACCCGTCACTTCCACGTAATTCTACAGATCTGATTCCAAAGGGCGTTTCAAATTGATCCAGTATCTTGCCCTTGGCCTGAATCCTGGTTTCAAGACAATACATTGAGGGTGAATCCGGAGACCAAAGCAAAGGTTTTTCCACCACAAAGGCATCCTTATAAAGCACAGAATCGGTCAATGAAATTTCTTTCTGGCTTCGGGCCACCTCCGCCCCATTTTCATCACGGACAATATTATGAACCGTTACATCCTGTTTTTTTCCTGTTTCATTTAAAATACTAACTGATAAATTTACCGTTGCCTCCTCATGGCTGACTTCTGGAGTGGTAACAAAAGTTCCCCAGCGGGGTATATAGACATTGCCGGTTTGGACCAGCCACACATGCCGGTAAATACCGGAACCGGTGTACCACCTTCCACTCGGCGCCTTGGAATGATCTACCCGCACAGCCAAAACATTACCACCCTCCTGTAAATAAGGTGTAAGATCGTAGCCAAAACTGATGTACCCATAAGGCCGGTTACCCAGGTGATGCCCATTAATCCATACATCACTGTTCATATAAACACCATCAAACTCCACAAAAAATTTATCATCCGGATTCAGTTCATTCAGGTGAATGGTTTTGCGGTACCATCCGATGCCGGTGGGCAGGAACGCTCCGGAAATACCAGAAGGATTGTTCTGATCGTAGCTGCCTTCAATACTCCAATCATGGGGCACATCCAACAGTCGCCACTCAGAATCCTCAAATTCAACATTTTCAGCTCCCGTAGGATCTCCTTCAGTGAATCGCCAGTCAAAGTCAATCAAGGACTTTTCACGAGGTTTTTCGATCGTTGTATCCGTCTGACAACCAGCAGCCAAAACGATTGAAAATATCAGTACAACATATTTACAAAACATATCGCTTAATTTAATGAGTAACACTAGTCAGCCACTAGTGAACAATACTATTATTAATTATTTTCATTCCCTATGGAAATCAGAGCCAGCATACAAAGAAATTATCTGGGTCTGACCATCCAATATCGTCCTCCAACATCATAAACAAATTAGCTCTTTTGCACCTTTGTTTCAAAAGCTCCTTAAGGCAAGCATAGTGCGGACAAATATGGCCAAAAAGAATACTGACTTGCTTTATATTTTTTAGTCAACATTCAGATAAGTAGGTGCCGAAAACTGAAACACTTCAGATTCTGTGCGCGCACTTTTCATAATCTCCTTCATTTCTTTAACTACATCCGGGAATTCTGAGGCCAGATTTTGCGTTTCCTCAGGATCCTTTCTTAAATCATAGAGCTCTGGTTCAGCATTGGTTTTTTTGGCTACATTGTATTTGACAGCTTTCCATTTTCCTTTTCTCACTGCAATCCGTCCACCTTTTTCATGAAACTCCCAATAGAGATAATCATGTTTTTTCTGATCTCCTTTCCCTGTCAAAGTGGGCAAAAAGGAAATCCCATCAATCTTTTTATTAAAATCTACCCCGGCAATATCAGCAAAAGTTGGCATCACATCCCAGAAAGCAGAAATATGATCTGTTGAAGAACCCGCTTCTATTATTTGCGGCCATTTAACAATCATCGGCACATGAATCCCGCCTTCATACAAATCCCGCTTATAACCTTTGAAAATTCCATTGCTGTCAAAATAATCAGGATCTGCCCCACCTTCCTGGTGAGGGCCGTTATCAGAAGTAAAAACAATAATGGTATTATCGGCAATGCCCAATTCTTCCAGTTTCTCAGAAATATCTCCAACCTGTCTGTCCAGCAGGGTAACCATGGCCGCAAAAGCTGCATGACTATTTTCCTGCGAACCGTAAGGCCCCTGGCGGTAACCTTCTCCCTCGTCAACCCCTTTGTAACTTTTCTCGGGCAGGAATTTTCCCTTAAAGGGATCTATATATTTTTCAGGCAGCAACAACTCCGCATGAGGAATTGGAGAAGCATAAAACATAAAGAAAGCACTGTGCTTATTGTCATCAATAAATTTCAATGCTTCATCATGAATCAAATCAGCAGCATAGTCGTTTTGATTTTTTCCTTTATTGCCATTAAGGATTACTTTCTCCTGATTGTGCCAAAGATGATAAGGATAATAGTGATGAGCCAGTCGTTGGCAATTATAGCCATAAAACTCATCAAATCCCTGCAGATTTGGATCACCTTCAGAGCCAGGGTAACCGAGGCCCCATTTCCCAAACACCCCAGTTTTGTAGCCGGCTTCTTTCAACATTTCAGAAAGGGTATAAGTGCTGTCAGGCATTGGGTATTGTCCTTCAGGCTCAACCTCTTTGTTGCCCCGAATGGGAGTATGACCAGTATGCATACCTGTTAACAAAGCTGATCGCGAAGGCGCGCAAACGGTTGACCCGGAATAATGCTGGGTAAAAACCATTCCTTCAGCCGCCAGTTTATCGATATTGGGCGTGGCAAATTTGGACTGACCGTTAAACCCAACATCACCATAGCCCAGATCATCGGCCAGAATGTAAATAATGTTGGGACTGGGGACCCTTTTCTGCCTTTGCTTTGGCTGGCAGGATACCAGCACGGTCAATAATATGGTTAGCGGGATAATTTGTACTTTCAACATAGCCTTAAATTTTTACTAAAATCTTTCTACTTTAAATTATTTTATTGACACAGTTGCATGATCGTTCCAACTCACTTCAGGCAAGGTCACATAATTCAATTTGACTTTACCTGCTATATTCCCCTTTATTAAAAATAACCCCGCACCCTGTTTTATAAATGAAAAGGAGGCAGGATAATTCATATTAATAAAATCAGACGAATGCTTTCTTTTGCTCTTCTACATAACTATTAGTTCTTTAAAACCGATATTGATAGAGGGGGTAATTCCACTTCTACAAATCCATTCCCGATGTTTAAGTCTCGTCCCTCATGAAGGCTTACTTCCCGGGATTCGGGACGCTCTCCTTTAAGAATAAGATGACTAAAAATCCGGTTTTCACAGGGGAGATCACGAAGGCTTAAAACCACTTTTTGGGGCTCATTATTTTTGTTTAATAAAAAAACATTGATTTTTTGAGCGCATTTACTTATCCCAGCATAGGTTCTGATATAATCTGATACAAGATTGGCTTCCACAAGCTTTTCAGGAACATTCTCATTGACAAGCTTCACAACCTCAGCAATAGGTTTTCTGGAATTATCATCCAAACGAAAAAGAACTCCCACATCATCTTTATCATTATCCATCGGCCCATTCCAGGGAGAGTGTGTCCCCCAAAAATAGGAATATGTCACATTAGGCTGTGATAGCTGGTTCATCAAAATCTCAAACCACCACAAAGCTTTCCAGGTGTTATTGATGCTTCCCATTCCCTTATTCGATGGTGAAACCCCTGTTTCGGTAATTACGATTTCCATTTCCGGTTTCACCGAGGTGCGAACAGCCCGCTGCATTTTTTGCACATTGGGAATAAAAAGCTCTTCCGATTTCTTCCACAAATCGTAGGTTTTACAAGATTCAATAAACGACCACATATACTGGTGACAGGATGTAAAATCTATTAATTCGGGAGATCGATCCATTATGGCATTAAAGAAAGAAACATTGGAGAGAATGCCGGGACCCACATTAATTGAAGGATCTGCCTCTTTCATGGCAATAACCATTTTTTCATATACGTCGACATACTCTTGGCGGGTCATTAATTTGGGATGATGATCTACTTCATTTCCGATCTGCCAATAAGCCACCTGATAGTCTTTCTGCTTGACATATTTTACCCATTCAACAGCTGCCTCCACCAACTCTGACAAAGCAGGCCCGCCCTCATATTTAAACGAGAATACATTAACCACCACTAAAGGTTTGATATTCTGCCGTTGGCAAACAGCCATAAACTCATCAAAATCCATTGCAGATTTAAAAGCACCATTTTGATCAACAGCCCACTCCCATTTTCCGGGGGCCTGAGATATCGCAGCCACACGAGGCCGGAGTCCGTCTTCAACATCATCATAAGGAGGTGTATGCCAGAGATAATTATCGGCCAGATGTCCATATGGAAATCGCAGAGAACCAGCTCCCAGCTCACTCACTGCTGCTTCAAAAGACCGGTGAGGATTGGGACGCTTAAGATCGGAATTCAGCAACCAGCATAAATTAGCGGACGAAGCTCCATCAGGAATCTCTTCTTTGATAACTTGACCAAAGTCAATTTGAATTGTATCCTGCGCATTGGCATTGAATTTCAAAAAAACCAAAAG
>NZ_CAXBDD010000081.1:0-17704 GCF_963974515.1 uncultured Sunxiuqinia sp. | reverse complement strand
TGGAGAAAGTAAATCAACTTTGGAATGCTTTTGAACAGGGAGACCAAAGTGCTTTTGGTAATTTGCTGGCCGATTCTGTTTGGGTGATTACCAATGGAAACCGAAGCCTGCGGACGCGTGAGGCTGCTGCAAATGGACTGAAGTGGTGGGCTGAGGAGTTTGAAGACTTAAAAGTGGTAGCCGATACACCGGCTTATGCTGATGTACTTGAGTACGATAAAGGTGGCCTGTGGGTTCAGGACTGGCTTCGTATGAAGGGACTCCACACGAAGTCGGGCATTCGGCTGAACTTGCCCGTGCACAACTTATACAGCTTCAACGAAGAGGGTCAGATTAGCTCGCTTCATCGCTATTTTGACCCCCAGGTCTTTGACGAAGTTAACACCAGTCAGACTACCCAGGAAAATGGCAAGGTGTACATCAATCATCCGTATATCGTCCAGGTTCGCAAGTTGCTAAATGCCTATTGTGAAGAGGATATTCCCGGCATGATGGAGTTTTACACCGATGATGCCGTGTTCTACAATACCACAATGAAGTATGAAGATCAGCGCAAACTTGGAGAACAAAAAAAAGAATGGGAGTCGATTTTTGAACAGGTTGATCACATCGAAATGGAGCAGGTGGGATATCCAGATTGCATTTACTATGCCAAAAACGATGACTACGTTGTTTATTCGTGGTGGATTTTTTCAGGGGAGAGAGGCGAAGAGAAAATTGAGTTTCCGTTGATGCTGTCGCATACTTTTAATGACGACGGAAAAATTGTGAACTCCATGGGCTACTACAGCAGTAATCACTACGAATAACATTCGGATTTCTTGTTAAATCAAAAGTAAACCCGCCGGAATATCTGGCGGGTTGATTTTTGATTCAGGAACCCGCAAAAACTGTTTGAGTCAGTGAAATTTCTGAAAAGTGAAAGGACTCAAATCCGAAATCGATTCGAGCCCTTTACTCGGTCTGAACTATTAAACTGAAAGTCAATTGTTGGATCCTATTTTTTTATGATTTTATCCAGGATGGTTGCTTTGGCCAGTTTTTTCGTGCAGAAAAACCAGTCGTAGCAATGCATTTCATCTTTGCTTTCCATCCGTTCTTTGGCTGTACCGCACGAGCCGGCAGTTGGAACGATCACATCGTCGCCCGGTTGCCAGTCGGCAGGTGTTGCTACACCAAACTCATCGGCTGTTTGCAGGGCAATCAGTGCCCGGTAGAGCTCTTCGAAATTACGTCCCAGGCTCAGCGGATAGTAGATAATGGTTCGGATAATGCCTTTGGGATCGACAAAGAACACGGCGCGTACGGCTTTGGTGTTGCTTTCGCCGGGCATCATCATGCCATATTTGGTGGCCACTTCCATAGTGATGTCTTCAATCAGTGGGAAGGTGACCTCCACGTCCTTCATTCCTTTGTACTCAATTTTTTCCTTGATGGTACGCAACCAGGCAATGTGGCTGTACAAGCCATCGACAGAAAGCCCGACCAGCTTACAGTTGGCTTTGTTAAATTGCTTTTCCATCGTTGCAAAGGTCATAAACTCTGATGTGCATACCGGCGTGAAATCAGCCGGGTGGCTGAACAGGATCACCCAACTTCCTTTGTAGTCGGATGGGAAGTTTATATCTCCTTGGGTAGTTACCGCCTTAAACTCGGGTGCTGCCTCGCCAATTCGTGGCATGCTAAAGGTTTGTTGAACTTGATTGTCTTCCATGGTTCAAAATTTTAAATGGTTAATAAATTGATTGATGATTTTTTTATCCTTTAAATCAAATAGCTCACTTGGCCTTGAAACAAGATCATATATGATTGTTCGAATAGAACATTAGTTCTTGAAAAATGTTCACTTTTCTTTTTCAAACGGCCAACCGGCTATTCCACCCTCCATGACTTTGACATTGGTGTAGCCATGTGCTTTGATGAGTACTGCGGCTTCGTAACCTCGCAGGGAAATTTTACAGAATGTGATGATTTCCTTGTTTTTGTCTTTAGGAAGCTCATCCATTCGCGAGCGCAACCATCCAATGGGGATCAGGGTTTCACCAATACCCAGCCGTGTTTCGGAAAATTCATCGGCACCGCGGGTATCGAGTAGAAAGAGATCTTCGCCACGATCCACTTTTTCTTTCACCTCGAGAGCTGAAATTCCTTCAAATACACCGTTCATCTTATTCTGCATGATATGTGCCGACGCGATGCTGTGGTCGATGGCCAGTGAAAAGGGCGGTGCATAGGGCAGGTCTGCATTAACCATATCATCCACCGTTAGATTTCCTTTGATTGCTGTTGCCCAAATGGCCAGTTGTTTGGCGACATCACCAGGTCCAAGGCACTGCGCGCCAAGAATTCGCCGGCTGTTTTTGTCGGCAAGCAGTTTTGTAATCAGAAGTTTGCCATCCATAAATCCGGGTTTGTCGGGGCTGGCATTCACGATCTTCACATACTCCAGCCCGGCTTCTTCGGCTTTTTCTTCAGACAAGCCGGTAATACCAACTCCCCAATCGAAGAATTTGCAAATCCCGGTTTGAATGGTTCCGGGAAACGAGGCCACATTTCCTTTGATACAATTTTCGCCAGCTACCCGGCCTTCCAGGTTCGCCAAATCGCCATAGGGAGCCAGTACTTTTTTACCAGAAATCAGGTTGGTAATTTCGCAGCAGTCGCCGGCTGCGTAAATGTCGGGATCGCTGGTTTGCATGTATTGATTGACTGTGATGCCTCCGAGTTCGCCTATCTCCAGTTCTGCCGCCTGGGCAAGTCCAATATTGGGGCGAACACCAATGGCAACAACAGCTAGTTGACAAGGGATTTCGCTTCCATCCTGCAATCTTACGGCCTCCAATTTACCTTTTTCTCCAATAAACTCAGCGACGCCATTTTGAGTAATTACCTCTGCTTTGGTTCTCAGGTAGTTTTCGAGGATTTTGGCCAGCTTCCAATCTAAAAAAGTGAGTAACTGGGGTAGCAATTCAATAAGTGTTAGCTCAATTCCAGCCAGATTTAAGGCTTCGATCGTTTCGATACCAATCAGTCCCCCTCCAATAACCACCGCCTTTTTGATCTGTCCATCATCTCGGATTTTTCGAAGGTAATCGGCATCTTGCATCGATTGCAGGGTGCTGATTCCTTGCAGCTCAATTCCCGGGATGGGAGGCTTGTTGGCTGTTGCTCCGGTAGCAATAATCAGTTTATCGTAGGGTTGGCTTCCCGTCTCACCAGACACCAGGTTTGTAAATTCCACCCGCTTATTTTTCCGGTCAATTTTGGTTACCTCGGTATTGGTTCGGGCCACGATCCCTTTGGCATTCCAGTAAAACTTTGGGTCGCGCACTACGCCGGTAGGCGTGCACAGCAGTTTATTGCGGTCGTCGAAAAAACCACCTACAAAATACGGGAATCCGCACGACGCCATCGACAGATCGGGCCCTTTCTGAAACATGGTAATTTCTGCAAACTCATTCATGCGGCGGGCGCGGGCTGCCGCTTTAGGGCCGGCTGCCGACCCTCCTATAACAATAATTTTTGGTTGATTTTCCATGGTTTTGAATTTTATATGACGTGTTTTCTAATCCAAATGAAGGATCTGTCCAGATTTTAATTGTCGAGTGCCAAGGTGGTTGTGGAATGCGGCCAGTGCCGGCAATTCGGTGCAGTGCGATGGGATTAGGTTTCGGACTTTTTCTTTCTGAAAATACCGAATTGTCTGTTGGGTCTGTTTATCGTTGTGTTTCAGATGAAAGCCGCCGATGACTGAGTCGATGGATTGCACCCCGGTAAGCTGCTTGGCATGTTCACAAATGTTACAAATTCCGGAGTGGGCACAGCCCGAAAGGATGATCAACTTTTGGTTGACAACGATGGCCAGGGCCGAATCGTCCGGAACAAAATCGTCGTTGCCAAATTCATCTTTAAAGCTTGTCCGCTGAGCTTCAAAATCGGTGACGCGGGGAATTTCGCCCAAGTAGTACGCCAAGCCGGAAATACGGTAGGGCTTGGTGCTGGTTATCAGCGAGTATTTTTGGTTGATCTGTTCCCGGGTCAGGGCCAGACCCACCGGAGTACCGTCTGCTTTGCGGTAGCGTTTCATGAAAGCGGCAGGATGAGTGAGCAGGGGTTTGGATTGGAGGTAGCGCAAGCCATTGCCGTGATCCCAATGTCCGTGGCTAAGGACAATCAGGCCCACTTCTTTCTGCAGGTCGATTCCAAGTTGCTGTGCATTTTTTACGAACACATCAGTGGCGCCGGTGTCAAACAGGATGTTGTTTCCATCGAGCTGAATCAGGTACGAAATCCCATGCTCCGCCAGGAAATGTGCACCTGCTGTATTTTCAGTGAGTATGCTGAGTTTCATGTTTTGTTGGTTTAAAGTATTGCTCGAGTGCATCAATAATTAATTGGGGAGCTTTCATCGGCCTGCGACTTGTTTTATCAACAAAAACGACGGTTGAATCAGCGGTGCACAACAGCGCGTTTTGTTCATTCCGGATTTCAAACTGAAAGGAAAAACGGGTGGCCGGCAGATTGATAATCCTGGTTTTGATGGTTAGCAACTCGTCGTAGCCGGCGGGCTTCAGGTAGCGCAGGTTCATCCGGATGACCGGCAGCAGGATGTTGCGCTTGTCCAGCGTCTGGTCGTCGATGTGCAGTTTTCGCAGCAGTTCGGTGCGTGCCTGGTGGCAGTAGCTCACGTAGTTGGCATGGTACACATAGCCCATTTGATCCACTTCGTCATAGCGCGGACGCAGTTTAAAAGTTGCTTCCAATGGATTATTCATGGTTTTCAAAATTAAGTTTCCCCAGTAAATGCCCCATTCTTTTTTTCTTGGTTCTAAGGTAGAAAGCATTGTGTCGGTTGGGTTCAATCAACAGAGGAATACAGCATTCTACTTTTATTCCATATTTTTCAAGACCCGATTTTTTCGCGGGATTGTTTGTGAGTAGTTTCACTTGGCTGATGTTGAGGTGGCGAAGAATTTCTGCAGCGGCAAGGTAGTTTCGTTCATCAGCCTGATGCCCCAGTTGCAGGTTGGCATCTACCGTGTCGATACCCTGCTCCTGAAGTTTGTAGGCTTTCATTTTTTCCATCAATCCAATTCCCCGGCCTTCTTGCTGCAGGTAGATTAGTGCACCGCATCCTGCCTGTTCAATTAGCCTCAGGGCTTGGTGTAGTTGTTCGCCGCAGTCGCAGCGCATGGAGCCAAACAAATCGCCCGTGGCACAGGCCGAGTGTATCCGAACGAGCAAATTCCTTTGGTTTTCCACCTGCCCTTTCATGAGCATCATGTGTTCCTTTCCGGTTGCTGGTTCCAGAAACGGAAGGAGTTCGAACGAGCCGTAAATAGTGGGTAGTTCGACGCGTTCTCCAATTTCCAGCAGATCAAGGGGGCTCTGTCTATTTTGGATTTCAAACATTTTCGGCGTTTATTTTTTAGGGTTAATGGATGTTTTAATCGTTCCTTTTTGAAGTTTAAACAGCTTATAATTTCCTGCGTTTTGCCGCCACTCTTCTTCGATCCATCTCATCTGTTTTTTAAGGATCAGAATCAACTGTTCAGGACTGGATATTTCAACCAGAACAGGTACAAAAAAGGCATTGACCTTACTGATGTTTTCTCCAAATTGTCTCGAGACCAAAACATTCACTTCATGTTGCTGCAAGAGTTCGGTGATTTGCTTTCTTTTTGCTTCGGAGTGATTGTTCCTGCTTAACTGGGCGAACGGATTTGGAAGCGCCTCACGAAAAATAAGCTCGTTGGCAGCCCATTCATAAACCAGGTATTGATCTGCTTCTCCGAAATGTTTTTGTTCAAAAACGTGATTGTGATTTACAGCGAAAGCGAGTCTGATTGTCATGTTGTAAACCTCCCGTCATCTTTAGTTTTCCAGTGTTTTTCAATATTGGTTTCGAGCCAGCCTATTTTTTCTGCATCAACAGCATCAAATTGAGGTACGTAGGGTTTCAGGTCGAGTAAAGGCGTTTCGTTCAACATGTCCAGACCTTCAATGAGCAGCCGCGTCCCGCGGATTTCGAGTAAACGAACGATGGAAAAACCTATTGGATTGGGACGTGCCGGACTGCGAGTGGCAAATACGCCATGTGCTGCTTCATCCATGAACGGCTTGACGCTTAACGAGACGTTTTTAATTTGATGAAAATAATAGATCAGCATGAGGTGAGAGAATCCGTCCAGGTCGGCCAGACCTTCTTTAAATTCAGCGAAGATTTCAATTTCGCCTTTGAATTCTTTTGCTCCCAAGAATTGAATGGGAGTGCCTTCCGGTTGCAGGTGACCGGAATGAATGATCCCGATGGGTTGAAAGGAAATTGCTTGCATACGTGCTTAATTTAAACGGTGGTTGCCAATAGCTGACTGACTTGGCTGGCTAAGTTTTCAAACAGCCCGATGAGGATTCTATCTTTTGAAGCAAAAATGGTTTGTCCGGTGTCACCCAGCTCGCAAGCGTCGCAAACCAAGGGAATGCGCACCAACAGAGGCACTTGGAGCTGATCAGCCAGTTGTTGTCCGCCACCGTTTCCAAACAGGTAGTATTTTTCGTTCGGGTGTTTCTCGGGCGTAAACCAGGCCATATTTTCAACCACCCCTAAAATGGGAACCTGAATCAGCTTGGTATTAAACATGTCTGCTGCTTTTCGCGCATCGGCAACGGCCATTTGCTGCGGAGTGGTTACCAGAATTGCTCCGGAAAGATTTAGTCGTTGGATGGTGGTTAGCTGAATGTCGCCTGTTCCGGGAGGAAAGTCGATAATCAAATAATCCAGTTCGCCCCATTCGGTGTCGGATAGTAGTTGCGCCAAACCGGCTGAAGCTGCCGGCCCCCGCCAGATGAGCGACTTGTTGGAGACCATAAAGAATCCGATGGAAATGATTTTCACACCGTATTTCTCAATCGGGATGATGGTTTCTTTTCCCTGGTAGTGAGCGACCTCGGGTCTGGCATACTGCACGCCAAACATCAAGGGGATGGAAGGCCCGTACAGGTCGGCATCGAAAATGGCTGTTCGAAATCCATCCCGAGCCAGAGCAGCGGCCAGGTTAGCCGCTACGGTCGATTTCCCGACACCACCTTTCCCGGAAGCCACAACGATGATGTTTTTCACCCCGGGAAGGTCTATTTTTTCAAAAGGATTTGGCTTGTTCATGTTGCATGAGTTTATTCCATATGTTTTTTATTTCATTGCTGATGCGTGAGTTGGGAGCCCAGTTGATTACGCTTTCGCAGTTCACCATAGCATCAACCACCACACGGTCGAAAGGCAATTTTCCGATGACCGGTATTTGTACTGAGCGGCACCAGTTTGTAATTTCATCGCTCAGGGAGCGATTCAAATCATATTTGTTAATCACCACATAGCTTTGCACCCGAAATTGACTTATGAGTTCTGCAATTCGTTTTAAATCATGCAGACCTGACAGGCTGGGTTCGGTTACCAGAATAACTTTATCGACACCGGTGAGCGAAGATATTACCGGACATCCGATTCCCGGGGGGCCATCAATCAGGATCATGTCGGCATCAAGCTCAAAAGCGACTTCCCGGGCCTGATCACGGACAATGTTGACGAGCTTTCCTGAGTTGTCTTCTCCGGGAGCCAGCCGGGCATGAATCATCTTACCATTGGCGATATCACCGGCAAACCAACGGCTTTTATCATGGCTAACCATGCGGATGGCTTTTTCGGGGCAAACCCGTTGGCAAAGCTGGCATCCGTCGCAGGCTGTTTCCAATACGGCATACGTTCCGCGATCATCGCTGATGGCATCAAACCGGCAAAAGCTCTTGCAGATTCCACAGTTGGTGCAGCGTTCGGGATCGATCACGGCTTTTTGTCCCGATACGTAAACTTCTTCGCGGGAATCCTGTGGGTTGAGCACCAAATGCAGGTTGGCGGCATCCACATCGCAATCGGCCACCACAATTTTGGCCGCGAGCGTGGCAAGCGCAGCACTCAAACTGGATTTTCCGGTTCCGCCTTTTCCACTAAGTATAGCTATTTCGATCATACTGAAGGTGTTTTTTGATGCGACTGAATAGCTGTGAAAAGTGCTTCTGATAGTTGGGCATGCTGTCGGTAATGAGTTTTCCTTCAGAATAGCTTTTGGCAATCCGGGGATCAAACGGAATTTCGCCAAGGAGCAGAAGTTTGTTTTCTGCGATAAAATCGTAAACCCGATGATCGCCCAATCCGGCCCTGTTGATAATAATACCGAAGGGTTTGTCGAGTTGCTGTAGTATCTCCACGGACAGCATGAGATCATTTAAGCCGAATGGTGTAGGTTCGGTTACCAGTATCACGAAATCGGCTGAACCGACCGTTGCGATGAAGGGACAGGAAGTTCCGGGCGGAGCGTCCAGGATGGCCAGTTGATGTTGCGGACTAATTCTTAGCGCTTCCTTAATAAGAGGCACCGACGAGTACACGCCAATTTCAATGCGTCCTTCAATGAGTGAAGAACCATGGTTTACGGCATAAGTCAGGATGGTTCCGGTTTTTTTCGTTTTCCAGGAAATGGCTCCAGCCTGGCAGGCGTATTCGCACGCCCCACAG
The DNA here is from genome assembly GCF_963974515.1 of uncultured Sunxiuqinia sp. Lineage (GTDB taxonomy): Bacteria > Bacteroidota > Bacteroidia > Bacteroidales > Prolixibacteraceae > Sunxiuqinia. The sequence goes on along the minus strand of NZ_CAXBDD010000081.1, from coordinate 9,135 downwards.
TCGTGGCAAAGATCTTCAACAACCTGAATGTGTTGCAGCTCGGGCAGGACAACGATCGCGTTGTAGTGGCAATACTCCTGGCACTTTCCGCAAAAGGTGCAGGCATCTTTGTCAATCACCGGAATGTTTTGGGTGACGGACTTCTGTGTAAGCAAATCAGCTTGAATAAATTGCAGGGCATTGGGTTCTTCCGCGTCGCAATCGATCAAATCAACCGCAAAGCCTGATTTTTGGATGACATTGAACAGATTGGTTGCTACCAGAGTTTTTCCTGTTCCGCCTTTTCCGCTTGCAACTGCTATCTTCATTTGATTCCAATCTAATTTGTTATTGTCTGTCTTTCCCCGGGCGCCTGCACTTTGAGGAGGCAGGGCTTCCTCGTAGGAGTCACTTTCGTCAGTGATCGCAGCTATTTGAACCCGCCTCGAGGGAGCCGCTCAGCCAGTCTTCAACGAGTTTATCCGGGGCTTTGGCTTCAACCCCGACGGTCACCTCGATATGCTGCTGGTTAAACAGGCTGATCGCTTTTTGTCCGATGCCTGCGGCAATCACATGGGTCACCGCTTGTTGTCCGAGCCACCGGGGAATCAGGCCGGGCTCATGTGGTGGCGGTGTTACATACTCTGGTGGAAGCATGGTACTGTTCTCTACCTGGATGATAGCAAATTGTTGACAGTGGCCAAAGTGGGTACACAGTTGACCATTTTCAATCGGTATGGCAAATTTTTTCATCTGTTTAAATTGTTTGTTTTCGAATAGAACTGGTAGCCTTAAGGACCATTTGGCTACCAGTTTTCAAGCTCCTCAAATCAATCGCTGTTTCGAGGGCCTCGTCCCAAAGCCCTTCTACGTCTATGGCCTCTTCCTAATCCCCAAAGTCCGGGTTGATTTTTTTCCTGGCTTTCCGGATCCTGACTAGACTTTCTTGCTCCTGTGCCGGCACATTGCCCTCTTCCTCTTCCGGTCATTGGTCCCTCTCCTGCCGGGCCCTTTCTGTTAAATCCTGGCATGTTAACACCTCCTTTTTATTTATTGATCGCCATCAAGTCCAACACTTCCTGTATCGACTTTTCCGGCCCATTGAGCATGATCATTTGGATGTTAAGATCTTCAAGTATACTTTTTGCTTTCCCTCCAAACTCTCCTGAAATGACTTGTTTAACGCCTCTTTTTGCAATCAGCTGAACTGCAGCCGGACCTGCACCCGATGCTGCATCTTTATTGGGATTCTGAATAAATTCCGTTTGGTTTGCATCCATGTCGTAAATGGCAAAATAAGAACACCTTCCGAACCGGCTGTCAACTTTTGAGTTCGGGGTATTCCCTGTTGCTGTAATTGCAATTTTCATTATTTATGGCTTTTTGATTAAATAATACGATACAAATATAAAGAACAAAAGTGCATTATTAAAATAAAAAGTGTAAGTTTTTTGTGTTTGTTTCAGTTCGTGACGTTTTGATTGACTGATCCTCAAAAATGATTTCAAGGTAAGGTTCAGTTTCGTGTTTCGAATTCTCATAAAAGTGGCTAACTTGTTGCTTTTTTACAAAATAGAATCAACCATCAAATCAGAGGCTATGACAACCGAATATAAAGACCTGAGGCGGCAAGAACTGATTGAACAGCTTCAGATGAAAGACCGGCTGCTGGAGGCTTTTTCGAGGGAACGTGACGATGAGGAAACCTTGAAGTTTGCCTGGGCCGGTAATTTGGGACATTGGTACTGGGATGTTCAGGCGAACCAAGTTACTTTTAACCCATTAAAAGCGACTAATCTAGGCTACAAAAAGTCGGAGATTCCGGTACCCTGCGATTACCAGTTTTTTACTGATAAGTTGCACCCGGAAGATTTTGAGGCGGTGATGCAGAATATGCGCGACCATCTGCAAGGTAAGACCGGCGTTTACGAGGTGGAGTACCGGATTCAAGCCAAAACAGGTGAATGGAAATGGTATTACGACAGGGGCAAAGTGACGAAGCGCGATTCGCAGGGCAAGCCTCTGTTTTTGGCCGGTATTGTTTTCGATATCTCCGAACGAAAAGCGATGCAGGAAATACAACAGGTATTAATCCGGTCGCTTTCAGAGCAAATGAGATTACAGGAAAATCTTTTTTCGATCCTGCTGCATGATCTCCGGACGCCTTTGTCCAATATGATTAGCTTTTCTGAATTGTTAGTCGAAGTGATTAACGAGAATGATGATCCGCGATCAGCAGTCGAGTTTGCCGCTACCATCCTGAAAACAGCCAACCAAGCCTTTGAGCTCACCTCCAATGTGATGGGTTGGGCCCGGGCGAAAAGTATTCTCAAGGAAAACAAAGAGCCGGTTTTTCTCAGCAAGCTGGTCTTTGAAGTGTTTCATGAGTTTGAGGTGGCCCTGGCAGACAAGAATATTGAAGTAAACAATGAAATAGCAGCCGATGTAAACGTTATGAGCAACAGGCCTGTTTTAAAAATAGCCCTTCGAAATTTCATATCGAATGCGTTGAAATATTCTCATCCGGGAAAAACAATCCGTGTGACTTATGAGGATGAAACAGTTTCGGTTGTTGACAAGGGAGTGGGTATGACAGCACAGCAGCTGGATTCGTTGTTCTCTTCCAGTGCCGGGTCAACCCGGGGAACCAACAACGAAGAAGGCAATGGAATTGGCTTGGTTTTGGTTCGTGAATTGTTGGGTCAGATCAATGTTCGTCTTTCTGTCAGGAGTGCTTTGGGGGAAGGTACAACGGTTACGCTTCAATTTGGAGGAGAGAATGAAATCAAGTCAGATCACATCGTTGAGATGTAAAATATAAATCAATGTTTTTATAGTTGTATAACATAAGGATTGCATTTGAATTTTTTTATTTTAGGGAACTCAAATAGTTGTTAAGCCATTAAGGCTAATGTTGATTGAAAATTGAACTAACTTTCATTTTGGCGCAGTGAGCCAGACCACGAAGCGTTGAGAAGTTTGCCCTAAACGAATAAAACTTGAACTATGAGCTCAGACAAGTTCCCCGGTCACATCCGAAACATGCACGACCTGAAAGAAAAGCTTAAGTCTTTTTTGACTCAGAATAGGCAGGATTGGACTGATAAACAATTGGATGACTTCGTTGATGAATTGGATTTTTGCCATCCGGAGCTTGAAAAAACGGAGGAGGATCTTCATGAACGTGTCAAAGAGCTGAACTGTCTGTACCAGCTTTCCCGGTTGACGCAGCAGGATAATATATCTCAGGTCCAAGTATTGCAGCAAGTGGTGAATCTGATTCAGCCAGCCTGGCATTATCCGGAGATTACCTGCGCCCGGCTGATCTACGATGGAAAAGATTACAGAACCGCTAATTTCAGAATAAGTCCGTGGTCACAAGCTGCTGAAATTTTCATTAACGATCAACCGAAAGGGGCACTGGAGGTGTATTATTTGGAGGAAAGACCTGAGGCAGATGAAGGTCCTTTTGCCAAAGAAGAGCGAAATCTGCTGGATGCGATAGCGGCTCAGTTGTGTGCGTATTTGGAGCGCAGAGGAGTGGAAGAACAGATAGCCCGACAGGAAGAAAACCTGCGGATTACCCTCCAGTCTATTGGCGATGCTGTGATTGCCACCAACGTGGAAGGCTTGGTTGTTAGGATGAATCCGGTTGCCGAAAAGCTCACGGGTTGGAAACTGGCCGAGGCCAAGGGGAAACCCCTCGATGAAGTTTTCAAGATTGAAAATGCAGAAACGGGTCTTCCTGCCGAAAGCCCCGTGGCAAAGGTGTTGGAAACCGGACAAGTGGTGGGTTTGGCCAACCACACCAAACTGATTTCGAAGGATCACAAAGAGTACCAGATTGCTGATTCAGGCGCGCCAATAATTGACGACCACGGACAAATAAACGGCGTAGTGCTTGTTTTTCGCGATGTCACGAAAGATTATTATTTACATCAAACGTTGCGAGAAAGTGAAAACGGCTACCGGTTGATGTTTGAACATAATCCGCAGCCCATGTGGATTTACGACTTGGAAACCTTGGCCTTTTTGAAGGTTAATCAAGCTGCCACAAGCCACTATGGCTATTCGGAAGAGGAATTTTTAAGCATGACCATCAAGGATATTCGGCCCAAAGCTGACTTGGAACGCTTGATGGAGAATGTTCGCGAACAGGGCCGTTCTTATGAGCGGTCAGGGCAGTGGCGGCATTTGAAAAAAGATGGGTCAGTCATTCATGTGGAGATTACATCGCATTCCGTGGTCTTCAATAAACGGCCAGGCCGGCATGTGTTGATTACTGATATCACTGATCGCCTGCTGGCTGAACGACAAATTGAGGAAAGCAAGCAAGCGGTGCATCAAAACGAGGTACGTTTCCGAACCATTGTGGAAGGCGCGCCCGACCCGATTTTTATTCAAAGTGAAATGAAATTCGTTTACCTGAATCCTGCAGCTTGTCGCTTTTTTCGGATTAACTCATGGGACGAGTTAGTCGGCAAGCCCGTGATGGAGCGTTTTCACCCAGACTATCATGCGAAGATCAAAGCCCGCATTGCCCTTCTGAATGCCGGCCAACCGGTTGAGGAGTTGTTTGAACAACGTTTTATCCGGATGGACGGAACCGAAGTTTGGGGCGAAACCGCGGGAGATCCAATTGTTTATGAAGGAAAAAATGCTGCCTTGGTTTTTTTGAGGGATATTTCGCAGCGTAAAGCAGCCGAACAAGCTTTACACGAAAGTGAAACACGCTGGCAGTTTGCGCTCGAGGGAGCTGGCGATGGTATTTGGGACTGGAACCTGCAAAGCCAGGAGATTTTTTTCTCAGATCAGTGGAAACGTATGCTGGGTTACGAGCCGGCGGAGGTGCCGAATGAATTATCGGAATGGAAAACGCGCGTGCATCCTGATGACTTGACACAGGCCTTGAAAGATGTTGAAAAACACATCGATGGTGAAACGGATGTTTATTTGAATGAGCATCGATTACGGAGTAAAGATGGAAGCTACAAGTGGATATTGGATCGTGGAAAAGTGATTTCACATGACGAGCAGGGAAAGCCTTTGCGTTTTGTGGGGATTCATTCGGATATTACGGAGCGAAAAAATGCCGAACATCGCCTGCAGATTACACAGTTTGGAATCGACCATGCCCAAATCGGTATTTACCAGGTGGAAGAAGATGGGACCATCACCTACGCCAATCACTATGCAGCAAAAACTCTGGACTACACATCTGAAGAGTTGATTGGGAAATCGCTTTTTGAGATTGCTCCAACCTTCGATCCTGACAGTTTTCACAAACATCGGATCGCAACAAAAGCAAAAGGCAGCAATACCATCGTGTCGGTCCATCAACGAAAAGATGGAAGTGAATTCCCCGTTGAAGTCACGGTCAACTACTTTCAGTTCAAAGACAAAATGCTATCGTTCTCTTTTGTAAGGGATATCACCGAGCGCCAGCAGGCCGAAGAAGCCTTGAAGGAAAGCGAAGCGAATTATCGTTTGTTGGTTGAAAACCAGACGGATATTGTTGTTAAAGTTGACCTGGAGGGACGGTTTTTGTTTGTGAGCCCGTCGTATTGCAGAATGTTTGGAAAAACAGAGGATGAGTTGATCGGACAAACCTTTATGCCGTTGGTTCATGAAGAAGATCAGGAACGGACAGCCGAGGCGATGAAATCTCTCTTCGCACCTCCCCACAGAGTCTATCTGGAGCAGCGCGCATTCACAGCAAAGGGCTGGGTGTGGCTGGCCTGGAACGACACGGTTTTGCTCAACAATAACGGGGAAGTGACCGCCATCATTGGCGTCGGGCGCGATGTTACGGAGCGTAAGCAGGCCGAAACCGAACTATTGGAATTGAAGGAGCAGCTGGAGATTCAGGTGGATGAAAAAACAAAAGAACTTCAGGCACGAATCAAGGAGCTGCAGCGATTTCAGGATGCGACGATTGAACGTGAGTTTAGAATTAAAGAGTTACGCGACGAAATCGCACTGTTAAAAAGAAACAAGTCATGAAGTACGATCAATGGAAACTTTTTTCGGTGCTTTTTATGTTGCTGATGGCAACAATCCGGCCCGCACAAGCTCATCCTCCAGCCGGGGAAAGTGATTCCGGGAAAATCATTTTACTTGGCTCCGAAGCCGACTATCCTCCCTACTGCTCGCTTGATGAAGACGGGCAGCCGACCGGCTTTGCAGTTGATTTGTTTAAGGCTGCGGCTCAGGCGACCAATCTTCAGGTTGAAATCCAGATTGGACCTTGGCTGGCTCTTAAAGATTACCTGGCTAAGGGAAGCATTGATGCCCTCCCTATTGTTGGGAGAAGCCCGGAACGCGAGGCGGTTTATGACTTTACAATTCCATATCTCCAGCTGCATAGTGCCATTTTTGTTCGAGAGAATACCAACGACATTCGGGCTTTGGCTGATTTGAGAGACAAAGAAATCTTAGTGATGAAGGGCGACATTGCTGAGGAGTTTGTCAGGCGCGAACAGGTTTCCGATTTCATTGAGACTACCACGACCTTTGATGAAGCTTTTTTGAAACTGGCTGCCGGCGAGGCCGATGCAATCATTACGCAGCGCATTATTGGTTTGAAAATCATTGATCGTCTGGAACTCAGATCCATTGTCCCTCTTCAGGTTGACTTGCAGGATTTTCGCCAGGAGTTCTGCTTTGCGGTGAAAAAGGGAGATGAGTCTTTACTGGCCAATTTAAATGAAGGACTTGCTATCGTCATGGCCAACGGCACGTTCAATAAAATTCACTTGGCATGGTTTGGGCCGGTGTATAAGGAGGAGCTTTCCAGAGCAGACTTTATGAGAATGGCATTTTGGATCTTTTTGCCACTCGTCACTGTTTTGGTCTTATTGTGGGTAGTTTTACTTCGAAAAGAGGTGAAAAAACGCACCCGTCATTTGAATGAAGAGATTGCAGAGCACAAGAGAACATGGGAAGAACTTCAAGAGCAGCAAGTTCAACTCAAGCGGAGAGAAGCGCAAATTCGCCTGCTACTCAACTCAACGGCTGAGGGAATTTACGGGATTGATCCTCAAGGTAACTGCACATTTATCAACAAGTCAGCACTTGAAGTGCTGGGTTTCACCGACCGAAGCCAGGTCATCGGCAAGAACATGCACCAATTGGTTCACCATAGCAAGGCCGATGGTTCAAGCTATGCTTATGGTGAATGCGAAATTCACAAGGCTTTCAGCACAGGAGAGGGTGTGCATCGTAACGACGATGTATTGTGGCGTTCGGATGGTTCCAGCTTTTCGGCCGAATACTATTCTTATCCCATTCGCCAAAATGATGAGATAACCGGAGTGGTGGTTACATTCTGGGACATCACCGAACGTAAGCAGGCGCAAGAAGAATTACTCAATCTAAAGCGAAACCTCGAAATTGAGGTTGCCCAGCGAACTGCTGAGTTGGAAGAAAAAGTACACAAGCTGGATAAAAGTCAAAAAGCCATGCTATACATGGTGGAGGATCTGAACGAAGTGACCAACAAGATGAAAGAAGAACGTAGAAAGCTGGAGGTGTCGAACCAGGAACTGGATGCGTTTACCTATTCCGTGTCACACGACCTGAGGGCTCCTTTGCGGGCCATCAACGGCTATTCCGACTTTCTGCTGGAGGATTATTCCGATAAGCTGGATGAGGAAGGAAAGCGCTTTCTGGATGTCATTCGAAGCAATGCTTCCAAAATGGACCGGCTGATCACTGATATGTTAAGTCTGTCGCGCATTTCGCGGACTGAAATGCGATTGGCCGATGTGGATATGGGACAGGTAGCCCAGACGATTTTTCAGGAAGTGGCCACGGCGGATGAGCAAGACAGCTTCGAGCTGGATGTGGAACAGTTGCCAACGGCTTTGTGCGATTACGCCCTGATGAAACAAGTGTGGGTGAATTTAATCAGCAATGCATTAAAATATAGTGGAAAATCAGGCGTTAAAAAAATACGAATTGGCTCGCGACAGGAGGACAACGAACTGATCTTTTTTGTGAAGGACTTTGGTGCGGGTTTCGACCCAAGGTACCAAGACAAGCTGTTTGGTGTTTTCCAGCGGCTTCACCGCGACGAGGAATTTCAAGGAACTGGCGTGGGCCTGGCAATTGTGCAACGCATTGTGCATCGGCATGGGGGGCGGGTGTGGGCCCAGGGAGAACAGCACAAAGGGGCCACTTTTTTCTTTTCCCTTCCACACAAGTAGCGCGCGGGGATGGAGAGGAGGCAGGTACTCCGATAAGACTTTTTAAGAAACGGAATGAAACAGATTTTCAGATCTGAACATAACCGATCAAACTTTAAATAGCTTAAAGCCCATGGAAAAACTAAAAGAAGTTGAAATATTGATTGTGGAAGATAACCCGCATGATGCCGAGATGGCTTTGCGGGCGCTGAAAAAAAATAATCTGACCAACAACGTTCTGGTTGTTCATGACGGAGAAGAGGCCCTGGACTTTGTTTTTGCCAGAGGGGCGTTTGCGAATCGTCAGAATTCAGTCCGGCCGAAGATCATCCTACTCGATTTGAAGTTGCCAAAAATCGATGGTCTTGAAGTGCTGAAACAGATCAAAAGCAGCCCGCAAAACAGGGTTATTCCGGTGATCATGTTGACTTCTTCCAAAGAAGAGTCGGACCTGGTCAAGAGCTATGAGCTAGGTGTGAATAGCTACATTGTGAAACCGGTAGATTTTGATAAGTTTGTCGAGGCGATCCGGGATATCGGTTTTTACTGGTTGCTGCTGAATCAGCAAAAAATTTGAACCAAGAATCGGGATTTCGTGTAAGCTTGGAAGAGCGGCCTTTGGCTTTTTTTATTGGCGGTAGATTGTTATTTCTTTTAAAAACGGGTGGGGTATGGATACAATAAAAGCCTTGCGAATTCTTTACGCGGAAGATTCGCCGGATGATGCAGAAATGGTGAAGCGTGAGATTCGAAAATCCTTTCCGGAGGTGATTTTCAAGGTGGTTGATACACGGGAGGCGTTTATTCATGCCCTTCAAGCGTTTCAAGCCGATCTTGTGTTGTCCGACTATAGTATGCCGTCTTTCAGTGGTTTGGAAGCGTTGAAAATTTCACTCGAACTGCAACCTGAGCTTCCGGTGTTGATTGTTACCGGCAGCATCAATGAAGAGACAGCTGTGGAGTGTTTAAA
>NZ_CAXBDD010000080.1:0-17817 GCF_963974515.1 uncultured Sunxiuqinia sp. | reverse complement strand
TCCTGATCTCCCTGCAGATCACGCCATGCGCTCATTTCGGAACGGAGCTTCTCCACTACTTCTTTGTAATTCTCATCCAATGAGAGGTTATGCTGTTCATCCGGATCGTTCAAAACATCATACAACTCTTCCTCCGGACGGTTGTGATACCGCCACAACACGGATGCCGCATGCTCCGCTTTAAACGATTCGTTGACCCAAGTGCCCCAATATTCGCGTCCGCCGTCATGATCTTTCGCCTTGTTCATATGGGTATTGTATAAAACTTCAGGGGCCAGGTTCAAAATATACTTGTAACGCTTGGTTCGAATCATTCGCATCGGAGCCATGTTCATAGTACCATCGCCGGTATGGCTGGCAAAAACCAGATCGTGCAGCTTATCGACTTTTCCCCGGAGTAACGGAACCAAACTTTTTCCATCCAGCTCATCGGCGTGCAAGGTCGATTTCCCGCCCGCCAGATCGATGGCTGTCGGAACCAGGTCAGTTAGCGAAACCAGGGCATTTGTTTCGGTGCCGCCCTGCACGGTGTTTGGCCATCGAATCAATAAGGGTACACGAATCCCGTAATCATAGAGGTTCCATTTCCCAAAAGCCCACTGCGGCCCTTGATCGGCAGTGAAAATAACGATCGTATTTTCCTGTAATCCATACTTTTCCAGACTATTCAACAGCTGTCCCACATTACCATCCATCTTGGTAATATCGGTGTAGTAGCGGGCCCTCGACTTCCGGGTGGCTTCGGTATCAATATGGATGGAGGGAATGTCCACTTCATCTGCATCATATTCCGCTTTCTCCGGCCAAATCACATGCGGACTGTGATCATTGACAACCAACATAAATGGCTGATCGGCCTTTGATGCGCTGGACAACCATTCATCGACCGGCCCCATGTCAAGGTCAGTCCATAACACTCCTTTACCTTCATAGCCTGGTTCCGGCACGTTGGTGTGATGAATCATATCAAACGGATAGGAACTCATGGGTCCAATATGCAGTTTCCCGGCAAGCCCAACCCGATAGCCGAGCGCCTCAAGGTAGGCAGGCAGGGTTTTTACCCCTTCCGTAATACCCGTGTGATTGGCGTGTGCGCCATTCCTAAATGGATACAGGCCGGTGTGGATTGACGCGCGTGAAGGAGAACAAGTAGGTGAACTCGCAAAGGCATTGGAAAACATGACTGACTTTTTAGCCAGCTTGTCCAGATTGGGAGTCCGAACGACCCGGTTTCCATACGGTCCAATGTCGCAAGCTCCCAAATCATCGGCCACAAAAATGACAATGTTGGGATGAGCATCTTTGGTGGCAGGTGCTGATCCCAAAGTCAACGGGAAGACTAATGCCGATGCAATTTGAGTAGCTACTAAGATCTTAGTTGGTGTCATATCGACGTGTCTTTTTACTTTCGGTAAAGGCAAGATATTAAAAATACTGCGATACGATGTCCAGAACCGCCATCTTTTTCAGTTTCTTGTAACTGCTGGTTCCTTCCACTCTTTCCCATTTTTTAAGAAAGCATCTTGATCAACTTCCTCCTTTGTCTTATCATCCGGCTCCAACTACTGAACCGTACTAAACCGGTAGATGGAGCTTGTTTGGTAGACTTCGCCCGGATTGAGAATAATCGACGGGAAATTCTCCTGGTTGGGCGAATCGGGAAAGTGCTGTGTTTCCAAAGCAAAGGACTCCCGAAAGTCAAACGTCTTTCCATATTTCCCGGTGTCGGATCCATCCATAAAGTTGCCGCCATAAAACTGAAGTGCCGGCTCTTCGGTAAGCACTTCCATTTTCCGTCCGCTTTCGGGTTCTACCACTGTTGCCGCTAAAGTCATTGTGCCTGCGGCGGTCTTATTCAATGCAAAATTGTGGTCGTATCCCAAGCCGTTTTGCAACTGAATGTTCTCCGCTTGCATCGGTAAATCCATCCCAATGGGTTTGGCCGTTCTGAAATCAAAAGGCGTCCCCTCAACGGGCGCATTCTCGCCCAGCGGAATCAGCGTGGAATCAACCGGAGTATAGTAATCGGCATTGATGGCCAGCAAATGATTGTTGATGGTTCCGTTCGCTTCGCCTGCCAGGTTGAAAAACGCATGATTGGTCAGGTTCACGGGCGTGGCTTTGTCGGTTGTGGCTTGGTAATCAATCGCCACTTCGTTATTGGTCGTTAGGGTGTAAGTTACTTCGACATTCAGATTGCCGGGATAGCCCATTTCACCATCTTTTGAAAGGTACGTGAGCACGATGCTATTGTCAGTCACCGACTTCACATCCCAAACCACATTGTGAAACCCTTCAGGGCCACCATGCAAATGATTGGGATCATTATTAATCGGCAAGGTATAGGTTTCGTCATTCAAGGTAAACTCTCCTTTGGCAATCCGGTTACCCACGCGGCCGATTAAGGCGCCGTGAAAAACTTCCGTCGCATTCAGATAGCCATCAATGCTGCCGAAACCCAGAACGACATCAGCCATTTCACCGTCATTTCCCGGAACGCATAAACTGACGATTCGACCGCCATAGTTGGTAATGGCTGCCGATATCTCTCCATTTTGCAGGAAGTACAAGTTGGTTTCCTTACCCTTGACCGTCGTCTGAAAGTCTTCGGCATTCAGGTTTCCGCAAGTTTTTCCTGTTTCAGCAGGTTTTGGGCTGCATGCCACCTGGATCAAGACAGCTGCCAGCAGAATGAGAATTAGTTTTGTCTGATTCATATTTTTGCTTTTATAAGTATTTTGAATGTTCTATTTTTTGCCTGTTGTCGGGCCATGCACAACCAATTTCCCGTCTTCTGTCACTTCCATCGGGTCGATAAAGACCACCCGGTTTTCGCCCGTTTCGGAAGTCCGGCCATGATAAACACAAAGCATGCTTTTTCCATCAGGAGCAATCGTAATCATATTATGTCCGGTGCCGGTGACAATCCCTCCCTGCTCCACATTCTTCTCCAAAACCGGGTTGTTATCGGCTTTTTGAAAAGGCCCCATGGGTGACTTGGAAGTCGCATAACCCACCGCGTAATTTTGCCCACCAAAGTAGTTGGCCGAATACATCATGTAGTACGTATCTTTTTCTTTAAAAAGATAAGAACCTTCTGTCCAACGGCGGTTGACCTCGCCCGAAGTAACCGAACGACTCTCCCACTCCGCCTGCTGATCGTCCATACTCAGTGGCGGACGAAGCAATAGTTCGGGTTCACCCACGATACCCGAAAAATCAGGCTTCATTTCCACACCATACACCCAACTTTCCTCAATCTCGTCAAACATTCCATGCTCGCGGGCCCAGTCGGCCACTTCGCTTTCCACCGGATTTTTGTAACAGCAGCGCGAATAGTACAAATACACTTTGCCGTCTTCAAACCACAGGTTACCGTCGATCACCGGGTAGCCCGGATCAAAAATCGGCCGGTCATACAAGTCGGTATACGGGCCCGTTGGCGTATCGGAAACAGCCACACCAATACGGAAATTCTCCAGTTCGTTGGTAGGATTGATTCGCCAGTCGGCACTGAAAAGCAGGTAAAATTTTCCATCCAGCTCATACAGCTCGGGAGCCCAAAAATTGGCGATTCCCCACGACTGATCGGTATTTCCCTGGTAGATTCTTCCTTCATCGTTCCAATCCTTAAGATCAGTTGAAGAATACATTTTGAAACCGTCTTTCACACCTCCGGTTCCAATCATGTAATACAGGCCATTTGAAGCTTTTAAAATGTACGGGTCGCCAAATTCAACCGGCAAAGGATTGTCAAATGTCGGCAAACTTTCCGGTTTCCGCTGACATGCGCCAAGCAATAAGCCAGCCAGCATCAGTAGTAAAGTAGTGTTTCTAAAACGCATAGGTCAGATATTTATTTCAATAATGTCATTCCAAATCCAGGGGCCGCTGAAGGAATCAGCTTTCCGTCTTGCAGGCGGTAATTGCCCAAGTCAACATCGTCCGAAATGCAGGTGACGCCCTCAATGGTAACGGTATTTCCATACGCGCCGGTCAAATGCGCCACAGCATTGGTTTTAATTTGAGAGCCCCAGGCATGCGGCGAGGCAAAGACATTCAGCCGTTTAAGCTCGGGCATCAGCTTCCGCCATCCGGTGTATCCAATATCCTGAATGTCGGTCAAATGGACATCCATCAGCTTCAGCTCCATCAACTGCTGCAAAAAATCCTGATCGGGTGATGCTTCGCCGTCGGCCAAGAGGGTTTCAATTCCCATTTCTTTCAATAATGCCCGCAGCTTGGTATAATCCTCAATGGTCTCACGAAAAGGTTCCTCAATCCAAAAAAGCTTCACGCCTTCGATTCCTTTCAGGTACTGTTCAAAATCTTCGAGTGGATAGCCATCGTTGCCATCCACCAAAATATCGCAATCCGGAAAAGCTTCGGCAACCAATTTGGTGACTTCAATATCGCGTTTGATTCCCGCAGCTTTGGGCATCCATTTGTTGCCCCGACCAATCTTCAGTTTGAACTGACGATAGCCCAAATCGTAATCGAACTGGCACTCTTTCAGAATGATGTCGATGCCCATGGGTTGATTATAAAAGGGGGTCAGGTCGTCAAAGTAGATCATACCACTGTAGCAAACCGTTGTTTCGGGCTGACTTGCGCCCATCAGCTCATAAACCGGCTTATTCAGAATTTTACCGGCCAAATCATGCAGCGCGATGTCGGCATAGGCGCCTTTCAGATCTATCAAACCAAGTTCGGGAGCAAATACTTCTGACAGGTTCTTGCCCACCAAGTGGGCCGAAGCTTCCTCAGCCGACCGTCCCCACAAAGTAACGCCCCAGCCTTTGGCTCCCTGGTTGGTGACGACTTCACATATCGTTTCGTCGTAGCCCCAGCCGTGGTTACCACGAATGGCGTTTTTACTCACAAAGCGAGGGTATTGAATCCTGACTTTTTTGGTTAATACCTGGTCAATGGTATGATCGGCAAGCTCGCGATCTTGAGCCAAGAAGCCAGAAGAAAAGCCGATCAGGGGGTTTGCGGCCAAATAAGCAGCGGCTGCACCACCTGAAACTGTTTGGATAAAGTTACGTCGTCTCATTGTTTGTGTTGTTTTATGGTTGCATATAGGTTTTAGTCGGTTTCAGCTTTCCATCTGCTCTTATTCACTTTTCATCTACTTGTTTCAATCGCTCATGGTCTAGTATAACGGTTTCATGTTTTCATTTCAACCTCTCCTGTATCCTTATCGTTGTTTCATGCATTCATTTCGATGTTACTTGTGCGCTTATCCATGTCCCGTTTGCCCTTTTCAATATTCGATGTACGCCTAAAAGCTTTGGTTGTTGATTCGTTTCGAGAACAGGCGAGGCCATCAACGGGACTCGTGGCGGGACTACAAGATACTCCATCATTTTGATTTTGAAAAATTACCTATTCCATATCTGGCAAATAAAAATGAAAGGGTTGGTCCCGGTCTTTCACTTCCAGTTTTCCATTGTTGACGACCAACTCAGCCACCTGGATGGAAGAACGTTTCTCGGCATAAGGATATTTTCCATCGGCATCGAGGGTTGCGGCAGCGTGTGTTTTTCTCCCTGGATGGGTGAAATAGAAAATATAGGCCTGCTCACCCACCACAACCACATCGCCATGCGCTCCGCTGGGCGTGTCGTCGGGGCGGCTTGACGCATCAGCCAAAACCGGTCCTTCCTGCTTGGTCCAGTGCTCCAGATCCTCCGAACGATAAACGCCCATACCGGCCCACTGGTCGGTGACCATCCAATACCAACCTTTAAACTCGAAGACCTTGGGCCCTTCGTGTACCTGATCGGCAATCACCGGCTTATCGCGCCAGGTCCAGTTAAACAGGTCATCGCTTTCGGCCAGCCACGATTGGCTGTTCTCCTTATACCACATTTTCCATGTTCCCGTATTATCCTGAAAAAGGGTACCATCAATCACATTGTCTGACGACAAGGAAAGCAGTCCTTCAAAGTTCCATTCCCAGGCATTGACACTGGTATAGTGTGCCATTCGCGCCTGTCCGCCCCAGTGATTGCGCACGCCTTTGATATAAGCCAGAAACAGGTGATATTTTCCATCGGCATAAACCACATCGGGTGCCCAAAAGGTATTTTTTCCCCGTTCAAACTCCAGATCGAGCGTTCCGCGGTACACCCAGCTTTTTCCATGGTCATCAGTAGAAGCAATTCCGACACTGTTGCCATAGCAATAAGCCACATCGGCCGTGTTTTCGTTCGCCCTTCGCTGGGTGTAAAACATCCACCACTGCCTTTCGTGGCGGTTCCAGAACACCACCGGGTCGGCGGCGCCATCATAAACCGGGTCGCGAAAAAGTGGTGCCGGGGCCTGTTGCATGCTTTGTGCCCAACCGTCGGCAAAAGCCAGGCTGAGCAAAAAACAACTGCAAGCAAGTATCCGAAACAACTGCTTCATTTCTTATTCGTTTAAGAGTGGGAAAGCCGAAATCCGCAGGCGAGCTGCTCCCATCGGAACCAAAGTAATTTCCTCCACAGGTTCACTGGTATGAACCGGATACCTGGGCTGAACATCCACCAGTCCGTACGGATCAATTTTCCAGGAAGGAATTTGACGTCCTTTTGCCCGAATCTCAATTGGTGTATTCTCCAATGAAAAAGGATAATTGTCAGCAGGCCATTCGTTGCGGACAACCTTTAGGGAGGCTTCCAGGTTTGCCTTATCCAATATCAGCCCGTAATTCCAGGGACTTTTCGGGTCGATGGTGTATGCCGGCCACTTTTCCGGATCGGCATCTTTTTGCCATTTTGAATCCCCAATGGCCGACTCGATGCTACTGATCTTTTTGTAATCTTCGTCTATTTTCAGTGAAAAAGTCAGCGGGCCATAATCGACCGACACACTATTCTGGTTCACCGCCCAGCTGCGTGAAGACAAGCTCATGGGCAGGCTTAACGTCAGTTGGTCGCCATCGGCCCATTCCCGATCAATTTTGATGTATGCGCCAGCTTTGGCATCTACCGCTACCGGCTTTCCGTTCAATATAAGCGAAGCATTTTCGCACCAACCGGGAATGCGCAAGTACAACGGGAAGGTCACATTTTGCTCCATAGCCAAATTGAAGCGAATATCTTCTTCGAAAGGATAATTGGTTTCCTGATTCAAAGTGACTTCCGTTCCGTTGCCCACTTGCGCGGTAGTTACACTTGAATTGTATAGGATAGCCGCCAAACCGTTGTCATTGCTGGCCATCACCAGGTTTTGCAGGTAGTATGGCAGCGCGTGTCCGTGGTTATGCTGGCAGCAGCGGCTGCTAAATGGGTTCATGGTGAGAAATGGTCCGCGGTTATCAATACCCGGATGATGGTTTTCGGCATCCGCCGTTACACCGTTGGGGCAGGTAATGTACCGAAGCGATTTCATATCGGCAGTAAATGCAGCGGTAAAGCTATTGAACAGCACATCTTCGCAATTATCGGCCCAAAGCGGGTCACCCGTAATGCGTGTCATGATTCCATCGGAAGTCATTTGTTCGGCAAAGCCACAGGTTTCGGTCCCCTGACGCGGGTCGATATAACCCATGCGTGCATTTTCATCCGAACCAAACATACCGCCAGGCACTTGCCCAAAGGTGCGACGAATCAGGTCGTGGACATTGTATGAAGCATGGTAGTGAGCCGAATCGCCCGACTGCATGAACCAGGTAGCCGGTTCGCGAAAACATTGGGCAATGTTCACATTGTGCCAGTTGGGTAATGTTGATTTCTGTGTCCAGTCAGCGGTGTTGCGGTGGATCTTCTCCGCCAGTTTAAGCAAAAAGGCATCACCCGTGCGGTTGTACAACCAATAAACACTGTACAGGTTATCACCTCCCCGACTGTTTTCCCAATAACTGGACAGAAACGCCTCATCGGGAACGGTCAATTCAAATTGAAAATACTTGGTCATGAAATCGATCACCCGCTCATCGCCACTATATTCGTAGTAGTTTTGCAACGTAAACAACACAATCATATTCGACCAGTAATCGAGGTTGCCATTTCCTGAACGTACCTCGGGACCAAACCAGCCATTTTCCTGTTGGCTGTTCAAGATGGCCTCAATCCATACTATGGCTTCTTGTTTCATTTCCGCATCATCAAAAATAAAGGCCATATCGGAATATCCGCGCAACCAATAAGGAACTTCTTCCCAGCCGTGATCGCCACCTTCCGACAGCCAGGCATTATTTTCCTTATCAAGCCAGGCACTGATCTCACCCAGGTGACCGCACAAGCCTTCTTTCTGCAATTCCAACAATTTAAGGATCCATCCGTCGGGTTGAATACTTCCCATAGGCAACTTGATAAAATGGGCAGGCTGCAAGGGAGCCTGATTACTTAAATAGAAATCATTTTGCTGTGTGAGTTCCGGCTGAGAAACGATGGTAGCCTGCGAATCACCAGCCGGTTGCTGACAGGAGGAAAAGCTTACCAGTACTGAAAAACTGAGAGCTAAAGAATAAAAGATTTGTTTCATCATTTATGTGATTTATTTTATTGGTGAAGATTGCTCTTCGATTAAGGTCTATCTCAAGTACAACTTGAGCCATTCAACTACTCATCGCAACTTCGATTTCCACCGTTAGTCAACCAATTTAGGCCCTTTCGCTGTCCATGAAACTTCTCTCTTCGAAATCATCCATGTTTTTCCGAAGTCATTATTCCCCTGAAAAAACAAATAGGTGCGACCGTCATCATCTTCGAAAATATGGGGATGTCCGGATTCGCAGGAGTTCCATTCCCCAGGGTCGCCATTGGGCAGGAAAGGTTTATTGCTCAGCCGCTCCCAATGAATGCCATCGGCACTTTTGGCCACACCAACCTGCTGGGGAGCATTGTTGTAGGCTCCGGCATAAAACATATACAGACCATCACCACGCTGAATGATGGAAGCACCCTCCACGCACTGCCCTTCCCACGGATATTTGGGAGAAAAAATTGGCTCGTCGGTCAGTTGCGTCCAGTCTTCGCGATTAAAGTTGGTATTGAGCGGAGCAGCAGCTACTCCCTGCATTTGAATGGTCATACTGGAATCGCGGGTCGCAAAATAAAGTAAATAACGATCCTTGAAGCGAATAACCTCGGCATCAATGGCCCGCCCACAGTTCCAGTCTCCTGTAGGACGAAAAATCGGATTGCTTGGGTTTCTTTCAAAACTGATTCCGTCATTGGATACGGCATGACAAATCGCGTCTTCTCTCCAATTACCATAGGTTTGATAGAACAAGTGTACCTGCCCGCCAATGACCAATGCTCCGGGAGCACACAAACCTTTTGTTTCGTAATCACCTTCCGGCAGAATTTCTCCCACTTTTTCCCAATTGACCAGGTCGGAGCTTTTGGCAATTCCAATTGCCCAGCCATTAATGGGGTCAGGATTTCCTTCAAACGGAGGAATAGAGAAATACATCAGGTAATTTCCGTTGAACTTCACCACATGCGGGTCTTTGGAAAAAGGAACTCCCCTACGCGAGGTATCGCCAAACAGCATCCTATCGGAACTTTGAGCTCTCCCATGCAGGCAGAAACAGGCGGACAATACCACCAACAGACTAATCATTTTTACCATGACCCATTTTTTATCAAGTAAAAAAGGCCATCCGTGAACAATAAATTCATCCGGATGGCCCATTAATTTTAACCGAAATGATTACAGATCAATTTTCTGCACCGAAGAGAATATCATGTCTTCCACGCCTGCAATCTTCAAACCTACCCGTGCATACACATAGTTTTGGTTTGGTGTCAGCGACGGTACGGTTGCCGTCATGCTGATTGCACCGGGGTTGGCAATGTCGCCACCGCCAATTTCTGCTTCAGCAACAAAACCGCGGAAGTCCACGAACTGCGTTTTCCCAATATACAGGTTCACACGTTCGATGTCGCGGGCACCCGCATCAGTGATGATTTTCTCAGCTTGAAAAGTGGCGGTCACATCGCGTCCGCTTGCCGAGAACTGAGCATTGCGAATCATGTAATACGGCTCCACTTCAATATCCAGGTTCATATCGCCATTCAGATTGACCAAAATGGTATCTGAACCGGTTGTTGAGTTCACCTTATTCCGCCAAGGCCCTTGAGCCGAAGGAATAATCAGTTTGTAGGTACCATTGAACAACAGCGCTGAGTAGGAACCATCCTGATCAACGGTCACGTCGATGGGGATATCCAACTGCCATCCAGGCTCCCACAATTGGAATATTACATCGTTGTAACTCACATTGATGGCTTCCCCATTATAGACAATATTTCCCTGAAGCATGGATCCCGGGGCATCGTAGTTATCCCACTCGCATGAAGTAAGAAAACCGACAACAACTCCCAATAATATGATTAATTTTATTTTAGTCATTTTGCTACGTTTTTATTGGTTCGGATTCTTAACAATTTGTGGATTGTTATTTCTGATATCATCATTGATAAATGAATAGTAGTTACCCAGGCGGAAACGATCAGCACCGGTTACCTGACCGGGTACGACTTGCTTAAAGACGTATTTTTCATTGTTCGGGCTTCCCGGCTCATAATATTTGTAGGGCCACAAGCCAAACACGCGGGTACTCACTTCGTCGGCCTTCCAAGGCTGATCAGTCAATGGTGCTTGTTCGCCGTTCCAAACCACGTGGGCTAAACGCCAGCGCTTCATATCCCACAACTGGTGCCCTTCAAATGCCAGCTCCACTTTGCGCTCATGGGCAATGCGATCAAACGATAGATCAGCCGCAGTCAGGTCGATGGTAAAACCGGCACGACGACGCAACGCATTCAGGTATTCGGCAGCAGCATCTTCGTCGCCCAGTTCAAAGGCGGCTTCGGCGGCATTCAAATACACTTCGCCCAAGCGGTAGCGTACCCACCAGCGGTCACTTTTCAAACCACGCTGGCCCGAACCAGTAGCCGTATCCATGAATTTACGAACATAGAAACCTGACTGGGCGCTAAACTCACGTCCATCAATGGGGCCATCAAAGCCAACAACCTGACGAGGGGTGTCTGTCCCCGGCAGTTCTTTTCGCTGACCAAACTCATCACCGGTAAAAATGGTGCCATCAGCCAAAATATAACCAGCCCAAATATCCAGGTCTTTTCCTTTAAACTTCGATCCTGGCAACATGACTGTTCCCGCTAAACGGGCATCACGTCCCGCAAACATGTCCAGCGGACTGTCGAAATAGACGTAATCGCCACCACTCATCGTCTCAAAAGTCTGGAAGGTATTATCCAGCATTTCAAACGACTGAACCAGGTTCAGCGAAGGATTGGTGCGTCCGCCTTCCAGGTCTTCGGCTCCCGACCAAGGTTGGTTCCACAAGGTCCACAGGTTGGCACGTCCGTCCCAGCGTTCACTTTGAACAAAGTCACGGACAAAAATCACCTCCGGATTATTTGCTTTGTCGATAAACAAGCTGGAGAAGTTTTCAGATAAGTCTTCCTTCTTTTCGTACAAGGAGTACGGCCCGTTATTAATCAACTCTTCGGCTGCATCCAGGGCAATGGTGTAGTAGCCATCGGCCATGCTGGCCGGAATACCAACCTCACCACCGGGCAGTGATACGCTGGGCGTATTAACTCCGTATTTCGCAATGGAAGCGGCATAAAGTGCCACGCGTGATTTCATGGCCAGCACCACCCCTTGCGTGGCACGACTTTTCACTTCCGTATCATTAGGCAAATCATTCTTAATTTCATCCAGTTCGTTTAGAATAAAATCATAAACTTCCGATTCTTTTGCACGTGGGTATTCCAGGTAAGATGCATCACCACTAAAATCGTAAGTTAAAGGCTCCAAAATCAGTGGTACGCCACCCATGCGCTTGACGAGTTCAAAATAATTGACCGCACGCAGGAATCGGCCCTCAGCTACAAAACGAGCTTTTACCGCGGGATCCAACTCATCTGTCAGCTCCGAACTGGCTTTTTGAATGTAAAGATTCAATTCACGGATGTAATCGTAATTCCAAAGGCCCCAGTCGCCATAACCCCATTCGTTATTCTTATGTCGCCAGTAATCGCCAAAGTTGGAAGCGAAGGCTTCATCAAAATCGGCATAGGTCCACCAGCTAGTCACCGACTGGTATTCCGGAATCCGAAAATATAAATCTGAAACAACCGAGAGAATCAAGCTTTCATCGTTCCAAACCTGGTGATCCAGCAAAATGTTGGTTGGCTCCCTGTCCAGAAAATCATCATCATTGCAGCTCCAGCTAAAGGCCAGCAAAACGATTAGTATATAACTAAATTTTTTCATATTCATTCTCATTTTTAGGTTAGAAAGAAAGGTTAACACCAACATTGACCATGCTGTTTTGTGGGTATTGCAAACCATTTTCATCCATTACTTCCGGCTCAACACCCAGTTTTCTGAGATTATCAATGGAAAAAAGGTTGTAGGAGTTCACATACAAACGCGCTTTTTGCATTCCCACTTTCTGAACCAGGTACTGCGGAATGGTGTAGCCCACTTCCAAAGTTCTCAAACGGAGATAGCGTGCATTGGTCAACCAAAAAGTCGATTGTTTATTGTAGTTGTTGTGCCAACCGGTGTTGAAACGCAAAGCAGGATACCTACCCGCAATCCATGGGCTGTTCAAATCGAAAGGATCTTCGCGGTGCCAACGGTCATCATAAAACTGTCTCAACAAGTTCCCTGTGTTCTGGTAAGGCCAGCGCATTTCCCAGTTCTGGTTGTAGGAGTAGGCCGAACCTCCTGAGAAATCCGCTTTCAGGTCAAAACCCTTATAGTCGGCGCTAATATGGAAACCAAAGTTAACAATGGGGTTCCGGTTTCTTGGAAATCCAATAGGACGTTCATCTAAACCGTTAATACGTCCATCACCATTCACATCCTCGTAGATCAAGTCACCAGGCAACATGGTGCGGTTTCCTTCACCATCGTTATTGATCGGGTAGTTGTTGATTTCTTCAAATGATTCAAATTGGCCAATTACTTCGTATCCCCAGAAAATACCGGTCCAACGGTCTTCTGATGAATTTCGGTACTCATGCCAGGAGTTTCCAAAGCGAGGCTTGTAGGATTCCAGGAACTTCTCTCGGGCAAACGAGATGTTTCCGCCCAAAGTATAGTTTAAATCTCCGGTCTTTCCGTTGTAAGCGATAGAGGTTTCAGCACCCATAATCGCGTCACTATTTACATTTTCATCGGGTAACGAGTAGCCCACTTCGTTCGGAATCAGAATATCATATTTACGCCCCCGCAAACCTTCGCGTTTCCGGTAGAAATAATCAACCGTACCACTCAATTTACCATTCATAAACGAATAATCGGCACCAATGTCGGTAATCGTACTGGTGTACCATGAAATGGAGGTAATGGGAACACCCCTGTCGCGAGCTCCGGTAATAATCTCTCCATCCATAATCACGGCTTGTGAAGCATAATTGTAACCAGTCAGGTAATCGAAGTTACCGATCCCTACATTGTCGTCTCCCAGCTCTCCGTAAGAGGCACGCAGTTTTAAATCCAGACTGCTCTCTCCCAATAGCGCTTTAGCAAAATTTTCTTCCGTAATCCGCCAGCCCACCGAGGCCGATGGGAAAAATCCCCAGCGCTCATCGGAAATAAACTTCCAGGAAGCATCCTGACGTCCGGCCAACTCCAAATAGTATTTATTGTCGTAATTGTAGTTGAAACGGCCAATATATCCGATCCGGGCACTTTCATCATCTGAATCATTATAGGTGTCGATGTCCGGAAATTGAAGCAAGGGCAAAGCATTTGTTTTTGGTACGGCATGTACCCAAACATCCAAATCGCGCCGTTCAATGCGCTCATTAACGAAAGTCGCCGCTATGCCATGCTTGCCGAATTCTTTCGCATAGTTGATCTGGCCCTGCAAAACGGTTTCCAGCACTTTATGGGTTCCACGCTCCCTCCAGGGATTATTCATGGTGAAAGTCACCCGGTATTCGTCTGTTTCCGGAAAATAGGAATAAGCTTCGTAGGTGTATTCGTGACCGTTCATTAAACGGTCGGCGATGTAATGCGAATAGGTTCCCTTCACACTCAAACCATCAATGGGGACATCGTACTCACCGGTGAAGTTTAATTGTAGTACGCGCCAGTCTTCGGTCCAGTAACCTGATTTTTCCTTGGTTAGCAGACCCCAGTTTTCGGCCATGTGACCAATGTTGTTGATATATTCGGGATTGTCATTGGCGTAAGGACGCTCCGTTGGGCGGTTACGGAACAAAGCAAAACGGGGTGCCCAATAGTCATCACCACCAGGAACACCCGGGTTGTCGCGCGTTTCAACACGTCCGTTGATCGAAACACCAACTTTTAAACGATCCGTAACTTTCGCATCAATATTGGATTGAAAGTTGGTCCGTCCGAAGGTAAATTCACGTCCCAGCATCGAGTTCTGATCCAAACGGGTCACTGACAAGTAGTAATTGATTTTATCCGATCCACCCGAAGTACTGACATTAATAGACGTTTGTGGGGAATTGGGTTGGATAATAAAATCATACCAATCGAAACTTTGATAACCAGGCTCGGTACCCGCACGCCACTTGTCCAACTCGTCCTGTGTGATGTTAGTTGCACCATCCAGATTCATATCCGCATACGCTTTTCCAAGCATCCACTCATAGGCACCTACGGTTTCCGGAAAACGGGTCCAGTTTTGCCAGCCGGTATAAGCATCTACATTAATGGTATTTTTTGTGCCCAACTTACCACGTTTGGTCGTCACAACCACAACCCCATTAGCCGCACGCACCCCGTAAATCGCTGCCGAAGCATCTTTCAATACGGTGATACTCTCGATGTCGTTTGGAGAAAGGTTGTTAAACTGTCCGGCATCTTTTTGAATCCCATCGATAACATACAACGGATTCCCCATGTTACGAATCTGAATGGTGGCGCTGGCTCCCGGGCGTCCGTCAGGCATGCGGAAGGTTACCCCGGCAATTTTACCGGCCAGTGCTCCCGAAACGGTGGTGGAATGCACCCGGTCCAAATCTTCGGCCGTCACGCCTGAAATAGCCCCGGTTAACGATTCCTTTTTTTGAACACCGTAACCAATGGCAACCACTTCTTCCAGACCAATGGATGATTCGTTCATAGTAATGTTAATCACACTTTGACTGCCCACTTCCACTTCCAGGGTTTCCATCCCAACAAAAGAGAAAACCAGCGTAGTAACTCCGGCCTCCAGGTTGATGGAATAATTGCCATCAAAGTCGGTAATGGTTCCCCGGGTGGTGCCCTTGGCTACAACAGTGACCCCAGGCAGTGGCTGTCCTCCCGAGTCAAGCACTTTCCCGGTGATCATCCTCGCCTGAGCACTTTGCGTCGTGGTCAAAACAATCAAATCGTTTTCCAGAATTTTATAACTGATATCCGAACCTTTAAAAAGTCGGTCTAAAATCCCTTCAACATTCGCATCTTTAACCGTGAAGTCCACCACCTGATCGATGTTGGTGAAATCGTCGTTAAAGAAAAAACGGAAGCGACTTTGATTCTCAATCTCATTAAAGACTTCCCGAATCGTTTTACCACGGTAGTCGCCGTCAAACTTGGTAGTCTGCGAATAAACCGAGGCGTTTACCTGTACCAGGAAAGCCAAGATAAAAATGGCTGTTAATTTCATCACAAGCAGTGTTTTTTTTAGTTTACCCTTCGCAGGGAAAACAAATCCAATCCGATTTTTTTTCATACATTTGGTTTGTTAAATGGTTAACAATAGATGCTTGCAGCAGCTACCAACTTATGCAGCATCGATTAAAATTTAACTCAATCATTTTTCAAAGGGAACGGATGTCAGTCTGTTCCCTTTTATTTTCATCGTAAGTGCTTTTTAAAATTTCTGGTTCGTTTTAAATCTTTATTAATGGTTACTATTTTTCCTTTTATTTTATATGAAATTGGAGAAGTAAGCGTGATCACATCCATCACCTGTTGCAAGGTTTCATCTTCCAGCGT
Source organism: uncultured Sunxiuqinia sp. (assembly GCF_963974515.1). Classification (GTDB taxonomy): domain Bacteria; phylum Bacteroidota; class Bacteroidia; order Bacteroidales; family Prolixibacteraceae; genus Sunxiuqinia. The sequence continues at coordinate 1,872 of NZ_CAXBDD010000080.1, read as the reverse complement.
CCCTGAGAATCGGTAATTTTCGACATCTGTCGATTCAAACTCGAACGTATAATCATACTGGCGTCCCAGTTTCACCGCCAAATCTTTCAGCCTTTCATTTTCAAAGATCAACTGGTCATTCTTCCATGCAATCAATGGTCGTGGGTCAATATTGGTTAGGATGACCAGGCGTGGATCGCCATTGGCAATAGCATCTTCTTGCTTCTTGTAGAACGAGGCTTTGGAGTTTGGACTCATGAAAACACGGTCGTCAATAATCTTCCGCTCATGATCCAACTTGACTTGACCGTCAACCAAAATGGTCTCAATGATGGGTTCATCTTCATAAGCTTGAATATTAAATTCGGTTCCAACAACCTCAACTATAAAGCCATGAGCATTGACCTTAAATGGTAGTCGTTCGTTTTTTGCCACCTCAAAATAGCCTTCGCCAACCAGAGAAACATGCCGTTCGTGTTTGCTGAAATCTGTTGAATACTTCAGTGTGCTGCCTGCATTCAACCAAACCACCGAGCTGTCGGGCAAAACCACTCTGGATTTTGCACCCAATGGTGCCGCGATTTCGCAATAGGATACCGGTTCCGGTTCAATCCTGCTATTCAAAAAGTTAACAAGCAACCCGCCCATAACAAATGACAGCACGACAATGGCAGCAATTTTTGTGATTTGCAAATGTAAAGGAACAGACCGGGAATCTTTCTCGTGCTGTTTTTGTTTGATCTGCTTTCTAACTTTCTGAAAAGTCTGATCGCTTATAAAATGACCGCTTGCCTGGTAAGTCTCTTCCTCCAGGCTTTGAATCATTCGTTTTTTTAGCGCTACAACCGATTGCTCCTCTTCAAAGAAAGCTTCCAGCTCATACAGCTCCTGTAAGCTGCAACCTCCTGCATGAAGCTTTTCAAGCAGCTGGAAAAATCGGGGTTCTATCGTTGAATTCTTTCTCATGTCACAGGTAATACAAGAAGTCCAAAGTGAACACTCAAAAAAAATTGCTTTTTTTTTAAACTTTATTGCCCACATATAAAACGACTGGAAAGAACGATCGATTCACGTCAAACTTCTGTCAGCTAACAAGTAGAATTCTGAAAGAATCAGCAGCAGCCAAGGATGCCATTGCAAAAGCAGAAGAGAATAAAAAGGTATTCGCCTTTCAGATGCTCTTTCAAAAATTTTGTGGTCCGGTAAATTTGGTTTTCAACCGTTCGGATGGATAGATTAAGCTTATCGGCAATCTCCGGATTTGACAGCCCCTCAATACGGCTTAATTTGAAAACATTTCTCTGTTGCTCGGGGATTTTTTGAAGCAATGCACGAATTCGCTGATCCAATTCACTGAGTTGAAGTTGAGCTTCAGGGCTATCGCCAAAAGAATGGTCGGAATTCAACAGGTATTTCTCATACTTTTGCCGGACAACCTGGTGTTTCATATGGTTGAACACTTTATTCACCGTCATTTGGTAGATAAAACTTTTGAAAGACCGATCCTCGTCAATATCGTCCTTGATCTCCCAAATCCGCAGAAAAACATCCTGCACAATTTCTTCGGCTACAAAAGAGTCCTTCAAATAGGAAAAAGAGAATTCGTATAGCTTTTCACCATACGTTACGAAGAGCTCCTGAAAGGCTTTCATATCCCCTCGCTTCATCCTCATAACCAATACCCGATCGATATTTTCAGTTCGTTTAGGCAATTGTCAATCTCTTAACTTTCGTAAATATAGCGCAAAATAACAAACAACGATTTAATCGCAATTATCAAACGTCCAATCAAATAAACAAACTGCATGCGAGCAGTCATTTACCCAAAACGGAATAAAAAACTAAGTGCCCGCAGCATTCCTCCGCTGAACAGCCGGGGCCAGTCATTGGAAG
>NZ_CAXBDD010000079.1:0-17833 GCF_963974515.1 uncultured Sunxiuqinia sp. | reverse complement strand
ACTTTCCACCAATAGCTTGAATTTTCATTCAGTGCGTTGCCTCCATAGGGAACAGAAACAGACACTCCGGAATCCACTTTACCGGAATCCCAGACATCTCCTTCTTCATTTTGGAGCTTCTCTTCGCTGGAAGCAACAATGATCTGGTATCCGGTTTGCATGGCTTCTTCCCCTGCGGGAATCCAGGTAAACCTTGGTTGAGGAGTTGTTATTACCGCATTGTCCGGTTCCGAAAGAAGGTCGGTCATTAAGCCGGTGGGAGCAGATTCACTCCCACCATTCCTGCAACTGGTGTATAAACCTGTTGTGAATAATAAAACCAAGCCTACAAGAATCATTCTCTGCAATTTTTGTTTTTTCATATTGATTTATCTTATTTGTTTTTAATCAAAGAACCATCAGTTACCCGACATAATCTTAACCGGACCAAGCAGTCCCGAAGGCATAAGCGGACTATCTTTTTGGTAATGCCGTGCTGTGGTAAATGTATATCTGCCTGTCGGCCTTTCCTCCCCTTCCTGAAACCAACCGGGCCATTCAACAAGTGTTTCCCAATCTTTCCATTCCGCGTCGAGCGGTAGTTGCTCATCGCCAATCATACGGTTCACCCAGGTATTGACTACTTCTATTTCCAGTTTATTGGTGCCCGGTTTTAACGCTTCACCAATATTTACCCGGTAAGGCGGCTTCCATACAATGCCGCAATCTTTCCCGTTGAGTTTTACCCTGGCCATTACTTCAACTTTACCCAAATCCAAACCAACCTTTGTTGCTGTATTTTCCTTCAATGCTTTAATGGTTGTATCTGAAATAATAAATTCTTTGTGGTACGTTGCCGTACCCGAATAATATTTTACCAGCTCATTGGAACTCTCTGACCATGACTTTAACTCACCAAAGGTCTGTTTTTCTGTCGGTCCCCAATCTTTATCAAATTCCAGTTCCCACGTTCCCCGTATCTCTTGCACATCTTCCCACTCAATGAAGGGACTTCCTAATGCTATTTGTCTGCTTGGCTTGTCTTTAAATACAATAAACCAACTTTGTGAAGGCTCAAACTGCAAATTAACTTGCGTTCGACCGTCTTTTCTTTGTGTTGTTTCTATTTCAAATATCTCCCCTGTTTCGGGATTCCATAATTCAGCCAATTTCCTTTTAGTCCTGAAAATACATGTGCTACTCATTTTTTCGGGCTTGGTATTAGCGACGAAATACAAATCGCTGTCATCGGCATTTCGGTGTATCCACATGAGGTTGTCGCCCTCAAAATCTGGCAAGATGTTATCCGAATTAAAAACGTTTTTCCAACCTCCTTCCGGAAGGATTTCCCAATTTTCAGTGATGGCTTTCACTTGCTGATCGGCTTTTGGGTAACCTTCCAGTCCCGGTGTACCAACGACAGCCTGCTGTAGATAAACTTTAGCCCCGGCTTTCTTTAGTGCCTGTGCTTTTTGTACCAATGGAAGTGATAATCTGTCAGAGTTCGGCAATACCAAATAGTGATAAGAAACGCCATTCGGTAAGAGAATTATCTCGTCTTTAACGGACATCCGTTCTATGATTTCTAAGGTACAAAAGTCATAATCATAGCCAAAGGGCAATGAAAAGTTGAGGTTGTTAAAATTGAGGGGAGCTCCTTCAGTATACATACACGCGACATCGACCACTCTTCTGCCTTTCTGTAAAAGTGCCTGGCACCTCGCCACGTAATCAAAGTAAGGTTTACTCAGGTTCCACCAGGTTTGATACCTGTTGATATGTTGCCCCCATCTGCGATGCGTCAGCCCCGGCTTCATATTTTCATACGCCTGGTGTGCGTATAGGTGATAAACATAATGGTTTATGCCATTGCAAAATGCTTCATCCCCCATCCCCTTGATCAGGTAGGGGTGGTCAACCCATCCCCTTGAGCCAGTGAAAGCCTCTGCCCCAACGCGTGTTTTTCCGTAAGTATTGGCCACCGAAGCCAGTCCTTTCATGGAGTGATACCAATAATCCGAAAAGGTCGGGAATTGGTCTATTATTTCCCTTTCCGTCCAAAACTCTCCAATGATAAAATCACTGTTCGCCGCATATTCCAGGCTGTTTATACCTAGCCTGCCATAAGGCTCATTGGAATTTTTCATTCCATAGGGAGCGATTAGTTCTTTAAGCCTGATGATATAGTTATCCAATGTAACTTCACTCACCGTTTTGCGCAAATCCCATAAAAAACGCTCTGTGTTTTCCTGGGTATCTACTGCATGGCCGGTAGGTACAGGCAACCATGGTGTAATAGCATATCCTCTTCTTTTCCTGAATTCTTCTTCAAAACCCAATGTCCAATTCTGTCCGCCAGCCTCCCAGCTATCAATATGTATGTACTTTAATGTCCTCCCGGCCTTTTCTCCGGCAGCTTCGATGATGGGTTTCAGCCGGTGCTCAAAATGCGTATTGATACCTCTCGGATGCAGCCTGTCGCTTTCCAACCCTACGGCGAGACGGGGCGATGGCCTTGTGATATGGTAATTGCTCGCATAGCCCAGCCTGACAATAGTCCAGTCTCCCCCGGGAGCATCCCACACCAGCTTCCCGTTTACATCCATATGCTCCGATAGATTGATGGTCTCAGCATCCTGCAATGCCGACAAATCAGCATTAAAATCAAGCGGGGGTAGGTGTGTTTTCCAACCTCGTCCGTCCCAGGCCATCAGAGGATCGTTTTCTACCCCATGAAGCCCCGGTACATTTTTCAATTTCTCCGCTATTTCTTCTTTTCGTTCTTTGGGAATGAGGACGGATTTTTTGAGTTTGGCAGTCGGAACTGCAAATACGGAAATATCCCTGTAAGAGTCTATACTGTCTACAGCATTTGTTACTGCAGGATTCATTTCCTGTCCCGGACGCAACCAAACGGGCTGAAGTGTTTTATCAATTTTAGGTTTTTCTATTTGAAGATCTAACTTTTTACCCCCCTGCAGTTCGGTTTGACTCCAAACCAGTTTTTGCATGGATAGGTCCGGGGTGATATGAGGCCCTCCGGAACCATATCCAAAGTCCACGGTCAGCGCAAACTCCATTTCCAACCGATCGGCTTCTGCTATGGCCCATTGCATTGCCTCGTGCCACTCTGCACTGCCTGCTTCAATCTTACCCTCTGGTGCCCACCAGGGTCCGCTTACCTCCATCCAATAAAAACCGTTTATGCCAATTTCTTTCATGGCCTCGAGGTCTTTGGTAATGCCGTCATGACTAATATTGCCATTTATCCAAAACCAAACAACCCATGGTTTTACCGAATCGGGCGGGGTTCGAAAGGACTGCTCCAGGTCCTGCCCAATCAGGCTTATACTGGTGATTAGAATTGCAATCGTTATTATGAGTTTTTTTACAATCATAGGTTCTGTTTTATAGTAATATATCCTATACTTGTCTATATTATCTTTTCAGGCCTTACTCTTACATTATTTATAATCTGCTTCCGTTAAGCTATTTAATACCGACTCCTGCCATCCGCGCAACTCTGCCTGCATTTCCTTCACCATTTCAGGATATTGATCAGCCAGATTATTTTCTTCTCCCGGATCGTTCTGAATGTCATACAATTCAAACCCACTCTCATCTGGCGTCTTTCCCCCAACGACCAGTTTGAACTGATCTTTCATCATAGCACGTTCGCCTGAATAATCATTTTCTGAAATCTGCTTGTATTTGTAATTCCTGAAACTACGGGTAAATTTCCCAGCCATTATTTTAGCCAGTGGCGTGGTTCCTTCCTGCAATTCCGGGTCAATGTAGGGCTCCGGATTTTTGCCGAATACTTCCCCCGGCTCAAACTGCCAGAAATAAAGCGGTTCGGTTCGTTGTTTTGCTGGTTCATGAAAAAACGGAACAAGGCTGATTCCGTCAATGGGTCTGTCCGGCAATGGCTGACCAGTCAGTTCTGCCAGGGTCGGCAACAAATCACTGGTGACCGATACAGCAGAAGTTGACACCGGTTCTTTTATGGCTGCTGGCCATTCCAGCACACCGGGCACAAGAATACCGCCTTCGTACAGGCTCCCTTTTTGTTCACGGCGGGTTAAACCTGTTCGTGCTGCACTCGGTGGCGTGCCATTATCACCGCAATACATTACCAGGGTATTTTCCTGGAGGTTGTTTTCTTTTAGAAAGGTTCTTAATTTGCCAATTGCTCTGTCCATGGCGGTGATCTCCGCATAGCGTTCCTGTAAAACATCCCTGAGTGGGCGGCTTACCTGCTCTCCGGTTTCATTGGAGGTCAAACGAACATTTCTGTTTGCCAAACTGTCGGGAAGGTTTTCATAAAGGGCCAGGTCTTCAGGCAATCCGCTGTATGGCTCGTGCGGAGAGCCAAACCAAACAACAGCCATAAATGGCTTATTCGTATTTTTTGACCTCTGTATAAACTTTAGGGTTTCATCAATGACAACTTCTGAACCTTCTCCCTCTATTGTCTTCGGAGTTTCTCCGTTTCGCGACAGCACCGGGTCCATTTCAAAAAAGTTATCGTGCGAGAGCCACTCATCAAACCCCATTGCCCCCGGGCTGGTCGGTGAGTCTGTTTTAACCGGTCCAACGTGCCATTTTCCAAAGTGGGCAGTGGCATATCCGGCCTCTTTCAGAAGATGGGCAATGGTGACTTCCTCGGGCCGTAATGACCAGCCAGGGGTGAATGTACCATAGCGGTTGGGATGCCGACCGGTTAGCAGGCTGCCCCGCGTGGGCGAACAACTCGGATGTCCGGAATAAAACCGATCGAAACGCAAACCGCTGGATGCCATTTCGTCGAGCACCGGCGTTTTTACAAACGGGTGTCCGTTATAACCGACTTCGTCCCAACCATGATCGTCGCCCATGAGTAAAACGATGTTGGGAAGTCCTTCTTGATCTTCCAACTTTTCTTTTTGTGCGTTCGTGCAGGAAAATGTTATCGTCAACAAAAAAGATGCAATTCCAATAGTGTGAATTTTTGTGTTCATGTTTAATTATTTTGCTAAATATTCGAATTGATTCTTCGAGACGGTTTTAACCATGGTAATACGAGATAAGTTATGTTCTTCTTGCCAAGCTGTTTTAACTCCCCCCAATTCAATATCAATTTTCAAAATTGAAAGAAATCATTAATTCTGGCCCAGATTTTATTCTACACTCTGATTTCAAATTTACCGTTAATGTATTTCCGTTTTGTTTGCTTGACACGATGGATTGTTGAATACCGTCAAGCATAACCATCACGTTACTTCCTTACCATCACGTTACTTCCTTTTTTATTATCAAGGGTTTCCAATTCAATTGCTTGTATTTGAACAGGGCCATATTTAACCTGCAAATTGCAATTTTGTCCAGACTTGTTTTGAGTTTGGGAAAACAAGCTCCAGGCAGAAGAGGTGGTAAAGAAAGACGCATGGTCCTCGGGTTTCCACACTGGTTTAAAACCAATGGCTTGTGCGGGGCCATCATACGTGAAACCCTTCAACGTCCACTTTCCTGCTCGCTCCTCAAAATTATTGAATACTTGCCACCAGTTGCATTCTTCTTTACCATTCATCCGAATAAGGCTTCCCCCAACTGCACCTATCGGAATTACAAAGCTTATTTTCAATAATATAATGCAATTCATCGTAATCGCATTCATAGACATGATAATTAAATTCAAATACTAAAATTCCTCCATCATCAAAATCCTAACCGGCCCCAACAAACCTGATGGTTCCAAAGGAATTTCATCAATTGACCTGCCCCGGTAATCATGTTTTAGATCGATGTTGGTGGATGTGTATTGTTTTTCATCGGGAAAAGTCTGGTCGCCGGCCACCCTGTTGTACCATGAATTCACCATTTTAATTTCCAGCGTATTCTCACCGTTTTGCAGTGCGTCGCTTATTTCTACCCGGAATGGTGACGTCCAGACAATGCCTTTGTCTTTTCCGTTTATGTTCACTTCTGCAATACCCACATCTTTTACACTTCCCAATTGCAAATAGTACTGTTTATCCTGTTGAGGTTCAAAATCCAGATTGAATGTTTTGTTATAAACTGCGGTTCCTGAATAATACTTAATTCCTTTTTCGGAATGTTGTGTCCAATCCGCTAATTCCGGAAATGTAACAGAGCCGGGACCTCCCCATTCGGGATCGAATTCAACGGTCCATGCACCTGAAAGCTCCTTCAAGATTTCAAAATCGCTGTAATTTCTTATTGCCGTTCCTTGTTTGCTTGCAGCTATTTCAGTATTGAATACAACCATCATTGCTCCATAAGGGTCCAAAGTCAGCGGAACGGTTGTCAGACCATCGTTTTGGGCAAAAGCTTTAGCTTCCCGAATTTCTCCGGTTAAGGCATCCCATAATTCAGGTTGTTTTTCTGAGACACGGAACCGGGCTTTTATTTTCTGCCTTTCCCTGGTCTGGTTGGTCACAAAATAGACATCACTTTCTCCAATGGTGTAATGAATGTAATCAAAATCGGTTTTGCTGTCGTTTTCCACAATATCAAAATCTGCAGGAACCTCTTTCGACAAAAAATATTCTCTTGCGGTCATTCCCCAGGCTACATTCCCACTACCATATTTTTTTTCTCCTTTTTCTGAAGTTTCAACTCCCCAAATTTTATCGGCCAATTCGTTAAATTTCTTTTGAGCTTCTGTTCCACCCATCAAGCTGGCTAACTTTTCGGGTTTATATCCTATTATCGTAGCTCCTTGTTGTAACAATTCTTCTGCTTTTTCCAGTACGGCCATCGACAAAACTTTATGGTCGGGTAATACCAGAACACGGTATTTCACACCGCCGGGAACCAAAAGTTTTCCATCTTCCACTTTTAATTGCAGGAAGATGGTCTCATCGGTCACATCGTAATCAAAACCAGGCATTGCTCCTGCCGGATCAGCATGTTTAAACGGGAAGACATTGGGAACATGGTCGCCATAGTAATACAATACATCGGCCACAAATTTGCCTTCCTGCACAACTGACTGGGTGCGGTGCATATAATCGATAAATGCCCCCGACTGTTCCCACCAGGTGACCTGCGGATTTATGTGTGTGCCGGCAAAATATTCCTGACCGGGCAATCCCGCTTCAGGAGGCGAACTTGTAAAAGTATGAAAGTACATACGATTCAAGCCTGCACAAATTTCGTGATCGAAGGATGATTTCTGGTCGTGCCACAATTCATCGTTCCAGTGTGGCCCAATCGTGGTAAAGGATTCGGCTCCTACAATCTTTTTCCCGTAAATGTGTGCTGCTGAGGATGCCTGTTTTAAGAAAAACCGATTTTCCGGCCGGGGTCTGTGAGGTGATGGCGACCAGAATTCACTCATCACAATATCGCTGAATCCGTAGTTCTTTATTCCATCCAACGGACCGGCGTGGGGACCGGCAGATTCTGGCTGAATACCCATGTTGTGTTTATGGGCATATTCCTGAAAAACAGCATAATGGTTGTAGGCTACCAGGTCGCCCAGTGTTTTTCTAAAATCGGACAGAAACGCATTCGAAGTTTCAATGTCATCAACAATGTAACCAGCCACAATGGGTAAGTAATTTTTCAGATCGTATCCACGGTATTGTATAAATTCCTCGGCAAATTGATCAGTCCAGTTCATTCCTCCACATTCCCAGCTATCAGTTTCCATGTATTTTAGCGTGGTACCCACATGATCACCGGCAGCGTTAAAAATAGGCTCTACTACATCATTCCAGTAAAAATCAAAAGCTTCTTTACTCATATAATCCAGTACACTGCCCTGCCAGTCGCCGCTTGAAGTGGAAACATGGGAATCGGTGCAGGTATAACCAATACGTAAAATACTCCAATCTCCTTCGGGGGCTTGCCAGTTTAAGTTGCCATTCGCATCCATTTGAGATGAAATATCCAGAATGTCATCCTTTGTTAAAATGTAACTGGAATTATCTTTTGAATTTCTACTGCCCGTTGATGAGTTGGTCAAGAGAAAACGGGTATCCGGGGCTGAACCTCCAAGTTCGTGGTACCCCAATTTCAGATCCAGATCAGTAATAACCTTATTCGTTTTTTGATCATCATTAATTGGGAATGCCAGCACTGCGATGTCCTTATAAAAATCTCTTCTTGTTTGAGGCAACGCTAATTTTACAGCAACATTTTTATTGCCAGACATTTTTACTTCAGAATACGTAATCTGTTTTGCCGTGTATTCTGGTGTTACCCGGGGGCCACCGAGATTCCAGCCGCTCTGAATGTTAAACCCCATCTCTAATCCAAGCCTTTGGGCTTCATCCAGAGCAAACACAAACAGTTCATTCCATTCATCCGAACCAAACAAGGGGCCTGCAGGGATATCCTTATTTCCTCTTTGATTATGTCCTCCGGCATCAAAAATCATCGCTCCCTGGAAGTTACGGGATTTCATGGCTGCCAAATCTTTGGTGATAGCAGCTTTATTTACATTCCCATTGAGCCACCACCACCAGCAGTTTACGCCGCTAACACTTTCCGGATTTTGGAAGGTCGTTTTTATATCAACATAACCGATGGCAGGCAATTCTGTTTCTTCTGGGTTGGAATACGAAACCAAGAATGCAAAAATAAACAGGAGTAGCCAAATTTTAGTTGTCATAATAATAAGAATTGGATTGACAGTCATTCATGTGTGAAAAAATCCCTGATAACTGAATAACAGGCTCTAGTTGGTACAATTACGGTTGCAAAAAACATTATCCTGACCAGCCCGAAATGAAAGGCTGGCCAGGACAACTAATTAGAACAGAACAATCATCGGTTGATCCAACCCGGATTCTGCTCCATTTTTACATCCTTATTTCTATCGATTGTGCCTTGCGGTATAGGCCACAAATTATAATCGAAATTCAAAGTTGTGCGTGTAATATCATGCATTGCATATTCCCGAATGCGATCTACGGCAACAGTTCCCCCCATCCTTAACAGGGTATTCCATCGGCATTCTTCTCCAAAAAGTTCTCTCGCTCTTTCATCCAGTATGAAGTCAATATCAACGTCACTAGCTGAAACCAAAATATCGCATTGCGCGCGGGAGCGTAGCATGTTCAAATCATTGGCTGCTTTTTGGTTTTCTCCTTTGCGATGATAGGCTTCAGCTCTAAGAAGTATGGTTTCTGCCAAACGAATAGCATACTCATCACGGAACAAATTACTTCTGTCCTGCCCTTGATCCAAACCAACAAAATCATCGGTGGTTAATTTGAATATGATAGGAAAAATCCATCCCCGCCCTTCATTGGTAGCATCAATTACTTCCTGGGGTACAACTTTTCCAATTAAATCCGGATAATTTGAATCGTTATAAATTATGGTTCGGATTATGTTATGCTCAGCTCCACGCTGATCGCCTGCGGAGATGCTTTCGTCCCAAACCAAATCCCCGGCATAAGGAGTCTGTTTATAAAATGCAACACCTCGGCCTCCAGCGTCTTCAGCAACACCATCAAAGCCCTCAATAGCCCTGTAAACCGGCATATAAAATCTTGGGTAATTTAAAAAGGATTCTCCGTCTTCCGCAAGGTAAGCGTCAAAGTCTATCTGAAAGGTCCAAATAGCTTCCATGTTCCCATCAGTATAGTTGATATTATTTCTACGGAAAAGATCCCAGTAAACATCTTTTCCCGGTTCATCTTTTCTTTCACCAAAGCGCTCGGTCATCAATGCGAAGGTTCCTCCATCAATAACATCAGAAGCATATTTTATTGCCTGGTCATAAGCAGCATTGCTGGATGTCTCAATTCCCAAACCCAGATAAAATTCGCTTAGGTAATGCTCTGCTGCACCTCTAACAATTCTACCGTCTTGCGATGTAGTTTCCGGAAGATCATTAACAATTGCTTCCAATTCATCGATGGCAAATTGATACGTTGCTTCTCTTGTGGCACGCTCATAATCGTATCTCGGCTCTCTGGCTATTTCTGTAACAATTGGTACACCCCCAAATAATTCTGCGAGTATTCCGTGAGCGTGAGCCCTGAAAAACCGAGCCTGAGCAATAATATATGCCTTTTTTTCGGCCGACTCAAAACTGATCGATTCCAGATTAGCTGCATATAACGCGGTATTTGCATCAGCAATTAATCGGTAATAGAAATTATATGTATTACTAAACTCAGAACTTTCAGAGTTTATTCTACTGTAATCACCAAAACTTGTTTGAACCCTGAATTCCGGAGCATCCATCACATCAGTACTAAATCCTTTGGCCTGAAAATTTCGGGTCCTGAATTCGCGGAGGTCGGAATACATGGTAATCAGAACTTGGTCAACCTGTGTTTCCGATGAAAATATATTATCCGTCGTATAAAATGTTTCCGGATTTTCCGTCAAAAACTTTTCATCATCGCACCCTAAAGAAGTTAATAATAACACCAATAGAGTGAAAACTTGTATTTTAATATTATTGATTTTCATATTATCTATTTTTTGCATTAGAAACTTACTTTTAATCCCATGGAATAGGTTCTTGGAACCGGATATTCTCCGGAATCAACAGTAAATCCCACTCCCTCATCTCCTTCCGGATCTCTTCCACCAAACCAATTGGTAAAGGTGTATAGGTTATTTACACTTGCATATATTTCCAATGAACTTAATGGTATCCTGCTAAGCATAACTTTGGGCAAATCATAGGATAAATTGACATCCTGCACTCGAACAAAACCTCTGGATTGTAACCCTAGATATCGATTACCCAAATAGTCGGGCCGAAGGTATTTTTCACTTTTATTTTCGGGTGTCCACCAATCGTGATCCACTTCATTGGTATCGAACCTGGTTCCAAATGAAGTAGCTCTTGGATTTGGTTGTAAGAAGTAATTATCATTGCCACCGCCAAAAATTCCCGTCAACATAACATACAGACTGAAATTTTTATACTCAACGGTATTGGATAAACTCATCCTGAAATTTTCTTTTCTGTATCCCAGAATTTTACGGTCATAGTCAGCCGTAATCAGGCCATCAGGTTTACCATCAGGGCCACTGATGTCTTTAAACATCGGATCGCCGGGTGGGACGCCATTATTGCTTATGTATTCTGTATCATCTTCCTGCACAACACCAATGAATTCATAGCCATAAATCGCACCCAATGATTTTCCAATGAATAGGTTATTTGAAATATCGTCGTCCTCCTTTCCATCTCCATCAATATCATCGCCGTATAAACGAACTACTTTATTTCGGTTTTGCCAGAAAATAAGGCTGGACGACCATTTTAAATCAGCAGTTTCAATGTTATTTGTGCGTAAGCTGATCTCAACTCCTTTATTATCAACCTGTCCCAAGCTGGAGAAAATTGAAGCAAATCCGGTCATAATTGGGATTTGACGATTAAATATCTGGTCGGTTGTGTTAGAGAAATAGAAGTCCAGATCGAAAAATACGCGGTTGTTTAACCATGAGGATTGAAAACCACCGTTAAATGCTGTAGTCGTTTCCCAGCCCAGACTAGGACTTCCTAAATTGGATTGTGATACGCCATATAAAATGGTGGATGGTGCATCACCAAACTCATAGCGAATGCCACCGTCGCTACCACTTGCAACCCTCGCCAGCGTCTGGTAAGGATCAAGTCCCTGGTTACCATTTTTACCGTAAGATGCTTTTACCTTCAGGTAATCTATTTTATCCACCCCTTTCAAAAAATCTTCTTCTGTTAATGTCCAGGCGACACCAACCGAAGGGAAATTACCCCACTTCTGATCCACTCCAAAAACGGAAGCACCATCCCGACGCATGGAAGCCGTAAAATGGTATTTATCTTTATAGTTGTAGCTAATTCGTCCCAGGTAACCAACGTTGGCTCTTTCAACCACATTCAAATTTATTCTTTGCACAGCGGCTTTATGTATGCCGTTAACCCCCAGCAATGTATTCCCATTTACCGAGTAATCGCTTCCATTTGCACTTACCAGTTTGGTGTACGAATAATCACGTGTTGCAACTAACGTAACATCCAAAAAGTGGTCATTAAATTGCTTTTTGTAATTCACAATATTATCCATTACATAAGAATAACTATTGGTCCGGTCGTTATAACCATTTGCCTGCGATAGCCGTTTAGCCAGTTCCGACGGAGAATACCTTTCGATATAAGGTTCGGAAACTGCCGATGCTTCTCCTACATAATAATCCTCGTACACAAATCTATCACGAATATTATTATTTGCATCAATTGAAAAATTGAACCGGTAAGTTAAACCGTCAACCTTTGGAACTTTGAGTAAAGCAAAAGTTGCTAATCTGTAAAAATTCCTTTTATCAATATCGTCTATCGTTCCATCAGTTCCCCAAAGAGGATTAATGACGGATTGTCCTGTAGGATATCTTTCCAAAAGCGTAGAAGTATTTTCTCCGGGATTCACAGGCATTCCTGCATAACGGTATGGATATCCCCACGGATGACCTATGTAAGCACCACCTACATTTGCGCCAACTCCCGAGTAGTCGTTGTTATTATAGCTTCCATCCAGCCCCACTTGCAACCAGTCGGTTACATCGGCATCGAGTTTTGAACGTACTGAAATACGTTGGTAGTCATCCCCTACAATAATGCCCTTATGATTACTATATCCTCCTGAAAAATAATAATTTATACTTTCCCCACGACCTGAAACTGCAACCTGGTGATTTTGAATAAAACCATTCCGGGATATTAGATCAATCCAATCGGTATCAACAACATCTCCCTGATCCCATAAAAGTTGCCCATACGCATCATCACGTATAATATCATCAGGAGTATTAAAAGAAGGAGTTTGTGCAACAAATTTATCTGCATATCTTTCACGTTTCATCAGATTCGGTGGAGTTGCCCAATTGTTAATACCGATAGAGGTATTATAAGTGATAATGGGCTTACCTGTTTTCCCTTTTTTTGTTGTGACTATAATTACACCATTCGCAGCCCTTGAACCATAAACAGCTGTTGCGGATGCATCCTTCAAAATATCCATAACGGCAATGTCTTCCGGATTAATATCCGACATACTTCCCAAATAGATTATACCGTCCAAAACTATCAAAGGATCATTTGAGCCATTAATAGAATTTTGTCCGCGAACCAATATACTCGGCGTTGATCCCGGTGAGTTTTGTGCCCCAATATTAAGACCAGCAACTGCTCCTCGTAAAGATTGGAGAGGATTGGTATTTGGTGATAGGGCAACAGGAGAATCTTCCAACCGAACCGTACTCACTGCTCCCGAAATATCTCTTCTTCTGGCAGTACCATACCCAATGGCCACCACTTCATCAATTCCAATAGCCTCTTCGGCCATCACTACATTGATTGAAGATTGGCTGCCAACACCAACCTCTTGGCTCTTCATTCCAACAAATGAAAACACCAAAGTGCCAGCAGCCGGAACATTTGCAATCGAATAATTGCCATCAAAATCCGTAATGACACCCTGGGTTGTCCCTTGAACCAGAACAGTTACACCCGGAAGCGGCTCGCCAGAGGAGTCGGTGACACGACCAGATATGGTCCTCGACTGCCGAGCCAGTTCATGCGTTCCTGTAGGTGAAAGAATAATCCTCCGATCGTTAATAGTGTAACTAACATCTTGTCCCTGGAATATTTTATCCAAAAGGCCATCAATTTTTTGGTTCTTTGCATGGAGGTCAATCTTTTGATAGACATCTACAAACTCATTGTTGTAAATAAAGTAATACCCACTCTGATCTTCTATTTCTCGCAAGACATCTTTTATTAAGACATTATCACGCTCAATGGTAATCGTCTTGTTTTGCGAAAAAGTAACTGAAGCAACCAGTGTAAAGGTCGAAACAAAAAAGAAAAAGGCCGTTAGCTTCATAATAAATAAGACTTTAGCTCTGAGAATGCCATGAAGCATTCCATTCTTGTTAATTTTTTTCATAAATTTGACATGTTTAATTTTTAAACTTACGTGTCTGTTACTAGCAGACATTGGAATGTGCAGGAAGATGGACCAACATCTTCCTGTTTCGTTTTAGCATAGGCAATGACGTTTTACTTAATTCATTTTAAAGTAATTATTTTTCTTGTGTATTCTCCTGTGCGATCCTTTGTAGCTGGTTTAATGTCATAAGTCAATGGCGAAGTGAGACTAAAAGCATCTAAAACTCCTTCCAACGACTCATTAACAAAAGTACCCGTGAAACGATAATTCAATAAATTTTCGCCATCAAGCTTGACATCAACTCCATACCATTTCTCCAACCGGCTAACAACAGTCCTAATCGGATCATCTTCGAAAATCAACCTTCCTTCAACCCACCCAATATGTTTTTCAAGCGTGACGCTTGTTTCCTTATAAATTTTGCTTTCGGCAGTATTAAAACGGGCCAATTGGTTTGGTTCTAGCATCATGATATTGTCGGAGAATTTGCTATTTGCCTCTCCGATAGCAACTTCACCTTCAACTAATACAATATCAATGTCAGGCTCAACACCATAGGCATTTACATTGAATTGTGTACCCAAAACTTTTATGTCAATTCTTCCGGCATTAACAATAAAAGGTCTTTCCGTATCTTTTGCTACTTCGAAGTATCCTTCCCCCCTAAGCTCAACCCTTCTGGTATCATCTTTAGAAAATAAGCTTGAAAAACGAAGTGAACTTCCAGAGTTTAAAATGACTGTTGTTCCATCAGGAAGATCGACGTTGGTTCGTGTTCCATAGGCAGCACTGACTTCCTGATAGTAATCTGTCTCATACATTGCTCCACGATCCCCGGCAGAAAAATAATGATATAACCCTGTGAGCAAAATTGAAATAACCAGAATAGCAGCAATTTGCTGCATTAGACTGAGCCTATAGGTTTTTATCCTTTTTATTTTGCCTTTGGTATGAACAGTAGTCAGCGCTTTGTGCGTATTGATTCGCTCCGGAAATTGAAGACTTTGAGACTTTTCCCATAATGCTGCTATATCATCAAACTCAATCTGATTTTTTCGGTCTTCTGACAACCACCTTCTTAAGCGTGACGCTTCCTGGTCTGATGCATCTCCTCCCAGATATCTTGAAATGATATCGTATATACTTTCTTTATCCGTGTGCATATTTCGTGCTTTGTTGTGATACTGACTCCGAAAACACACTGCAACCCTACATCAACAATCATTTTTATTGATTTTTTTTTCGTCCGAAAATTGAAAACAAGACGACAATTCCGGCAAAACACTGTTTTTCAAACCTCTAAACAAGCTTAACGTTCTTTAAGGGGGAAGCGATCTTTTGAGATAAGAAAGAAAAACAGGATAGGATCAATGGTCTTCAGATCAAATGATGGCAAAAATTCCCGTAATTCGCCTCTCAATACTTTTAATGATCTTCCAATTAAAGCTTCTACCCCCTTGACCGTTATCTTCATTTCCAAAGCAATCTCCTTATTACTCCTATTCTCAAACCGACTAAGTTCAAACGCCTGTCTGCAGCGAGGAGGTAGTTTCGCAAGAGCAATAATTAAACTCTCTTCAAAATTTTTGGAGAACACAGCTTGCTCCGTCGTATTACTATCGGGATTTCCTGGATACTTTTTCAGAACTAAGCTTAGGTTCTTTCTGTCTTTTAAGTAATCCGAAATCTGATTCTTAACCATCGTGGTCAAATACCCAGGTAGATTATCGATATGACCAAGGACAAAACGGCGATCCCATATCCTAAGAAAGACGTTTTGAACTAGACTTTGTGACATATCAGCATCATGTATGATTGAAAACGCGAAGCGACACAAATTGTCATAGTATTTTCTGAAAATCAGGTCAAACGCTTTCGTATTGCCTGTTTGAAGTTGACTCAACAACAGAAGATCCGAACTTGAAGTATTGATACTTTCCTTTTGCATTCTATAACAGCTTGCTGTAAACTCAAAAGTAGTTGAAGTATTTGGATGAACTTGAGTCCGGTGCAAGAATAAATAAAAAATTCTGAAAACACCAATGTCTCTTGTTTCATCCATTGATTAAACTGTAAAAGTCCTCGCATTTCCTTAGCATATCTTTCTACTATCAGCCGTTGGCTTTCCGCATTGAAACGGGCAACATCGATCATCTTGTATTTTAAGTTGTTACCAATCCGGTGTATTCGATATGGAGGGGAAGTTTTTACATTATCTCTTACGATTGATCGCCTTTTTTTATTCGTTCTTCTTTATTTCAGAAAATGGCCAGCAATGAAATTAATTCAAAATTTGTGCTTTTATTTCAGTCCTTTAAATCTTAGTCGATATTCCGAAGGGGCTGCACCGGTTGTCTTTTTAAATTGTTTGTTAAAATGGCTAAGATTGTTGAACCCGCTGTTAAAACACACTTCTGTGACACTTAAATCCTGATCCATAAGCAATTTACAGGCAAATTCAACTTTTATCTTATTCAGATATTCAAAAATGGTTAATCCCATATTCGATTTGAATAAACGGCATAAAGATCCCTCTGCCATATTCACAAGCAAAGCCAGGCGACTCAGGTTAACCTCATCCCGGTAGTTTTTCATTAAATAGTCATGAATCAGGGCAATCCGTCTGTTACCGGTAGTAAACCGGGAGCTTAAGTATTCTTTACTTGTCAGATGTATTAATGAATCACTCTTACCAATAATATCAAGAATCTTAAAAAAATGAAGCATCCGATCAAACGGTTTCATATAAGGCATTTGAAGCATGAGTTCGCTTGCCTCATTGAGCGTTTTTCCAACAATATGTATTCCCCGCTCAGACGATGCAAGAGCTCTCACAATATTTTTGAATTCGGGAAGCAATTTTAAATCGGAGTTTATAATCTGGTCGGTAAACTGAAGGAATACCATTTCAAGGGAACGGGAAGAAGGGGTAAGTGAATCTTTATCAGCTATCCAGACATGCGGCAGATTACGTCCGATAAAGACCAAATCTCCCGGTTGAAATTCCTCAATAGAATCCCCTACAATCCGTTTGCCCGAGCCTTCGGTAATAAAACTTATTTCATAATTGTCATGATAATGCCAGGTGCTTTTTTCCAGGGTATCCTGAAATATCCCAATATAAAAGGATTCATCCTGATTTAGAATTGTTTGTTCTAATTTCGCCGACACAGTAGTAATAAGTTTACAAAGCCGTCATAAAATGTGAATATAGCATCAAAAGTAGTAAAATTAGATGTAGATAACGTGGTATAGGTCAGCTATTTTTGCATCTAACGGGTTTATTAATCTTAAAAAATATATCAGATGAAAGAATTACTTGAAAAATTACTGGAAGCGGTTGAGTTTGGTAAAGTTGATCAAAAATCACCTTATCCTCCTCAGTTAAAAGGATTCGATGGTGCGTTTGAACTTACATTCAAAGCCCTGGAAACAGGAATTGGTCCGCAACAAATCCTGGAAAACGCATTGGTTCCGGCTATGGACCGGGTAGGAAAAAAATTCACGGAAAACAAGATTTTTGTCCCTCAAATGCTCATGTCTGCAAAGGCAATGGGAGCAGCAATGGTTCAGTTAAAACCATTTTTTACTTCCGGAGAAATTAAAGCTAAGGGTACTTTTATTATAGGCACTGTAAAAGGCGACCTTCACGATATTGGTAAAAACCTGGTTGGCATGATGGTGGAAGGTGCCGGATGGACTGTGATCGACCTGGGTGTTGATGTTCCTTCTTCAAGGTATCTTGAAGCACTCGAAAACAACCCGGGTGCAGTAGTAGCCTTATCTGCCCTGCTTACTACTACTATGGTAAATATGGAAGAGATAGTTTCCGATATCAAGGCGAAAGTTCCGGAAGCTAAAGTTTTTATTGGAGGGGCACCCGTAAATAATGATTTCTGCAAAAAAATAGGTGCAGATTTTTATGCACCCGATCCGCAGGG
>NZ_CAXBDD010000078.1:0-17965 GCF_963974515.1 uncultured Sunxiuqinia sp. | reverse complement strand
AGCTGAGTCTTCAGCCTTTTTCTTTCTTCCTTCAGGCGTGTGTTTTCAAGGAGTAATTGCGGGTATTTCTTTTGCAGGCCTTTAAAATCCATAGTTTACTTGTTTCCTTATTTTGAATGACCTTCGTTTTACACAACAAGTAAAATTAAGTTTTTCCAGAGACGAATTGGCCAATACATCAGACGCTTTGGAAAAAATTAGGCTCGAAATGCAGCAGCCATAACAGCTTGCTCACTTTGTGGTATTCCTATTTGGTTTGCTATTCTTTGCCAGTAGGATACAGATGATTTTACCTCGTCAAGAATGTTGTTCATTTCTTTTGCGCTCAGCCGGAAGAAAGGACCTACAGTTTTGGCAAGCTCTATATCAAGCACATTGTTATCCATGTCGATATTCAGTGCAAGTCCGTCTTTGTCAATTGACGGGTTAACATCATACGCCGGAGACAAACGCCAACCTTCATCGGTAAGAATAAAACCATGATTTCTAAGATGATCATCCGTATTGGATATCAATATATTGAAAACAATCCTTCTCCAGAGCTGCTTTAGATCTTCATCCACACGCGTTCCTGAGAATTGGATAAACTCTACAATGTCCAGATATGAAGGGGGTTCATCCCGGATGAGATCTTCGCTTCTGCCCGTCATGGTCATGGCTGATGCGAAATGGCTCCGCTCTTGCTTATCCCTGTCAAATCGTTTCGTAAAAAACGTATCATATTTCCCGGCAATATGTTCGAGCTTTGATTCCGCCATTTCGACACCGGCGTTAATAGCCAGTCTGTACGCCAGGTATTCCCATGCGCCTTTATTTACAGGATCACTCTTCGAAGGAAATTTGGCAATCCACGGATGACCATCCATGTCGAGGATATTGGCTTTCGGTCTGGCCCCGCCAAGGGAAGAACCTGGAGCCATTAGTATGGCAAGCCATTTCTTAATCTCAGCTGTGTCAGCATCCGATTCTACCAGTTCTGCACTATGCTGCAACGCCCGGACACTGGCCCAAGGTGGCGTTGGCGATATCGGATCATTGTCCAGGAATTCTCCGTCAGGTTCTCTTTTGAATCGCAATGCGCCCATCCTGCACAAATCATGTACACCCAGCAAAAAATCGATGTCATACAATACCGAGACAGGCCTGTCTTCTTCTCTGGCGTATATTGCTGCGCGTCTTTTCATTAATGTCCTTCCCCAGGTGTCTGGCATGGAATCAAGGAATACACCAAAATTTTCCTTCCCGTTTGGGTATTGCTGTCCGCCGTACCAGGCAATGTCTGGATCTAGCAGCAATTGTTCCCGAGAATTAATCCAGTCGATATCGTATGAAAAGCTGAACGCTTTCCGGCCTTTAGCTTGTTGTGCAGACAAGGTCCCTATACATTTTGGCAAAGCCATACCTTTCCAATCCGCATACACCCATATATCTGTTTTGTCTGCCATGATCTATTTCCCGATTAGTTTTAAATCCTGTAATTTCCGGCCAAACTCATCATCGGCTGCCAGCTTCAGGAAGTCGTCCTGAAGGCCCAATACCCGGAGAACATTAAAATAAGCCCCAAGTGCAACACTGGGATTTCCTCTTTCAATATGATAAAGCGTGGAACGGTTAATTCCGGCCCGCTCTGCAACTTGGATGGTTGTCAGGTTCCGTCGTTTTCTGGCCAGTTTGATGTTTTCGCCCATCTGTTCCAGTATCTTCTGAAACCTTGGAAGTAGTGTCTGTTTTTTAGTTTTCATTTTGTTGCTTATTATCGACAAAATTAGCTGAAAGGTATTAAATAAACAACAATTACCAAATGGCTGTCCTATTTCTCTTTCGTTAAAAAAAAAGGGGGTTGCCTTTGTTTGTTTTCCTGTTCTTCTAACCCAACTTGCAGTTTGCCTGAGTTAAATACCGGTCTATCAGTGAATTGACAATTTTCGAGTTCAAGTTTGTGTCCTACGGATTTTCGTTTTACGAATAGCGCATATTTGTATTTCAGGGCATCATATAGTTTTCGCTTTTGCACCTGTTGATTTGGCTCTAAACACCGGTGTATTATGGTCAATTCTTCGTGAATGTTTTGTGCCAAGGTTGTCACCGCCTTTTGCGTGTTCATGGTTCTTACAATCTCGCGCCATCCGGAACGAATGCCTTCTTGTTTTAGTTGTTAGCGAACGGTGTTCACAAGCCAGTATGCCAATAAACCCTGATGCAGGTGTGCCATCGTGTTTTCATCTTTTTGATGGCAAATGAGGCGACGGTCAAGGTCGGTCTTCAGGACCCGAAAAAACTTGCGCAGAGCTCGGCATAAATGTTTCCTCGATACAAGGCAATTTGTAAGGCTCGAAATCTCGCAGGCAAGAAGTCGTTAGCTTTACTTTCATTTCAATACCGCCTTGACCACGGGGAAAATTGCCATGGTTATGCAATTGAGTAATCCCGATACCAGAGAAAGATCGTTTTCAATGGCAACATATAATGAGTTATTCCACGGCAGCTTAATGTTATCCCGAACTTTAAGGCTGTTCGCCAATAACCTGAACCCAATCAAAAATCATCAGCGTGTCAAATAACTATGGAATTTCGGCACAATGGCTGCTTGATTATTTATTCATACTTTTTTGAACGAACTATCGTATAACAGCATTTTTGACTTTTTTTAAAAGAGTATTGGATATCAATTCGAACCGAGATTTGTTTTTACTTTTCGTTTCCGACAGTTTTTTCAACTCTTCAGTATTTAGATCTTTCTCAGTTGAATAATATTTTCGCCGTCGCTTAAAAGTCACTCGTATCTTTACAGGAAGCGATCCTTCTTTCATTGCCCCGCGTTGATCAGGGATAGAAGCTACTGTGATGCCATTGTCTGCATACCTAAACATAGAGTTTCAAACTATGTGTGCAAATTTTCTATTTGCACACATAATTTGCACAAAAACTTAGCTCTCCTGTCAAAAATAAACAAATGAAGTATCGCGATTTATCCTTGTAAGTGTTTTTATTGAATGATTTGTGAAATATTAAAAAATAGAAAAAATCAAAGAAAACATGCAACATACGATTCTTAATCATGAGGCCGGCGGTTCAGTGCTGTCTTTTTTTGTTGAAAATAAATAAGTTACAGATTTGGAGTTTGTAGCTCCTTTTTATTTGCACACGACCCCCGTCCATGAATTCTCAAACCTGTAAAAACACCACTCCTTTTCATTTTTGGAAGATTTTCAAAAGGAAAAGGAACAAAAGACGAATGAAAAATTTGAATGTGATGATGTGGGATTTCAAAAGGTTTTAACCGGAGTCTATGCAGGTTAAGTCTATTTTGAAATAGCCTTAAGCGCCGGAGAAAACCAATTCTTTCAATTTTGAAATAAATGGCTCTATGCGGGAGTCTTTTGGTTGGTTTCACCCCCCGAAGCGCAGTTTTCGGAAGCGGGCAAATAGCCCTCTCGTCTATGAAGCTTGATTGATCCGTTAATCATCAGTTCTGCAAATTCAATCCAGGGCGGCCAATAAACTGTTGGGAGTTGCTCTGGATACTCACTGTAAAAAACTTTAATGGCTTAGGTTTCGGGAGGGAATTCATGGCAGGCCGTCGTCTGAAAGAGTCCTATGACTTTTCTTTACGACAATTGTTTATTTAGCTGGGATCAATACGAATTAGAATGGAGACCAAGCGAGAAATTAAACCTCTGATAGAATACATCAACCAATTTGTGGTGATGTCGCCAGAGGAAGAATTAATTCTTTCTAAGTATGTTACTTTCAGGAATTACCTCAAAAAGCAATATGTATTGCAACAAGGCGACATCTGTACGCACGAGTCATTTGTGATTAAAGGATGTTTAAATACATTCTTTGTGAATGATGAAGGTGATAAATTTGTTGGAAGTTTTGCCGTTGAAAACTGGTGGGTAGTCGATTTGGAAAGTTTTATTAACCAGACTCCTGCCGATTTCAACATTCAATGCCTGGAGAATTGTACACTGGCACAGATAAGTCGTCAGAATTCACAACTGCTGTATGAGAAGATCCCAAAACTTGAGCGGGTTTTCAGGATGATGCTTCAACAGGCATTTTGTTTTTCACAAAGGCGAATCGTTAATAACCTAAGTAAGGCGGCCAAAGACAGGTACTTAGACTTTAAAAAACAATTTCCTGAAATTGAGCGACGTGTTCCACAATATCTCATTGCCTCTTATTTAGGTATCACAAGGGAGTTTTTAAGCAAAATCAAGGCTCAAACAATTTTCGACTGACATGTGTGAACTAGTTCACTAATATTTTGTGAACCACTTCATTTTTCCACCTTGATTTATTGCGGAAATTTGTCCAGAGAAAGAGAATGAAGGTATTAAATGTATGAACCTGGAAGTTATGGAAATACAACATATCAGAAATGCGACAATAAAGTTAAAGTACGGCGGAACAACATTTCTTATTGATCCTTATTTTGCCGAAAAATATACGCAGTTTTCATTTGCGGGTAGGACAAACAACCCAATATCTGATCTTCCTGTTAGTGTCGACTCGATATTAAAGGGGGTGGAGTATATCATGATCTCACATCTGCATCCTGATCATTTTGACAAGGCAGCCCAAAGTCTGGTTCCGAAAGATATGCCTATTTTTTGTCAGCCAGAAGATTGTCAGTCAATAGAAGGTATTGGTTTTCAAAACGTGACACCTGTCGAAGATCCAATCACTGTCGGTAAAACCACAATTTATCGAACAAAAGGACAGCATGGGAGTGGCCCTATTTTGAAATACATGGGGCCGGTGTCTGGTTATCTTTTTCAAAGTCCGGCAGAGAAAACACTTTATTGGTTGGGCGATACGATATATTGCCATTTGGTAAGAGAGTCCATTGATGTTCACCAGCCGGGAATAATGATTTGTCATGCAGGCGGTAATAAGTTTTTTAAACGGCATGATGTTTTTGGTGCCGAATTGCAAGAAGATACAGAACCAGTAATCATGAATGCTGAACAAGTGCTGAGTTTGCTTCAGTATTTGCCGGAAAGTAAGGTGATTGCCACGCACTTGAACGCGCTGGACCATGAAACAGAAACAAGGGAGAGTATATTACGCGCGGCTATTCAGAATAATATTGGAGAGGGTCAGCTATTCATTCCAAATAACGGAGATATTTTAAAATTTTAATTGAAATGATGAAAAACCTCATGACCACAGAAACAGTCATAAAACGGCTGAATCATCTGGGCTTTACCTTGCCATCAGCGTCCATTCCCGGAGGAAACTACGTTTCTGTAAACGTCAGGGGAAAGGTCGCTTATATTTCCATTCAATTCCCAATTATTAATGGCGAGTATTTTTTTCAAGGTAGGTTGGGGGAAACTCTTTCTACAGAAGACGGATACAAGGCCATGCAACTTTGCGGACTGAATGTTCTCTCACAAATCCAGCATAAGCTTGGCTTTCATAAGGTATTGGGATTAAATCATATTGATGCTTACTTCCAGTCCTGTGATAATTGGGATAGTGCGCCCGAAGTTGTAAACGGCGCTTCCGACTTGTTGGTCAATGCCCTTGGTGATGCAGGATTGCATTCCAGGTCTATATTGGGTGTTCAGCACCTCTCGCGTAATTTTTCGGTTGGCCTATCTGCATCTTTAACGCTAATTTAATTGGTTGTTTTGTCTTCTTTCAAATTGGACGGTTTAAAAATTAAACGAGCTACATATCAACTAGGTCACAAATAAATAAGCAAGCATATGGCAACAATCTTAAAAAGAGACAAAAGGGATTTTAAAGAGGATCCAAATAAAATCGATAATTTCAGATTGTTTTCGGACATTTCAAGGGTTAAAATGGGCATTAGGCCACAGAACTTGAATTTTGATTTGAGGTTAATAAATCCCGGGCAATTTTCTGCTCCGTATCATTTTCATCGACATGCCGAAGAATTATTCATGGTTGTGTCTGGGACGATGACGCTAAGAACCCCAGAGGGACTTGAGATCGTAAATCGTGGCGATATCATATTTTTCGAAATGGGCGTGACTGGTGCCCATCAATTTTATAATCATGGCTCAGAGCCTTGTGTCTATTTGGATGTTCGAACCTTCATCGGCTATGATGTGTGCGAATACCCTGATTCCGGGAAACTGTTGTTGGCTCCTTCGTATGAGATATTCCACAAAGGATCCGAATTGAAATTATTCGACGGAGAAGAGAATGTCGTGAAAAAATGGCATCAAATTGAAAATGGAAACGAAGCCGAATAAAAATTATTTTCTGCTTCACCCTGGTTTTCTAGTTGACCCGGTGTGAAAAAAATTGATCTGGATCAAGTAATCTGCCTCTTTTTGAAAATATCTCTCTGCTAGTGTAACGTTTTGAGGCTAAAAAGAGTCTGCGATATAGCATCGTCATGTTGCGTATGTTAAAATGAAATCAAGTATGAACTTAATCGAACAACAATGAAGACAAAACCTCTTTTCTTCGCGCTACTCGTGGGGATTGTCGCCGGTATAACTGCTTCAAGATCCAACGCCCAAAAGGCGGAAATTGACACTTTTTTGTACAAGCAAATGGAAACGTTTCATATTCCGGCTTTGTCGGTCGCTATTATCGAAGATGGTCAGGTTGCGATGATGAAAGCTTATGGTTTGGCCAGCGTTGAGCATCAAATCCCCAATACCAAAGAAACGGCTTTTCAGCTGGCATCAGCAACTAAATTAATTTCGGCTACTGCCATCATGACCTTGGTGCAGGAGGGGCGGCTTGACCTTAACCAAAAAATAACACACTATCTTCCTGAACTGCCTGAGAGTTGGAACGATATGGAAGTACTGGATCTGCTTGCTCACCAGTCTGGAATTGTTGACTTACTGGCTTTGAAGCAGCATTTTCAATCGATTGATCAGGCTATGGATACAGCGACTGCCAGACTGCTCGATTTTGAACCGGGAACAAAAACGGTATATGCCGGAGGTGACTATGCGGTTGTTATGAAATTGGTTGAGCAATTATCCGGCATGACGTTTCAGGAATTTTTGGCTCAGAGCCTACTGAAAAAGCTGGGGATGGAACACACGGTTTTTAACAACATGGAACAGGATTTTATTTACCGGACGTCTGACTTGATGCCTTTTGCGGCTACCGTTTATCGCTGGGATCGGGAAAGAGAACAACAGCGGGTGTTCTCCATGCTGTTTCCGCAATGGACTTACCCTGCGGGCGGCTTGTTTTCATCCATCGAAGATTTATCCAAATGGGTTATTGCACTCGATCAGTTCAGTGTGCTTACTCAGGAGATTACCAGACAAATGTGGACGCCGACGAAACTCCGTAGTGGAGACAATTCCGCTTTTGGAGTTGGATGGATTGTTGACAGTTACAAGGGTGAAAAAGCGACTGGACACAGCGGAGGTCCAGCCTTAGCCGACATTGTGCGTTTGCCTGACCGGAAAATTACTGCCATTGTTTTGACCAACCAACAGGAACTTCGACCCTTTTTAACCATGAAAGTATTGGATTTGTACCTGCAGTTCAAGGAGTGATGGACCCTCGTGAAAAACTGAGCGCGTAATTCCTTGGTGGAAATGATCAACATTTTTTTTTACAGCCTGTTAACGAATTATTACTGACTGATGCCGGTCATCTTTTAATCTAGAAACATGAAACGGATCCTGTTTAATATTCAGCGGGTTTTTCATACTTCCGGGGAGGAGTTGAAAGCCATTGAACAAGTCATGCGCGTAGTTTTTCTCAGTAAAAATGATTTTTTTCTGAAGGAAAATGAGGTTTGCCAGTCCATCGGTTTTCTTGAAAAGGGAAGTATGCGTTTGTTTTACGAAGGGCCCGAAAAAGAAGTTTGCAACGATTTTTTCTTTGAGAATTCGGCGATCGGCTCGTTTGCCAGTTTTCTTTCCCAAACACCTTCTATTGTTAATATTGCAGCCATTGAGAAGTGTGAATTGCTAGTGTTCGATTATGCAGACGTGATGGATTTGATGCAAAAGTTCCCATCACTGAAAAAACTGGCGGATGTCATCGTTCAGGACCAGTTTATTCGGGCTGAAAGGCGCGAAGCCGCACTGTTGCGCAACTCACCGGAACAGCGTTTTCGTAATTTATTGGAAGAGCACCCCAAGATCTTCAAGCGGATTCCTTTGCGTTATGTCGCAAGTTACCTGGGAATCACGCCCGAAACGCTGAGTCGTTACCGGGCGCGGTTTCTGGTCTGATTTTTTAAATTTTCATTTAAAAATACGTTTTAGGTTCTCGACTTGGTTTTTCTTGATTTGGATCAAGTGAGCTCATCAGCGGGTTTGTTTCTTTTGTATCATGATTACAGTTAATTAAATTTTATCAACATGAAGGAACAGACAAAAAACGAAACCTTGCTGGTTTTGACCGATGTGATCAACGTATTGGTGAGCAATACGGAAACAGAAAGCACCTATGCCGTATTTGAAGAAAATGTCCCGCCGTTGGGCGGACCACCACCTCACCGGCATCCTGATGAAGAAATATTCTATGTGCTCCAGGGTGAGTTTGAATTTATTTTGAATGACCTGGGGAATCCGTTTAGGGCCTTGGCTGGAAGTGTGGTGCACGTTCCTCCAAACGCACTGCATACGTTCAAAAATGTCGGGAGTAGTGCGGGAAAAATGGTCGTGTTGCTCAGCCCGGGCAATTTGTTGGACTATTTTAGGGTGATTGGAACTTTGATAAAAAAAGAATCGGAGAAGCCGGATCTGAACTTGGTTCCTGACTTTACAAAATTGGATGTTTCCAAAGCACTTGAGCTTGCTCCGGTACATCAAGTCGAATTTGTGTTGCCGGATGTCATTAAAAATTGAGTAAATTGAACCTGGTTTTTAACTTGTTCCAATGATTGTCGTTGACCGGATAAAAAACAGCCAAGGCGATATTTATGCCAAACTCAGTTTCGAACCTCAAAAGAACTACCTTTTGATGAAGTGGGTTGGCCCCTGCTCCGAAGAAGAGGTGAAAATCGCCTCCATGCGGATGTATGAATGGCAGAAGCGGGAAGGGGTGAGGGCGAAATGCCGGTTTCATGTACATGATACCAAAGAAATCGAAGGTGCCTGGGCTGGTTTGGTCGATTGGATAAGCAATTATTTTTTCCAGCTGAACTACGAATATGGTTTGCGCTATAATATAAGCATTATCTCGCCGGATCTGTTTTCGAAACTATCTTCCTTCGAACTAAAAAAAAGGAGCAACAGCAAGGTTGCCACCATTCTTTGCGAAACGATCTCCCAAGCCGAAGCTTTCCTGACTCAAAAATATACGGAGATGGATTGATATCTTATCCGTGATCAGGAAAATCCAACTGGTGTAAAACACAATCTGATTTTTTACATTAAAAGATGCCAACCGAAATTCTTCTACAGATTTCAGTTGGCATTTCTGTTTTCATAGAGATTTGAGGTGATAACTTATTGATTTGAATCAATTTGATGAGAATTGACTGCCCGTATTTTTGTTTGAAAATAATCTACAAACAAAAATGATTGAAGTATGAAAACAATTCTAATCAAGAACGGAAAAGTTTTACGTCTGAATGATCAAGAAGTCACTTTTCAGGAAGCTGATGTTTTAGTGAAGAACGATAAGATCGTTCAAATAGGAAAGCATCTGGCACCTCCCGTAGTCGATCTGGAAATCGATGCGTCCGGTATGCTGGCAATGCCTGGTCTGGTAGATACGCACCGACATTTGTGGGAAACGGCGCTTAAGGGTGTTGCTTCCAACTGGACGCTCATGCAGTATTTGAATGGCGTATTGGGAGGCATCGCTCCGGACTACCAGCCTGAAGACGTTTACACCGGCAATTTACTTGGGGCGTTGGAAGCAATCAATGCTGGAATTACAACAATTTTCGATTGGTCTCACATTATGAATTCGAATGCACACGCCAAAGCCGCAATTGATGCGTTGAAAGAATCAGGAATCCGGGCTAGATTCGGCTATGGAACACCTGGTACATCGGTTTGGGAATGGTTTTACGAAAGTCGGCTAAAACACCCGTTAGACGCGAAAACCGTTCGGAAGAATTATCTGTCTTCAGACGATGGGTTGGTGACTATGGCTTTGGCTATTCGTGGCCCTGAGTATTCGATCAATGAAGTGACGGATCATGACATCCGGCTTGGACGCGAGTTGAACATCCCAATTTCGATGCATATTGGCGGCGGAACCTTTGGTCCAAAATATCATGGGGTTCGGTTACTGGCTGAAAAAGGATTGTTGGGACCTGATCTGAATTTCGCACATGCCAATACCATTAGCGAGGACGAGTTTGAATTGTTGGCAGCACATCAGTGCAGCATTTCGGTAGCTCCTGAAGTCGAGCTACAGATGGGATTAGGCTTGCCGGTAACCGGAAAAGCTTTAAAATACGGAATCGCTTGTGGTTTAGGGGTTGATGTGGTGTCGGCAACATCAGGAAGCCTGTTTGACCAGATGAAAGTGGCGTTGCAAGCCGAACGAGCCATACAAAATGAGCGACTGTATCAATCAGGTAGCATGCCCGAAAAGTTGACGATCCACGATTCGGACATCCTGAAAGTGGCAACCATTGGTGGAGCAAAAACATTGGGGCTGGACCGTACGACCGGATCACTGGAAGTAGGAAAACAAGCCGATCTAATTTTGATCGACATCAAAAATATTTCCTTATCACCTTCCATTAACCCAGTCTCTTCAGTGGTCTTGTATGCCAACGAAAACCATGTTGATACAGTGATGATTGCCGGGAAGATATTGAAACGCCAGGGGAAACTCTTGGATGCAAACCTTGAGAATTTGATAGAAAGAGCACATAGGTCGATGGAGCGAATCCTAAAAGAAAGGCGATAACGACTATCCCTTGAATTTCAGGATAGCCAAAAAGCAGGGATCCGATCTTCTAATTTGGAAGATCGGATCCCTTTTTGTTTCCTGGCTTGCAAAAACAATATGTTACCAGGCGTAAATCGTACTACCCGGAATTGAAGTAAAACTAATATTGTCATCAGACAGGTTTTCGCGTTTATCGTTGACGACCGAAATCCCATGCTGTCCGCTGTAACCGACAACTGAATTAAGGATCGTCAGTTCACCTTCGGGACTATTGTCGACCACAATGTTGGCCGAAAAGCTGTTGTCAACAGTTTTGCCACCGTGTAACACCTGGACATGATCGAAATAGTTTTTGGTATTCAAACTGGAAAAGGTAATCCCGTGCCATGAACCGGGCACCTCATCAACAGCCTTAAAGACAATGTTTTTAGCATCCGTTCCTGAGGCGTACAGGTAGCCCTGCCTGTTGTTGGCATCTTCGACCACAATTCGCGAACCGGGCTCCATTTCCAGGACGACCCCTTCGTTCAGCTTCAAGCCAGACCAAACAACCAGGTCGTTACTTAATCCGCGGACATGATAACTCAGATCTGTCTGGCGGAAGCCTTTCCAAATGGTTTCCTGATCGTTGGCAATGGGAAAGTTCCCGTCAATCCGGACCTGGCTTTTCCCATTGTTTACAAAATGGCTCCATTCGTCAATCACAGCAACATTTTGGGTTGAAACAGCCAGCGGATATCCCTGGTGTTCACGCACAACGTTCGAACTAAAACTTAACAGGGTGGCTCCGTCCGATGTTGCCTCGATGCCATCGCCAGCTCCGAAACCAAGCGAAGAGTTGTCAATGGCTGCTTTGCCGTTAACACCCAGATGGATCGTTGCCGGCTGGTTACCTGCCAGCGGTGTACTGCCTGCATACCGGATATTGACATACTGAAACTTGCTGGGATTATTGCCACTGTTTTCAATAAAAATACCTTTCCAATAGCCAGGGGTTTCTTCCAAGCCTGAAATAACAATGGGATTGGCGTCACGACTAACTGCTGCGATTGAACCGCCGGAAAGCGCAGCAATCCTTTCGTTTTCGTTGACATAGATGCGGGCCTGTTCAGCAATTTTCAGCCGGGTGCCGTGGGTCACTTCCAGCCCGCTGAGCAGTGTGTAATTATATGAACTCCATTCGATGGTAGCTCCGTTGTTCAGATCAGCAGTCAATACGGCAATCCCGGCATTCCAGAACTGACAATCGGGTGCGATCTTGCCAACTTCCGAAGCGGGAAGGGCAATAACGAAATTGTCTTCTTCATTTCCCATCATGTAGTTGGATGAAAAACCGGCCAGTTCGCTCCCCGGCGCAGCAAAAAGTCCCATCCCTGCATTCTTGGTGAAAGACGAGTGGCTGATGCTGATCTTGCTTCCACTGTCAAGGTACATGCCGGCCGAAAAAGCATTTTGATCCGGGTTTGCACCAGCGCACGAAAGTGAAGTGTAATTCATCTTGTTGTCGACATCAGCCGACTGCAAAAGCAAACCGCCCCAAAATCCGCTGGTTTCGGTTTCACCCGTCAGGTAGATCCGGTCTCCTTCAGCCTCGCCTCCCTCCGATACGAACGAGCCGGTTGATGAGATCATCAAACCAGTATTTTCAGCAAAAGCGACTTTCACACCAGGTTTGATCGTTAGGCGGGCATCAACATTGATCACGTTTGTCACCAGATAATCGACTTTGGTCCAGTCTTCAGTAAAAATATCTTCCAGAACCAGATCCACGACAATATCTTCCGATATCTCCACCATTTGGGGACTGCTTGCTTCCGAAACAGCAATTTTTACTTCATCTTTTGCAGTCCATTGATCTTTGCTGATGATGAGCTCAATCAAAAATACACCAGCTTTATCGGCAACAAAACCGGGAGTTGCGCTGCTTCCATCGTCGAGCGATGCCGCACTTCCGGCAGGTTTACTTTTGATACTCCATGAATAGTTGAATGTTCCGCCTTCAGCATCTGTTGAGGCGCTGCCATCCAGGACAACGGCAGACCCGGTTGTAGTGTGTTTGTCCTCGCCGGCATTGGCAGTTAACGGATTAACCGCCGGGATCGGATCGTCTTCTTCGTCACACGAGAAGATGATCAGGGATGACACGATTAGGATCATCCAGATCAGGTATTGTTTTTTCATTTTTATACTAATTTTTGAATTGGTTAATTGTATTTGTTTCTCATATATTGGGTTTGCGACCCGTCTGGAGCAGTTAGTGTCAGCACTTCAAACGCTTGTCCAGCGTTGTTACTGGTTGACGACAAAGCATAAGAGAGGCTGAAGCTGTTTTGATCTTCACTCCGGTCGAAATTATTCCCCGGATTGCATACACTGTGGTATTTCATCTGGTGGGTTGCTGTTGAAAAGATCAGCGAGTCACCCTCGCTTTTGACTTCTCCTTTCAGATACCGGGCAGTGTATATCTGGCATCCGCCCGTGCTTGTGCTGGCAACAACTGCCCAGATGAAGCTACCGTTCTCCTTAAGCTGGATCCCGAAGCCTGGAACCGGATCCATCGACCACGGATCGTAACTTCCTCTGAACCAAACATGGGTTTGCGAATCATAGAGTAACGAATCAAATTCATGCTGCATAGACAAGCTCCAGCTTTCGAGCCAGTTTCCGGCAAGGTACCCCGGCAGCTTGTTTTCCGGTTCCGGCAGATCAACGCCGGGCTCAATCTCCCGGCAACTTAAAACAACACAGCCCAGAATCATTAGCATCAAGGCTGGTTGGAGAATGCTGTTTTCTGTTTTCATAACATGGTAAATTAAATTCATGGATGGCTATTAAAATCCAATTATGCCGCAAAGTAAGGGTGGATTCTAGCATATTGACTTGATTCAAATCAAGATCGGATCACGGCGCGAATGAAAAGCATATAAGGGAAATGCCAGAGATTTTTGAAGAGCCTGATTTCAACAATAATGATGGACAAATTTGCTTGGCCACTCATTGGTGCGGCATCTGCTTAGTCATATGGTCCGCTGATTCGTGTCTTAAAAGACAATCCTTTAAAGATCTAATTGAGAACTACATATTTCTAACTCCGCAGAAGTAGTAAAAATGGAAATGAAGCTTGGGGTTTTCTAGTCTTCATTCATCTTGCTTTCATACTTGGGCATCTGCTTCCGGATTTCCTTAACGGGTACAATCACTTGCAGGTAAACTGGCTGCTTTCGTTATGCTGTTTTCAACAGGACTACAAAGATGGTCCCGAACCCGAAACGCTCGATCTGGCATTATTCAGCGATGAAAATATTACCGAAACCATGAATCTCGGTGTCTGGCAACGAATGGAAAAGCATATGGACTGGCTTAATAACCGCGACGTTGGAGTACAGATGTTTCTGGGTGTTGACGGAAGTCGGAACGATGGACCTGAATGGGAGAATCTAAACGATGAAGAACGCGATTTTTACGTAAAATACATGGTAGCCCGGTTAGCACCTTATGCAAATCTTGCCGGATGGAATTTTGTGTGGGAAGTACCAGGAAATCGTGAAGAACACGAACTGGCCTTCATGCGTCTGGTTAAAAAATACGATGTGTTTGATCATCTTACGACCTATGAGGACGAATGTCCGCGTGAAAATTTTTATCATTCACCCGAGTACTCATTCGCCACAGTTGAAAATCACCGTATCGTATTTGAGGATACAGAATTAGAGCGACACAATCTTTGGCGTGAGCCTTGGACACATCACATTGCATGCTTACTTGGCTATCGTGGCAAACCTGTTTTTATGAGCGAAGGCAATGCGCTGTGGCGTCGATACTGGCATCAGCGCTCAGTAGCCGATCAGGAAGATTTGCAGCGCTCGGCATGGGCTTGTTCTTCGGCTGGTGCTTCGTTTACATGGGATGGTCACACCAGCGAATATGAACTGATGGCAGGTGGCTCTGATGGTTTGCCCTTTAACATTGAAAATGAGTTCAAATTATCTGAGAAATACGTTCCATTTCTGACAGAAGTCATGCAGAATGATGTGGCATTTTACCAAATGAGACCGGACGATGCTTTGCTGTCCGGTTGCGAGGCTCTACGCGTATATGCGCTGGCTGGGCCCGCAAATCAGTATCTGGTGTTTGTAATGGATGGAGAACCTTTTACATTGAAGCTGGAGCCCAGAAGTCATTCAAAGGTATTTTGGCTTGATACAAAGAAGGGTGAGAGAATTCAGTTTGCCGATGTCGATCAATTGACTAATGTCGAAGGGTTTCGCTTTACTCCACCGAACAGAGAAACCGATTGGGCATTGATTATCAGGTAGAATTTATTGAAAAGCAACATTTTTGTCATCTTTTGAAGTTAAGCAGTTATCAATTCGTGGTCGAAAACCAGTGGCGGCAGATCATCATATTCAAACGATCGATCTTGTGCTGCATCATCGGTAGTGGCCGTATTTTATCTGCTATTCCGCAAAAAAACAACCGAAATTGTTCTGCCACTCGGATCTCTGCCTGGTTTGCCGAACGTTGCAAACTGCGTTAAAGAATTTAAAAACCAGACGAACGAATCCGTTAATGGCTTGGATTTCGGGATTCAGATTTCCCGGAGTTTTTCCATATATTTAGAGAGCTCAAAGTATGAAAAAGGAAAGTATTAATGAACGAAGAAGGTTGCTCAAGTCGGTAGAGCAAATCCTTGAAGGACCAATGATTTTCTTAGGATTTGTTTGGCTTGTCTTGCTTGTGATTGAGTTGGTTTGGGGAATAAACAAGATGCTTGAGTATTTAGGTATTGGCATCTGGGGGATATTTATTATTGATTTTCTGGTCAAAGTTTCGCTTGCCCCGGAGAAACTTATCTTCCTGAAAAAAAATTGGCTTACTGCCATTTCATTGTTCATTCCCGCATTACGTGTATTTCGGGTTTTCCGGTTTGTTCGACTTTTACGCGGCCTCAGGGGGATCAGGCTTGTGAGAATCGTATCGTCGTTCAACAGAAGCATGCGCAGTGTGGGCAAAACCATGAAGCGCCGTGGCTTTGGCTATGTGATGATTATTACGCTGATCGTCATTTTTGCCGGAGCTGCAGGGATGTATGCCATGGAGAATCCGACCCCTGGCTTTACCAGTTATTGGCTTGCGTTGTGGTGGACAGCGATGCAGGTGATAACGGCAGGTAATGGATTTAACCCGATGACACCTGAAGGTCGCGGGTTAGCTTTTTTAATAACCATTTTCGGATTTAGCATTTTCGGTTATGTCACGGCAACTTTTGCCACCTATTTTATTGGTCGTGATGCCGAGGAAAAAGATGCTCCGATTGCCGGGTCGAAGGAAATTGAAGAACTGAAATCAGAAATTACTGCGCTTCGCAAGCTCATCGAAGACCAAAAAAAGGAATAAGCATTCTGCAGGCATTTAAATGCTGCACGCGGGTGAAAAAGGCTAAAATAACTGGAGGTGTAGGCTATTTTAGTGCCAAGCGGTTTTATTAATTTCAGCTTTACAGTGGATACAAAAATCTCTATGTACGCTTAATCCCGAACCACAGGACTTGCATTTCCATTTTTCCTCTTCATTTTTTAGAAATTTTTCAAGTCCATGAATTTTTATGAATGCCAGGTTTTCAATCATGCTCATTCCGTAATTTGTTCGGTATCTTTTATCAAGATTTTTTAATCGGGTACATGGGTATTTTTTACAGTCGTAACAAAATCCTGAGACAGTTTCAGCCAAAAAAGCACAGTTAACAATTTTACAACTTCTACAAACCGTTGGTTTATTCTCATCATCAATTTTAAAGCATCCGCCACAAGGCCTTTTTTCCCGGAGGTGACCGATGCAAAGCCCACAATTCATTCCACAGGGAGCTATCAAATTGGCGTATGTAAAATCCTGCCTCATTTCAGTCATTTGTCCATGGCCTGTTTTCTCAGTTCTTTTGGCATTTTTTCTATAGCATACCGCAAAGAAGTTCGGGGCATGATTGCTTTTCTTTTCATCACAAAATCAAACACGTCCTGTTGATGTGATTCACTGGCGGCTTTTAGCATCCATCCGTAGCCTTTTTGCACCAAATCGTCTTGGTCAAGTAACAGTTTATCTGCAATTTCAAAAATGGCGTCCAGAAACAAGCCTTTTCTGGCAGGAATGATTAAAGAAACAGCCGAAGCCCTTCTCATCCATCTGTTTTCAGATTGAGTCATCTTTTTTAGTTCCATTAAAAAGTTGGGGTACATTTGAATGAATACACCCATGGAATGGTTGCAAAATGTATCGCACGATGCCCAATTCGTAATGTACAAATCAATCCAGTTTTTGAATCGCTCAAAATCGTTTGGTTGAAAGCTTTTCCGAAGCGAATAGGTCCAATTGCACGCAACGAATGATTCTTCCAACATCCCGGATTGCCAAAGAATTTCAATAAGCCTAAAAATCTCAGCTTTATCAAATGTTTCGATGTCCTTAAAACGATCCTTACTGATTTTGAGAACGACAGGTGTTTTAACGCCGTATAAATCAATCTTTTCTTTAAAGAACCGTTGACCTTTTTCTTTTGTCTCGATGTCAATATTTTCTTTAAGTTGATACCTTATTTTGTCAATCATATTATTCATCTTTTTTGCCAGATTGCTGTTTCAAAATGATCATCAATGTTGGGTGAGTTTTTCCGGTAAATATATTTCGACAGTGCCATTAAAACAAATGCTATTTTCATTGTCATACGAATTCAATGTTAACCGTGCCGTTCTCTCCGGTAGAACTACAAGCCCCGATTAGCAGCGTTAGTGCATATCGCGAAGAGCGGGAGTCAGAGCCCGTATGCCAGCTTGATAATTCGGTGTCATTGTGCCACAATAAATGACAGCGGAGCTTCGCTGGTCATATGGAACAGGTTGAAAGCCCAATGAGGATCGCCATACTATGCTAATGCTTAACAGCTCACGATTTGGACATGATAAAATCTGATGTTCTGGAAATGGCAATACCAGCCAACTGATTCCAGCGCGCGCCGGAATGGCGCCAATCGCAGGCGTGCAGCATAGCCCGGGCTTCCACCTTTTGCGTCTTCCCTTCTTTGCCTTAAAGCGTTAAAAAAAGACAGATCGTAGCTGGCTTTTTCACCATGACAAGTCATCTTAATTTT